>NZ_JBFANJ010000018.1:0-189728 GCF_040674795.1 Nonomuraea sp. NPDC049725 | reverse complement strand
ACCTCTGCCGTACTGACCTTGGAGGACTCCGGGACATGGGGAAACTGGTGCGAGACAAAATTCCGGACATCATTCGCCAGAGCGGCCAGGAACCGGCCGTCACGGTGCTCCCCGAGGACGCCTACCGAGATGCCCTGGTGGCCAAGTTGTTCGAGGAGTCCACCGAGCTCGGGCAGGCGTCACCAGACGAGGTATCCGGCGAGATCGCTGACGTGTACGAGGTCCTACGCGCTCTGGCCGCGGTCCACGGGCACGACTGGGCCACGATCGAAGCGGTCGCCGCGGCCAAACGTGAAGAGCGCGGAGCCTTCCGCGAACGCCTCTACCTCGCGTGACCGTACCCGCCTGGGCCGGGACGGCCGAGAACTTCCGCCGCCTCCCACAGCTTGGGCGGCTCAAGCAGTTCGGCAGCGTTCATCCTTGCCTCCCACGCCGGTCGGTATAAGCAAGCTAGAGCACGCCACCGACAAACGCGCAGCCCAGGCCCGCTGCTCCAGCAGCCCTGCGACGCTGTCCGAGTTGATCGGCTCGCCAAGCACTTTGTGACTCCACTCACATTTGACCGGATGTGCGAACCAACCCGCCGGCTATTCGGTCAACCTGCTAGACGAGGGTCCGCGGTACCGGGTTGATATCGCAGAGGAGCCAGATGTCCGCAGTGCAGACGAACGACGGTCAGAGGCTCGAGCCCAGTGGCCGCAAATCGACCTGGCGCGTCGTCGCCACCGTGCTCTTTCCCTGGATGACCGCGAAGTTCCTGTACAAGCCCCGGGTCGGCCCGTCGCCCAAGGACCGGATGCTGGACCGGCTGGCCTTCTGGCGGTCGATTATCGGCCTCGGCGTGATCCTGGTGGCGACCTCGCACTACCAGGACGTCTGGGGCAACATCATCCAGAAGGCGATGGAAACCGGGCGGCTGGCCGTCATCCTGCTGCCGCTGGCGCTGCTCACGATATTCATCGTGACCCGCTCCGGACTTCGCGCCCAGCTGCTGCCCGGCGTGCTGCGCCTGATCGGACGCTCGGTGCTCGCGCTGGCCCTTTTCTACCTGCCGATCGTGTTGATTTTCGCCGCGTCCGGCAACCTCAGTTTCGCCTCGCTGGCCAATGGTGAGGCCGAGTTCACCAGTGACATCGACATCAACGCCTCAGGGGGCGCGGCACTCTGGGTTCTCCTGGCGATACTCTTGGCGATCGTTCTCGTTCCCTGGTTCTTCTGCCTCTGGTATTGCACGATCTACTGGGCGGCGCGCACCGGGTTCTGGATGGGCGAGGTCCATCCGCTGCTCGCGCCGATCGGCACAACGGTGCTCATGCTGCTGATCAGCGGCCAGGAGCTCATCGCGCGCGACACCAAGGGCGTGCCCGACTGGCTGTGGCTCACGCTGAACCTTTGCGGTGCCGCCACGGCCCTGGTGCTGGCCGTGCTCGAATACCGGCATCTCCGGTCGACCGGCTACCGGTTCCGTAACGGCCCGGAACCCGTGACCCAGGATTCGGACGACTCGGCAGCCGCCGATCAGATCTAAGGCCCCGCCGTGCGACAAGTCGGAGTTCCCGGTCTCAATCTGCCTGGCCGGCGACTGCTCGGCCGTCACACTGTGATCTGCGGCCATCGCCTGGCCTCCTTCGTGGATGCACACCGTTCGAAGGATCACGCGATGGCCGTCCACTTACCGCAGCTCAAGGTCACTCCCAGGCGCCCACCAGGGTGAACCCCGCCCAATAGTACGGATCGGCGTAAGGCCGGTAGCCGGTCGGCGCGGGCGTTGCCCTGCTCGCCCGGCGGGAGCGCGCGAGCAGGGCGGTGAGCTCCAGGGCCTCCGGCGAGTCCGGCGCGGCGGCCGCGAGCAGTTCCTCGTAGGCCGCGTACGCCTCGGCGAACCGGCGGGCCTTGAGCAGCGCGTCGGCGAATCCGCGATCGAGCTGTCGTCGCGTGCCGGCGTCCGATGAGCCGAGCTCGGCGCGGATCTGCTGGTGGTAGGAGATCAGCCGGTCCGGGCGGAGGGCCGCGAGCGAGAGCTGGGCCTGGCGAAGCGCTTCGGCCTTCGACGTGCCGGACGCCCACCGGGCGTAGAACTCGCGCAGCAGGAGCACGGTCGAGATCTCCTCCACTTTCCAGAGCGTGACCAGCACGGACGCCGCTCCGGCGTAGAGGAGCGAGCGGGTGAGGCCGATGAGCTCGTCGCCGGGGCGGTGCCTGCCGAGCCCGCTGTCGCAGGCCGCGAGCGTCACCAGGTCGGCGTCCAGGCGCAGGTCGAGGATGTCCGCCGCGGTCAGGAGGTCGCCTCTCGCCAGATGGACGCCGGACCTGAGCGGCTCCTCGGAGTCGAAGAACCCGTGACAGGCCAGATGCAGCAGGTCGAGGCGGCCCTGTTCGGCGATGGTGGCGAGGACCCGCTCCTTCGTGACCTCGGCTCCGCTGAGGACGCGGGCGTCGAACCGGGCGGCCAGATCGGCGGCCTGGAGGCGGCCGTGCACCACGGGCGCGTCGGCCATCGTGTCCGCCACGACGATCGCCCCGGCTCGCCGGGTCTCCGCTCGCCCGCCCGTACGCGGCTTCGTACGTGCTCGGACGTGCCGCAGCGCCGAGGCGCTGGGCAGGTAGACCACCGGGTTGCGGGTGATCAAAGGGCCCGTGACCCCGTCGCCGAGATCGATGTCGAGCGCGCCGAGCGGCACCTGGTGCAGCGGGCCGTGCGGGACCAGGCAGATGACGTCGCCCGGTTCGCTCCAGCGGAGCGCGGGGGCCGGCAGGCCCGCGTAGTTCTCCCTGGCCTCGGCCAGGAACCGGCTCGCCAGCTCCTTCGGCGTGCCCGGAGCCTGGCCAGGGCGCTGATCCGGGGTTCGTGCCTTCAGGCCGGAGTGCGGGTCGCGGTTCACCCGGACCCCGTCGTGCGCGCCGGTGACGCCGAAGGTGACCACGGGCCCCTCGGTCACGTGGAAGGCGAGCAGCAGTGTCGTGGACCCGGTAAGGAGCGCGCGGATCTCGCTCGTTCCGGCCGGGGTACCCCGGCGAAGTGCCGCGTACTCGGCCAGCTCCGGTGCGGCTGATTGGCGTTCCATGCCTGCCCAGACCTCGTTCAGCTCCCGCAACGCGGTGCGCCACGCGCCGATCGCCGCGGCCCTGGCGGCGCCGTCCGTGCCGGACACCTTGGTACGCGCCGCGGCCTCGGCCTCGATCGCACGGCGCTCGGCCGCCGCCCAGTGCCCGCTCGCCCTGCTCAGCACGCCGTCGCCCAGGAGTTCCAGCAGGACACGCGCCCGCCCGAGCTCGCTCACCTCCAGCGCGGCGGCGGCGGGATCCGACGGCCACAGCCGGGCCGGGCCGGGCACACCGGCGGTCAGCAGGTCCACCGTCATGGCGCACGCCTCGGCGAGCAGCCTGCCCTGCGTGATCCGGGCGTCGGGCTCCAGGTAGTCGGCGCGCAGTTCCTCCAGCGTGGCGCGCGCCTCGGACAGCAGCCGGTAGGCGTTGCCGGGGTCGACCATGCGGTCCAGGCGGGCGAGCTCGATGCCGGTCTCGGCCGCCGCCAGCCGCTGGCCGTTGGCCTTGGCCCAGGCCAGGGCTCGCCGCAGCTCCCGCCGCGCCCGTCGGGTCCGGCCGTCGGACGCGTCTTCGCGCGCGCCCGCGAGCAGTTCGAGGTGCGCGGTGAACGGTGTCGGATAGAGCGCCGTCTTGTCGGCGGCCGACCGGCGCAGCCGCTTGAGTATCCGCCGGCCGACGGCGAGGATCGCGTGCCGGGTGAGCGGCGGATATCGCTCACCGCGCGGCTCCTCGTCCTCGCTCAGCAACGCCTTGAATGCCGCCGGGGACTGTACGCTTCCCGCGAGCTCGAGCCAGGAGGCCTGGTCCGCCCCGGGCGGGGCAAGGGGGACCCCGCGCCGAGCCGCCAGCTCCCGCACCCCGGGATCGATCGCCGTGTCCTCGGCCACCCCGCGCAGGAGCCGCAGCGCGTCGCCGTCCCTGCCGAGCTCGGCCAGGGTCAGGCCGTGCGCGACCCGGGCAAGCGCGGCGGCGGACCGCCGCTCGGTGCGGTCGAACAGCTCCACGGCCTGCGCGCCGAGGATCTCCGCCTCCTCGATCCGGCGCAGGGCGAGCAGGGTCTGCGAGTGCATCAGCGTCGCCCATCCCCGTTCCGCGCGGATGGCCTCGAAGATCACGTCTTGGACGGTGTCCGGCTGGCGTTCTGCCACCCGCCCGGCCAGCTCCAGCCCTTCCTCCACCAGGTCGAACAGCGGCAGCATGTGCTGGTCGGACAGCCCCGGCTGCTGGTGGACCGCACCCCGGCGGTGTACGGGCACGCCCTGGCTCATCTGGAGCGGGACGATCCCCAGCCACCGGATGAGATCCATGCCTCTGCGCTGCGGGAGTCCGCTCTCCCACGTGTGCAGCCACGATCCCCAGAGCTTGAGCCGCTGCAGTTCGGGGCTGCGGCGCAGCTGGGCGATCGTCACCCTCGGGTTCGGCAGGCGCCACATCACCAGCCCGGCACGGAACACGTAGATCATGCTGAGCGTCAGCCCGGCCATGACGATGCCGGGATGGGGGTGCACGAGCGTGCCGATGAGCAGCAGCGTCAGTCCTCTGTCCGACAGCGTGAGCGCCAGCAGCCCGACCGGGAACATGACCACCGCGTACGCGGCGTTGATCGCCGGGACGGACGTGCGGATCGGCCTGTGGGCGCGGGAGTCCAGGAGGTAGACGCCCACGACGGCCATGGTCCACAGCGGCGAGCCGTCCCGTGGCCAGGCCGAGGCCAGCCAGTCGCCGAACGGGCCCGCGACGAGATACGCCATCAGGGCCAGTTCGGCGACGGCTCCGACGGACAGCGCCTCCCGGGCGAGCGGTGCGTCACCGCTGGTGACGGTGATGAACGCGGCGACCACCAGGATCGCGAGCCAGCCTCCCAGCAGCGAGGCCATCAGGAAGCCGGGCGGCAGCCCGGACGGCACGGCCCCTGCCAACGCTCCCGCCGAGACCAGCACGACCACGGCGCCGGGCAGAATCATCAGCGACCACAGCAGCGTCCGGCTGAAGGTACCCCATCGGCTGGGCGGGACGGTGAGAATCGCCCGCTGACGGGCGATCCTGTCCGCTCTGCCTTGCTCGCGGTCGGCCGTACGCTGCTCGTTGCGTGACCGGAGTGACCAGGTCGCCCACCGGAGCCGTTCGAGTCGCCAGCCCGGATCCCGGCTCCAGCCCCGGGAGGTCATGCACCAGTCGGCGAGTTCGCCGAGCGCTCCGGCGACGACGACCGGCAGCGCCACAGCCGCCCAGAGCGTTTCGTCCCCCAGGACGGGACCGTACGTGATCGTGGCAGCCACCGGCAGGTACGTCAGGCCGGCGAAGGAAAGCAGCCCCAGCAACGCGCCGAGCACGACGGCTCCGGCCGCCGTGTCCGCTACGGGCCGCAGGACCGGGGTGAAGGCGAGGAGGACGACGGCCAAGATCGCTATGACGAGCAGTGCTGAGAGGGCCTGCTTGTTGCGGACGGCCCTGCGGCGCCACGCCGGCATCCTGCTGCGGCGACGCGGCCGGGTCCGCCGGCGTTCGGCCACACAGATGGCCACGGCGACGCCGAAACAGCACCACCACAGCGGGTCGGCGAGGGTCATCCGGCACTCCAGGGAACGTCGAAGGGGATGCCGTCGTCCCAGAAGGCGGCGAGCCGCTCCCAGAGGACGATCTCGTCCTGCAGCGTGTCCGGCGGCTCGATCCCGAGCTGCCCGAGCAGGGTGCGCCGGTGCAGGTCGAACGCGACCTCGACATGCCCGCCGTACAGCACCGCCGCTGGGGTGGCGGCCCGGTGCGCGGCCAGGGTGACGAGCACGCCCGTCGCGGCGCACACGGCCGTCGGGAGGCTCTCGCGGCCGGAGAACGCCAGGGCCGCCAGCGCGGCGACCGTGAACACGTAGGCGACCACGGTGAGGGTGAGCATCAGGATCATGTTCGTGCGGGCGGCGGCGAGGTCGACGAGGGACTGCTGGGTGAGCATCGGCTGCAGGCGGGGCCACACCGAGCTCGGCCTGATGCCGTAGCGGGCGCGCGCGTACTGCTCGGAGCGGCGCAGCGCGTTGCCGAACCGGGTCGGCAGTACCTCTTCGGGCACGTCGGGGGACGGGTAGACGGTGGAGAGCGCCTTGCGGGCGCAGGCCTGCTGGTGCCGCGATCCGGTGCGGCTGAGGCGTTTCCAGCGCCGCAGCCGCGCCCTGTGGTAGGCGGACCAGACGCGAGCCGCGGCCCGCCCGAGAGGTGTCGGCCACGTGCCGGCGAACAGCTCGACCAGCTTGGGCTGCGCCGCGGTGAGCAGCAGCGAGACGAACGCGACGACGACGGCGAACGCTCCGCAGCGCAGCCATTGGACGGTGGCGTCGAGCGCCTTCCACCCGGCCAGCGCTTGGGAGAGACCGGTCACGTACGCCCAGAGGAGTAACAGTCCGGCGCAGAGGAGGAGCGCGGGGAGCACCGCGGTCAGCATGAAACGGCGATCGACCGGGCCTGTCAGCAACGGCAGCATCAGCGTCGCCCCGGGCTACGCGTACAGCCGGATGTCGTGCTCCATGACCGGGTTGCCGCATTTCAGCGGGCGGAGCCGGTTCCATTCGGTGATCTCGTTCGGCCAGCCGCACCCCGGCTCCCGGCACAGCAACCGGTAGTGCGGCCGGCCGTGATCCGGCAGATCGGGGAACCGGTTGTCGCCCGCCTCTCCCCCGGGACCGAGCGAGCGCTCGGCGGCCTGCGTGGCGAAGAAGTCGTCGATGACCTCCTGGGGCACGACAGCCGTCGGCGCTCCCGTGGGCGAGACGAGCACCACCCCCGCCGGGTCGGGATCGATGTCGAACAGGCTCGCCGCGCCCGGCGCGAGCAGGTCCCCGATCGGGGTCTCCTCCGGCACGACCAGCGCCCCCGCCGCCGGGGCCAGATCCGGGCCTGCCGTGGAACCGCCGCGCAACAGCCCGACGATGCCGTCCCTGGAGGTACGGACGACGAGGAACCTGACCTCCTGCGCCACGCCCGCGGCGGGAGGTGCGTCGACCACCAGGAAATCGGTGGTCGCCAGCTTGCGTAGCGACACTTGCGAATCGGATGCCGACGAGGGGAAGAGCGACATGCGTGACCCTCCGTGGAGACGGCGACGCTGACCGTATGCCTAGGATGACGCAGGAAGCCTGGCCGAGGGGCGATCCGGGAAAACTCGGCCAGAGCGCGCTTCATGCGTGATCTGCCAACGCGGCCGTCAGGTGGCCCGTGCGCAGTTCTTGCTGTTCGACCCAGCCTTTCCCCTCTGCGGCGATGCCTTCCAGGACGTGGAGGGTGTGCGGGAGGCCGGCGGCATCCAGGGACACTTCGGACACCCGGCCAGGGTTTTCGTCCTGCTGGAGGTCCTCGAACCCGGAGCTCACCTCGACGCTGATCTTGTCGCCGTTGACGAGAGTGAGCTCGAAGGTGCGCTCGTCGTTGTCCGATTGGCTGACCTGTACGGAGGCGACGGCTTCGAAGCGGTAGTTGAGCCGCTGCTCGTCGTGGAAGGTGGCGTTCAGGAAGTCGAGGGTGACCGTGAGCTGGCGGACGCCTTCCTGGGTGATGAGGAAGACCAGGAGCTGATACTTCTTGTAGCGCCACGGGCCGCCCCTCATGCGCGCGCGGGCGCTCGATCGGGCGGGGGCCTCGATGAAGGCGTGAGCGATGACGTGGCTCATGGTGAGCCTGTAGTGCCGCAATGCCTTGTCGAGGAGTACTTTCCGGTCGCAGTCCAGCCAGTCCGCTATCTCCTCATCACGAGGTTTGTCCGCCATTTTCGCGCGCCAACGGTCCAGGGCTGCCAGGTCGGACTTCAGGGTCTGGTCGCTTTCGAGCTGGTCCGCGGCGTAGCGGCGGCGCTCAAGGACGATGTGGAGCCAGGCGCGGGCACCGACCCAGGCGGAGATCAGCAGGAGGATGATCGTACCGATCGCGCGCAGGGGCTCGACCGGTACGGCGCCGATCGCTGCCCAGCCGCCTGCGCCTGCGAGGGTGAGGCCCCCCAGTATCGCCAGGGCTTTCGTCCGTGTCGGGGTGGCGAGTTCCGCACGATAGCTCCACAGCGTGCCTTCTCTTTGGCGGGTGCTGGCGTCGCTCGCTCGATGCCGGATGAGCCAGGCGATCCTCTCGACCCCGGCCCGTGTTTCTCCGTAGACCTCCGCGAGTTCGTCACGCAGGCTGCAGCGGATGCCCCTGGTATGGACCATCCAGTTGTCACGGTCCACACCCGGCGGCAGGTACGTGGCGAAGTAGTGGTCGATGCGGTGCTCCGCCCTCTTCGCGAAACTGCCGCGCTCGGCCTTGGTCGTGGGCCCCAGATACTGCCGGTCCTTGGCACGGCGGCGCACCACACGGAAATGCCAGTCCGCGGCGTTACGCGCACCGACGTAGGCGCCGGCGACGCCGAGCGTGTACGCGAGCACGAGGAGGATGCGGCCGGTCTGCAGGATCAGGTGGCCGAGGTAGGCAGTGGCCATGACCAACGTGACCGCGGCCGTCACTGCACCGGCTCGCGTGGACAACGGGATGTCAGGGGGCCTCGGGGTCCGGGGCAGTGGCTCTTTCGGGGCCGGGTGGAAGAACTTCCAGATCCGGTCCTTCCGTCCCCCTGCCATCTGCTCGGTCCTGGCCTTCGTCAGCGCGAGACGCCACAGATGGTCCTCGATGGGGCCCTCGAGATACAGCTCCAGATGCTCCAGGATCAGGCTGCGCTGTGGTTCGCGGAGCGCGTCGAGGTCCTTGACCACGACACGGATGTCCTCCTCAGGCTTGCCCGCCGACTCGAGGAGACGGTCGATGATGCGTACGCCGTCGCGCCACGGGTCTTCACCCGAGAGCCGCATGATGGCACGCCGGTCCCGCAGCTGGGCGATCTCGTCCTTGGTCAGCTCGTGCCGCGTCCGGCCGCTCACCATGGCGAGCAGCCAGTAGAAGTAGACCTCGTTGGTGGCGTAGCCGACCCTGGCCTCGTTGATGAGGTGGCGCGCCGGTCCTGGCATGCGGCCTTTGAGGAAGGAGACACCGGCCCGGAACTTGGTCTCGGGCGGATCGTGCGGTGTCGTCATGTAGATGGCATCGACGTGAACCGTCCCTGCCTGCACGGCGACATGAGAGTCTGTGGCCACGTTCTCGACGTGGGGTCCTGGGTCCGTCATGACAGGGATTGGGCCAGGGTGATGATGACGGCCAACTGCGCGGCCAGGTCGGCCAGGTCGCCGACGAGCCCGCGCAGCTTCTTCAGCGCCAAGGTCAGCGTGTTCTTGCGCTCCGCGGACTTCGCCTCCAGCGCCTGATCGGCGGCGACGAGCTCCGCTTCGGCTGCCTTGTACGTCGCCTCGTCCAGGCGTCCGTCGGCCCAGGCCTGCCACAGGCTGGAACGGAACCCGGCCAGCGCCTGAGGCAGGTCCTCCGGCTGGGAAGTCTCGGGGGCGATCCGCACTCCGCCGTGCACGCTGCCCGCCTGCACTCCGACGCGGGCGTTTCCCGTGGCGATGTTCCTGGTGGTCTCAGGCATGGTGGTGCTCCTTGTCGCGGGTTCTTCGGTGGACAACTCCTCGGCCAGCGCCGCGGCGAACGTGGCCGCGTTGGCCGCGGCTCTCGGCTGCCACTGCTGGCCGTCCGTGGCTTCCTTGGTGCCGTCGGCCCGGTCACTGATGCCGCGGACGACGACGACGGGCAGTGCCCGGTTCAGGTGACCGGCCTGTGCGACGCCGGCGCCTTCCATCTCGATCGCGCGTGCGTCGTTGTAGTGGTCGCGAATCCAGCGGGCGTGCTCGGAAAGCCGGGAGTTCAGGACCACCTCCCCTGCGGCGATGGGCCCGAAGTGCACCTGCGGGCGGGGATCCAGATCGTCGGCCCAGGAGCCGCTGCGGTGCAGGTGCTGGGCGATCTGCTCAGCGGCGTGTGAGGTCTGCCAGACGCGGGGGCGGCTCTTGAAGCCGTCGTCCTCGCTCGTACCGCCGTGGAAGGCGTACACGTGCGTGGCTACCACGACGTCCCCGAGCGCGATGTGCGTGTGCAGCGCGCCGGCCACGCCCACGAAGAGCAGAGCTGCCGGCCGGAACTCGGCGATGGCGCGTTCGGCCAGCACCGCGGCCGAATGGTTGCCCTTGCCGACGTGCGCGAGGGCGACGCGACCTCGCCGGTTCGCCAGGCGGCCCACCTCGAACAGGGTGCCTTGCGGGTGCCGGTGCAGGCGCAGGCCGGTCAGCTTCTCTTTGATCGCCTGGTATTCCAGGTCTAGGGCGGTGAGGATCACGACTGGGCTCACTGCGCCTGCTCCTTTCCGTTCGGCGGATCGACGGGACGGATCATCGGGGGGTAGAGCGCCTCACGAGGCCCGGCTCTGAACAGCCGGGCGGGTCGGCCGGTCGCGGCCTTGCGCGCCGAGCCGGCCGGGATGATGAAACCGTCAGTTTTCTTGATCTTTCGGTAGAAGTTCCGGGGGTCGAGGGGCATCCCCCAGACCGCCTCGTACACGTCCTGGAGGTCGGTGATCGTGAACGTCGGACCGACGAAGGCCGTGGCGAGTGCGGAGTGTTCGAGCTTTGTCCGGGCGCGCTCGACGCCGTCGGTGACGATGCGCCGGTGGTCGAAGGCGAGGTTCAGCTCGCCGGAGAGCACGCGGTCCGTGGGCTGCCATCCGGCGTCGGCGGCGTCGGTCCCGGCGGTCGGCTCGGGCAGCCTCGGGGCGATGGCCAGGAAGGCGACGCTCACCACCCGGCCGCGGGGGTCGTGGCCGGGATCGTCGTAGACACCGAGCTGTTCCAGGCAAAGCGTCTCCACATCCAGGTCGGCCTCCTCCGCGAGCTCGCGATGAGCCGCGGCGACGAGGCTTTCTTGTGAGTGCTGAAGGAATCCGCCCGGCAGGGCCTGGGCGCCCTTGTACGGCTCGATGCCGCGCTCGACGAGCAGCACGTGCAGACGCGCTTCTCGCAAGGTAAGGATCACCAGGTCAACGGCGAGCAAGACGGCCGGCGGCTCCCATGGGTCGTCGCTCATGGGGCCGACTGTACGTTTTTGTCAATCTGACAAAAAGTAGCGCGGTGGTTAGCTTCGCCATCCGTCGATGACGTTCCGCGCTAAAGCGGACATGGGGGGTCGGCTGCTCGGTGTGGTCATGCCGAGGACGTTAGGCCGCCCCACCGACAATTTCGTGCCAGTGCCATTCGCGCGCCCGGCTATTGTCCGGATATTTCCGGATAAAAGGGGTTCTGAAGCGCGCATTCCGCCTAAGGAGAAGAGCGCTAGGAAGATCTTTTGGGCTTTCCTATGACTCGCCATTGGGTGCCACGCCACACTGAAGGCCGTGACGAACGATCTCACCGAAGCGCGGGACCGTCTGGTTCCCCCTCGCCGGCTCCACCAGGTCGCGGCCCTGCTCAACATGCCGAACCTGGACGAGACCACCCCCCAGGACGGGGTTCCGCCATCCAGGCAGCAGGCGACGCTGTATGCGGGCATCGCTGACTGGGCTCGGCTCTCGGCGATGGCGGCCGATCAACTCGACGAGTCGGGCGCACCCGAGATCGCCGACGAGTTCGTCTACCTGGTCGAATACACCGACCAGCATGCCAAGGGCTGGCACCCGGCGCCCAGCGAGCACTCCGACGGGATCACGTTCGCCGAGCGGGCCGAGGTGGTCGCGCGTACCGTCATGGGCCGCTACATCACCCACCTCGCCGATCATCGCGACGACTACGAGTTGTGGCTGGTGGATTCGCTGTCCCTGCGGGTCAGCGTGTGGAACGCGCGTACGGCCAACGAGGCGCGTTCGCGTGATCGGCGGCTCGCTTACTCATACTCGGGGCACACGTTCCAAGAACTGCAGATTCCTCCGAATGCCGTGGAGATTCGTACGCCGGTTCAGATTCATCGGTTCATGACGCATTACATCACCTGCTGTTCTGAACCGGAGCATGGGGAGATTTATCCGGGTAATTGGGCTGCGTTGCCGACCGATGCCCTCTATTCGTACTTGCGGTATGGTCCGCTCTCCCCTGGCTCGGCCGGCTGATTCTGGGCGAGGGCACGACGGCATGACCTTCGCCCGGGGAGAGCTGACGACCTGGAGCCGGCCGACGCGGGTGCGTCGGCCGGGCGGGTCAGTCCTGGGCGGGGGTGAGCAGGGTGGTGAGGTGGTCGGCGATGGCGGAGATGGTGGGTTGCTGCCACAGCAGGGTCGCGGGGAGGCGGCAGCCGAAGCGCTTGTCCAGGCGGCGCCTGACCATGACGGTCATCACCGAGTCGAGCCCCTGCTCGACGAGGGGGCGGCGGATCGCCAGGTCTGCCGGGGCGAGCCGCATCACCGACGCGATCTCCGCGCGGGTCTCGTCGAGGACGTACGCGCGCAGCTTCTCCGGTGACAGCCCGGCGAGCGATTCCGCAGGCTCCTGGAGGTCGTCCTCGGCCGCCACGGGTGCGTCGATGACCGGGTAGCGAAGACCGGTCAGGTGGCCGATCACGTGGCCGCCGGCGTCGGCCAGGAGGGCGAGGACCGTGTCGTCGGCTGCCGGGTCCACGGCGGCGTCGATGATGACGGTGTCCGGCGGGGTGCCGGTCAGCGCCACCTCGTCGATGTGCACGACCATGCGCAGCACCGGGTCGCCGGGGAACACGCAGGGGGCCACGGACATCACCGCGTCGAGCGCCGGCGCCCAGGTGGGGGGCGTGTCGGCGGGGTGCGGGGTGTGGACGGTCGCGCGGAGGGCGCCGTCGCGGCCCAGCAGTGTCTCGATCGTCCAGTCGAAGCCCGTGGTGGGGACGCCGACGGCGGCCAGCCGGGCGTGGACGAAGCCGGGGTCGATCGGGGTGAGTCCGGCCGCGTCCGCGTCGGGCAGTGTGCCGTCCGGGGCCCAGGTGGCCGCGCCGGTCGAGGCGGTGGCCGTCGGGGCGGTGGTCGTCGACGCGGTGACGTGGACGAGCCAGGTGGGTTCGGGTTCGCCGGGGGTGGCGGGCGTGCGGGCGGCGAGCCGGATCGCGGGAGGCTCGTGGACGACCTGGATCTGCCGGCGTTCGGCGGTCATCAGGGGGTGCATCATCTCCACATCGGAGAGTACGGGCGGCGAAGCGCCCTCCCCAGAACCGGCCGCCCCAGAACCGGCCGCTCCCGTACCGGCCGCCTCCAGGAATGTGTTCACCAGGACCGCGGCAGGCACGATCTCGATGCCGCTGACGGCGTGGCTGCCCGGGTAGGGGCGGTTCGCGTCCTCCAGGCTGGTGCGCCACAGGCGCGTCGCGCTGCCCGCGAGGTGCGTGCCGGCCCCGAGCAGGGTGTGGGAGCGTACGTCGTGGCCGCGGTTGTCGTCGCCGCCGGAGGCGTCGCGCCAGTGGCGGCGGTGCTGCCAGGCGTAGGGCGGCAGGTCGGCCAGGCCGCCGCCGGGCTGCAGTCGCCGCCAGTCCACGTCGATGCCGTGGCAGTGCGCCAGGCCCAGCGCCGTCAGGAACGTCGCCTGCTCGGGCTGGTTGCGGCGGAGCGTCGTGCCGACGAAGACGTCCTCGAACCCGGCCTCCTCCAGCGTCTCGGTGACGGAGTGGGCGACCACGGGATGCGGGGAGATCTCCAGGAACGCCCGGTAACCGTCCTGCGCGGCGGCGGTCGTGGCGGAGGCGAGGCGTACCGGGTCGCGGAGGTTGGCCGCCCAGTAGGCGCTGTCCAGGACGGGCGTCGACCTGGGGTCAGGCAGCGCGGTGGTGTACATGGGGATGCGGGGCGCGCCGAACGGGAGGTCGGCGAGCGAGGCCGCGAGCTCGACGGCCAGCGGTTCCATCTGGGGGCTGTGGAAAGCCACGTCGGAGGCGACCCGGCGGACCACGATGCCTTCGGCGGGCCACTCGTTCAGGACCGCCTCGACGGCGGCGACGTCGCCGGACAGCACGGTGGAGCCGGGCGCGGAGGCGATGGCGGCGACCAGGTCGGTACGGCCGGCGAGCCGCTCGGCCGCCTCCTCGAACGACAGTCCGGCCATCACCATGGCCCCCTTGCCCTCGGCCTGGCGCAGCAGCCGGGAGCGGCGGCAGATCAGGCGCGCGCCGTCGGCGACGCTCATCGCGCCGGCTGTCACGGCCGCCGCGATCTCGCCGACGGAGTGGCCGATGACGGCCGTCGGCCGCACGCCGTGGGCGTTCCAGAGCCGGGCGAGTCCCAGCTGCATGACGAAGATCATGGTCTGGACGCGGTCGATGCCGTCCAGGGCACCCTCGGTGAGGACCTGCCGGGGGGAGAAGCCGATCTCCTCGGCGAAGATCGGCTCGATCTCGTCGACGACGGCGGCGAACTCGGGCTCGGCGAGCAGGTCGCGGCCCATGCCGCGCCACTGGCACCCTTGCCCGGAGAACACCCAGACGGGGCCGGGGCCCAGGTCGGGCAGCACGTCGCCGGTGAGGACGGATTCGGACGGCAGGTCGTCGGCGAGCCTGCGCAGGCCGGTGGTCACCTCGTCGTGGCCGGCGCCGATGACGACGGCTCGGCGGCCGAGGTGGGTGCGCCGCAGGGCGAGCGTGTGCCCGGCCGAGGCGAGGTCGAGGCGCTTGAGCTGTTCGGCGAGCGTGCCCGCGTACTGGCGCAGCGCCGCCTCCGACGCGGCCGACACCGGGAACAGGCGCGCCCCGGACAGCTCCCCCTGCCGCGCCGCGGACAGCTCCCCCTGCCGCGCTCCGGCCGGCTCGCCCGCCGGCGGCTTCGCCGCTTCCGCAGGGGCCTGTTCGAGGAGGATGTGCGCGACCGTGCCGCCGTAGCCGAAGCTGGAGACGCCCGCCCGGCGGGGGTGGTCGCTCTCGGGCCAGGCTGTCCGTTCGGTGACGACGCTGAGCCCGGAGCTGTCCCAGTCGATGGCCGGGTTCGGGGTGGTCAGGACGGTCGGCGGGATCTCGCCGCGGTGGAGGGCGAGCACCGCCTTGATGATCCCGGCGATGCCGGCGGCGCCTTCGAGGTGGCCGATGTTGGACTTGACCGAGCCGATGAGGCACGGGTCGCCGGGCGCGCGGCCGGTGCCGTAGACGGCGGCGAGGGCGCCGGCCTCCAGCGGGTCGCCGAGGCGGGTGCCGGTGCCGTGCGCCTCGACGTAGCCGACCGTGGCGGGCGAGACGCGCGCCTGGCGCAGCGCCCTGGTCATCACGTGTTCCTGGGCCTCGCCGCACGGCGCCATGATGCCGTTGGTGTGCCCGTCCTGGTTGACGGCGCTGCCGATGACGAGCGCGAGGACGCGGTCGCCGTCGCGGCGCGCGTCGGACAGCCGTTTGAGCACGACGACGCCGCAGCCCTCGCCGCGCCCGTAGCCGTCGGCGGCGGCGTCGAACGACTTGGACCGGCCGTCGGGGGCCAGGGCTCCGGCGGTGCCGAGCGTGAGGGTCTGGCCGGGGGTGACGAGCAGGTTGACGCCGCCGGCCAGGGCGACGTCGCTCTCGCCGAGCCGCAGGCTCTGCGCGGCCAGGTGGAGCGCGACCAGCGACGCCGAGCAGGCGGTGTCGACTGCCATGCTGGGCCCGCGCAGGTCCAGGGAGTAGGAGATGCGGTTGGCGACGGCGCAGGTCGCGGCGCCGATGCCGGTCCACGCCTCGATCTGTGGCAGGTCCTCCAGCAGGCGGCTGCCGTAGTCGGCGGTGCACACGCCGACGAACACCCCGGCGTCGGTGCCGGCCAGCTCGTGCGGGGGCAGGCCGGCGTGTTCGAGCGCCTCCCACGCGGTCTCCATGAGGATCCGCTGCTGCGGGTCCATCAGCTCGGCCTCGCGCGGCGACAGCCCGAAGAACTCGGCGTCGAAGCCCTCGACGTCGTTCAGGAAGCTGCCGTGGCGCACGGCGTCGCGCAGCGCGGCGGCGTCCTCGGGGCTGCGGTTCTCGTACGGGAGCCAGCGTTCGGCGGGCAGCGGCCGGGTGGTGTTGCGGCCGTCGCACAGCAGGTCCCAGAACGCGTCAGGTGAGCCGGCGTCGCCGGGGAAGCGGCAACCGATCCCGATCACCGCCACCGGTTCCGGCCGGATCCCGCTCGGACTATCGACCATCGCGCTCGTTTTCCCTTCGATGACTACGCGGTTTCGGTGACGGCTCTCAGCACCACGGAGGCGTGTCGAGGATCTTGATCACGGCGCCGGAGACCGTGACTCCGGGGCCGGTGCCGAGCATCAGCAGGTGGTCGCCGGGGCCGAGCTGCCCGGTGGTGAGCAGCCGGTCGAGGGCGAGGACCTGGTCGCTGGCCCCGCAGTGGCCGATGGTGCGCCCGTACTCCCAGGTGGAACGTGACATGGGCAGGTCGAGCAGGGCCATGCAGCGCTGTTCGACGATCTCCTCGGAGTAGTTCATGAAGGCGACCCGGGTGAGGTCGCGGGCCTCGATCCCGCTCTCGTCGAGGACGCGTTCGACGATCTCCATGAGCGCCCGCTGGATCTTGAACAGGGCGGCGGTGCTCTCGCCCTGGGGCATGACCTGGTTCCGGAACTGGTCGTTCCTGGCCGCGAAGCTGAACTTGCGCCCGACGGTGACGCCGGGCGGGAACAGGGGCTCGGTGCCCCGGTGCAGTTCCTCGGCCTCGGCGACGGTCACCGTGCGCACCGACATCAGGCGGGCGAAGCCGGGCTCCCTGGTGAGCACGAGCGCGCTGGCGGCGTCGCCGCCGACGTAGCCGGGGCCCATGCGCCACCGGTCCATCAGCGGGGTGCCGTAGTTGTCGGCGGCGACCAGCAGGGCGGCCTGCCGGGCGGGGTCGGCGCCCAGGTAGCCGGCGGCGAGCTCCAGGGCGGTGAACATCCCGTTGCAGCCCTGCCGGATCTCGGTGGCCAGGACGTCGCCGTCGACGAGGTTGCGTTGCAGGTAGGAGTGCGGGGGCCAGCCGTCGGGCCCCTGGTGCCAGGTGGAGGCGTACAGCAGGAGGTCGAGGTCGGCGGGGGCGCGCCCGCTGCGCTTGAGCGCGCTCTGCGCCGCGTGCAGCGCCATCTCGGGCGCGGGCAGGTCGCCGGCCACCGCGGCCCCGGCCAGGTTGTGCAGCTCTGCCTCCTCGGCCGGGTACCAGCCCTTGGCGACGGCCTTCTCGACGCTGACGACCGTGCGGGGGACGAAGGCTCCCACCCCGCTGACGTACGTGCCGGGCGGGGTCATGCCGAGGTGAGTTCGTCGAGCATCGCGACGATCGTGGTGACGTCGCGGAAGTTCTCGGGGTCGAGCTTCGCGGCCGGGACCGGGACGCCGAGCTCCTTCCGGATGAAGTTGAGCAGGCGCGCGGTCCGCAGGGAGTCCAGCAGGCCGGACGTCAGGAGCGGGGTGGCCTCGTCGACCTCCAGGCCGGCGTCGTCCGGGACGAGGTTGTCCTGGATGAAGGCGACCAGCCGGTACGTGGTCTCGCCGGTGGTCTGTCCGATCGTCATGCGCGTGCCTCTTTCGTCACGGGAGCGGGCGCGAGCACCTTGAACGCCGCCGCGGCGACCGACGTCCCGGAGCCGAAGCCCACCACGAGCAGGTGGTCGCCGGGCACGAGCCCGCCGGTGGCGATCAGGTGCTCGAAGGCGATGAACTGGTCGACGGCGCCGCAGTGGCCGACGCGCCTGCCGTAGTCCCAGGTGGTCTGCTCGACCTCGATGCCGAGCCAGGACATCTGCCCGTCCAGGTCCTCGCGGCGGCCGTGCGGGAAGGCCACCCGGGTGATGTCGGACAGCTCGATCCCGGCCTCGTCCAGGGTCTGCTCGACCTGCTGCATCATCGTCTTCTGGATCGTCAGGTGGATGCCGGTGCCGCGTTCCTTGAGCAGCCGCTGGCGGAACTCCTCGTGCCGGTCACCGAAGCTGAGCCCCCGGCCGACGGTGGCGTCCGGGGGGAACAGCGGGTAGGCGCCGTCGTTGACCGCGTCGGCCTCGGGGATCGTCGTGGCGTTCACCGACAGGAGCTGGGCCATGCCGTAGTCCTTGCCGAGGACGAGCGCGCAGGCGGCGTCGCCGATCAGCGCGCCGGGCGTCATGCGCCAGCGGTCGACCAACGGGGTGCCGTGGTTGTCGGCGGAGACGACCATCGCGGTCTCGCGGCCCGGGTCGGCCTGGAGGTAGCTGGCGGCCAGCTCCAGCGAGCTGATCATGCCGACGCAGCCGCTGCGGATCTCGTACGCGGGCACGCCGCCGCCGAGCAGGTGCATCTGCAGGTAGTGCTGCGGCTGCCAGCCGTTGGGGCCCTGGTGCCAGACCGACGGGTAGAGCAGCAGGTCGAGCTCGCGCGGGGAGGACTCGCCCCAGCGCTCGTAGGCGTCCACGACGGCGCGCCTGGCCATCTCCGGGGCGGGCATGTCGCCGGCGACCGCGGCGCCGATCTGCTGGAACTTCTCGGCCTCGTCGGCCGGGTACAGGCCCTCGCTGACCGCCTGCTCGACGGTCACGGCGTCCGGCACGTGAACGCCGAGGCTCCTGACGAACATGTTGGAAGTACGCACACGTCCCCTAACTCTGGGCAGGGCATGGCACGGCAAGGGCGCCGTCGTGCGGACGGAGCACCAGGGGAAAGCGGAGTCAGCCGGTCAGCGGCAGCGAGTCGGCGCGTGAGGCCGGAAAAGGCGGCCGGCGGACGAGAGCGTCGTGAATTTCGGAAGTCGGCGGTCAGGCGTTTTTGCGATGTCGAGTTGCGCGATTCCCGCCGGTCGATGCCGTCACGAGCGCCCTCTCTCTGTCCTCGGCGATCACAGGGGAAAGGATAGGGCCGCCCTTCGGGTAAAGCAATATAAGGTCCGAAATCTGGACGGCCTCATTCCGTGACCGTGACCCGGCGGAACGTGTTCATTTTTGAAATGCACATTTCTCCGCCGAGCTGCGGTTACGCCGATTGGACGGTTCCATTACGGCTTTCCGAAATCGGCGCCCGCGACCCTGGGCCGCGGGCGCCGGGGCTCACACGATGACGCGGGCGCAGGGGATGCCGTTGAGCCTGAACTCGGCGGGCGGGGCGTTCGTGCCGGTGACGCTGGCCTCGTACCCGAAACTGACGCTGGAGCTCGGGCCGATGTTGGCGTTGTGCCCGGCGTCGCGAGCGACCACCTGGGTGCCGGTCTGGGTCAGGTTGGTGTTCCAGAAGGCGGTCACCTGCTGGTTGCCGGCCCAGTTCCACGACAGGCGCCAGCCGCTGATGGGCGTGGTGCCGGTGTTCTTGATGGTCACGGTGCCGTTGAAGCCGCCGCTCCAGTTGCTGGCCTGCCAGGTGACCTGGCACGAGGTGCCCATCTTGAGCGCGCCGCGCAGGAACATCTCGAAGGTGTCCCAGGTCGGGTTGGGCGCGCCCCCGCCCGCCAGGATGGCCTCGCCGCAGTTGGTGGTGGCGTAGCTGGTCTGGGTGCCGAACCGGGCGGGGTCCATGACGTCGGCCCGGCCGTGGTCGGCGCCGGGGATGGAGATGAACTGGCCGTTGCCGCAGACCGACTTGATCTTGTTGTAGAGCAGCACGCTCTGCCCGTGGGGCACCAGGAAGTCGGCCTGGCCGTGCAGGAACAGCACCGGCGGGTCGTTGGCGTCGACGTAGTTGATCGGGTTGGCCTGCGCCACCGTGGCGGGGCAGGTCTGGATGGCGCAGCCGACCAGGAGGGATTCGGGCGAGATCGGCGAGTTGTGGTCCAGCCCGCCGCCCGGCAGGTTCTGGGCGTTCATCTGGAGGAAGTCGGTCGGGCTGAAGAAGGCGAGCCCGGCCTGCACGGAGCTGGAGACGCCGGTCGCGCCGACGGTGCCCTCCAGCGCCGCCACGCCGCCGGTGAACGTGGCCATCTCCGTCAGCCAGCCGCCCGAGGAGTCGCCCATCATGGCGAAGCGGTTCGGGTCGAGCTGGTAGGCGGGGGCGTTGTGGCGCAGCCAGCGGATGGCCGCCTTGATGTCGTGCACCTGCGCCGGGAAGACCGCCTGGGTGCTGGAGCGGACGCTGACGCCGGCCACCGCCCAGCCCTTGGCGTTGAAGACGGCGGCGATGTCGGCGGCGCCGCTCTTGCCCTCGTCGCTCGACCAGGCCGAGCCCTTGTGCCAGATGAGCAGCGGCCTGGGGGTGAGGCCGCCGGTCGGCAGGTAGAGGTCCAGCAGGTGCCCCCGTGAGCCGACGGGGTCCTCGGAGGCGTACGGGATGTCGGCGATCACCTGGGCGGCCTGGGCCGGTGGTGAGAGCGCGAGTGAGACACCGAAGGTCGCCAGCATGGTGAGGACCATGCCGAGGACGGCGGCCGGGCGGATTCGAGCATGCATAGGTGAGCCTCCGGTGTTCGGATGATCGCCGTTTTCCCCGCCGGCTTGGCCTCGCCTCGATGTGGGCGAGGCGACGATATGACACGTACGTGACGGTGGTCAAAGTTTTCGGCGAACCGTTTCGATCCTGGTGACTTGCACCCCTGCCGATGGGCCAAACAGCTCATCCGGCATTAGACAGGAACAAAACATGAAGAAGGGCCCAGAAGGCCGTATTACACGGCGACAACGCAGCACAGAATGACATTTTTCCTGGCACACGGTCAGTGATATCTTGACCGCCGTGATCCACCCCGTCTTAGGAGGATTGATGCGCAAGGTTCGCGCAGTTCTCGTCCCGGCCGTTCTGGCCCTCGGATTGTCGTTATCGCTCGGCGCCACTCCGGCGCAGGCCGAAACGCTCAACGGCATCTACCGGGAGCACTCGGAATGCCAGCGATACGGCGACTACGGCGACGAGCAGGGCTGGTGGAACGGGTATAGATGCGAGTGGAAGAGCCAGTATCACTACTACTTCCTCTACGCGTGACACGCTGAGACCTGGGCGCCCCCCGGCTCTTTGGGCCAGGGGGCTCCTGCGTGCCCGGCGGAAAATCGTTTGCCTCTCGCGGCACGGCTCGGCGACCGTGGTGCTGCCATTCCGAAATGCCAGCACCCGTTCAGCGAAGAGAGCGTCTTTGTCGCACCACCACCCGGCCACGGTCTCCGTGTTCGCCTCCCCCGCAAGCTGGATCGAGTCCGACGCCCTCACCCAGTGTCACCAGGTGGCCGCCCTCGACGGCATGAGGCACGTCGCCGCGATGCCCGATCTGCACCCCGGCAAGGGCGCCCCGATCGGCGCGGCGATGACGTCGAGCGTGCTCTACCCGTTCCTGGTGGGCTCCGACATCGGCTGCGGCATCGCCGTCTTCCCCTTCAGGCTCAAGCGCGTCGTGCCCGAGAAGCTCGCCGCCCGCTTCCCCGACCTCGACCGCCCGCTCGATCCCGTACGCGACGCCGACGACCCGGCCTGGGACGTGCTCGACGGCGAGATCCCCGCCGGTCACCACGAGGGCCTCGGCACGGTCGGCCGGGGCAACCACTTCGTCGAGCTGGCGCGGATCGGCACCGTCTTCGAGCCCGACCACGCCGACCGCCTGGGGCTCGCCGCCGGTGACCTGGTGCTCATCGTCCACAGCGGCTCCCGGGGGCTGGGCGAGCGGATCCTGCGGGCGCACACCGAGGTCCACGGCGCGGGCCCGGCCCCCGACCCCGACGCCTACCTGGCCGTGCACGACGAGGCCGTGCGCTGGGGATCGCTCAACCGGCGGCTGCTGGCCGCCCGGGTCGCCCACGCCCTGGGGGCCCGGCCCGCCGAGCCGGTCGTCGACCAGTGCCACAACCTCGTCGAGGTCCGCGACGGCCTCTACCTGCACCGCAAGGGGGCCGCGCCGGGCGACGGCCGCGACGTGCTCATCGCCGGCACCCGGGGCACGCACTCCTACCTGGTGGCCGCCCACTCCGGGCCGGACGCCGGCCACTCCGTCGCGCACGGCGCGGGCCGCAAGATGTCGCGCGCCGACGCGCTGCGCCGGGGCCGGGCCAAGCACACGGTCGAGGAGCTGCGCCGCACGCCGCTCGGCTCGCTGGTCGTCTGCGGCGACCGTCAGCTTCTGTTCGAGGAGGCGCCGACCGCCTACAAGCGCATCGAGCAGGTGATCTCCGACCTGGTCGAGCACGACCTGGCCACCCCGATCGCCACGACGGTCCCGCTGGTCACGTACAAGACGGCCGATCTCGGCTCCGCGCCCGAGCGCCGCCGCAAGCGGGGCCGGTCGTGACCGTCCACCTGCTCCTGTCGGCCGGGCGCGGCCCGCAGGAGTGCGCGTGGGCGCTCGCCCGGCTGCTGCGACGGCTCGAAGCCGACGCCGCCCGGCACGAGCTGGAGACCCACCGCGCCGAGACCGTCCCCGGCGAGCGGCCCGGCACGTACCGGTCGGTGCTGGTCCGGATCACCGGCGCGGACGCCGAGACGTTCGCCGCCTCCTGGACCGGGACCCTGTGCTGGCAGGCCCCCAGCCCCTACCGGGCCTCCGCCGGGCGCAAGAACTGGTACGTGACCGCCCGGCCGTGCCAGGTCGACGCCCCGCGCACGGCCTTCGCCGAGGACGACGTCGACGTCGTGCCCTGCCGCACCGGCGGCCCCGGCGGCCAGCACCGCAACAAGGCCAGCACCGCCGTGCGGGCCACCCACCGGCCCACCGGGATCGTCGTCGTGGTCGACACCGAGCGCCAGTTCAGCCTCAACCGCCGCATCGCCATGCGCCTGCTGCGCGAGCGCCTCGAACGCGACGACGAGGCGGCAGGCCGCGCCCTCGTCGCCGCCCGGCACCGCGTCCACGACGAGCTCGTCCGCGGCAACCCCACCCGCGTCGAACGCCCCTGACGCTCACCAGCCCTGCCAGAGGACGACCGACACGGCGAGCGCGGCGACCAGCAGCACGTACGCCGGCGCCCGCGCCGTTCGGGCCGACTCGCGGCGGACGGAGAACGCCAGCGCGACCCCCAGGGCCAGGGCGGCGGCCAGGTGCGGAACGTGCCCCTCGACATCACCGGCTCGCTCGCCGGTCACGACGGCGAGCGCGGCCGGTCCCGCCCCCAGCAGCGCCGGCACGTAGCGGAACAGGCCGAGCAGCACCCAGACCGCGACGCCCGCCGCCAGCAGCATCGAGGAGCTGTGATGCAGGTGGCGGATCGCCAGGCCGCCCGGCGTGGCGATCCCGGTCTCCAGCGCGGCCGCGTAGGCGGAGCTCAGCTCGACGCCGCGCAACGGCTCGTAGGGGCCGTCGTACACGACCATGCCGCCGTCGGGCCGGAACCAGGCGAGGTAGGCGCCGGTGGCCAGGACGACGGCGAAGCAGTAGAGGAGCATCTCGCCGGTCAGCCGTCTCATCTGCTTCACGGGGCATATTGCATCACGCCGGGCTGGCCCACCATCATCTCGGCATGGTGCAGCCGACGTTCAGCCGGCGGGCGGTGCTGCTCGCCGCCGGAGGGCTGGCCGCCGGTTGCGCGCGGCGGCCGGAGGTGGAGCCGGCGCGGCTGCGGCTGGCCACGGGCCCGGAGGGAGCGGTGTACCGGCGGATCGGCGGCGTGCTGGCCGGGCGGGTCTCCGAGCAGGTGCCGGGCGTGACGGTGACGACGGTGCCGAGCGGGGCGTCGACCGACAACATCCGGATGCTGCGGGCCGGTGAGGCGCAGCTCGGGCTGACGAGCCTGGACGCGCTGATCACGACCGACGGCCGCGCGCCGGACGGCGTCTCGGCGATCTGCCGCCTGTACGACAGCCATCTGCACCTGGTGGTCATGGCCGGGTCGCCCATCGGCGAGTTCGCGGACCTGGCGGGCAGGCGGGTGTCGCTGGGGGCGCGCGATTCGGGCACGGAGTTCACCTCGCGGCGGGCGCTGGAGCTGGCCCGGCTGGAGCTGGAGTGGCTGTACCTGAGCCAGGCGGAGTCGGCGGCGGCGTTGCGTGACGGCCGGATCGACGCGATGTTCTCGCTGACGGGCGTCCCGACGCCGGCGATCACGGAGCTGGCGCAGAAGCACGCGATCCGGCTGATCCCGCTGGCCGCCCAGGCGGGGGCGCTCATCACGGCGTTCCCGGGCCCGTACACGCCTGCCATGATCCCGTCGACGGCCTACGCGGGGGTGCCCGCGGCGCGCACGGTCGCGGTGCCGAACGTGCTGCTCGTCCGCAACGACCTGCCGGACGAGCTGGTGCACGCCATCACCGACACGATCTTCACCCGCGCCGGGCCCGCGGCGGTGCCCGAGGCGTGGCACATCAACGTGCGCACCGGGATCTCCACGGCGACGGCGCCGCTGCATCCGGGGGCGGCGGCCTGGTTCCGCGATCGCAAGCGCTGAGCGGGTCAGCCGGGCACGACGGGCAGCGCGACCACGGCGGCGAAGCCGTGGCCGGTGCCGTCGGGGCGCGGCAGGCCGTCCTCCAGCCGCAGCTCGCCCCCGGCCGCGCCGACGAGGTCGGCGCAGATGGCCAGACCCAGGCCGGTGCCGGTGACGTTCTGGTGCTTGGGCGCGCGCCAGAAGCGGCGCAGCGCCTGCTCGCGTTCGGCCGGGTCGATGCCCTGACCGTCGTCGCGGACGGCGATCGCGACGACGCCGCCCGCCTCGGCGGCGCTCACCCGCACCACCCGCGCGTCCGACAGCCGCAGCGCGTTGCTGATCAGCTCGTCCAGGATGCTGCCCAGCCCGCCGGACGGCTCCAGCAGCCGCAGCCCCGGCGGCACCTCCACCGCCAGCCTCTGCCCGGCGGTCGCCGTCAGCGCCCGCCACCGGTCGACGCGGGTGGCCAGCACCGCGTCGAGGTCCACCGGCGAGGCCGTGCGGATGCTCTCCATCCGGGCGCTGGCCTGCAGCGAGTTCAGCATCCGCTGCATCGCCTTGAGCTCGTCGACCGCGACGTCGTACGCCTGCCGCCCGTCGTCTCCCGCCCGCAGGTGCGGCTCCAGGCTCTCCACGGCCAGCCGCAGGCTGGTCAGCGGGTTGCGCAACTGGTGGGAGGCGTCCGACACGAACGCGCGCTGGCGTTGCACGGCGTTCTCGACCGCGTCCATCATCGTGTTGAACGACTCGGCCAGCCGCCGCAGCTCGGGCGGCCCGGCCTCGGCGTCGGCGCGGATCGTGAGGTCTCCCTGGGAGATGCGCGAGCTGGCCGCGTCGAGTTCGCGTACGGGTCGCAGCACCCACGCCGAGACCGGCCAGGCGACGGCGACGAGCGCGATCAGCGGCAGCAGCCCGAGGCCGGCGAGCTGGGCCCAGCGCAGCAGGATGCGCGAGCGCGTCCTGGTCAGGTCGGAGATCGTCACGACGGCGCCGACGACCTCGCTGTCGCGGCCGACCGGTTCGGCGACGACGAAGGCGGAGTCGTCCCAGGGCGCCCACTGCCCGGACGGTTCGGGCCTGGCCCCGGCGAGCGCGGCGGTGACGATCCGGGGCAGGGTCGGCTCGGCCCGCGCCGCCTGCCGGTACGCGTCCGCCGGGCCGAGCAGCACGGCGCCCGATTTGTCGATCACGGCGACGGGGATGCCGTACAGCTCGTGGTAGCGGGCCAGCTCCTGCTGGAGGGCCTCGGTACGCCCGGTGGACAGCGCGGTCTCGGCCAGCGACGCGAACCTGCCGACGTCGTTGAGCCGGTCCACGTACGTCTCCTGCATCTCGCGCTCGGCGACGGTGACGCCGAGCGGGACCCCGAGGGCCGCGACGAGCAGGACCGCGAGGGGCACCAGGACGACGAGCAGGCGGCGGTGCACGGGACGTCAGCCGTTCGGCTCCGCCGTCAGCCGGTAGCCGACCCCGTGGATGGTGCGGATCAGCGTGGCGGGCCCCAGTTTGTGGCGGAGCGCGGCGATGTGGGTGTCGAGGGTGCGGCTCGACGACTCCCAGGTGGCGCCCCAGATCTGGTCGAGGATGACGTCGCGGCTGACGACGTTGGGCGCCCGGCGGGCCAGCAGCAGGAGCAGCTCGAACTCCTTGCGGGTCAGCGTCACCGGGACGTCGTCGACGGTGACCTCGCGGGTGCCGACGCCGATGCGCATCGGACCGACGACGAGGGGCCCGTCGGGGTGGCTCATCGCGCGGGCGACCCGGGTGCGCCGCAGGACGGCGTCGATCCTGGCCAGCAGCTCGGGGACGCCGAACGGCTTGACGATGTAGTCGTCGGCCCCGGCGCGCAGGCCGCGGACGCGCTCGTGCTCCTCGGAGCGGGCGGTGACGGCGATGACGGCGGTCTCGGGGCGGTCGCGCAGCTTGCGGATCACGTCGAGGCCGTCGCCGTCGGGCAGGCCCAGGTCGACGAGGACGACGTCGGACGGGGCCGCGCGCACGGCCTCGGCCGCCGTGGCGAGGCGGTGCACCTCGAAGCCCGCCTGGGCCAGGACGGTCGCCAGACCCCGCGCCACGCGGTCGTCATCCTCGATGATGGTGATCCGCATACCGGATTGTACGGCCGGGGTCAGCGGCCGGGCCATGCCGTTTCTTGGGATTTCTCTGACATTCACCGCATTCCTTGGGATTCCTCTGACACCATGCGCGCCCTTGTCACCCCAGACTGAGGCCGCGCACTGACGAGGAGCCCCGATATGAGAACGACCAGCAGGTATCCAGCCGCCGCCCGGATGATCGCCGTGATCGGCGTCGTCTCGCTCGCCGCCGCCTGTTCCGGCAACGGCGGCGGGGGCGGCGCGACCGGCGGAGGCGGCGAGGGCGGCGCCTACCCCAGCCAGAACATCACGTTCGTCGTGCCGTTCAGCGCGGGCGGCCCGACCGACACCGTCACCCGCATGATCGCCGAGCCGATGGCCGCCAAGCTCGGCACGAAGATCGTCGTCCAGAACGTCGAGGGGGCGGGCGGCACCATCGGCGCCGGCGAGGTCGCCCGCGGCGAGCCCGACGGCTACACCGTGCTCATGCACCACATCGGCATGTCCACCGCGCCCGCCCTCTACCAGGACCTCGGCTACAAGCCGCTGGAGAGCTTCGAGACGGTCGGGCTCGTCACCGAGGTGCCGATGACGGTCGTCGCCCGCAAGGACTTCGCCCCCGCGACGCTCCAGGACCTCGTGGCGCACGTGAAGTCCAACGCCGACAAGGTCACGATGGCCAACGCCGGCATCGGCGCCGCCTCCCACCTGTGCGGCCTGCTGTTCCAGACGGCCACCGGGGTCAAGCTCCAGGAGGTCCCGTACGAGGGCACCGGGCCCGCGCTGACCGACCTCGTCGGCGGCCAGGTCGACTTCATGTGCGACCAGACGACCAACACCAGCGGCCAGATCTCCGCCGGCGAGGTCAAGGCGTACGCGGTCACCACGCCCGAGCGGGTCAAGAGCCTGCCCGACGTGCCCACGACCACCGAGGCCGGGCTGCCCGGGCTCAAGGTCAGCGTGTGGCACGGCCTGTACACCCCGAAGGGCACGCCGCAGGACGTCGTCCAGAAGCTGTCCGAGGCGCTGAAGTCCGCGCTGGCCGACCAGAAGGTCATCGACCAGATGGCCAAGCTCGGCACCGCGCCGGTCGCGGCCGAGTCCGCGACCCCGCAGGCGCACCGCGCCAAGCTGGAGGAGCAGCTCACCACCTGGGGCAAGGTCATCGCCGACGCCGGGATCAAGGCGTCCTGACGTGGAGCGTCGCCGGTCCTTCCCGGACGTACTCGCCGGGGCCGTGTTCATCCTGATCGGTGGCGCGTTCGTGGCAGGGTCGCTCGGCTACGAGCTGGGCACCCCGCTGCGGATGGGCCCCGGCGCCTTCCCGCTGCTCGTCGGCGCGGTCGTGGCGGCCCTGGGCCTGGCCATCGTGGTCAAGGGCCTGGTGGCCGGCGAGGTGATCGCGTTCGGGCCGATCCCGTGGCGGGCGGTCGGCGTCATCGTGCTCGCGCTGGTGTTCTTCGGCTTCACCGTACGGGGTCTCGGGTTCGTCCCGGCGTCGTTGGTGACCGCCCTGCTCACCACGGTGGCCAGCAAGCGCGTACGGCCGCTCATGGCCGTGGCGGTGGCCGCCGGGCTGACCCTCGCGGCCACGCTCATCTTCGTCGTCGGACTGCAGCTGCGGCTCCCGCTCTGGGGCCCGTGGCTGGGATTCTGACGCGGAATCCGGATTGAGGCATGGAACTACTCGACAACCTCGCGCTGGGCCTCTCGACCGCCCTGCTCGTCCAGAACGTCCTCTACTGCTTCGTGGGTGTGCTGCTCGGGACGGCTGTCGGCGTGCTGCCCGGCATCGGGCCGACGGCGACGGTGGCGATGCTGCTGCCGATCACGTTCAGCTTCGAGCCCGTCACGGCGCTGATCATGCTGGCGGGCATCTACTACGGCGCGCAGTACGGCGGCTCGACGACCGCCATCCTGATCAACCTGCCCGGCGAGTCGTCGGCGGCCGTCACCGCGCTCGACGGGCACGAGATGGCCCGGCAGGGACGGGCCGGCGCCGCGCTGGCCACGGCCGCGGTCGGCTCGTTCATCGCCGGGACCGTGGCCACCGTCGTGCTCGCGGTCGCGGCCCCGCCGCTGGCCAGGGTCGCGTTGCAGTTCGGCCCGGCGGAGTACTTCTCGCTGGTGCTGCTCGGCCTGATCGTGTCGATCGCGCTGGCGCGCGGCTCGGCGCTCAAGGCCCTGGCCATGATCTTCCTGGGCGTCCTGCTCGGCACCGTCGGCCAGGACATCTACACCGGTACGCCCCGGTTCACGTTCGGCCAGCGCGAGCTGTACGGCGGGATCGACTTCGTGTCGGTCGCCGTCGGCATGTTCGGCGTGGCCGAGATCCTGCGCAACCTGGAGAACGAGCAGACCCGCACCGCGATCGTCAGCAAGGTCAAGAACCTGTGGCCCACCCGCGAGGACCGGCGCCGGATCGTCGGCCCGATCCTGCGCGGCACCGGTCTCGGCGCCGCGCTCGGCGTCCTGCCCGGCGGCGGTCACGTGCTGGCCTCGTTCACCTCCTACGCCGTCGAGAAGCGCGTCTCCAAGCGGCCCGAGGAGTTCGGGCACGGCGCCATCGAAGGCGTCGCCGGGCCCGAGTCGGCCAACAACGCCGCCGCGCAGACGTCGTTCATCCCGCTGCTGACGCTGGGGCTGCCCGCCCATCCCGTGATGGCGCTGATGATCGGCGCGTTCATCGTCCACGGCATCACCCCCGGGCCGAACGTCATCACCGAGGAGCCCGCGCTGTTCTGGGGCCTGATCGCGTCGATGTGGATCGGCAACGTGCTGCTCGTGCTGCTGAACCTGCCGCTGATCGGGCTCTGGGTGCGGATGCTGCGGATCCCGTACCAGGTGCTGTTCCCGATGATCATCCTGTTCGCGGCGATCGGGACGTACTCGCTCGGGTTCAACGCCTACGACGTGTACGCGATCGTGTTCTTCGGGCTGCTCGGGTACGTGCTGATCAAGTGCGGGTGCGAGCCGGCGCCGCTGCTGCTCGGCTTCGTGCTCGGGCCGCTGCTGGAGGAGAACCTGCGGCGGGCGCTCATCATCGAGCGCGGCGACGCGACGGTGTTCCTGACGCGGCCGATCTCGGCGGTGCTGCTGGCCCTGGCGGCAGCGGCGCTGGTGGTCGCCGTGCTGCCGGCGATCCGCAAGCGCCGCGAGGTGGTGTTCGCCGAGGAGGACTAGGAGCCGCCGGGCAGGGCCCCGGGCTCACCAGGGCTCGGCGGTCCGCCCGTCGGCGTCGAGGCCGTAACGCGACAGCAGGTCCCATCCCTGCTCCTCGGCCAGGCGCAGCAGCGGGTAACCGTAGCCGGCGTCGGCGGCACGGCGGATCAGCTCCTCGGCCTCGGCCTCGGGGCTGCGCCAGGCCAGGTCCAGGAGCGAGTGGACCTCGTCGGCGAAGGGGTCGCGGGGTGGCAGCGCCACCTTCCGCCGTGGGGCGGGCTCGGCCACCGCCCGGCTGGGCGCGGGCGCGGCCGGCTTCACCGCCGCCGCGCTCTCCGCCAGCCGGGCCGCCTGCTCGCGGGCGCCGGCTCGCCGCCGCAGGCGTGCCAGCACCGCCAGCGCGTGGCCGTCCCCGTGACGGGCCGCGCGGTGCGCGAGCGACTCGGCGGCGGCGTGGTCGCCCGCACGCTCACGCAGGACGGCCAGGGAGCGCAGGGCGGCCGTGCTCCCGCGTGCCGCGGCCTCGGCGGCGAGCCGTTCGGCCGCCCGGCCGTCGCCGCGCCGCTCCCGCATCCAGGCGAGCGTGCGCAGGGCCCGCGGGTCGCCCATCGCCGCGGCCCTGGTGGCCAGGCGTTCGGCCTCGTCGGGGTGCCCCGCGGCCTCGCGCAGGCGGGCCAGCGCCTGCAGGGCGAGCAGGTCGCCCGCGTCCGCGCCCGCCTGGTGGACGCGCGCCGCCTCGCCGGGATCCCCGCGCCGTTCGTGCCACCTGGCGATTGCCCGGAGCCCGGCGTGGTCCCCGGCCAGGAGGCAGAGGCGTTCCGCGTCCCGCCCGGATCCGGCCCGCCGGGCCAGCGTGCGCAGCGGCCGTACGTCACCGGCGTCGCGGGCCAGGAGCGCGACCCGTTCCGCGCCGGGTGCGTCGCCCGCGTCGGCGCGGCGCAGCGCCAGCCGTCCCAGGGGCTGGGTGAATCCCGCGGCGGCCAGCTCCGCCGCCAGCGGCATGACGGCCGCGTCGTCCCCGGCGTCCATCCGCAGCTCGGCGATCCGGTCGAGCGCACTGAGCCCGGCCGCCGCGAAGACGGCGTTCAGCCGCTCGGCGCCCTGCCGGTCGCCTGCCTGCTCGCGCCTGCCCACCAGACGCTCGGCGTGCGCGTGGGGCGGGATCAGATAGTAGCCGGCGGCCAGGGCCTGCGTGACGTAATGCTCGCATTCCGCGTCCGAGCGCCAGGCCATCTCCCACATCGCGTCGACGACGCCCGCGTCGGCGGCGGCCCGGTAGAGCCGCTCCGCCTCGGCCGGATCGTCCGTCACCGCCGCCAGCAGCGCGAACGCCTCCGCCTCCCCCGCGTCGGCGGCGATCCGGTACAACCGGCGCCGACCTTCCCGATCACCGATCGGAATGCGGGCGGCGACCGCCCAGAGCCCGCGCCGATGCCCGAGCCCGTAGGCCCGGACGGCGAACCGCTCGACGTGGGCGGTGTTCCCGAACCGCCAGTGGGCCTCGACGTACCGTTCCACCAGCTCGTCGCCGGCCGCGAGGACGATCCGCTGGGCCTCGGCCTGGTCGCCCTCCTCCTCGCGGAGCATGGCGAGCCCGTAGAAACCGTCGGCGCCCCCGGCCTCCGCCCCGATCCGGTAGAGCCGTTCCGCGCCGTCCCGGTTGCCGGCGATCTCCAGCTGCAGCGCGACCCTGTACAGCGCGTCGAACCGGCCCGCGGACGTGGCCCGGCCGGCGATCAGGGCCGCCTGGCGGTAGCGCAGCCGCTGCAGGGCGGCGGTGGCCAGGGCGTGGAGGTCGTCCGCCGAGGTGACGTGCCGGGCCGCCGCCCGCCAGAACGCCTCGGGCGGCACCGCGAACCGGCGGCTCTGCCTGCCGTGCTGTTCGAGGTAGTCGGCCAGCCGGCAGCTCGGCGTTCCGGCGGATTCGTCCGGACGCGGGCGGTTGAGGGTGAGCGGCCCGGCCACACCCCGGCACGGCGCCGACGTGTAGGCCAGCGCGCGCTCCAGCCAGTCGTCGCCGGCCTCGTTCCACTCCTGGTCGGTGAGGTAGCCGGGGGCGGCGTCGCGGAGCAGCCCCAGCGGCAGCGCGACCCCGGCCCCGAGGCGGCGGGCGTCCATGGCCGCGTGGATCAGCGCGCGGGCCGCCGCGGGGGCGTTGTCGTAGCGCTCCATGAGCACCGGGACGCCCGCCAGATACTGGGTGATCCGCCCCCGCTCGGCCCCGTCGAGGGCCTGCCGGAGCTGGGGGCCGGCGTCGGCGGCGGCCCGTACGGCGGACAGCTCGGCGGTGGAGAAGGCCGGGCGCACCCGGATCGCGCCGCCGATCAGCAGGCGGCGGCCGCGCTCGTACGGGTCCTCGGCCTCGGGCTGCGGCGGCGTGGTGAGCGTGTCCCAGTGCTGCGGCCACAGCGTCCCCAGCACCAGGACCGGCGCCCGGTCGGGGTCGTGCAGCAGCTCGCGCAGCCGGCCGGCGACGTGGTCGGACTTGAGCAGGAACCGCTGCGACTCGTTCAGCCACACGACGGTACGCGGCGCGACCGCGTCCAGCTCGGCCAGGAGCGCCTCGGCCGACTCCGGCGCCCACAGCCGCCAGCTCGCGGGCAGCGCCCTGAGGCACTCCCAGCAGGCGCGGGTCTTGCCCACCGAGGACTCGCCGACCAGGACGGCCAGCCCGCTCCTGCCTCCGGCCGCGCGCCGCGCGACCTCGCCCAGCCGCTGGTCGTGCTCGCGGGGCAGGTACGGCGGCAGCTCCGGGAGGCCGCCGTGGCCGCTGACCTCGACGGCCTGGTGCACGCCCAGCGCGAACGGGTCCGCCACCCGGGGCAGCGGCCTGCCCGGCGGCGCGGCCGCGGTCGCGACGGGACGGCGCTCGTCCTGGGCGGCTTCGACGAGGTCGTTCCACCGCTGCCGGTTCGGCCGCACCCGAGCCCACTCGCTCCAGATCTCGATGAGGTCCCAGACGCGGTCGGAGTCGCCGGGCACGCGCCTCCTGGCCGGGTCGGGGTGCAGCCACGAGGCGATGCGCTGGTCGTGCAGGGTGGCCCCGGTGCGGCGGCGCACCTCGCGGACGGCCGCCTTGCGCGAGGCCGGCTCGCCGTCGGCCTTGCGGGCCCGCCGCGCCCGCTCCTCCAGCGCCGCCAGCTCGTCACGCAGCCGCTGCCCGGCGCCCGCTGCGGGCGCCGCGGGCGGGCCTCCGACCAGCCGCGTCGCGTCTTCTACCCTCATCGCCCCCATTCCCGGTGCGCCGCCGCGTTTCTGATCCATTGTTGCGCTTCATCCACTTCCGGACGAGAGCAAGGAGAACCCCATGGCCGGCAAGCGCGGTATCGTCGCCAGGCTCAGCCGCACCGCCCTGTTCGCCCTCGTACGCGGGCTCGCCGCCGCGGCCGGGTCGGCGCTGGTCGGGCTGGCGGTCTGGTGGCTGCAGCACCGATGACGGCGGCTCAGGAGAACACGACAGCCGAGATGATCACCAGCACGAGCACCAGCAGCAGGCCACCCGCGACCGCCAGCAGGCCGATCATGCATCCCAGGCCGTTCCACGGCTGGGGCGCGGGGCCGAGGGCGCCCTTGGAGTAGGCGAACAGGGGCGCGCGGTACTCCACGTCCAGCGTCCCGCCCGGCTGCAGCCAGATCGACACGTCCGCCGGCCCGATCTGCGCCGGCATCAGGTACGGCAGGTGGACGTGCAGGTGATACTGGCCGGGCGGGAGCGGGATCACGTTGCGCCCCCACCGCCCCAGCATCCGGTGGCCGTTGAGGACGATCACCGGGGAGATCATCTTGAGCATGAACCCGAGCGCGTGCGCCTTGATGTCGAGGGCCAGGTGCGCCTGCCCCGGCTGGGTCCACTGTTGGTGCGGTGCGGGGGGATGCATGGGGCACATGCTACTGATGTGACGTTCTCCGCAAAGCACCTCACAATCGGGCCCGCTGCCGCGTCGGGGTAGAGAGGGCAGTAGCGACCGAGGGAGCCAGGATGACCAGCCCGCCCGACCCGGGCCTCAGCGCGATCATGAGCGAGCGGCGTCAGCTGATCAACCTCGCCTACCGGCTCCTGGGCTCGCTGGCCGACGCCGAGGACGTCGTGCAGGAGACGTACGCCCGCTGGTACGCCATGTCGCGCGAGCAGCAGGAGGAGGTCGGCAACCCCGGCGGGTGGTTGACGAAGGTGGCCAGCCGCATCTGCCTCGACCTGCTCAGGTCGGCGCGGGCCAGGCGGGAGCGGTACGTGGGCGAGTGGATTCCCGAGCCGCTGCCCGACAGCAGCGAGTGGACCAGCACCCCCGCCGGAGGCGACCCGGCCGACCGGGTGACGCTGGACGAGTCGGTCAACATGGCCTTCCTCGTCGTGCTCGACGCGATGACGCCGGCCGAACGGGTGGCGTTCATCCTGCACGACGTGTTCCGCTACCCGTTCGCGGAGGTGGCCGAGATCGTCGGCCGCACGCCCGCGGCCTGCCGCCAGCTCGCCTCGTCGGCGCGGCGGCGCGTCCGCGCGGCCCGCTCCCCCGCCGACCCGCCGACCCCGCCCGCCCGGCAGGCCGACGTGGTCAGGAAGTTCAAGGAGGCGTGGGAGCGCCAGGACATCGACGCGCTCATCGGGCTCCTCGACCCGGACGCCACGGGCATCGCCGACGGCGGCGGCCTCGCCAGCGCCATCCTCCGGCCGATCCACGGCAACGAGCAGATCGCGCACACGTTCGCCAGGCTCGCCAACCGCGGCCTGTCGGTCCTGGAGCGCACCGTCAACGGGCAGCCGGGCCTGGTGGCGGAGCTGGACGGCGTCATCGTGGTGGTCGTGGCGTTCGAGGTCGTCGGCGACCGGATCAAGCACATCTGGGCGGTCCGGAACCCGGAGAAGCTCCGCCCCTGGACCACCGGCTAGCGACCCGAACGTGACCGGCGCCCGCCTAGCGCCTGCCGCCGAACTCCCAGCTGTGCACCTCCACGCTCTCGTACAGCCCGGCCCGCCCGCCGGGGCCCTGCGGCAGCACGGCCTCGGCAGCCTCGCGGTCCGGCAGCTCGGCCATGAGGGCGGTGCCCATCCATTCGGCGCCGTCCTCCGACAGCAGCGTGCCCGCGACGATCACCCGATCCCCCAGGCCCGAACCGGTCAGGTAACGGCGGTAGTCGTCGTCCAGGCCCTCGCGGACGGCGGCCCGGCCCAGCCTGGCGTGACCGATGACGAGGAAGCGCTCGTAGCCGTCGACGCCGCCGGTGTAGTCCCACATCCGGCCGCCGGCGATCGTCCGCCAGCGGCGCATCAGCACGTCGCCGTACACGCCCGCCCGGTAGTTCGGCTCGTCGAACGCGAACGCCCGCGCGGCGGCGGGGTCCGGCAGGTCGACGACGTGCATGCTGCCGGTCGCCGTCTCCTCGTCCAACAGCGTCGGCCCCCGCGCGATCATCGCGTCGCCGTACGGGTCCATGAACGACCAGTGCGCCTCGACCAGTTCCATCCGCCGAGGCATGGAACCGGTCCGGTCCCGGCAATATATGAAATATTCCACTAACGGATCATATGACCTGGTCAGCCGATGCCGCAGAATCGACAGCATGGACCGGCAGGAGATCGCGAGGCTTCGAGGACAGCGCGCCGTGCGGCGGGCGACGCGGCACAAACGCGCGGTGCGACGGGCGCTGAGGAAGGCCGAGGTGGTCATGGGCGCCGCCGCCCTGGTGATCATGCTGCTGGTGGCGCTCGTACTGGAGCTCACGTAGGGCGGGCTCTGGACAAGGGGGGCGTTACGTGATCTGACGGAGAGAGAGGCCGACGATCACGAACAGGAGCACCTGGACATGAGCGACACGCCGCGACTGCACACCGCCGGAACCGACGTACTGGACCGGGCGCGCGCGTTGCGCCCGCTGATCGAGCGTGACGCCGCTGCGGCCGAGGCGCAGGGGAAGCTCACGGAACCGGTCGTGGACGCCCTCCACGAAGCAGGACTTTTCGGGATCTGGGTGCCCGTGCCGCTCGGCGGCGCGGAACTGTCCCCCCGCGAGCTGCTCGACGTGTTCGCCGAGCTCTCCTACGCCGACCCGTCGACGGGCTGGGTCGTCATGGCCACCACGCTGGAGAACGGCACGGCGGGCGCCTACCTGGGCGACGAGGCCGTGGAGCGGATCTTCAAGGGTCCCCGGATGCCGCTCTTCGCGGGCCAGGGCACCCGGCCGGGCGCGGCCGTGCGCGAGGACGGCGGGTTCCGGCTGAGCGGCCGGTGGAGCTTCGCCTCGGGCATGCGGCACGCCCAGTACGTGCACAGCCTGGGCGCCGTCGAGGGCACCGACGAGGTGCGCATCTTCATCACGCCGATCGAGGACGCCGAGCAGCTCGGCAACTGGGACGTGCTGGGGCTGCGCGCGACGGGCAGCATCGACTACGCCATCGACGGCGCCTTCGTGCCGGAGTCGCAGACGCACCTCTTCACGCAGAGCGAGCCGCTGCGCGGCGGCGCCCTCTATCGGCTGGGCCTGCTCGACCAGGCGCTGATCTGCCATTCGGGCTGGGCGCTCGGCGTCGGCCGCCGCCTGCTGGACGAGCTGATCGGCTACGCCGGGGCGCGGGCCGGGCGGCCCGGCCAGATCGCGGGCAGCGACGCCTTCCACGCCGACTTCGCCAGGACCGAGGCCGCGTACCGGGCCGCGAAGGCGCTGGTGCACGAGACGTGGGCCGACGCCGAACGCACGCTGGACTCGGGCGGGACGCTCGACGTGCGCCAGGAGACGATGGTGCGGCTCGCGCTCAACCACGTCACCTCGACGGTCGCCGAGGTGGCCCGGTTCGTCTACGCGTCGGGCGGCACCTCGGCCCTGCGCGACGGGCTGGTCCAGCGGCTGTTCAGGGACGTGCACGCCGGCACGGCGCACATCACCTCGGGCCCGCAGGTGCTGCGCGAGTGCGGGCGCGAGCTGGCCGGCCTGGCCCCGGGCGAGTCGTGGGTGATCTTCGCACTGGAGCCGTGAGACCGGTTCCGGAGGTCAGCGGAGGGTGGCGGTGAACGTGCGGCCGTAGGCGTGGCGGGTGGCCGCCCGCACGAGCGTGCCGCCGGGCACCCGTCGCACCGTGACGCCCTCGTCGGCGGTGACCAGCCGCAGCGGCCGGCCATGGATGACGACGGAGACGCTGTCGCGCTTCATCGTCGGGTCCGACAGGGCGACCGTCGTACGGCTGCCACGCCGGACGATCACGGACGCGGGGCCGTCCACGACCAGGCGCTCGGCGTGGCGGGGGCCGTCGGCGAACACGTTGGCCGCGACGAGGCCGAGCCCCTCGTGCTTGACCGCCTGCACGTGCCGGTCGTTGACCAGCACCTCCGGAGGCGCGTAGCCGCGCACGCGGGCCTCGGTCGCGTTCGGCACCAGCGCGTACGCGACGGCCGGGACGCCGCCGTCGGCAGGATGGGTGATCGAGGCGGTGAACACGTTCTTGGCCACCGCCGTGTCCGGGTTGGACGCGCGGACCACCCGGCGGCTGCGCGTCACCGTCTCCAGCCCGGCGGCGACCGGCTGCCTGGTGAGGAAGGCGTAGCCGATCGCGGTGCCCCGGGCGGCGTTGGCGTAACGCAGCCAGCGCGGCGGCGTCGCGGCGCCCGGCTGCCAGGCGCCGCCGTCCCAGCCCTCGCCGGTGAGCGCGACGGTGTCGCCAGGGGCGGCGATGCGGCTGTCGACCGTGGTCACCGCGTCGCGCCCGCCCTGGCCCGAGACGCCCGCCACCAGCACCACGACCTCGTCGTCCAGCATGAACCACGACTTGGTCGCCCGCGCGTTGCGGTAGGCGACGAAGTCGGCGGGCAGCACGCCCTCCTGCTTGGCGGTGTAGGCCACGTCGTCCGACTGCACCATGCCCGCCACGCCGTACGCCCCCAGCGTGGCCCCGCCGGAGAACGCGTTGCCGCCGCGCGGGAAGTACACGTAGGTGTTCTGCGACTCCGACGACGAGGTGAAGCCGAGCGGGTGCCCCGGGTTCTCGTACCAGAACCGCCCGTACAGGTCGGGCACCGTCCGCCGCTCCTCCACCGGCGCGGTGACCCCGGCCAGCCGGTACGGGGAGACGGCCGTGTAGTAGTCGACGCCGAACACCTCCCGCTGGTCCTCGCCCGCGAGGTAGAGGTAGTAGGCGCCGTCGCCCTGGAACCAGGGCATCAGGTTCTCGCCGTTCATGTACTCGTACTTGCTGATCCGCTCCGAGCTGCGCGCCAGCGCGAACGCGTAGCCGGGGCGGCGGTGGACGGCGCGGTCCATGGCGTTGAACGCCACCGAGCGCTCCGGCGCGTTCAGGTCGGCGGCGGGGACGGCGGTGTCGGCGCGGATGTCGGCGTAACGGGCCAGGCTCACCGGCGAGACGAACGCGGCGGTGTCGGCGGCCGGGAGGTGGCGGACGTACTTCTTCAGCGCGAGCGCCTCGGCGGCCCCGACGTGGCCGGTCAGGTCGGCGATGGCCTCCACGATCACGCCGACGTCGGTGTAGCCGGTGGTGGTGCGCGACACCGCCCGCCCCTTGACGATCTCCATCATCCAGCCCTCGAAGATCAGCGGGGCGAACCCGTCGGCCACCCACCGGTACACCACCTGGGCCAGCCCGGCCCCGCCGTCGCCGGTCGCGCCCTCCAGCATCTTGAGCGTCTGCACCACGCGGGTGAGCAGGATGCGGCCGTAGGAGCCGGTGTAGGCGACCGAATGGTGCTGGATGAACGAGCCGTCACGGTAGTAGCCGTCGGTGACGCCGTGCTTGAGGTCGTACGGGTCGATCGTGGCGAAGACCGTGGCCTGGTCGGCGACGGCCTTGCCGACGCGGGCGTCGTCGCCGGTGAGCGCGCCCTGGAGGATGCGGTTGGCGGTGATGTCGGCCAGGTTCGCGCCGGTGTGGAAACGCGAGTCGAGGTCGACGTCGCCGTTCTTGCCGTTGCGCAGGTAGGCGTCCATCGTCGGGAGGTACGTGGCGGTCAGGTCGCCGCGCACGGCTTCGGGCAGCAGCACCAGCGTCCGGGTGACGTGGGTCGGGATGCCGATCTCCCAGTTGTGCCAGTTGCCGTAGTAGCCGGCCGCCTGGTCGCCGAAGTGGCGCTCGTGCAACCAGCGCAGGCCGTCGGCGACGCGGCGCTGCGCCGTGGCGTCCCCGTCGAGCTCGCCGCCCGGGGTGCGGGTCGCGAGCGCGATCTCGTACAGATACTGGTACGCCTGCCGCAGGTTGACGTCGTTCGAGCCAAGCGCGAGACCGGCGAACAGCTCGCCGTCGCCCGCCTGGTCCATCGCGGTCAGCCGCTGCGCGGCGGTCCTGACGATCGCGGCGACCTTGCCCGCGACCTCGGGCCGGGCGTTGACGTCCGGGGTGCCGGCGAAGATCGACACGGTGTTGGCCAGCAGCCGCGCGTGATCCGTCCCGGCGAGGGCCGACACGGCGGAGGCACGCGCGGGAGAGCTCAGGGAGAGGAGGCCGGCGGCGGGGAGCAGGGAGAGAACCTGGCGGCGGGACATGTGCGGCACGGCGGGCTCCAGGCCGTTGGTGGATATGCCGCGCTCACCATACATGATCTACATTTGCCCGCCCAGGAGCGGCAGGCATGGAGCCAGCCCGTGCACCTCGACGGGGACGGTGCGGTGGCGGTCCCAGTCGTCCCTGGTCAGGCGCAGCCGTTCCTCCATGACCAGCCGCCCGTCGAGCGCGTGCCGCTGGTGGCCGTCGTGCCGGTAGCCGAGCTTGCGGGAGACGGCCAGCGAGGCGGCGTTGTGCGCGAGCGCGCCCGACAGGGCCTCCTCGGCGTCCAGACCGGCGAACGCCAGGTGGAGCACCGCCGCGCGCATCTCGGTGCCGATCCCCTGCCCCTGGTGGCGCCGGCCCAGCCAGGACGTGGTCCGCACCTGCCGCGTCACGCTCAGCTCGCGCGCCGCGAGCACCTGCAGCCCGACCACCGTGCCGGAACGGAACACGGCCAGGTTGAGCGTCCAGTCGCGCGGCGTCCAGGTGCCCAGCAGCTGCCAGTGGCGCTGGATCACGCTGCGGGCGGCCTCGGCCGGCGGCGCGTCGGTCCAGCGCACGAGGAACGGCGAGTCGCCCGCGTCATGGATGCCCTCGGCGGCCACGTCGGCCTGCTCGGCCAGTTCCTCCGGCGAGGGCAGCCGGAGCTCCAGTCGCGGCGTCGTCAGCCGCAGCCCGACAAGCGGGAAATGATCAATCAGCATGGAGCCATCATGCGCCCAGTGCCGAGAAGAGGTCGTTGACCCAGCCGGCGACCATCGCCGGCTCGGTGATCAGGGCATACACCATGATCCCGGACACCACGATCGCTGGCACGAGCACCACGTAGCCGAGGATCAGCCCGGCCACCGCCAGGCCGTGCCCGCCCCTGAGCCCCGGCCGCGTCTTGCCAGTGGCCGCGTGCCCCAGCACGATGGCCACGATCGACGGGATGCCGAACAGGCACCCGCAGCCGATCAGCCCGATGATCCCGAACACGAGGCTGGCGGTGGCGAGTCCCGACGTCGGCGCCTGCCGGCCGTGCGGATCGCCCTCGTAGACGGAACTCATGCGGCCTCCGATCAGGAATGACCATCAGGCCGCCAGAGTCCACCACTTCGGGCACCCGTGCAAGAGCCCGCCGCGAGCGCGGCACCGGCTCCGTCAGCCCTGCTCGGCCTGCTCGGCCCGCTGCGCGTCCTTGGCTCCGAAGGCGTACGAGAGCGCGACGCCGAAGCAGAGGGCCAGCGACACGCCGAGCAGGAGGTCACCGATGGTGGTGCCGAAGCCGAGGCCGATCGCCGTGCCGGCCGCCATGCCGAGCTTCCAGTTGGGGGAGGTGGTCTGCTTGTTCGTCATGCCCATATCCTCGCCCGGCGCGCAGTCCCGGAAATAGATCACGCTGTCACCGGCTGCGAATGACAACTGTCATCCCGTGGACTCTCGCGTATGGGATTGAGCGGGGTGTGCATGGACCGTCTCATCCCGGGTGCGTCATGATTCCAGCATGCTCGTTCTGCCTCTCCTCGCTCTCGTGCTGCACGGCGCCCTCGCGGGCCTCTTCTACGCCTTCTCCATGTCCGTCATGCCGGCGCTCAACGCCGTCGAGCCCGCGCAGGCCGAAACGGTGATGCGCAGCATCAACCGCAAGATCCTCAACCCCTGGCTCTACGTCGCGTTCATCGGGGCGCCGCTGGTGACGCTGGTGGCGGGGCTGCTGGCGGACGGCCCGGCGGCGATGTGGTTCTTCGTCGCCGCCGGGGTGAACTTCGTCGGCTCGTTCCTGGTCACGGCGGGCATCAACGTGCCGATGAACAACGCCGTCGACGCGGGCACGCTGCCGTGGCAGGACTACTCGCCGCGCTGGGTGCTCTGGAACACCGTGCGGGCCGTGGCCTGCTTCGCGAGCCTCGTCCTGGTCGGCGTCGGCCTGGTCAACCTGTGATCAGCGGGCGGCCCACAGCATGCCGCGTTCGATGACGGTGCGGACGCTGTCGTGCCGCAGCACGTCGAGGCTGTGCCCGGGGGTCGCCACGAAGATGCGGCCGTCGCCCCACCGCCGCGTCCAGATCGCCGGCGAGGTGACCTCCCGGTGCCACGGGTCCCATGGCCGGACCCGCTGCGTGGTGGTGGCGAGCACGTCGACGTAGTCGTCCGTCAGCACCCAGTACTGCTCGGTGACCAGGTCGAAGTCCGCAATCCCGGCCGTGATGGGGTGGTCGGCGGCCTCGGGGAGCATGTTCACGGTGTACGGGACGAAGTTGTGCTCCTCGGTGCCCGCGCCTTCCTCGTCCGGGTGCCTGCCCGGGTGGCAGGCGAACTGGCCGCCGATCAGGTGCAGGTAGTCGGAGGAGGCGCGGAAGGAGTCGGCGATGCCGCCGTGCCAGCCCGCCAGCCCGGTCCCGGCGCGGACGGCGGTTTCCAGCCCGCGCAGTTCGTCCGGCTCGATCGTGCCCATCGTGTAGCACTGCACGACGAGATCCACGCCGGACATGAACGACGAATCCGCATAAACGGCCGGCGACTCGGCCCGGTGCACCTCGTACCCGTTCTTCTCCAGGAAGGGGATGAACAGCTCCGTCGCCTCGACCGGCACGTGCCCTGCCCAGCCGCCCCTGACCACCAGTGCTCTCATGCGCCGATCGTCGCACCACCGGCCGCGCCCGGGCGAGAGCAGGAGTGCACCTAGCTGCACCCCCATTCTGAGCCCAGCAGCATTCCGGCCTCCTGACCTGGCCGGTTACCGTCCAGGGGTATCCGGCTGAGGAGGACGAAGGCATGCAGGGCATTCCCACATCATCGGCGGAACGGGCGCCCGCGCCCGACCTGGCTCGCGGGATCATGCTGCTGGCCATCGCGCTCGCGCACGCCCCGCTCTACGTCGAGACGGTCGGCCGGGGGCCCGGCCTGCTCAACGACGTCGTCGGCGTCTTCCACCAGTTCTTCGTCAACAACCACGCCCGGCCGCTGTTCGCGTTCCTGTTCGGCTACGCGCTGGTGCAGTTGTCGCAGCGGCAGGCGGCCCGGGGCGGCGAGCCGGCGGCCGTGCGCAGGCTGCTGCGCCGGCGCGGGTGGTGGCTGGTCGCGATCGGGTTCGCGCACGTGGCGGTGCTCGTGCCGCTCGACATCCTGGCCGTGTACGGGATCACGTCCGTGCTCCTCGCCGGCCTGGTGCGCGCCAAGGACTCGACGCTCCTGGTGACCGCCGGGATCGTCCTGGTGCCCAGCACCGCCCTGGTCGCGCTCGCCATGTGGTTCCCCATGTCGCAGGGCAGGTCCACGTACGAGGCCGGAAGCATCGCCGCCGGGGCCAAGGGGTTCGCCGAGCTGCTCGCGGAACGGCTGACGGCCTGGCCGTTCGCGCTGGTCGCGGGCGTCATCATGGTGGTGCCCGGGGTGCTCGCCGGCGTCTGGGCCGCCCGGCGGCGGCTGCTGGAGGAGCCCGACCGGCCGTTCCTCGTCCGCGCCGCCTGGGTGACGACGGTCGTGTCCGTCGCCGGCGCCCTCCCGGCCGCGCTCATGCAGACCGGGCTCTGGACCGACCCCTCGGCCGCCGCCCTGTGGGCCGCCGCGATCGCCCAGCCGCTCACCGGCTACGCGGGCGGCATCGGCATGGCCGCGATCATCGCCCTCGTCGCCCTGCGGCCCGGCAACGCCGTGTCCACCGCCGTCCAGGCGCTCGGCCAGCGGTCGATGAGCTTCTACCTCTTCCAGTCGATCGTGTTCGTCGCCGTCTTCTTCCCGTACGGGCTCGGCCTCCAGGACGACCTCGGCCTCGCGGGCGCCTCGGGCGTGGCGGTCGCCACCTGGGTGGCGTCGATCGCCGCCGCCGAGCTCATGCGCCGGGCCGGGCACCGCGGCCCCGCCGAGATCCTGCTGCGCCGCCTGGCCTACCGGGCTCCGGCGGCGGCTGCCCGCCCTGATCGAGCAGCCGATCGAGTCTGAGCCGCGAACCCCTGGTCCGCCACCGGATGCCGGCCTGTCAGGGGGTGGTCTGGGGGACGACGCAGTTGTTCTCGGGGGGTGTGCCCAGGGGCCAGGCCACGGTCTTGAGGTGGGGGCGGCCGGTGGCGGCGTCGAGGCGGACGACCGGGAGCGCCTTGTTGTACGGGTTGCCGGCGTTGGTGAGGCAGATCCAGCCGCTGGCTCCCTGGATGCGGTAGGCGGCGTGCAGGCTGGGGAGGCCGTCCTTGATCTGGTCGGTGGTGGGGAGCTCGGTGCCGTAGAGGGCGACGGCCTTGGCCAGTTCGCGGGCGGCGGTGAGGATGACGTCGTGGGTGACGATGGCGCGGCCGTCGGTCAGGTCCACGTTGCCGAGCGCGGCGGCGGACTCGCGGAGCTCCAGCATGGCCTGGCGGGGTTCGGCGAGGTAGCGGGGTACGTCGGGGCCCTGGGCGGTCCAGGCGTCGGGGTGGGCGGGGGCGGCGTACTCGACGGAGACGGCGGGCCTGCCGACGCCGGGGTCGCCGCGGAGCAGGACGCGTTCGGCGTCGCTGAGGCGGCTGGCAAGCGTGGTCGCGTCGGAGCCCGTGATCACGGTGTAGGACTTCTTGCCGGCGCAGTACGTGCCGGCGAGGGTCTTGATGAAGAGCTTCAGGTGGAAGGCCCGGCCGGCGAAGTAGACGAATCGGGCGTTGCACTGGCAGAGGTTGAGCGCGAAGTCGGCGAACTTGTTCGGTGTGATGCCGGCTTCCTCCAGCCCTGGTGAGGCGAAGGTCATGTCCTGCACTCCGGAGCCGGTCCTGCCCCTTCTGGCTTCGGTGAACGCCTGGCGCAGGGAGGCGTTGTAGTTGTCGCCGGGCCGGGTGTCGGCGACGAGCGCGGTCCCGGCGCCGGCGAGGGCGGGGTCGGCGCGGAGCAGGGCGTCGGCCTGCTGCCGGGCGGTCGAGACGACGCGGGTCAGGCCGGGGAACGGGTCCGCCGCCCGGTTCTGTGATTCGGGGTTGGCGAAGTCGCCGGAGGTGACGAGGCCGGCGACGACGGGGATGCCCTGCTGCGCGAGGTGGGCCATCGCGGCGCGGGTGTCGCCGAGGCTCAGGTTGAACCCGGCGACGACGCGCAGCCGGGGTTCGCGGGTGACGAGCTTGTCCACGGCGGCGCGCCAGTGGGCGTAGCCGTTCCCGGGGTTGGCCAGGACGAGGCGGATGGGCGGCTTGGCGGATTCGGGGCCGTTGACGCGGAGCTGGGCCAGGTAGGCGCCTTGCACCTCGCTGAGGATCTGCTCGCGTACGGCCGGGATGCCGGACTCCATCGGGATCATCAGCGCGACGGTCGCGTGCTCGGCGGTCGCGATCCGTTCGTTCTCCGCCTCGATCCTGCCGAACACCTCGCGCATGCCCTTGACGGCGGGCATGAACACGTCGGTGCCGTCGGAGACGCCCACGCATTCGGCGCCGATCAGCTCCAGCCCTTCGCCGCAGCTCTCGGGCCCGGACACGACGAACGCGCCGTAGCCGAGCAGGGCCGCCCCGGCCAGCGCGACGGTCGCGGCGGTGACCGGGCCGGTGCGGCCGACGCGCTGCTTTCTGGCGGGGGCGCCGGCGCCGAGCGTCACCCGCAGCAGCCTGCTGGGCAGCGGCACGTCGCGGTCGCGGCTGCGTTCCTCGGCGACCTCGCGCCGCCGCGCGAACAGCGCGGGAACGGCCTCGGCCAGCGCGTCGGCCGCGACGGGCTCGTTGTCGCCGCGCGGCGGCGGCGCCCCGCCGGGCGCCGAGGTGGCGATGACGACGGGGTGCACGCGCAGGCCGCGTGACTTGCCGTCGTAGGCGGCGAGCAGCGTGTCCCTGATCACGCGCCGGGCGGGCACCCGGTCCACGGCCGGCAGCAGCACGACGGGCCGGCGCGCCCGGTTGAGCCGGCGGAAGAGCCCGTAGTGGGCGTCGATGTCGGCCAGCATCGCGTCGACCAGCAGGAGCTCCTGCTCGTGCGCCTCCTTCTTCCGCCAGGTGGCCAGCTCGCGGATGAGCACCCGGGTGGTGCGCAGCGGCCGGGTGCCGAACCCCTTGGTGCGGTACCAGCGCACGGTGCGGAAGTGCGGGAACCGGAACGCCCCCGCCACCCGCAGCACGAACCCCACCAGCCCGCCGAGCTGCTGTTCCACGTACGGGTCGCGGGTCAGCCCGCCGAAGCGCTGGCGCACCCGGCGCAGCACGTCACGCCGGGCCTCGCCGATCGCCTGCTTGACCCGTTCCTCCAGCTCGGCGTTGAGGTCGGCCTTGGTGCGCCGCGACTCGTCCGGCTCCCAGGCGACGAGCACCGTGTAGGCGACGGCGAACCGGGGAACACGATCGGGAGGTGGTAGGCGGGCCGCCCGTCGTAGCCGCAGCCCTGGGCGATGTCGAGCAGCTCGTCGGCGACCTGCTTGGGCGCGGCGGGCACGTCGGCCGGCTCGTTGACGGGCGCGACGCCCGAGTAGGACCGGTGGAACTCCTCCAGCCACGCCCGGGTCTCGGCCTCGCCGCCCTCGATCTGGAGCACCAGGGGGCCGGTACGCCTGCCGTACCGGATCCTGCCGCGCCGGAGGCGGTCCCTGATCGCGAGCTCCGCCAGCACCTCTTGCAGTTCCACCGCCGCCCCCGTGGAGCCCTCGACATGTGCAGGTGGTGAGGACTGTAAAGGCTTCGAAGGTCACCCGCCGGAAATCGGGAAAACAGCCGTCGGCGAACCGGGGCGTGCGAGTGCTCGTTTGGGATTAGGCTCGGCTGTATCCCGGATCACATGAAGGCATCCCCTCATATGGCACGTTTTGGCGATAATCAGCCAGATAACCGAAGACGGTGGGAGCGCATCGGAGAGCCGATGATCGCGGCCGTCGTGGGCACCGTCCTGGGCTTCCTTCTTCAGCCGCTCATCAATTTCTACGACACGCTGCCGCCCTATGTGTCCCTGTTGACGATCGGCGGCGTCGCGCTCTTTTTTCTTGCCATATCTCTCATTAGAGTCATTCCGATATTCGTCAGGCGGCATTCACGCATCGCGTCGGGCGTGCTGGTGGCACTCACCGGCCTGTGGGCAGGCTTCCTGATCAGCCCGGAGCCCGAGCGCGCCTGCCCCGCCCCGACCGAGCTGCGGCTGATCACCGCCCCCGAGAACCTGGCCGGGCTCGACCGGCTCACCAGGCAGTACGTGCACGACAACCGCGACGCCGAGGGATGCCCGGCCGTCCACATGACGGTGGCCGCCGCGCCTCCCCCGATCCACCTGCGTGACGCGTTCGCCAACAACTGGGAGCGCGTCGAGGACCGGCGAGGCCGCCCGTACGCCCGCCTGTACGACCTCCAGCCGGACGCCTGGGTGGCCACCTCCTCGACCGGGCCCGACGAGCTGCGCGGCGACGGCGTCCCCTGGCTGGGCGACGGCGGCTCCGACCTCGTCGTCGGCCAGGACGAGCTGGTCCTGGCGATGACCGAGAGCCGCCGCGAGGAGCTGCTGGACCACCAGAAGTACCCCGACCGCTACCCCCTGTCCGAGGTGTGGGCGACGCTGCGCGACAAGATGGGCATGACGATCGCCCGGCCGTTCCCCGAGACCTCGATGAGCGCGCTGATCGGCACCGACGACCTGGTCCGCGGGCTGAAGCTCTCGCCCGGCGCGTACGAGAAGCTGGAGAACGAGCTCGTCGCCGAAGGGCTCGGCGCCGACACCGTCACCGCGCTGCTGTGCGAGTTCAGCCGGCTGTCGGCGCCCAACGCCGCCGCGCGGGAGCTGCCCGGCGGGCCGAAGATCGCCCTGCTCGTCCCCAGCCACAGCGTCGACGACTACAACGCGGGCCGGGTGCCCGGCTGCGCGGGCACCGGCGGCGGCGAACGGCTCATCGCGGTCCACCACCCGGCGTTCAGCAAGCTCGAATACCACTACGTCGGCGTGAGCCTGCGCGGCCAGGCGTCCAAGGGGCGGCAGGAGCTCGTCCGGAAGTTCGGCGAATGGCTCAAGGCGCGGCAGCTCTTCCCCGGCACCCAGGTGGCGGGCACGGTCAAGGCCGACAAGGGCCGGCTCGCCCAGCTGGAGACCCGGCTGCTCGACCACCTGCGGCCCGAGCTCGACCTGCGGCTGCTCGTCGACACCTCCGGCTCGGCGGACCGGCCCGTACGGGTCCAGGCCGCCGAGGCGCTGCGCGGCCAGAGCCGCATCCTTGGCCCGCGCGACCACGTCGAGGTGCTCGCGCTGGGCAGCCCGGCGGCCGGCGGCCGGGCGGACGTGACCGCGATCGCCGCCCAGAGCACGCGCAAGCAGCTCGGCGCCGTCTCCGCCATGATCGAGGACACCCCGTTCGACCGGTGGGACGCGCCCGTCTCCGCCGCGCTCCGCAGGCTCGGTGACCGGGGCACGTCGGCGGCCTCGCCCGTCGTGCTGCTCACCGACGGCCGCCTGTTCGACGACGAGAACGGCGACGGCGCGGCCCTGGCCATCGGCAGGGCGCTCCAGGACGCCTCCTCGGTCTCCGGCCTGTACGTGGTCGTCTTCGGACAGAACCGGTGCGCGGTGCCGGAGCTGATCGGCACCGGCAAGCCGTACCACTGCGTGCTGGCGGGCGACCGGGTGACGGAGACGATCACCCGGGCGATCATCACGGTTCGGAGCTGGCGATGAGAAGCGAGGACCTGCGCCCCTTCGCGGTGCTGTTCGCGTGCGCGCTCGTGGTGGCGTTCACGATGCGGGTGTTCTGGCCCTCGGGCGCCGCGCCGCCCGCCGCCAAGCCGACGCCGCCCGTCACGCCCGTCCCGGTGCCGACGACGGCCCCCGCCGACTGCGGCGACGAGGGCGCCCTGCTCGTGGCCACCGGCGACGACATCAGCACCGGCAGCGTCCGGCGCGAGAAGTTCGACGAGTGGAACCGCGTCAGGAAGCCGCCCGGCCATCCGCCCGCCAAGCTCCTGGAGCTGTCCGGCAGCACCGACGTGCGGCGCGCCCAGATGGCCGCGCTGGCCCAGGCCGGCAGCTGCCAGTATCACGTGCTCGTGCTCGACCTGGCGTGGGTGGCCGAGTTCGCCAGGCACGGCTACATCCGGCCGATCGACCTGGACGACCCCGGCACGTTCCTGCCCGGCCCGCTGCGGGCGGCCCAGATCGACGGGAAGCAGTACGGTGTGCCGTTCGCCGCCGACGCGCCGCTGGAGTATCGCCGGACCGATGTGACCTCCGGCGGCTACCTGCTGCAGCTCGGCGACAAGGAGGCCGGCACGATCAACTTCCTGGAGACGATCGAGTTCGGCGGCGGGCGGGTGCTCGACGGCGCCGAGCGCACCGGCGTCGTCCTCGACGAGGCGAGCTGGGGAGCGCTGAAGTCGCCCACCCGCAAGGCGTTCGGCACCGGCGCCGACGTGCCCGTGCTGCGCGAGTCCCTCCACCTGGACGAGGACGCGAGCACCACCGCGTTCAAGGACGGCTGGGTCGGCGTCCGGCCCGTCTCCTACATGCGCAACTGGCCGATCGCCTACCACCAGCTCGCGGCCGACCCGCGCATACGCGACGAGCACGGCAAGCTGCGCTTCCAGGTGCACGCCCCGCCGGGGCGCGGCGGCGTCCTCGGCGGCTCGGTGCTGGCCATCTCCGCGCACATCCCCCCGGACAAGCTGCAACCGGCCAAACACCTCATCGAGCACCTCACCGGTGACGAGGTGCAGTCCCACCTGTTCGCCTGCGGCGGCTACGGGCCGGTGCTGGCCTCGGTCTACGACGGCTTCCAGGCGGGCCGCGGTGCGCCGTGCCGGTACGAGGGCGGCGCGGAGATCATCGCACCGACCGCGCAGGAGCTCGCCCAGCTCGCCGCCGCGACCAGGCAGTCGGTCGAGCGGGCCGAGCCGAGACCCAAATCGCCCTACTACGCCCAGTTCAGCGAGTCGTTCCGGCGGTGCGCGCGCGGCGTGTGGGAGCAGCAGGTGGTACGCGACACGTTCCTGTCGTCGGCTGACATGCTGCGGGAGGCTCTGGACGGCAGGGTCACCGGCGACAGCCCGGCCTGCTGACCGGGCCGCCTTCGTCAGCGCCGGACGTCCTCCGCCGGGCAGGTCACGCGCGTGTTCCACGGCTCGAACGGGCCCTTGGGATTGCGCTTGAACAGCCAGACGTGCAGGTCGTAGTGGATCGCCATGCCGTCCTCGTGCGGCTCCATCGGCCCCTGGAACGGGCGGCCGAGCAGCCGGGGGCGGTCGTCGGCCGTCGCGATGAGCTGGTCGCGGTCGTTCTTGAAATACTCGACCGCCCCCAGCCTCCGCCCGCCGCGCCCGTCCGGGACGTAGACCAGCACCTCCGGCCGGTAGAGGTCGATGTCCTGGTCCCCGGCCAGCGCGGGGTTGACGTAGTGATAGCCCATCCCGCCGAGCCGCCTGCCGCTCGCGTCCTTGTACGGATGCTCCGCGCAGTTGTCCGTGGGCCGATAGCCGTACCGCTCGGCGACCCGGGGATCGCGGAACTTGGCCATCGCCCGCCGCAGCCGATCCAGCCGATCCAGCCGATCGGACCGGCCGGTGCGGCGGGCGCGGCCGGTGCGGAGTTTCGGCTCCGGCGGCTGGGTGAATGCGGCGCGCTCCGGTTTCACGGTGTCCGCGGTGTGCGCGGTGGCGGCGGGCGGGGGAAGGAATACCGGCCCCGCGCAGGCGGCAGCGAGCAGCGCGGCTGCGATTCTTCTCATGCCCGTTGTTCTCTGCCACGGGTCCGCCCGGCAAACGCATGCCCCGGGTAAAAGAGGGCGCCCGGCGATTATATCGGGGGAATTTATTCCGATTTATAGGCGTTGCGGCGACCCCCGAAGAGGCCGCCGCAACACCCTTCCACCCCCCAGCCACCGAGCGTCCAGCAGAACGCCACAGGAAATTCCGCGAACGCTGCGAATGGCGGCTGACAAACGCTAGATCAGCGCCGTCTTCATGAAGCTTCGGCCCCAACAAAGCGCCTGTCAAGCCTGAAATTCCCCGTAATCATCCCGCTACAGAATGTTTCGGAAATTCCGCTGACCGGGGGAAAACACCGGAACGGAAACATGAATCATTCAATCGGCTGGGCCGCCCACGGGGACGAAGCCGGTGCCCGCCCGATAGTTGGGCGACTGGTGACGGAAGTACGTGTTGTACACCTGGCAGTAGCGGCCACCCCGCGCCAGCAGCGTCGCGTGGTCGCCCTCCTCGACGATCCGGCCGTGGTCGAGCACGATGATGCGGTCGACGTGCTCGATCGTCGACAGCCGGTGCGCGATCACGATCGACGTACGGCCCGCCAGCACCAGGTCCAAGCCCTCCTGGATCTGCGCCTCCGTCAACGGGTCGACGCTGGCCGTGGCCTCGTCGAGCACCACGATCGCCGGATCCTGCACGAGCAGCCTGGCCAGGGCGACGAGCTGGCGCTGGCCCATCGACAGGGCGCTGCCGTGCTCGCCCACGTCGGTCCGCAGCCCGTGCGGCAGCGCGTCCACCCAGTCGCCGCCGCCCACCGCCGTCGCCGCGGCCAGCACCTCCTCGTCGGTCGCCGCCGGCCTCGGATAGCGGATGTTGTCGGCCACCGTGCCGCTGAACAGGAACGGAGCCTGCGGGACCGCACCGATCTGCCTGCGGTAGACGGGCAGGTCGAGGCTGCGGATGTCCCGCCCGTCGATCAGCAGCTCACCCGCCTGGAACTCGTAGAACCGGGTGATCAGCTTGCTCAGCGTCGACTTGCCCGCGCCCGTGTGGCCCACCAGCGCCACCGTCTCGCCGGCCTCGATCACCAGGTCGAAGTCCCGCAGCACCGGGTGGGCGGCGTCGTAGCCGAACGTCACCTTCCGGAACTCGATCCGGCCCGCCAGCCTGCCCGGGTCGTCCGCCGCCGTCTGCACCACCCGGGGCGGCGCGTCGATCAGCGCGAACACCCGCTCCGACGCCGACAGCCCCTGTTGGAACTGCGACCAGAACGCCGCGATCGACGTCAGCGGGAACCAGAAGAGCGACACCCCCTGCAGGAACAGGTACCAGTCACCGGCCGTCAGCCCGCCGCCGAGCACCGCGTCACCGCCGAACTTCACCAGCGCGACCGACGCCAGCCCCGCCACCAGGAACAGCACCGGGAAGATCGCCGAGAACACGAACCCCTGCCGCAGCGTCACCTGATAGCTCTGCCGGTTGATCGGCCGGAACTCGTCGTAGACCTGCTGCTCCTGGCGGAAGTTCTTGGCCACGGCGATGCCGCCCATGGTCTCCTGGAGATTGGCGTTGACCCGGCTCAGCGACCGCTGCGCCTTACGGGTGCTGGCCCGCGCCAACCGCCTGAACAGCAGCGCCAGCCCCATCACGACCGGCACCACCAGCAGCGTCAGCAGCGCCAGCTCCACACTCCGGACGAACAGCAGCACCGTGACGAACCCCACCATCAGCACCTGGCTGATCAGGTCCATCGTCAACGTCGACACCGTCGCGAAGTCGTCGGTGTCGGACGTCACCCGGCTGACGATCTTGCCGGACGGTGTCTCGTCGTAGAACGACAGGTCACGCTCCAGCACCGCGTCGAACGCGTCCTCACGCAGGCGCAGCACCACATCCCCGGTGACCCTGGAGCTGTTGCGCTGCCGTACGTAGTTGAACGCCCAGCCCAGCGCCCCCGCCAGCAGCAGGGCCAGCGTGAGCTGCCAGCCCACCTCGCCGATCGTCCCGTCGCTGATCGCGTCGACGGCCCAGCTCGCCACCAACGGCATCGCCGCCTGCGTCATCGACGTCAGCACGATCATCGTCGCGACCACGAACATCGCGCCCAGCTTGGGGCGGAAGTAGGACAGGATGCGGCGAAGCAGATCCCGGTCGTTGTAGGTGCGGTCGTAGTCCTCGGCCTCAAGGCCGTCCATCAGGAACCCCATCAGCGCTGCCCTCCCCACGCCCCGCCCTGGACGTTCTCAGTCATCCCAGCGGCGTCGACCGATTCGGCAGCGCCGACCGCCTCGGTGGCCCCGACCGCCTCGGAGCCTTCCGCCATCCCGGCCGCTCCGGGCGAGCGGGCCGTACCGGCTGCTCCGGGCGAGTGCGCGGCACCGACCGCTCCGGTTGAGGAGCCCGTATCAGCCGCTTCCGCCGCGTCGTCCGCTTCTGCCGCTCCGGTCGCGTCGGCTGCTGCCGCCTCGGCCGGTCCGGTCGAGCGGGCTGTCTCGGTCGCTCCGGTTGAGCGGGTCGTCCCGGCCGCTCCGGGCGAGGAGGCCGTATCGGCCGCTTCCGCCGTTCCCGTCGGGGAGGCCGTATCGGTCGCTTCGGTCGTCTCGTGGACGGGAGCGTCGTTCACGCCGGCTTCGTCGTAGTGGGAGAAGATCCGCCGGTAGAGGCGGCTGCGCTCGATGAGCTCGTCGTGGGTGCCGTAGTCGACCAGCTCGCCGCGCCTGAGCAGCAGGACCTTGTCGGCCCATCGGATCTGCGAGAGCCGGTGGGTGATGAGCAGCGTGGTGCGCCCGTCGAGGATGCGCCCGATCGCCTGCTGGATCTTGTCCTCGGTGGCGGAGTCGATGGCGCTGGTCGAGTCGTCGAGCACGAGGATCGCCGGGTCGGTCAGCAGCGCCCGCGCGATCGCCAGCCGCTGCCGTTGCCCGCCTGACAGCGTGACGCCCCGCTCGCCGATGACGGTGTCGTAGCCGTCGTCGAGCTCGGCGATGAACTCGGCCGCCTGAGCGTCCTCGGCCGCCCGGACGACGGCCTCGCGGTCGGCCCGCTGCCCGAGGCTGAAGGCGATGTTCTCGGCGACCGAGCGGGAGAACAGCACGATGTCCTGCTCGATCGTGGAGATCTGCGAACGCAGCGAGTCGAGGTCCCAGTCGCGCACGTCGACCCCGTCGACGAGGATGCGCCCCTCGGTGACGTCGTAGATGCGGGGCACCAGCTTCGTCAGCGTGCTCTTGCCGGACCCGGTCTCGCCGACGATGGCCACCGTCTCGCCCGGTTTCACGGTGAACGTCACGCCGCGCAGCACCGGGTCGCCTTCGTCGTGCCCGAAGGTCACGTTCTCGAAGGCGATCTCGCCGGTGATCGGCGCGCTGTGGGCGTCGGCCCGCTGCTCCAGCTCGGTCTCGGAGGTGATGACGTTCAGGATGCGCCGGGACGACACGATGCCGAGCTGCACCAGCGAGAACGTGAAGATCGACATCTGCGTCGGGAATCCCAGCATGGCCAGCAGCCCCATGAACGACACCAGCTCGCCCAGCGTGATCACGCCGGTGCCCTGGAGGTGGAGGCCGTGCCACAGCCCTCCGGCCATCGCGAACGCGAACAGCAGGGTCGGCAGGTAGCGGGCCTGCACCAGCCCGTTGCGTACGAACGAGTCGCGGTAGCGGCGGGCGTTCACCTGGAACCTGCGCCGTTCCTGCCCCTCCTGCGCGGTCACCTTGATGACCTCGATGCCGCGCACGGCCTGGTTGAGCCCGGCGTTGAGGTCGCCGAACTCCTCCCGCATCCGCGTGGCCACCGGGTTGAGCTGCCGCATGTAGTGCCACAGCGCGCCCGCGAACAGCACCGCGAACACCCCCGGCACCAGCAGCAGCCGCGGATCGATCGCGCCGATGAAGAACAGCGGCACCAGCCCGGTGAGCCCGGAGTCGACGATCAGGTCGATCCCCGGCGTGATCATGATGGACAGTTGCCGGATGTCGTTGGCCGCCCGGGCCATGAGATCGCCGACGCGCTGCCGGTTGTGGTAGGTCTGGCTCTTGCCCAGCAGGCTCACGTAGAGCTCGTCACGCGCGTCGCGCTCCAGTCGTTTGGCCAACACCTCGCTCGACAGCCGCGCCACCAGGTCGAACAGTCCCCGCACGGTCACCACGGCCAGCAGTGTGAGCGCGATCATCCCGAGCGCGTGGATCGCCTCGGCCCGCTCCCCCAGCACGGCGTCGAACGCCCCGCCGGTGAACTGCGGCACCATGGCGTTGAGCACCACCATGACCAGCGACCCGCCGAGGAAGCCGAGCAGCTGGAGCGGGTGGCGGCGCAGGTGTGACCACAGCCAGCGCACCGGGCCGCGCCGGTTGTAGCGGGGACCGTCGACGGAGAACTCCGAACTGCTGGTGGTCACGTGCAAGCCCCCCGGCCGCGGAATGGCGGACAACGACCCTGTTTTCTACCACTCGGCACCGACAGAATCCCAACGCTTTTCCACCCAAAAATGCCTGGTACGCCGCATTTCCCTAGGCCCAGCGCCCATCCCCGGCGGGCCCGGGTCAGGGAATCCGCACCGCTCCGGAAGCCCCCGCCGGCGGGCTCACTCTCGTACGGCGCGCACCGCCCGTGCCGCCCGGCGGCGGCGGATCACGGCCGGGAGCCAGGGGGCGGCCCCGATCGCCAGCAGCAGCGCCAGCAACGGCGCCGGCCACCAGGGCGAGACGGTCGCCTCCGGCGGGGACGGCGGCGGCGTCACCCACGGCAGGGCCGTCTTCGACCACGCCAGGAAGGCGTCACCGATGGGCATCAGCCCGAACGCGTAGCGCTTGGTCCACGGCGTGCCGACCGGCAGCCCGACCAGCTCGCCGTAGTCGGCCAGCGCCCCGGCGAGCGCGGCGTCACCCTGGACCTGGGCGGCGCCGAGCGTGACGACGCTCGCCGACAGGCTCACCCCGAGCGGCAGCGGCCCGGAGTCGACGTCGCCCGGCCCGTCCAGACCGACCGGGTATTCGCGGGTCGCCGGCCCCAGCCCGAGCGGCGACACGACGAACCGCTCCCGGAAGCGCACGTACTGCTCCCGGGCGAATCCCGGGTCCACCTCGACCAGGAACCGCTGGATCACACTCTGCGAGCTCCCCCGAGCCCCCTCCACCGGCTCCCCGGCCCCGGGCAGTCCCGCCGAACCCTCCGCCACGGCGGCCCGGTGCGGGAGGAGGCCCGTGCGCGGGTCGAGTCGTTGCCGGACCGCCCGCAGCCACCGCTCCGCCGTCCCGCCGTAGCGGGGCGGCAGCAGGGCGTCGTGCAGCCGCAGCGACGCCACGGCCACCGTGGAGTCGACGGGCCACGCCTGCCCCGGGTAGGCGGCCAGATAAGGCGAGCCGGAGGCGGCACGGGAGGCGGCAAGGGAGGCGTCGAAGGCGGCGCCGAGCGCGGCCGAGTCGTCGGCGAAGCGCCGCACCTCGCCCGCGTCGCGCACGGCGGCGGGCTGCAGCGCCAGCACGCCGCCGCGCAGCCAGTTGGTCCAGCCCCGGTAGAAGACCCCGTAGGACGGGACGAGGTCGGGGCTGAACGGCTCCCGCCCGGCGGGGGAGTCGAGCCGGGCCAGCGCCCACCGCGCCTCCCGCAGCGCGTCCGACCGTTCGCCGGCCGGCTCCCGCATCCCCAGCTCGACCCAGGCCAGGCCGTAGAGCGCGTGCAGGAAGAAGAACCCCTCGGGGAACAGCTGTTGCGCCTCGTCCCCCGCCCCGGCGTCGAGCGCCGACCGCAGGAACGCGAGCTGCCGCCGCACCCCACCAGGCTCCCCGGCCCCCACCGGCGAACCTACCCCCGAACCGGCCGCCGACCCCACCCCCGGGCCCGGCGACGTGCCTGCGGTGGCCGGGACGGTGAGGCGGACCACCCCGACCAGGGCGCACACGCTGACCCCCGCAGCGATCACCCGCAGCACCCGGCGGGAGATCGGCGCCTTCTTGGACATCCGATGATCGTAACCACCTCAAGCCACCCCATGTCAGGTCACTTCCTTGCGAGCCACCCGGATCATCCCGGCCACCCCCGGCAGCACGATCCAGAACGTCGCCGCCACGGCGAGCCGCAGGGCGTCACCACCGGTCAGCTCACCGTCCATGAGAGGCGTGGCGGCGGTGTTGAGGTCGAGCCATTCGGCGAGCGTCGCGCCGACGTCGCCGAGCAGGCGGACAGTGCTCCACACGAGGGTCGAGGTCAGGGTGATGACGATCGCGGCGGGCGCGTTGAGCAGCAGCAGCCCGAGCGCCAGCCCCATGGCGACGCCGAGCACGCAGCTGACGGTCCAGCCGAGCAGGGCGGCCACGTCGATCTCCCAGGAGGCCGCCACGCCCTCGACCCCGGCGATCACGGCGGTGACCGGGACCGCGACCAGCATCGCGAACGCGACGGCGACCACGGCCGTGACCAGCGGCGGGACGCACTTGGCCGCCATCACCCGCCACCGCCGGGGTTCGAGCGCGAACGTCGTCAGCGCGGTGCGGTGGCTCCACTCGCCGGTGACGGTGAGGATGCCGAGCACCGGCAGCAGCGTGCCGTAGCCGATCCCGGCGGTGCCGAGGAGCAGCTGGTAGTCGGGACCGGCGACCAGGCCGCGGGCGGCGATGGCGGCGACGGTCAGGGCGGCCAGGATCGCGGTCATGACCTTGCCGCTGCGGGTGTCGAAGAGCTTGCGCGTCTCGACGGCCAGCAGTCTGGGGAACGGGATCGGCGCGGCGGTGGCGGTCATGCGTGGCTCCGGTCGGCGTGGGAGGTCAGGTCGAGGAAGGTCTCTTCGAGGGTGCGGCCCTGGCTGAGCTGGGCGGGGCTGCCGTGGGCGAGGACGCGGCCCCGGCCGATCAGCACGAGGTCGTCGGCGACCTGCTCCACCTCGTGCAGCAGGTGGGAGCTGAGCAGCACGGCGCAGCCCGCGTCGGCGAGGCCGCGCAGCAGCCCGCGCATCCACTGGATGCCCTGCGGGTCTAGGCCGTTGGCGGGCTCGTCGAGGATGAGCGCGCGGGGGCTGCCGAGCAGCGCGTGGCCGATGCCGAGCCGCTGGCGCATGCCGAGGGAGTAGCCGCCCACGGTGCGGCGGCTCTCCTTGCGCGACAGGCCGACGAGGTCGAGCACCTCCTCGACGCGCCTTCTGGGCAGCCCGAGCGTCATCGCGCCGAGCGTGAGCACCTCCCGCCCGGTGCGGCCGGGATGCTGGGCGCCGGCGTCGAGCAGCATGCCGACCTGGGCGGCCGGGTTGGGCAGCGCGGCGTAGGGCCGCCCGAGCACGGTGGCGGAGCCCGAGGTGGGCCGCGCGAGACCGGCCAGGATGCGCAGCGCGGTCGACTTGCCCGCGCCGTTGGGCCCGAGGAACCCGGTCACGCTGCCCGCCTCGACGGTGAACGACACGTCGTCGAGCGCCTTCACATCCCGGTAGGCCTTGGTGAGATTGCTGAGCTCGATCATGCGCCCAAGTTCATCGAATTCGGGCGCGTACCTCATCAGTCCCGGGTCGAGCGATGCCGACCGGAAAGTAGACCTGGGTACGTCAGGCCGTAGACCCAGGTCGCTGGTAGGTCACGTGGGTGACCATGCTGTTGCCGGAGACCTTGACGGGTTCGAGCGTCATCGGCCCGACCCCGTCGAACAGCCGCTCCCCCGCCCCGATGACCACGGGCGCGATGTGCAGCCGCAGCTCGTCGATCAGCCCGGCGGCCAGGTACTGGTTCACCGTGTGGGCGCCGCCCGCGATGGCGACGTCGGCCGCGCCCGCGACCTTGCGTGCCTGGTCGAGGGCCGATTCGATGCCGTCGGTGACGAAGTGGAAGGTGGTGCCGCCGAGCATCTCCAGCGGCTCGCGCCCGTGGTGGGTGAGGACGAAGACCGGCGCGTGGTAGGGCGGCTCGTCGCCCCACCAGCCCTTCCAGTCGAGGTCCCACTCGCCGCGGCCGGGGCTGAACATGTTGCGTCCCATGATGTACGCGCCGGCCGTGGTGATGGCCTTGACCTCCTCGGCCTCGGGGTCGGCGAACATCCACTCGTGCAGGCTGTCGCCGACGCCGTCGCCGAACGGGTTCTCCAGAGTCTGGTTCGGCCCGGCGGCGTAGCCGTCGAGGGAGATCGCCAGGTCACAGGTCACCTTGCTCATGGTCTTTCCTTCAGCTCGTGAGGCTCGTTCTCATGAGGAGGTCGTAGCCGCTTGCGCGTCCTTGACACGGCCGGGAGCTTTTTTCTGAAGAGAATCCGGCAAGGCGACGAGGGACCTGACGAGCGGGTTGGCGTCGCCGCGCCGCCAGGCGAGGACGAGACGGCTGGGCGGCAGGTCGGTGAGCGGGACGGAGGTGAGCCCGTCGGGCAGCTCGTGGGCCAGCGGCGTGAGCCCGACCGTGCCGTTCCACAGCACGGCCTGCATGCACTCCTGGGCGGTGCGCACCACGGGGCCGTCGCCGCGGACCCAGTAGGCGCGCCACACGGGGTCGGTCCCCTCGGGCAGCCGGAACCAGCGCCGCCCGTCGAGATCGCGCAGGCGCAGGCTGTCGCGCCCGGCGAGCGGGTCGTCGGCGCGCAGGACCACCCCGACGGGGTCGGTCCGGAGCACGCGCACCGCGATGCCGGTCTCGTCGAACGGGGTCCGAGTGAGCGCGACGTCGACCAGCCCGGCCCGCAGCCCGGCGGTCGGGTCGGTGAAGTCGGCCTCGCGGATGTGGATGCGGACCGCCGGGTGCCGCGCCCGGAACCCGGCGACGAGCCGGTCGCCCGCCTGTTCGACGCTGTCGGCCAGCGTGCCGATGGTGAGCGTGGCGGTGGAGACCCTGGCGCGCAGCCGCTCGGCCTGTTCCAGCAGCGCCCGCGCCTCGTCGTACAGGACGGCTCCGGCGTCGGTGAGCGTGACCCCGGTGGGCGTGCGGTGCAGCAGGACGGCGCCGAGATCGGCCTCCAGCCGTTTGACGGCCCGGCTCAGCGGCGGCTGGGTCATGTGCAGCCGCGCGGCGGCGCGCCCGAAGTGTCGTTCTTCGGCCACCGCCACGAAGTAGCGCAGCGAACGCAGGTCCATCACCGGCTACCATACCCGGACGGTATCGGCGCTGCGCGACCGGTGTTGGACGCCGCCGCGCGCCGCGCGCTGCACTGGACCCCATGACCGACTCCATGACCGGCCCCATGACCGAACCCGTCGTGCAGCTCACCGACGTGCGGGAACTCGCCCGCGACCTGGTGGTGATCCCGGACCGGCGCGTCCAGCTCGTGCCCAACGTCGGCCTCGTCGGCGGTACGCACTCCGTGCTGGTGATCGAGACCGGAATGGGCCCGCGCAACGCCGAGACCGTGCTGGGCTTCGCCGCCGAGTACGCCAGGGGCCGCAGGCTCTACCTGACCAGCACCCACTTCCACCCCGAGCACGCCTTCGGCGCCCAGCCGTTCGCGGGCGAGGCCACGTACCTGATCAACCGGGCCCAGGCCGAGGACCTGGCCGCCAAGGGCGCGGGCTACCTGGAGATGTTCCGGGGGCTCGGCGAGCCGGTGGCCCGGCAGCTGGAGGGCGTCGAGCTGCCCGTCCCCGACCTGGTCTACGACAGCTCGTACGAGCTCGACCTGGGCGGGCGGACGGTGCGGCTGGAGGCCACCGGGCGGGCGCACAGCCGCGGCGACCAGGTGGTGACGGTGCCGGACGCCGGGGTGATGTTCACCGGCGACCTGGTCGAGGCGGGGCAGTTCGCGATCTTCCCGTGGTTCCCGCCGCACGACACGGACGTGTCCGGCCTCGGCTGGATCGGCGTGATGGAACGGCTGATCGCCGCGCGCCCGCGGGTGGTGGTGCCCGGTCACGGCGACTGCGGCGGGCCGGAGCTGCTGGCCGACGTGCGCGACTACCTGCGGCTGCTGCGCGACGAGACCTGGGCGCGCCGCGACTCCGCGATGGGCGAGGAGACGATGGTCGCCGAGATCACGGCCCTGATGATCGAACGGCATCCGGATTGGGAGGGCCGCGAGTGGATCGAGAAGGGCGTCGTCTGCATGTGCGCCACCTGACCCCGATGGCATCCTGGGGAGCATGTCCGGCACTTCCGCACGACTGCTGAAGCTCCTGTCCCTGCTGCAGTCCCCGCGCGAATGGCCCGGCAGCGAGCTGGCCGAACGTCTGGGGGTCAGCGGGCGCACCATTCGCCGCGACATCGAACGGCTGCGCGAGCTCGGCTACCCCGTCGAGGCCACCCGGGGCGGCGACGGCGGTTACCGCCTGGTCGCGGGCACCGCGATGCCGCCGCTGCTGCTCGACGACGAGGAGGCGGTGGCCATCACGGTCGGCCTGCGCACCGTGACCCGGCATGCCGTCGACGGCATCGACGAGGCGTCGGTCCGCGCCATGGCCAAGCTGCAACAGGTGCTGCCGTCGCGGCTGCGCCACCGCGTCGGCGCGCTGAACACCGCCACCGCCCCCGCGCCCCAGCTCGCAGGGCCGGGCATCGACCCGGAGCTCCTGACCGTGCTCGCCACGGCCGCCGCGCACGGCGAGCGCCTGCGCTTCCTGTATCGGGCGGAGCGGGAGAGCAGGCGTCACGTGGAGCCGCACCGCCTGGTCACGGTGGGCCGCCGCTGGTACCTGGTGGCGTACGACCTGGACAGGGACGACTGGCGCACGTTCCGCGTCGAGGAGCCCCGGCCGACCGGCGCCCGCGCCACGCCCCGGCAGCTCCCCGCCGACGACGCCGCCGACTTCGTCACCTCCCGGCTGAACGCGCTCGCGCCCACCTACCAGGCGGTCGCCACGCTGCACGCGCCGATCGAGCAGGTCGCGGTGCGGCTCGGCGACGCGACCGAGCTGGAGCCCCTGGACGAGCGCCGCTGCCTGATGCGCAGCCGCGGCGACACGCTGGACTGGCTGGCGTTCCGGCTGCTGGCGATCGGCTGCGAGTTCGACGTGCACGAGCCGCCCGAGCTGGTCGAACACCTGCGCGCCCTGGCCGCCAGAACCCTGCGTGCCGCTCAGGACAGAAACTGACCTATACGGCTCCTACGGTCGAGGGCATGACGAACTTCAAGCCCGAGGGCTACACGACGGTGACGCCGTGGATCATCTCCCCCGACACCGCCGCCCTCATCGACTACCTGACGGAGGCGTTCGGCGCCGAGGAGCTGGGCCGCGTCGTCGACGACAGCGGCGTCATCGGCCACGCCGAGGTGCGGATCGGCGACGCGATCGTGATGCTGTTCGACTCGCCCCCCGGCTGGCCGCCGACGCCCGCGTTCCTGCGCCTGTACGTCGAGGACGCGCGGGCCGTGCTGCGGCAGGCGGTCAAGGCCGGCGGCGTGGTGGTCAGCGAGGTCACCCACCTGGCCTTCGGCGACCTCGTGGGCCGGGTGCGCGACCCGTACGGCAATCTGTGGTGGATCCAGACCCGCATCGAGGACGTGACGGCCGAGGAGCTGGAGCGCCGCTGGAGCGACCCCGGGTTCGCGGCGGCCATGGAGTACATGCAGAACCCGGAGACCGACTTCTTCGGCGGCGAAATCGGGTCGACAAGGGGCCCGCGTACGGACTGAGATGGTCCGGACACGTCCCGACCGCAGGAGCCGTACGTGCCCTTGATCGACGACAAGCTGGCCAGACGCCTGGTCGACACGCAGTTCCCGCAGTGGGCCGGGCTGCCGCTGGAGCTGCTCGACCCGGCAGGCTCCGACCACGTGATCTACCGGCTGGGCGAGAAGCTGTCCGTACGGCTGCCCCGCCACGACGGCGCCATCGGGCAGGCCGCGAAGGAGGCCGCGTGGCTGCCCCGGCTGGCCCCGCACCTGCCGCTCGCGGTCCCGGCGCCGGTCGCGGTCGGCGAGCCCGCCTTCGGCTACCCGTGGCCGTGGGCGGTGTCGCGCTGGCTGGCCGGCGAGGTGGCGACCGTCGAGACGCTGGGCGACTCGGCCGAGGCCGCCGTCGAGCTGGCGGCGTTCCTGACCGCGTTGCAACGGCTCACCCCCGTGCCGCCGCGCGCCGGGCTGCGCACCGAGCCGCTGTCCGGCCGCGACCGCGACACGCGGGCGGCGATCGCCGCGACCGGCGGCGTGTTCGACGCCGCCGCGATGACCGCGCTGTGGGACGCGGCGCTGGCCGCACCCGCCTGGGACCGTCCGCCGGTGTGGGTGCACGGCGACTTCCACACCGGCAACCTGCTGGTCGACGGCGGGCGGCTGAGCGCGGTGATCGACTTCGGCGGGCTCGCCGTGGGCGACCCGGCCTGCGACCTGATGATCGCCTTCACGCTGATGTCGCCCGGCAGCCGGGCCGTCTTCCGCGCGGCGCTCGGCGTGGACGACGCCACCTGGCTGCGCGGACGCGGCTGGGCGCTGGCGACGGGCCTCAACGCCTACACCGCGTACGCCGCCACCAGCCCGCGCGTCGCCGCGCAGACCGCCCGCCAGATCACCGCCGCCCTGGACCCCTCACCGTGAACGCGGCCTCGCGCGGACGTGCATGCGCTCCCCCTGGCGGCCGAACAGGTTGATCACCTCCACCGGCGACTCCCCCGCGGGCCCGAACCAGTGCGGCAGCCGGGTGTCGAACTCGGCCGCCTCCCCCGCCTTCATGACCAGGTCGCGATCGCCCACGACGAGCCGCATGCGCCCGGACAGCACGTACAGCCACTCGTAACCCTCGTGCGTGACCAGCTCGGGCCGGTTCTGGTCGGCCGGGATGATCGACTTCCACGCCTGCAGCGGCCCCGGCTGGGTGGTCAGCGGGATCACCGTACGGCCGTTGTGCACCCGCGGCCTGACGTGGACGCGCGGGTCGCCGACCGCCGGCGCGCCGACCAGCTCGTCCAGCGGCACCTGATGGGCCAGCGCGATCGGCAGCAGGAGCTCCAGGCTGGGGCGGCGCTGGCCCGTCTCCAGCCTGGACAGCGTGCTCCTGGAGATGCCGGTGGCCTCGGCCAGCGCCGACAGGCTGACCTCGCGCCGCTCGCGGATGCGCCGGAGCCGGGGGCCGACCTCGGCCAGCGTCGCGGCGATCGGCGGCCGGTCCGGGGATTGCTCGTCCATAAGTCCATTCCACCGCCCGCGTCCCAGAAATGGCAACGTAAGTTGCTGCCCGATCCGCGTCCCCAGCACCATCGGCGCGGAGGTGATCACCGTGATCAAGACAACCGAGGAACCGGGCGGCGACAGCACACGACAGGCCGACGGTCCCCCACCGGCCCCGCGGGGAAGGCTGCCGTTCGGCGTCTACCTGCTGGCCTTCAGCCTGTTCGCGATGGGCAGCGCGGAGTTCCTGCTGGCCGGGGTGCTGCCCGCGGTCGCGGACGACCTGCGCATCACGCTGCCCGCCGCCGGCGCGCTGATCTCCGCCTTCGCCGCCGGCGTCGTCGTCGGCGGGCCGCCCTTCGCCATCCTGAGCCTGCGCTGGCCGCGACGCACCACGCTGGTGACCACCCAGGCCGTCTTCGCCGCCTCGGTGGCGATCGGGCTGGTGACCGACGACTACCCGGTGCTGCTGGCCAGCCGCTTCGCCAGCGGCCTCGCCTACGCGGGCTACTGGGCCGTCGCCGCCGTCACCGCCGTCGGCCTCGTCACACCCGACCGCACCGCGCGCGCGTCCGGCGTCGTCGTCAGCGGGCTCAGCCTCGCGATGATCGCCGGCGGCCCGGCCGGCGCGCTGGTCAGCCACCTCGCGGGCTGGCGGGGCGGCTTCTGGCTCGTCGTCGCCCTGACCGTCGCCGGAGCGGTCACCGCCCTGGTCGCGATGCCCGCCACCAGCGCGGGCGTGGAGCCGAGCGTACGCCGCGAGCTGCGCACCCTGCGCCGCCCACAGCTGTGGACGGTCCTCGCCGCCACCATCCTCAGCACCGCCGCGTACATGATCTCGTTCAACTACCTGGCGGCGCTGCTGACCGGCGTCACCGGCCTGCCGGGCGTCTGGGTGCCCGCGGTCCTCGCGCTGTTCGGCATCGGCGCGTTCGCCGGGCTGTCCGCCGGCGGCAGGATCGCCGACCGGCGCCCCTTCCACGCGCTGCTGACCGGGGCGATCGGCATCCTCGTCGTGTCCGTCCTGCTCGCCCTTCTCGCCCGGTACGCGCTCGCCGTCGTCCCCCTCGTCCTGCTGCTCGGGATCGCCGGGTTCATCCTGAACCCGGCCATCTACGCCCGCGTCTTCGCCATCGCCTCGGCCGCGCCGACGCTCGCCGGAGCGACCACGGTGTCCGCGTTCCAGCTCGGCATCAGCCTCGTCCCGGTGCTCGCCGGCGCCGCGCTCAACACCGGCGCCGACCTCACCGCCGTCGCCTGGATCGGCGCCGCCCTGGCCGCCGCCCTCATCCCGCTCATCCTCCTCGACCGCACAACCTCCCGCAGGGCCACGCAGGTCTAGCCTGACGGACGCCTTGCCCAACCACCGCGGTAGTCATACGGTCACGCTGGGCGTCCGTCCAGGCGAGGGAGATCGACATGATCGAGGCCGGGCTCCGTGGGCTCCGTGGGCTCCTGGCCGAGCGGCTCGAGGCGGCCGGTGACCTGCCGCCCGAGTGGCGGAAGGCGTACGATGCCGCGCCCCGGCACGTGTTCGCCCCGGCGCGCGGCTGGGCCGTCCCCGACGGCGGCGGCGCCGGCCACGCGATCGACCGCGACACCGACCCCGACGCCTGGTGGGAGAGCGTCTACTCCGACGCCTCCCTGATCACCCAGACCGACGACGGCGCGGGCGATCCGGCTGGGGGACGAGCACGTCACCACCGTGGAGGTGGACCCGGCGGTCGCCGACCAGGCCGCCAAGAACCTCGCCGTCTGCGGCCGGAGCCCCCTCCTGGTGGTCGGCGACGGCGCGCTCGGCCACGCCGCCGGAGCTCCGTACGATCGCGTGCACGCGACCTGCGGCGTCCAGCGCGTCCCGTGGGCGTGGGTCGAGCAGACCCGCCCCGGCGGCGTCATCGTGACGCCGTGGTCACCCGGCTGGGCGTACGGCCACCTGCTGCGGCTCACCGTGGGCCGCGACCGCGCGGTCGGACGGCTCGTGGGATCGGCCGGCTACATGATGATGCGCGCCCAGCGCCACCCGGTCCCCGGCCGCCTCGGCACCCGCCCCGAACACCGCACCACGCCGATCGACCCCCGCGACGTCGCCTGGGACGACTACGGAGCCGACGTGGCCATAGCCGCCCTGGTGCCCGGCGTGGTGAGCGCGACGACCAGTGAAGGTGACGACACGATGGAGGTACGGGTATGGGACGGCGACGGATCATGGGCGACGACCGGATACCGACAGGGCCGCCGCGGGTTCGCCGTGGCGAGCCATGGGACTAGACGGCTGTGGGACGAGGTCACCGACGCGTACCTGACCTGGGTGGAATGGGGCAGGCCGGCCCGCGACCGCTACGGCGTCACGGTCACCGCCGAAGGGCAGCAGATCTGGCTCGACACCCCGGACCGCGTCATCGGCCCCTTGTCCCCGACGTGACCTGAGACCGCCTGCCCGCCACCGAAGCCGGGTGGCGGGCAGGCGCCTTCCTAGCGCCTCAGCCAGTGGTCCCGGCCCGGGTGAAGGCGAGGGGGACGCCGCAGGCGTCGTCGGCCGGGACGTAGAAGCCGTCCGGCGTGGAGCGGGTGGCGATCTGGTTGCCCTCGACGAGCTTGCGGGCGTGCCCCAGGTCGCGTACGGCCACGGTGTGGGCCGCCAGCAGGGGCAGGCCAGGCAGGGCGTGCCCGGGGAGGACCTCGTCCAGGGACGAGTGCGGGATGATCTCGACGCGCCCCTCCCGCAGGGGCAGCACCCGCCGGGCGCCGTCGATCCATACGTCGGCGTCCAGGATGCGGGCGTGGCGTTCCTCGTGCTCGTCCAGCTCGTCGTCGGGCACCACGAGCAGCACGCTGTGCAGGCCCACGGCGCCGTTCGGGTGGTCGAGGTAGCGGGGCTGGTGGACGTGCTCGGGAGTGAGCTGCTGGGTTGCCTGGAGGGCGCCGCCGGGGGTGTGCGCGGGGTCGACGCGAATGCTGTCGGCGCGCACGGTGCGGAGGCCGTCGAGGGTGTCGACCTGGCGTTCGAGGGCGCGGATGCCGGTGGAGGCGAGTCCGGCGGCGTGGAGCCGGGCGGCGGTGGTGCGGATGTCGCGGGAGCCGAGCGTCATCAGGAGGCCGTGGTAGGTGCGGCGCAGGTGGTGTACGCCCCACGGGTCGGGGGCGGCGGGGTCGACGATGCCGAGCAGTTCGATGAACGAGCGGCCGAAGTAGGCGCACCGGTTGGCGGTGCAGGTGGGCATCAGCGGGCCGCCGGGGCGTTCGGCCAGGTGGTGGGGCGAGGCGGGGCTGAGGGTGAAGCCGAGCGCCGCGAAGCGGGCCGAAGCGGCGGAGAGGTCGGTCGTGATGAGGACGGTGTGGTCGATGTAGTCGATGTCGGGGGCTTCGCGGTGGTTCATGGTGATGTCCTTCGGTGGCGAGGATCACATGGCCGAGGCGATGGCGGCGGCGACGAAGAGCACCTGCAGGGCCGTACGGGCGGGCAGTGGGGTGACGGGCTTCCCGCCGAGGGTGAGGCCGCGGCGGGCGGCCGAGACGTTGGCCGGGAACATGGCGATCATGAGCAGGGCCAGGCAGACACCCGCGTAGGGGGCGAGGCGCGGGATCAGGAGCCCGGCGGCGCCGGCCAGCTCCAGGACGCCGGTGAGGGTGACCAGCAGGGCGGGGCGCGGGAACACCGGCGGCACCATCGCGGCGAAGTCGCGCCGCCACGAGGGCAGGAAGTGCGGCACCCCGGTGAAGGCAAGCATCAGGGCGAGCGCGCCGCGCAGGGCGGGCTGCCAGGCGTCCAGGGCGTCGACGCCGGCCACGCCGAGCAGTCGCAGGACGACGAAGCCGCCCGTGAGGGCGATGAACGGAACCATCCCGTCCTCCAATCTTGTCATCGGCAAGATTGGAGGACGGGTCGCTATCTTGTCAATGTCAAGATAGGGTGAGTGCGTCACAGCGGAGGTGAGGGAGATCAGCCAGCCGTCCTACCACCACGGCAACCTGCGGCGCGTCATCATCGACGCCGCGCTCCAGGCCATCGGCGAGTCCGGCCCGGCCGGGTGGAGCCTGCGCGAGCTGGCACGCCGCGCGGGCGTCTCACACGCCGCCCCCGCCCACCACTTCGGCGACAAGCAGGGGCTGCTGACGGCCGTGGCGGTCGAGGGCTTCACGCTGTTCTCCGACGCGCTGGAGGAGGCGGCGGCCGACGTGTGGGAGGTGGGTGTCGCTTATGTCCGGTTCGCCATCGACCATCGGCCCTATTTCGAGGTGATGTTCCGGCCCGAGCTCTACCGCGCCGACGACCCGGACGTGCGGAGCGCGCAGGAGCGGGCGGCCGGGGTGCTCGTCGACAGCGCGCGGACGCTGTCGCCCGGCGCGGAGCACGACCGGATGACCACGATCGCCGCCTGGTCGCTGGCCCACGGCTTCGCGAGCCTGTGGCTGAGCGGCGCCCTGCCGGAGAGCTCCGGCGGCGACCCGGAGGCGCTCGCCCGTTCGATGATCCGGCTCGTCTTCGGCGCCCTTCGCTGAAGAATCCCGGGCGGCAGGCGGGAGCCGACCCGGTGCCGAAAGTGCGGTGAAATCAAAAGTAAAGCGGCCCGATCTATCGTTTCTCACGACCACGAATCCGATGAGGAGGGTCCGAGAATGCGAGCACGGAAACACCTGCCGGCGGGCATCGCCGCCGCCGCGCTCCTGGCCGCGATCGGGATGGCTGCACCCGCCGCCGCCACCAGCGGTTCCATCTGCCTCTACTCCGGCATCCAGTCCGTCTGCGTCACCCCGTCGCCCGGCTACATCCCGCTGGCGCGCGAGATCACGTCCGCGCGTAACAGCAGCCCGTACGCGGCGCGTCTGGTCCCCGCCGAGGGCGTGAACATCGGCTGTCTGCAGCCGGGCGAGACGGAAACCTACTCGCAGCCGCGCAAGATCTCCGGTATTCGTGTCTACGCCGGCGGCACCTGTCCTCTGTAGGCGGTCGTCCTCACCGGTGGAGCCGTGCCCCGGAGACGACATGCTCGCGACATACCGGGCTTCGGTAGGAATGCCGTCGCCGAAGTCCTGTGCTCGAAAGGCTGACATATGCGCGACGCGCTTCCTCCCCTTCTGGTCACTCCCCCGTGGGAGCGGAAGCCCCCGGTGATCCCGGGGCTTCTGCCTCCCGCGGGACGGGTGGTCGACTGGTTACCGGGGGAACGCGAGGAACTCAGGCAAGGACTTCCCGGTCGTTCCCATCTGACGGCCGAGCTCAAGGAGGTCCTCCAGCGGGAGGGGTGGGAGGGTGTCGTACGGGAGTTCGTGAACGGGCGGATCGTCCGCGAATCGGCGCAGTTCTCGCTGTTCGAGCTGGCTCCGGAGGAGCTGGTCCGGCCGCTGCTGGGGAGCTGGAAGCTGAAGCTCAGGCGTTCGTCCGACTTCTCGATCCTGCGGACCGTCACCGTGCGGTTCGAGGCCGACGCCCTTCCCGTGGTGTTCCCCAACGCGAAGACGCACCGGTCCGGCTGGGCGCTGATGCCGTTCCGCGACGTCGAGGTGGCCCGGTTGATGGCCGCCTGGCTCGGCAGGGCCGCGACGCGCCACCACGCCCGGGAGTGGTTCGCCCGGCACGGGACGGCGGCGGTGCCGTACCTGGTGCCGGACGCGCTCGGCACCAGGCGGGCCGCACGCGACAAGGCGGGGGCGGCGCTGTTCCACATCGTCTCCGGGCACGGCAGGGCGGCCGTGGTGGCGGCCGCCAGGACCTACGGCGACGAGGTCGCGGACGCTGTCACGCTGATCCTGGACGGGGGCGCGCCGACCAGCAGGCCGCGCGCCCTCTCCTGGCTCGACGTGGACACGCTGCCCGAGGTCCGGCTGCGCGACGGCCGGCCGCTGCCCGCCGACGCGGTGCGCAACCTGGTCGGCGCGCTCACGCTGTCGCCCGGCGTCCAGTGGAACGCCCCGGCCGAGATCTATCCCGGCCTGCAGGACGTGCTCGACCTGTGCGAACGCACGTCGCTGGCGGCGTTCGGCTGGGCCGTGTACGAGGCGTGGGAGGCCGCCGGGGCGCCGTCCGGCAACCGCTGGGTGGTCGATCAGCTCATCTGGCTGGCCGACGACGAGGTCACCGGCCGGCTCGGCTGCCTGGCGCTGAACGGCCCGGCGAACATCTCCAAGGACGTCACCGGCGTGCTCGGCGACATCGGCACGGCCACGGCGCTGGCCCAGCTCGAGTACGTGGCGCGGCGGGCCAAGCCGGGGTTGCGCGGGACGGCCAAGGAGCGGATCGCCTGGGCCACCAAGCGGCCCGGAACCCGGGCGCCCAGGCCGCGCGTTCACCGGACATGACGAGACCTCAGCTCGCCTGTCCCCTCTGCCAGGGCACCGAGTTCCAGCAGGAGCAGGGCCGCCTCGACAGCCGGTGGGGGATGACCTCCCACCGGATGACGCTGATGATCTGCACGCGCTGCCGCTACATCCTCCACTTCTACGACAAGCACTCCATTTTCGACTTCGACTGAGCCGAGGCGGCGGCCTCAGGCGCCGATGAGGGGCAGCAGCAGGTCGTCGACGATCGCTTCGATCTGCTTGTCGGTGCTCCTGGGCTGACCGCTGAGGCAGTGGTAGAAGATCATCGCGGGCCCCGCCGTGGCGATCGCCGTCTCGTTGCGGCCCGGGGCGGCGCCGCCGTGCATGCCGATCAGCTCGGCGATGCGCCTCTCGCACGGCTCCGTGGCCGATTCGCGGAAGAGGGCGCGTAGCTGCGTGGTCTGCGCCACGCCCGCGGCGGCGACCGCCTGGAAGGCCGCGCCGTTGGAGTCGTACAGCACCCGGTTCAGGTAGGAGAGCAGCATCACCAGGCCGTCGCGCAGCGGCGTGGCCGGGGTGACCTCGGGCGGGCCGGGGATCAGCTCGCGCAGCGCGTCGCGGATGAGCTCGTCCTTGTTGCGCCAGCGCCGGTAGAGGGCCGCCTTGCCGGTGCCCGCCGCCGCCGCGATCCGGTTGGTGCTCAGCTTGGCGTAGCCGACGGTCCCGAGCTGCTCGATGACCGCATCGAAGATCACTCGCCGGAGCTCCTCGCCGCGCCGCCGTGACGCGGGCGGCTCGCGGGACTCGGGCGGCTCGACGGGATCGGCAGGCTCCGCGGGCTCGGGTCGGGCGGACCGTTCGGCCGTGGTGGCCATCAGCACCTCCTCCTTGCGATCCCACCCTACCCTCGCTCTATAGTGAACCACCTGGTTCCCTATTGAGGAGTGAACGTGTCACGCCTGCGCGAAAGAACCGCCGTCCAGAGCGCCGGCGCGGTGACGCTGGCCGTCATCGTGTCCTGCGAACTGGTGCTGATGCTCGACGCGACGATCGTCAACGTCGCGCTGCCCGAGATCCGGGGCGGGCTCGGGTTCACCCCGGCCGGGCTGTCGTGGGTCAGCAACGCCTTCCTGCTCGTCTACGCCGGTCTGCTGCTGCTCGGTGGCCGTGCGGGCGACATCCTCGGACACCGCCGGATGTTCCTCGCGGGCATGACGGTGTTCACCGTCGCCTCCCTGGCCGGCGGGCTGGCGACCGCTCCCGGATGGCTCGTCGCCGCCCGCGCCCTGCAAGGACTCGGCGCCGCGCTGGCCGCACCGAGCACGCTCGCGCTGCTGACCACGAACTTCCAGGGTGAGGGCCGGGCGAAGGCGCTCGGCGTCTACTCGTCGGTCACCGCGTCGGCCATGACGCTCGGGCTGGTCCTGGGCGGGATCATCACCACCGCGCTGTCCTGGCGCTGGGTGCTGTTCGTCAACGTGCCGATCGGGCTGATCGTGATCGCGCTGGCGCCGCGCGTCCTCGCCGAGGCGTCGCGCCGGCCCGGGCGCTTCGACGTGGCCGGTGCGCTGACCTCGGTCGCCGGGCTCGGCGCGGTGGCCTTCGCGCTGGCCCGCGCCGCCGAGCACGGCTGGCGGGACGCCGCCGCGCTCGTCGCGCTGGCGTGCGGCGCCGGGCTGCTGACCGCCTTCGTCCGGGTCGAGGCGCGGGCGCGGCAGCCGATCCTGCCGCTGCGGCTGTTCGCCGACCGCGCCCGCGCCGGCGCCTTCGCCGGGCTCCTGCTGCTCCCCATGGTGACGATGAGCACGCAGTTCCTCATCGTGCAGTTCCTTCAGGAGGTCCTCGGCCACAACGCGCTGCAGGCGGGCCTGGCGTTCCTGCCCATGGCGCTCGGCATGCTGCTGACCGCGCAGAGCGCGCCCAGGGTGATCACCCGGCTCACCGCCAGGGCCGTCGCGATCACCGGCGTGGCCCTGATCGGAGCGGGCGTCGCCTGGCTGGTCCCGATCTCCGCGACGACCGGGTACGTCCCCGGCATCGCCGGCCCCCTGCTGCTGGTGGGGGCCGGGCTCGGGCTCGTCGTCGTGCCGTTCAACCTGGCGATCATGTCCACCGTCGCCCCCGCCGACACGGGCGCGGCCGCCGGGGTGCTCCAGACCGCGATGCTCACCGGCGCGTCACTCGGCATCGCGATCCTGTCCAGCGTGTACGCCTCGGTCGCCGGGAACACGGGAAGCCGGGGAAGCGCGGGCAGCGCTGTCGCCGTCGCCGACGGCATGGGAGCCGCCTTCACGGTCGGCCTGGGCATCACCGCCCTGGCGCTCGTGCTGGTGATCCTGACCCTGCCCGCTCAGCGGTAGCCGGTGGCGTCGGCGGGGCGGCCCGGGTCCTGCACCTCGACGAGGTAGCGCCAGCAGTCCGGCTGGGAGCCGTCCACGTCGGTGAACCCGTACTCGCGGGCGAGCTGCCCGCTGGACAGCGACTGGCCGCTCCAGCGCATCACGTCCGGGTCCGTCGCCAGCGCGGCGACGGCCCGGCCCACGTAGCGGGGCGTCTCGGAGATCACGAAGTGCGGTTCGCGGGCCGTGGCGTCGCGCCAGTTGTCCTCCGTCACCTCGAACAGGTCCAGCATCAGCTCCGACCTGAGCCAGCCCGGCGTCAGCGTCACCGCCACGCAGCCGTGCTGCCGCAGCTCGTGCGCCTGCGCGAAGCCGAGCCTGATCACCGCGCTCTTGGCGTGGTCGTAGAAGAAGGACACCCGGTAGTTGTCGTCGTTGTACGCCTTCGTCCCGTCGGTCATCTCGACCACGAGGCCGCCCGGCCGCCTGATCAGCAGCGGAAGCGCGTAGTGGCTGGTGATGATGTGCGTGTCGATGGCCAGGCGGAGCAGCCGCAGCCCCTTGTCCAGGTCGTGCTCCCACAGCGGCGAGTCCCATTCGGCCAGCAGTTCGCCGCCCCAGATGTCGTTGACCAGGACGTCCAGCCGCCCCTGCTCGCGTTCGATCCGCTCGACGAGGGCGCGCACCTCGTCGCGTTCGAGATGGTCCACCCGGACGGGGATGCCCTCCCCGCCCGCCTCGGTCACCAGGGCGGCGGTCTCCTCGATGGTCTCCGGCCTGCCGTACTCCGAGCGGCTCTCGCCGGAGGTCCTGCCGGTCACGTACACCGTCGCCCCCGCCGCCCCGAGTTCCGTCGCGATGCCCCGGCCGGCGCCCCGCGTCCCCCCGGCGACCAGCGCGACCTTGCCCTTCAACGTGTTGTGCATGAGCCGAACGTAACCGCGATACCCGACAGCGTCTGTCATCTTTTCCCGGACTTCGGCGACGGCCCGGCGCTAGGTTGGGCGCATGGATCTGATGCAGCGGGCCGGGGAGCTCAAGGGCGAGCTGTCGGAGTACGCGAGGTCGCCGAGGTTCCAGCGGGCCACCAGGAACATGATCCAGCGCGCGTTCCCCGACGGGGTCAGTGACGAGATGGTCTTCTCGACCGCTCTCGACGCCTTCGTCCTCACCGAACGCCTCGAAGGCGGCCAGACCGTCCTCGGCTCGTTCGCCGAGCGCTTCACCGGCGCGGACCGGGCGCTGCTGCTGTCGTGGGCCGACTACGTCCAGGGCGTGTTCGAGATCAAAGAGCCATACGGCGACGACGGCGTCATCGCCGTCAACCACGTCGACGAGCTGACCTACCGGATCAGGTCCAACATGGGCGCCGAGGGCGTCGAACAGCTCACGCCCGGCGTCGTCATGGTCGGCGGCCTCGTGCCCGTCGGCGACGACTGGATGATCAGCGGCGCCGCGACGGCCTACTCCGCCGACGACGTCGCCGCCGTCCTCGCCGGCGTGCGCACCCTCCAACTGCAGAACCCGCGCATGGTCTTCCGCAACCCGGACAAACTCGCCCAGGCCCGCGCCCTCCAGGCGCGGCAGCGCGCCTCCTTCATCGACCTGTACGGCAGCGACCTGGTGCTTGTCGCCGGCGACGCGGTCCAGGAGACGATCCTGGCCTTCTACCGCCACGACCACGAACGCAACGGGGGCGAGCCCGGCGCATGGCGTGAGCCCGAGCTGCCCGACCTCGGCCTGTCCGGCGCGCCCAGCCTCGCGGTCGTCTTCGACGAGGAGGAGGGGCTCAGCTTCTTCCCGGGCTTCGACCTCGCCCAGGCGGCGTTCGCCGACCCGTCGCTCCTGGTCCGCCGCCCGTACCGCGACGTGATCAGCGGCTACCTGCGCGGCGCCGACACCGGCCCCGGCATCCTGCGCCGCCTGGCCGCCCCGGACCCGGCCAAGGCCGACCGGGTCTTCCGCAAGCTGCTGAACAAGCCCGGCTTCTCCTGGCAGCGCGACGGCGAAGCCCTGCTGCGCAAGCACAAGCCCACCTGGTTCGACACCCCGATCCTGCCCCGGGTGATCCCCCTGTAAGGACACAGGTTCACAGGGGAAGCGGGGCGCGTGAAGATCACCTCACGGGGTTCTTACCGAGAAGGGTGACACATGCGTAATCGAGTCTTCACCACACTGGCCGCCGCCGTCGCGTTCGGGGGGCTGGCGGTGGTGCCGTCGGCGGCGCAGGCCGCCGAGAGCTGCCCGAAGGGCTACATCTGCTTCTACTACGGCTACAACCAGAGCGAGGGCATGTCGTTCAAGACGAACAAGAACTGGGAGGGCGAGGCCTACGCCAGGTCCTACTTCAACAACGCCTACGCGGAGGAGGGCTCCGACCACGTCAACCTCACGGTCAGGTTCGTCGGGACGCGATGCGTGCACTTCGGTGACCCGGACGGCAAGGGGAACATCTCGGCGCCGCCGGCCTCGATTCGCACGGTGACCAAGGTGACGTGGCGCGGGGAGTGCTAGACCCGCGCGTGTGAGGCGAAGTCCGTCAGGGCCGTGAGGAAGGCGCGGGGTTTGTCGTCGTGGATGACGTGCCTGGCGTCGATGCGGCGGTAGACGGTCTGGGGGGCGAGGTCGCGGACGCGGCGGGCGTCGTCGTCGTCCATCGCGCCGACGAGGCCGTGCTTGACGAAGCGGTTCCAGTTGGCGTGCATGAGGAGGACGGGGCCGCTCACCGCCCGGAGTGCGGCCTCGTGGGAGAAGTCGCCGTAGAAGCGGCCGTCGACGAACGCCCTGGCGAAGTCGGGGTCGAACATCGAGACCGCCCGGATCGTCTCGTCCAGGGAGCGCGGCAGCCAGCGGACGCCGAGGCTCGCGGGGCGGCCGGGGTGGCGGCGGGCGTGCCGGGTGACCAGGCGGTCGAGGAGGTCGACGAACCGGTCGGGCATCCGGATGCTCTTGTCCTCGGCGATCGGGATGTCCTGGCGGAAGATGTCGGCCGGGCGGCCGTTCTCGGCGACCTCGGCGGTGTGGACGAGGCTGGCGTAGACCCAGCGGTCGCGGTCGCGGAAGCGCGGCATCTCGACCGAGAAGATCGGCGGGTCCTCCAGGACGGTGGCGGCGACCAGGTCGGGGACGTTGGCGGCGCACCACAGGGCGAGGACGCCGCCGGAGGAGTTGCCGCTGACGATCGCGGGCCTGCCGATGACGTCGCGCAGGAATCGCGCCAGGTCGCCGCCGGCGGAGTCCCACGAGTAGTCGCCCGGGGTCCACGAGGAGGCTCCGTGGCCCCGGACGTCGACGGCGTAGACGGTGAAGCGGCGGGCGAGCTCGGGCATGACGCTGCGGTAGCTGCTCCACAGGCTCATCTGGCCGGGGATCAGCAGGAGCGGGGTGCCCGACTCGGGGCCGCGGACGTAGTTGATCAGCACGCCGTCGAGCTCGGCGGACTCCTGGCGGAAACCGGACAGCGCGGCGGGCAGCGGCTCGCGCAGGCCGTGGTACGGGTTCACCGGTGGGTTCACTGCTCCGGCTCGCTCTGCGCGGCGAGGACTCCGGTGGCGAACTGCCGGAACCTCTCGTTGTCGACGAGCGCGATGCCCTGCTTGGGGTCGACGAGGACGAGCAGCGTGTCGCCGGGCTCGATGCCGAGCAGGTCACGGGCGTCCTTGGGGATGACGATCTGACCCTTCTCGCTGATCTTCACGGTGCCCACGATGTACCGGCCGTCCGGCCCTTCGATCATTTTTCCGGTCATGGGTACGACTTTACCTACTTTTCCTACTTTCTGCACGCATCACGGCCCCTGCCGGTGTCCCCGCCGAGACCGTCGTCGGCAGGGGCAGCATCACCTCCACCCGCGTGCCCCCGCCCGGTTCGCCGGTGATGACGCAGATGCCGCCCAGCTCCGCCGCCCGCTCCCGCATCGAGGAGAGCCCGACGCCGGGCCGGTGGGACTCGGGCAGGCCGCGCCCGTCGTCGGTGACGGTCACCCGCAGCACGCACCGTTCCCGGCGCAGCGTGACGGTGACGGTCTCGGCGTCGGCGTGCCGCCGGATGTTGGTCAGCGCCTCCTGGACGATCCGGTAGACGGCCACCTCGACGGCCGCCGGCAGGTCCGACAGCGCCCCCTCGACCCGCACCGGCACCTGCGGCCCCGCCAGCTCACGCAGCGCGCGGGCCAGGCCCAGGTCGTCGAGCGCGGGCGGGCGCAGCCCGTGCACCAGCTCGCGGACGTCACCGGCCACCGCGTCCATGCCGGTACGCAGATCCTGCAGCAGGGCGTCGGCGGAATCGGGCGAGTCCTTGAGCCGGCTGCGCGCGATGTTGATGATCATCGCCATGCTCGACAAACTCTGGCCGAGCCCGTCGTGCAGATCCCGGCGCAGGCGGCGGCGCTCCTCCTCGCGGGTGCTGAGGATCCGTTCGCGCGAGCGTTGCAGGTCGGCGGCCATGCGCACGGCGTGCGCCACGTCGGCGGCGTACGGGGCGAGCGTGGCCAGCACGCGCTCGTTGTGCGCGGCCGGGAAGCGCCGCGGGCCGGGGGCTCCCACCAGCAGGCGGCCGACCTGCTCGCCGTGCCAGACCAGCGGCACCCGCCGCGGCGCGGCGCCGACGCGGCCGTTCTCGACGTAGCGCGGCTCACCGTCGGCGACCTCGACGGCCACGCCCTCCACCGCCAGCCCGTCCTTCAGCACCGCCACGACCGACGTGAGCGCCTCGGCGGGATCACCACGCCGGATCGCCTGGGTCAGCCGCTCGGCCAGCAGGGCGGGGTCACCGACCCTGCCGTACAGCAACCGGTCCACCAGCCGCTGCAACCACCGCCGCAACGGCTGGAAGAACGCCCCCGCGAACAGGGCCGAGGCCAGACCGGCGATCTGGTCGTACCCCGAGACCAGCACGGAGGAGACGGCGCCCACGCCGAAGTACACGGCGCTCACCACCACCAGCAGCCCGGCCGCCACGAACGTGCGGCTGACCACGGTGTCGATCCCGTACAACCGGTAACGCATCACCGCGAACGCCATCGCGACCGGGATCAGCGCCGCCCAGGTGATCGACAGCCACATCAGCTCCGGCACGGCCCCGCCCACGACCAGGAACACGATGTAGCCCGCGAAGGCGTACATCGGCCAGCCGATCTGCCGCCTGCCGACCGGGTCGGCCCGCCGCATCCGCAACGCCATCGAGCACGCGGCCAGCGCCATCGAGGTGTAGATGAGCGTCCACCCGGCCACGGTCATCACCTGGAGGTACGGGCCCAGCGCGGGCACCGCCAGCGGGTTGGTGATGACGACCGGGTACGGGTAGTCGGCGAGGGACGGGTCGGGGCGCACGACGGCGCGCAGGATGTTCAGGCTGAGCCCGGCGACGCTGAGGACGATGACCCAGCGCCAGCGCGGCGACAGCAGCCGGCCGTCGGGCGAGTAGAGCGGCAGCACGGCGGTGAGCGTCGCCCCGCAGATCCCCCACGGGATCAGCGTCGCGATCCGCAGCCAGCTCGACACCTCGTAGCGGCCGAGGCCGGCGTAGTGGAACAGCAGCGCGTTGGTGATGTCACTGGCCGCGCCGGCGAGCCCGCCCAGGCACATGACCCACGCCATGCCGAGCTTGGGCCGGTGGAAGATCAGGACCGCGCCGACCACGGGGAACGCCAGGGCGGCGGCCGACTGCGGGGTCGCGGTCTGCGCCGGGGTCCACTCGGGCGGCAGCGACTGCCAGATCGCCAGCGCCGCGAGTTCGAGCAGCGGGGACAGCACCGCCAAGGTGACGGCCGCGGCCCGCGCTGCCACGATGGCGTTCCGAGCCATGCTGGTCCCTGCCTCTCCTGGAGCTGGACGCATTATGCACGGCTTCGTATTGATAAATCGTCATAAAAAGGTTGCTCACCTGCTGAACGACCTCATCGCCCCCCGCCCGTCCGACACCGCGACGCTCTTCTCCGACGCCAGCACCAGCTCGTCGTCCCCGTCGCCGTCGTAGTCCCCGGCGGTCAGCGGCGACAGCCCGCGCCCCGCGCCGATCGGCCCCGCGTCCCGCAACCCCCCGGGACCGCCCCGGAACAGGCGCGGCCCCGACGGCGTGTCGGGCCAAAACCCGCCGAAGGCCACGTCGTCGTCACCGTCGCCGTCGAAGTCGCCCGCCGCCGCCCCGCCCTTGGCCCCGCGCAGGCTCTCGACGCGGCCGCCCGCGTAGTAGACGGTCAGCGTCCGGTCCACGCCCGGCGGCTCGGTCTCGAACCCGGGCTCGTTGTTGCGGCCGCCGTCGTCGCCGACCGCGACGTCCTCCCGGCCGTCGCCGTCGAAGTCGCCGAACGCCGAGGCCATCCCCGCGTTCAGCCTGCGGACCGGCTCCCCCGGCCCCCGGAGGAGCCGGCTCGCGACCTGCTCGCCGTCGTCGCCCTCGTACACGAGCAGCCCGGTACGGCGCCCCGCGCCGATCGGCCCGGCGGCCAGGCGCCAGAACTCCCCTCCTGACGGGGACGGCCGGGTCTCCTCGCGGGCCGGGACGCCCTCGCGCGTGAACGGGCCGTACAGCAGCACCAGGGCCGTGCGCCCCGAGGCCGGGGCCGCCACGTCGGCCACGCCGTCACCGTCGAAGTCGCCGGTCACCGGGTGCAGCAGGCTCTTCCTGCCCACGCGCACGGGGACGAGGCCGACGCCCTGCGGGCCGCCCCAGAGGACGTGCGGGGCCATCTCCCCATCGGGCGGGCCGCCGTGCACCACGACGTCGCCGTAGCCGTCGGCGTCGAGGTCGGCGTGGACGCTCTGGCTGATCAGCCACACCCGGAACCGGTCGGCGGGCACGGACACGCGGGTGGCGGGGTCCAGGCCGGTACGGGAGCCGCGGACGACGTCGAGGCGGTCACCCGAGGCGAAGACCAGGTCGGCATAGCCGTCGCCGTCGAGGTCGCCGGGCCGGCCCCGGCCAACCGGCTTCCCCGCCGACGGGCCGGACGAGGTGGCGGGCGGACCGGACGTGGTGGGCGGACCGGGCGTCGCGGGCGGACCGGACGTCGTGGGCGAGCCGGACGTCGCAGGCGGACCGGAGGTCACCGGCGGGCCGGACGTGGCAGGCGGGCTGCCGGTCTCGGGCGGGGGTGCGCAGGCGGCGAGCGTCACCAGCAGCATCACCGCGCCGACGACTCGCCTCATACCCGCCCATCGTACGGCTCAGGCGCCGTCGAAGGCCTGCGCCACCGCCAGGCTGTCCTCGTACACGTGGTGCCGCGTCACCAGCCCGTCCTCCACCGTGAGGTGGAGCGCGAACCTGGACCGGTAGGCCCGGCCGGTCGGGCGGGCGGTCTGGCGGATCTCCCCCAGCACGACGGCGTGCTCCCCGTCGACGAGCACCCGCTCGACCACCGTGGCGACCTCCTCGGGCACGTGGTGCTCGGCGATCTCCCGGTAGTGCGCCTCGGCGTCGGCGCGGGTGACGCGGTGGCGGATCCACGGGGTCGCGGCGCGGCCGTGCTCGGCCTCGGGCCAGTCGAGCTTCCAGTCGGCGTCGTCGGCGTACAGCTCCGCGATGCGCCGGGGGTCGCCCTCGCCGATCCTGCGCAGCAGCTCCTGGACGACGTCACGTGTGGACATGCGGTGCTTCCTCCCCGTTCGGACGACCCGGGAAGCCTGGCAGAGGCGCGGCCAGGGGCGCCATTACGTCGCAGGTAAGCGCCTTGACAATTTTATTTGTCGGTGAGACGCTCAGGGCATGGAGAACACGGTCACTTCCCAGGACGGCACCACCATCGCCTACACCCGCGTCGGCCACGGGCCGGCGGTCATCCTCGTCGACGGGGCGATGTGCCACCGCGCCTCCGGCCCCAACCCCGCCCTGGCCGCCGAGCTCGCCGGCAGCCACACGGTCTACACCTACGACCGGCGCGGGCGCGGCGGCAGCGGCGACACCGCGCCGTTCTCGGTCGAGCGCGAGATCGACGACCTCGCCGCGCTGATCGAGGCGATCGGCGAGCCCGTCTTCCTGTACGGGATCTCGTCCGGCGCGGCGCTGGCCCTGGCCGCCACCGCCGCCGGGCTCCCGGTCACCAAGGTCGCCGTGTACGAGCCGCCGTTCGTGGTCGACGGCACCCGCGCCCCCATGCCCCACGACTACGAGGAGCGCATCCGCGGCTTCATCGCCGCCGGCCGCCCGGCCGACGCCATCCGCTACTTCATGCGCACGGGCGTCGGGCTGCCCGGCATCATGGTGGCCATGATGCGGCTCATGCCCGGCTGGTCCGGCATGAAGGCGATCGCCCACACGCTGGCCTACGACGCGGCGTTCGTGGCGCGCTTCGGGCAGGGCAAGCCGCTTCCGGAGCGCGAGTGGGACGCGGTGAAGGTGCCCGCGCTGGTGATCGACGGCGGCAAGAGCCCGGCCTGGATCCGCAACGGCGCCGCCGACCTGGCCCGCGTGCTGCCCGACGCCGCCGCGCGCACCCTCGACGGCCAGACGCACCTGGTCAAGGCGCGCGCGCTGGCCCCCGTCCTGAAGGGCTTCTTCGCATGAGCTTCCGCACCACCGTCGAGCTGGCGGGCAGGACCGCGACGGGGTTCGAGGTGCCCGCCGGCATCGTGGAGGCGCTCGGCTCGGGCAGGCGGCCCGCCGTGACGGTCACGGTCAACGGCTACAGCTACCGCAGCACGGTCGCCGTCATGGGCGGGCGCTACCTGCTGCCGCTCAGCGCCGAGCACCGGCAGGGCGCCGGGGTGGCGGCGGGCGACGAGGTCGAGGTGACGCTGGAGCTCGACACCGCGCCGCGCGAGGTGGCGGTCCCCGGCGACCTGGCCGAGGCGCTCGACCGGGCGCCGGAGGCGAAGGCGTTCTTCGACGGCCTGTCCTACTCCCGGAGGCGCCGGGTGGTCCTCCAGGTCGAGGGCGCCAAGAAGGCCGAGACCCGGCGGCGCCGCGTCGCCGACGCGGTCACCAAGCTGGCCGCCGGCGAGGCGTGACCTCCCGGCCGGGCCGTGCCGGTGAGGCGGATCGGTCGTGCCGGTGAGGCCGCCTCGCTCTTGAGAGTGAGAGCCAGGATCGCCCCGGGCGGCGATCCCTTTCGCGGCGGGAAATCCGAGGATGGGGACGTCAACCAGCGCCTTCCCCAGGAGAAGATCATGCGGATCCACCCCGCCTACCTCGCCGCGCCACTGCTCTCCGCGGGCTACGGAATCCTGCGGCTCGTCGACGGGATCGACGGCAGCCGAGGGCCGGGACCGGCCTGGACGGCCGGACATCTGGCATTCATGGGCGCACTGGTGCTCTTTGTCTACATATTTCGGGAAATGTGGCTGATGCTCGGGCGCAGCCGGGGCGCCACCGCCGTGCTCGTCGCCGGAGCGGCCGGGGCCGGGCTGGCGTTCGTCCAGTTCGCGATCGACGTCGTCGTGGGGTTCATGGCGGCCGACCACGAGGCGATGGGGCCGCTGTTCGACCAGGTGCAGGCGGTGCCGGGGGTGTCGTTGCTGGTCTACCAGGCCGGGCCGGTCCTCTTCTACGTCGCGCAGGTCGTGCTCGTGGCCATGCTCGCGGTCCGGCGCCAGGTGCCGGTCTGGGTTCCGGCGCTGGTGCTGGTCCAGGTGCTGCTGCCGTTCGTGTCGCTGGACCTGATCCCGCTCGGCGGGCTGCTCGCGCTGATCGCGTTCCTGCCGCTGGCGGTGAGTGACCGGCGAGTCCCCGCACATGCCTGATCTTGCGCGAAACTGGGACATCGTGCCCGAACCTCCGCTCGTCACCGTGCTCCGCCGCCGCTACCGGGCGCTCCCCCAGCCGCTGCTGGACGTGGCCCTCACCGGCGCGATCACGCTGGCCCAGCTCTGGCCGCTGCTGTCGAGCACCAGCTACTTCGGGGTGCCGTGGTCCTGGTGGGGCTACGCGGTGGCGGTCGGCTCGTCGCTGCCGGTGCTGTGGCGCCGCCGCTTCCCGGTGACCGTGCTGGTGACGTCGCTGATCGTGAGCGGGCTGTACGACCTCGCCGACAGCGTGGCCGACCAGCCGATCTGGTACGGCTCCCTGGTCGCCCTCTACACCGTGGCCACGAGCTCGCCCCGCTGGGTCCGCATCACCGCGCTCTGCCTCATGGCCGGCGGCATGTTCGCGCTGGTCGGCTCGTCGGAGACGGCCCTGCGCAGCACCGTGCTGTACGTGGCCGCGTACGCCATCGGCAGGGCGGCGGCCACGTCGCGCGCGCACGCGGCGGCGCTGGAGGAACGGGCCGCGAGGCTGGAAAGGGAGCGCGAGATGGAAGCCGAACGCGCGGCCGAACGCGAGCGGGCGCGGATCGCCCGCGACATGCACGACATCCTCGCCCACGCGGTCAGCCTCATGGTCGTGCAGGCGGAGGCGGGCCCGGTGGCGGTCAGGACCGACCCGGACCGCGCGGAGGCGGCGTTCGACGCGATCGCGGGGGCGGGCCGCGACGCGATGGTGCAGCTCAGGCGGATGCTCGGCGCGCTCAAGGAGGAGCACGCGCCGCTCGCCCCGCAGCCGACGCTCGACGAGCTGCCCGGCCTGGCGGACCAGGTGGCGGGCACGGGGCTGAAGGTCGCCTTCGAGACCACCGGCGAGCCGCGCCCGCTCCGGTCCGACTCGGCGGTCGCGGCGTACCGGATCACGCAGGAAGCGCTCACCAACATCGTCAAGCACGCCGGCGCGACCCGCGCGGACATCCGGCTCACCTGGGAGGACGACACCCTGATGATCGACATCACCGACGACGGCCGGGGCTCGGGCCGGGCCCTGCCCTCGGGCGGCAACGGGCTGATCGGCGTCCGCGAGCGCGCCGCCTCCTGCGGCGGCTCCGCTACGGCCGGGCCGCGCACCGACGGTCCCGGCTTCCGCGTCACCGCCCGGCTGCCGGCATGACGGTCCGGGTGGTCGTGGCCGACGACCAGGAGCTGGTCAGGGGCGGGTTCGCGATGATCCTGGCCGCGCAGCCCGACATCGACGTGGTGGCCGAGGCCGGCGACGGCGTCGAGGCGGTGGTGGCGGTGCGCGAGCACGCGCCCGACGTGCTGCTGCTCGACATCCGCATGCCCCGGATGGACGGCATCGAGGCGGCCCGGATCGTGTGCGCCGAGACGGCCTGCCGGGTGCTCATGCTGACGACGTTCGACCTGGACGACTACGTGTTCGACGCGTTGCGGGCGGGGGCGAGCGGGTTCCTGCTCAAGGACGTGCGCCGCGACGACCTGGTCAACGCGGTGCGGGTGGTCGCCGGCGGCGAGTCGCTGCTCGCGCCGGCGGTCACCACGCGGCTGATCCACGAGTTCGCCTCGCGGCCGGCGGCCAGGCCGGGCGCCGCTCCCGGGGCGCTGGACGTGCTGACGGCCAGGGAACGCGAGACGCTGCAGCTGATCGCGCGCGGCCTGTCCAACGCGGAGATCGCGCGGACGCTGGTGGTCAGCGAGCACACGGTGAAGACGCACGTCAGCAACCTGCTGACCAAGCTCGGGCTGCGTGACAGAGTGCAGGCGGTGATCGCCGCGTACGAGTCGGGGCTGGCCGTGCCGGGAGCGTAACGGGCCCGCGGACGGGTAGGCGGGCTCGTATGAGTGAGGGCTTCGAGACGGACATGCTCTGGGACGAGTTCCATCGGGTGGTCAACATGAACTCCGAGGAGCTGCGTTCCTACCTGCTGGCCGACGCCTCCGGCGAGGACGGTTTCAGCGCCGATCCCGACCTGGGCATCGACGAGCTCGGCAGGGGCGTGCTGCACGTGCTGAGCAAGCGGAAGATGGACCTGACCGACGCCGACCGCGACGTCATGCGCCGGGTGGTCGAGCTGGTGGAGACGGTCGGCAACAAGAGCGACGACCAGGCGCGGCACATGCTGATGTCCGCGGGGCACGACCCGCTGCGGGCATAGGCGATGATCCAGCCGCAGGACTGGATCGCGGGCTACCTGCGGGCCTGGGAGTCCAACGATCCGGACGAGATCGCCGCCCTCTTCACCGAGGACGCGGTGTACTACAACGAGCCGTACAGCATGCCGGTGCGCGGCCGGGACGCGATCGTCTCCAACTGGCTGGCCAGGCAGGACAGGCCAGGTGAGACGACGTTCCAGTGGCATCCGGTGTGCGTGACGGCCGAGGTGAGCGTCATCCAAGGTGTCACGACATATCCGGACAAGACGTACAGCAACCTCTGGGTGATCCGGTTCGTTCCCGACGGCAGGTGCCGGGAATTCACCGAATGGTGGATGGAGCATGACATCAGGTGATGCAATGAGCCGACGACCATCCGAGGAGGCCCGTTGAGAGACAACCTCGACCTCGCCGCGAGCGCCCAGCAGCTCGCCGACGCCGCGCCGGCCGGTTCGCTGGACCGGGCGGCGGCGAAGTCCGTGGCGATCACGCTGGCGACGACCCGCGACATCGCGCAGGCCAGGCAGACCCTGGACGGGGTCACGCCCGACGACGTGCGGCAGGCGGCGCTGGCCCTGTTCGAGCGCATCTCAGCGGACTGATCCCCCGAGCCGCGTCAGCCCGGGCCTGATCGGCGCCGGGCCTTCCGTCATGTCCCGGCCAGGTGCGCGACCAGGCGCCGGACCTGCTCGGCGTAGTGGCCGGCGAACTCCGGCGATTCCGGGTCGAGGCCGGTGGCGGCCCTGACGACCTGCGGGAACGTGATGCCGGCCGCCGCCATCGCGAACAGCGCCACCAGCACCGCCGCCGGGTCGAGGTCGGCGGGCAGCTCCCCCGCCTCCTGCCGCCGTCGTAGTTGCTCGACGTCGCGGCGCAGGTCGTCGGCGAAGCCCGGGTCGGGCGGGGCGTCGTCGGTCAGCCCCTGCCAGGCCATCAGCCTGCCGTAGTCGCGCCGCTCGGCGTTGGCCCGCACGTAGCCCGCCGCGAGCTCGCCCAGCGTGGCGCCCCGGTCGGCGAACGCGCTCTCCTCACGCTGCCAGCTCGCGCTGAGCGCCTGGTAGAGGCCCTCTTTTCCGCCGAAGTAGTAGGAGATGAGCTGCTTGTTCATCCCCGCTCTGGCGGCGATCTCGCCGACCCTCGCCCCGGCGAACCCCTTGGCCGCGAACTCCTCCAGCGCCGCCTGAAGGATGCGGGCCTTGGTCCGCTCGGGGTCGCGCTGCTTCTCCTCGGGTGCTCGCCTCATACCTGCACACTTTATCATCCATCCGTTTGGTTGACAGTTTCATCCATACGGGTGATAGTTGCGGCATGACGAACGACATCGCGATCATCGGCGGCGGCATCGGCGGGCTCTGCCTGGCGCACGGGCTGCGCAAGGCGGGCCTCGACGTGACGGTCTACGAGCGGGACCGCACCCCGGCCGACCGGCTGCAGGGCTACCGGGTGCACATCGACCCCCACGGCGCGCGGGCGCTGCGCGACTGCCTGCCGGCCCACCTGTGGCAGGCGTTCCTGGACACGACCGGGCAGGGCGGCCAGGACTTCGGCTTCCTCACCGAACAGCTCGACCTGCTCGCGCTCATCGAGACCCCGCCCGCCGCCGACCCGGCCGACGACCACCACTCGGTCAGCCGCATCACGCTCAGGCAGGTGCTGCTGTCGGACCTGGACGACGTCGTACGGTTCGGCAGGGCGTACGAGAGGTACGAACGGCTGCCCGACGGACGGGTCAGGCTGTTCTTCGCCGACGGCGCCAGCGAGACGGCCGGGATCGTGGTGGCGGCCGACGGCGGCAACTCGCGGGTGCGCAGGCAGTATCTGCCGCACGCGCGGCGGGTCGACACCGGCATCACCACGGTCGCCGGCAAGTTCCCGCTCACCGAGCGGACGCGGCGGCTGCTGAGCCCCCGGCTGGTCGACGGGCCCAACAACGTGATCCCGCCGTCGGGCCTGGGCCTGTTCTGCGCCCCGCACGACCTGAGCGACGCGCCCGCCACCGGCATCGGGCGCACCGAGCAGGAGGGCGCGCTGATGGACAACGGCAGCAGCTACATCCTGTGGGCGGTCGGCGCGGCCCTCGACCGCTTCCCGGGCGACATTTCAGAAATGTCCGGCCAGCAGCTCCGCGACGCCGTCTCCGCCATGATCACCTCCTGGCACCCCGACCTGCGCCGCCTCGTCGCCGACTCGGACCCCGACACGGTCTCGCTGCTGCCGATCCGCACGTCGGTCCCCGTCGACGCCTGGGAGCCGTCCACCATCACCCTGCTCGGCGACGCCATCCACAGCATGACCCCGATGCGCGGCATCGGCGCCAACACCGCCCTGCGCGACGCCCGCCTCCTCACCCAGGCACTCTCCGGTGGCGGCGACCCCGTCCAGGCCATCGGCCGTTACGAGGCGGAGATGCGCGGGTACGGTTTCACCGCCGTGCGCGACTCGCTGCGCGCGGCCGAGCAGTTCGTCGGCGGCGGCCGGCTGGCCCGCTTCGGCTTCAAGACGTTCCTGCGCACGGTCCAGCGGGTTCCGTCGCTCAAGGCCAAGGTCTTCGCCTGACTGCGGGGAGCGCACTGTAGCGGGTCGGGTACGCTCCGGGTGACGGGCGCCCGGCGCGACAGGCGATCTTCCGCAATGTCGGCGGATAAGCCAGTCTGGGGACAGCTACCGTCGCAACATGAGGAGACCAGTGGCCGATCCCGTCAAGCTAGAGACGCGGGGCAGCGATTTCGCCAGACTCGCCACCAAGATCACCGAAGCCGGGCTTCTGGACCGGCGTCCCGTCTATTACGCGGTCAGGATCAGCCTCGTCATGGGCGCCTATCTGGGCGGCTGGGGGCTGTTCGTCTGGGTCGGCGACTCCTGGCTGCAGCTTCTCGTCGCCGTCCTCATGGCCGTGGTCTTCACCCAGATCGGGTTCGTCGCCCATGACATCGGCCACCGGCAGGTGTTCCGCACCCGGCGGGCCAGTGACATGGCCGGGCTGCTGATCGGCAACCTGGCCATCGGCCTCGGCTGGGGGTGGTGGAACACCAAGCACAACCGCCACCACGCCAACCCCAACCACGAGGACCACGACCCCGACGTCTCCCCCGCGGTCATCGTCTGGTCGGAGGACCAGGTGGCCAGGAGTGTCGGGCTGCCCAAGTTCATCGCCAAGTGGCAGGCCTACTGGTTCTTCCCGCTGCTCACGCTGGAGGCCTGGCACCTGCACGTGGCCAGCGTGAAGGCCGTGTTCAAGCCGACGACCAAGCGCCGGGGCATGGAGGGCGCGCTGCTGCTGGCGCACTTCGCGCTCTACTTCGGCCTCGTCTTCGCCGTGCTGCCGTTCTGGATGGCGGTGGCCTTCCTGGTCGTGCACCAGGGCGTGTTCGGCGTCTACCTGGGCTGCTCGTTCGCGCCCAACCACAAGGGGATGCCGATCCTCACCGCCGAGGACAAGCTCGACTTCCTGCGCAAGCAGGTGCTCACCTCGCGCAACGTCAAGGGCGGCCTGCTCACCGACATCGGGCTGGGCCAGCTCAACTACCAGATCGAGCACCACCTGTTCCCCAACATGCCGGCCCCCAACCTGCGCAAGGCGCAGCCGATCGTCCAGCGCTACTGCGCGGAGATCGGGGTCAGCTATCTGGAGACGGGCCTGTTCAGATCGTACGGCCAGGCTCTCCAGCACCTGCACGAGGTCGGCGCGGCGCTGAGGTGATCAGCCCTGCTCCAGGCGCCGGCGCAGGGCCTCCCTGCGCTGCTCCAGCTCGGCGATGATCTCGGCCTGCTCGTCCGCCTGGGCGATCTGGGCCGAGATCTCGAACTGGTCGGTGGCGCCCTGGTCGCGGATCTGGTCGCGCTGCTCCTGGTTGTCCCGCTTCAGCTTCGCCAGCTCCTCGTCGAGTCGGGCGAGCTCGTCCTCTGTGCTCATCTCCCGCACCTACCCAGCGACCGGCCCGGGTCACGTCCCGTACAGAATGGGAGACATGCGGAGGAGCACCATCGTCTCGGTGGCCGCGGTGGCGATCATGCTGCTCGGCGTCCTGGCCGCCTGGATCATCCGGGCCGACCAGCCGCCCAACGCGCTCGACGTGGTGCTGCCGCTGATCACGGCGGCCGGGGTGCTGCTGCGCAAGCGCTACCCGGTGCTGACGCTGATCGTGGTGTCGGCCGCGGTGGTGGCCTACTACCCGTTCGCCCGGCTGGACGGGCCGCTCATCTTCGTGCCGTTCCTGATGCTCTACACCGCGGCCGACCACGGGCACCTCACCGCGGCCATCACCACCGGGTCGGCGTCACTGCTGCTCATGGGGCTCGGCGAGACCGGTGACGTGCGGCACGTCGACGACAGCGCGCTGGCGATGATCGCGGGCTGGGTGGTGGCGGCCATCGCGGCGGGCAGCGTGAGCCGCAACCGCCGCGCCTACCTCGAGGAGGCCGACCGCCGGGTGCGCGAGGCCGAGCACGGGCGTGAGGAGGAGGCCAGGCGGCGGGCCGGCGAGGAGCGGCTGCGCATCGCCAGGGAGCTGCACGACGTGCTCGGGCACAACGTCTCGATGATCAACGTGCAGGCGTCGGCGGCGCTGCACGGGCTGAAGAAGCGGCCGGAGGACGCCGAGGCGGCGCTGCGCGCGATCAAGGACACCAGCAAGGAGACGCTGCGCGAGCTGCGCACCACGCTGGGGGTGCTGCGCCAGGTGGACGAGGACGCGCCGACCGCGCCCGCCGACAGCCTGGGCCGCATCGACGCGCTGGTGGCGGCGTCGGGGCTGGAGGTGCGGACCGAGCTGTCGGGGCCGCTGGAGGAGGTGCCGGTCGAGGTGGACCTCGCGGCGACGCGGATCATCCGCGAGGCGCTGACGAACGTGTCACGGCACTCCGGGACGAAGGCGGCGACGCTCTCCGTCAGCAACACGTCCGGAAATATCCTGATCTGCGTGGAGGATGATGGACCGGGGGCCGTGTTCACCGAGGGCAGCGGCTACGGGCTGCAGGGCATGCGCGAGCGCGCCACGGCCCTGGGCGGCAGGCTCGACGCCGGCCCCCGCCCGGAGGGCGGCTTCCGGGTCGTCGCCGAACTACCCCTGAACGGAGCCACATGATCCGCACGCTGCTGGCCGACGACCAGACCCTGGTACGGGCCGGCTTCCGGTCCATCCTCAGCGACGAGGACGACATCGAGGTCGTCGCCGAGGCCGCCAACGGCACGCAGGCCGTGACCCTGGCCCGCGAGACCCGGCCGGACGTGGTGCTCATGGACATCCGCATGCCCGAGCTCGACGGCCTGGAGGCCACCCGCCAGATCGTCACCGACCCCCGGCTGGACGAGGTCAAGGTCATCATCCTGACCACGTTCGACCTCGACGACTACGTCTACGGCGCGCTGCGCTCCGGGGCCAGCGGCTTCCTGGTCAAGGACACCGAGCCGGCCGAGCTGATCCACGCCGTCCGGGTCGTGGCCAGGGGCGACGCGCTGATCGCGCCGTCGATCACCCGGCGGCTGATCGCCGAGTTCGCCGGCCGCGTCAAGCGCCCCGAGCCCGGCCCCGAGCTCAACTCCCTCACCGAGCGCGAGCGCGAGGTGATGAGCCTGGTCGCGGGCGGCCTGTCGAACGACGAGATCGCCGCCCGGCTGGTGCTGAGCCCCGCGACGGCCAAGACGCACGTCAGCCGCATCATGACCAAGCTCGGCGTGCGCGACCGGGCCCAGCTCGTGGTCCTCGCCTACGAGGCCGGCATGATCACCCCGGGCTGGCTTACAACCTGAGGTGTACGCCGCGGCCCGCCGTGTCACCCCAGGGGTACGGCGGGTGCCCGCCTGAGGTGGACGACCCGGGCGTAACCGTCATCGGATCCTGCTACGCATGGACACCGTTGAACTGGCCCGCCTGCAGTTCGCGCTCACCGCGGGCGCGCACTTCCTGTTCGTGGCGCTGACACTCGGCCTGGCGACGCTCGTGGCCGTCATCCAGACCCGGGCCACCTTCGGCGGCAACCCCGTCCACCAGGGGATGACGCGCTTCTGGGGGCAGCTCTACATCATCAACTACGCGATGGGCATCGTCACCGGGCTCGTCATGGAGTTCCAGCTCGGGCTGTCGTGGAGCGGGCTCACGGAGTTCGCGGGCAACGCGTTCGGCTCGGCGCTGGCCCTGGAGACGATGGTCGCGTTCTTCGTCGAGGCCACGTTCCTGGGCCTGTGGATCTTCGGCTGGAACAAGCTCAACCGGTGGGCGCACCTGGCGCTGATCTGGGTGGTCACGCTCACCGCGTACGCGTCCGCGTTCTGGATCATGGTGTCGAACGGCTTCCTGCAGAACCCGGTCGGCTACCGGCTCGACGGCGGCGTGCTGCACCTGGCGGACTTCGGCGCGATGGTCGCCAACCCGGCGGCGCTGGTGGCGTTCGCGCACATCCTGAGCGGCGCGATGGTCGTCGGCGGGTTCTTCATGGCCGGGGTGAGCGCCTACCACCTGAGCAAGCGGACCCCCGAGCAGGACTTCTTCCGCAAGTCGCTGCGGCTCGGGCTGGGCGTGGCCGCGCCCGCGCTGATGGTCACGGCGACGTTCGGCGGCATGGGGTTCGGCACGATGCAGGTGACCAAGCTCGCCGCCTGGTCGGGCGACCTGGCGGCGGCCCAGGCCGAGATGGTGGCCCGGCACGGGCCGGGCGACTGGCTGCCCCCGGTGGGCTGGGTGCAGGCAGGCGGCACCTGGATGATGGGGCTGTTCGCGCTCATGCTGTTCGTGGCCGCGCCGAGCACGCTGCTCATGCTGTTCAGGCCGGTGGTGCGCGGGCTGCGGGTGTGGCACTGGCTGCTGGTGGCGATGATCCCGGTGCCGTTCGCCACGATGCTCGCCGGGTGGATCTTCCGGGAGATGGGCCGCCAGCCGTGGGCCGTCTACGGGCTGCTGACCACCTCCGAGGCGATGTCGCCGGTGTCGGCCGGGCAGATGCGGTTCTCGGTCATCGCCTTCACCTCGGTGTTCGCCGTACTGGTCCTGATCAACTACTGGCTGCTGGCCAGGGCCGCCAAGGCGGGGCCGGCGGCCGTGGCCCTGGGCGACCGGCCCATCGACGCCCCCCAGCCCGTCCTGACCTTCTGAGGAGCCGACATGGAGATCTTCGTTCTGGCCTTCTTCGCGCTCGGCTACCTGGTGCTGGCCGGGGCCGACATCGGGGTCGGCATGGTGCTGCCGTACCTGGGGCGGACGCCGGGAGAGCGGCGGGAGACGATCGCCGCGATCGCGCCGTTCTTCCTCGGCAACGAGGTGTGGCTGGTGGTGACCGCGGGCGTGCTGGCCGGGCTGTTCCCGGCGCTGGAGGCGGAGCTGCTGCACGAGAATTACCCGCTGGTCGTGGTGCTGCTGCTGGCGTGGGTGATCCGCGACATGGGGCTGTGGCTGCGCGGCCGGGTGCCGGGACGCGGCTGGCAGGCGGTGTGGGACGGCGCGATCGTCGCCGGGAGCTGGGGGCTGGCGCTGTGCTGGGGGGCGCTGCTCAGCGTCGTGGCGCTGGGCATCCAGGGGCCGCTCCTGGCGCTGCCGGCGCTGGCTCTGGCCGCGCTGTTCGGCACGCACGGGCTGGCGTTCGCCGCGCTGCGGCTGCGCGGAGTGCTGCGCGAGCGGGCGGCGGTGCTGTCGGGCGGCGCGGGCGAGCTGCGCACGTTCGCGCTGACGGCGGTGGCGCTGGCCGCGGTCGGCGTGCTGGCGGGAGTGCGGCTGGAGCCGGTGGCCGGAACGTCCGGGGCGCTGCTGGTGCCGGTGACCCTGGTGATGATCCCGTTGCTGGTCGCGGCCCAGGCGTGGGTGTGGTGGACGTTCCGCCACCGCGTGACCGGCCCGTCGTACCTCTAGGGCCTCTTGGTCCTCCAGGGCCTCTAGAGGTTGCCGCCGCCGGTGGCGTCGAGCGTGGTGCCGGTCATGAAGCTCGCCTCGGGCGACGCGGCGAAGGCCACCACGTCGGCGATCTCCTCCGGGCGGCCGACCCGGCCCACCGCGTGATAGCCCGCCGCGTTCGCCAGGCCCTCCGGGTTGTCGCGCAGGAAGCCCGCGTTCATGTCGGTGTCGATGATGCCGGGGGCGACGTTGTTGACCGTGATCCCGCGCGGGCCGAGCTGCTTGGCCAGTGCCAGCGTGAACGTCTGGACGGCGCCCTTGGTCATCGAGTACGCGATCGCGCCGGGGAAGGCGATGCGCGTGACGCCGGAGGTGACGTTGACGATGCGGCCGCCGTCGGGGATGAGCGGCAGCAGCCGCTGGGTCAGGAAGAACAGGCCCTTGACGTTGACCGCGAAGTGCCGGTCGAACGACTCGGGCGTCTCCTCCTCGATGGGCCGGTGCACGGCGACGCCGGCGTTGTTGACCAGCACGTCCAGCACGCCGCTCTCCAGCTTGACCCGTTCGGCCAGCGCCTCCACCTGGGCCGGGTCGCCCAGGTCGGCCTGGACGGCGAGCGCACTGCCGCCCTGTTCCTCCACGAGCCGGACGACTTCCTTGGCGGCGGCCTCGTCGGCGGCGTAGTTGACGATGACGCGGAAGCCGTCACGCGCCAGGCGCAGCGCGATGGCACGGCCGATCCCCCTGCTGGAACCGGTGACGAGGGCAGTCTTCATGACGGGCTCTTTCTGTAGTGATCGATACAAAAGGAACCATAACATAGCGATCACTACAAAACCGACGCCCCGTCGCCGAAGTGCTCGTTTTATAGCGATCGCTCTAGAATGGGGTTATGGCGAGACAACGGGCGTTCGACCGGGACACGGCACTGCACAGCGCGGTGCTGGCGTTCTGGCGGCACGGCTACGAGGCCACCTCCGTCGCCGAGCTGACCGCCGCCATGGGCATCAGGCCCCCCAGCCTGTACGCGGCGTTCGGCGACAAGCGGCGGCTGTTCGAGGAGGCGCTGGGCCTCTACCAGGAGACCTACGGGGCGTTCACCGCCCGGGCGCTGGCCGAGGAGCCGACCGGCCGCCAGGCGATCGAACGGGTGCTGCGCGAGGCGGCCACCGAGTTCTCCGCCCCGGAGCACCCGCCCGGCTGCATGGTCGTCTCCGCCGGGGTCAACTGCGGGCCGGAGTCGGCCGAGGTGCAGGAGCTGCTGCGGCGGCAGCGCGAGCGGACGAAGGCGGCGATCCAGGCACGGTTCGACGACGACGCGGCGGCCGGGCGGCTGCCCCCGGGCACGGACACGGCGGCGCTGGCGACCTACTACGCGGCGGTGCTGCAGGGCATGTCCAACCAGGCACGCGACGGGGCCTCCCCCGAGGCGCTCACCGAGCTGGCCGCGCTCGCCATGCGCGCCTTCCCCGCCACCGCGGCAGCCTGACGTCACGGGGCCCTGACGTCACGGGGCTTGATGTCATTGGCCTTGACGTCACTGGGCCTTGACGGAGGCGTCCTCCGGGGAGACCTCGGGGGCCGACACCCGGAGCCAGCGGCAGCCGTACGGGTCCAGCGGGAGCCGCACCCGGCCCGAGCCGGGCACCTTCACCGTGCCGTCGACCAGGAGGTCGGTGAGCACGCAGCGTTCCAGGCCGGTCAGGTCGAGCTCGGCCTCGCACTCCCGGTCGTCCAGGTTGTGCACGGCCACGATCGTCGCCCCGTCGGCGTCGCAGCGGTGGGCCAGCACGGCCGGGTCGCCCGCGTCCAGCACCGTGTGGTCGCCCCAGGCCAGCTCCAGCGACTCCCGGTAGCGCTCGATGAGCAGCTGGATCCAGCGCAGCAGCGAGTCGTTGTCACGCCTCTGGTCGGCGACGTTCGGCCCGTCGGGCATGGCGCGCACGGGCCGCTCGGCCTGGGTGAAGCCGCCCTCGGCCGACCAGCGCATGGGGGTTCGCACAGCCATCCGGCCCTCCGCCGACAGGTCCTCGCCCAGCCCGATCTCCTCGCCGTAGAAGAGCACCGGCGTGCCCGGCAGCGAGAACAGCAGGCTGTAGGCCATCTTGATCCGCCTCTCGTCGCCGCCGAACATGGGCGGCAGCCGCCTGCGCAGGCCCCGGCCGAAGATCTGCATGTCCTTGTCCGGCCCGAACGCGGCGAAGATCTCCTGCCGCTCGTCCTCGGTGAGCTTGTCCAGCGTCAGCTCGTCGTGGTTGCGCAGGAACATCGCCCACTGGCAGTCCTTGGGCGGCTCGGGCCGTTCGCGCAGCGCCGAGGCGAGCGGCCCGGCGTCGCGTCTGGCCAGCGACAGCCAGGCGCGTTGCATGGCGACGAAGTCGAAGCACATCGTGAGCTGGTCGCCCAGCCCGTCGCCGAAGTACTCGAGAAGCTGGTCGTACTCCAGGTTGACCTCGCCGAGCAGGACCGAGCCGCCCTTGCGGCGGGTCATGAACGCGCGCAGCTCGGCCAGGAAGTCGTGCGGGTCGGCGAGCTCCGGCGAGACGTTCTCGATGAGGAACGGCACCGCGTCCACCCGGAACCCCGACAGCCCCAGCTCCATCCAGAAGCCGAGCACCCGGGCGATCTCGTCGCGCACCTCGGGGTTGGCGACGTTGAGGTCGGGCTGGTGGCGGTAGAAGGTGTGCAGGTAGTACTGGCCGGTGTGCGGGTCGTGCTCCCAGACGCTGTCCTCCTTGTCGGGGAAGACGACCTCCTTCGGGTTCGGCTCGGGCGTGTCGGACCAGACGTACCAGTCGCGTCTGGGCGAGTCGCGGCCGGACCTGGACTCCACGAACCACGGGTGCTGGTCGGAGGTGTGGTTGACGACGAGGTCGGCGATGACCCGCAGGCCGCGGTCGTGGGCGGTGCGCATGAACTCCACGAAGTCGCCCAGCGTGCCGAGCCTGGGGTCGACGCTGTAGAAGTCGGTGACGTCGTAGCCGTCGTCCTTGTTGGGCGTCGGGTAGAACGGCATCAGCCACAGGCAGGTGATGCCGAGGCCGGCGAGGTAGTCGATCTCCTGCGTGAGCCCGCGGAAGTCGCCGATGCCGTCGCCGTTGCCGTCCTTGAACGTCTCGACGTCGAGGCAGTAGACGACGGCGTTCTTCCACCACAGGTCGCTGGTGTACGTCATTCGCATGGGGGCCCAGCTACCCCCAAATGCGGTTAAAGAAGCGTCCCGCCCGTCACCTCGAACCGGCCGAGCGCTTCGTCGATGGTCGCGAGCGTGTCGGCGTGCAGCGTGATGCCGGCCGCTTCCACGTTCTCCCTGATGTGCGCGGGGGTGCGGCTGCCGGGGATGGCCACGACGTGGTCGTCCTGGTGCAGCAGCCAGGCCAGGGCGAGCTGGGCCGGGGTGATGCCGAGCCGGTCGGCCAGGCCGCGGATCGGCGCGTAGCGGTCGTTGTTGGCGGCCAGGTTCTCGGCGGAGAAGCGCGGCGCGTTGTGCCGGAAGTCGTTCTCGCCGAGCTGCTGGACGGTGCCGGTGAGGAAGCCGTTGCCGAGCGGGCTCCACGCCACGATGCCCACCCCGAGCTCGCCGGCCGTGCGCAGCAGGAGCGGGTCGATCGGCCGCCACATGGACCACTCGTTCTGCACGGCCGCCACCGGGTGCACGGCGTGCGCCCGGCGCAGTTGCGCGGCCGTCACGTTCGACAGGCCCAGGTGCCTGACCAGCCCGGCCTTGACCAGCTCGGCCATCGCCCCGACGGTGTCCTCGACGGGCACGCCGGGGTCGGCGTAGTGCAGGTAGTACAGGTCGATCACGTCGGTGTCCAGGTTGCGCAGGCTCGCCTCGGCGTAGCGCCGCACCAGCCGGGGCTCGGCGTTCACGCGCAGCTCGCCGAAGGCGTAGCCGACCGGCTGCGCCCGGCTGTCCTCCCCTTCGGGCACGGCCAGGCCGAACTTGGTGGCCACGACCACCTCGTCCCTGCGGCCCTTGATCGCCCGGCCGACCAGGCGCTCGTTCTGCCCGTCGGGCCCGTAGGCGTCGCTGGTGTCCACGTGGGTGGCGCCCGCGTCCAGCGCGGCCCGGATCGCCGCCTCACCCCGTTCCTCGTCGATGTCGCCGTAGATGCCGGGCGACAGCACCATCGCGCCGTAGCCGAGTGCCGGGACCGTCAAACCGCCGAGTTCGCGTGTCTTCATGCCGCCGATCCTGCTGCCGGGGTCCGGGTCCCGTCCAAGACCCTTTGCTATAACCATCAGCTATGGACGTGCATCTGCGGGATCTGCGGTATTTCGTGGCGGTCGCCGAGGAGCTGAACGTGACCCGGGCCGCCGAACGGCTGTTCGTCTCGCAGCCCGCGCTGTCCAAGCAGCTCAGGGCGCTCGAACGGCAGCTCGGCTGCCCGCTGTTCGACCGCGTGCCCGGCGGCGTCACGCTCACCCGGCAGGGCGCGGCGCTGCTGCCCGTGGCCGCCGACCTGCTCGACCGGTGGAACACCGGCTACGAGACCGCCAGGGCCGCAGCACCCACCGGCACGCTGGTCATCGGCCTGCAGACCGCCGTCGGCCGGGGCCTGCAGCAGGAGGCGCTGCGCGGCTTCCGCGCCGCCATGCCCGGCTGGGAGGTCGCGCTGCGGCTGGTGAGCTGGGAGGACCCCAGCGGCGGCCTGGCGGACGGCAGCTCCGACGTGGCCTTCCTCTGGCTGCCCGCCCCGCCCGGCCTGGAGACGCACGTGCTCGTCACCGAGCGCCGATGCGTCGTCATGCCCGCCGACCATCCGCTCGCCGGTCTGGACGAGATCCCCTTCGACCGGCTGCGTGACGAGCCGTTCATCGCCCTGCCGGCCGCGGCCGGGCCGATGCGCGACTTCTGGCTGGGCCGCGACGCCTCTCCCGGCGCGGGGCCCGTCGTCGGCGTCACCGCGAGCACCCCCGAGGAGGTCTTCGAGGCCGTCACCGGCGGTCTCGGCGTCGTGCTCGTCGCCGAGGGCAACGCCAAGCTGTACAAGCGGCCCGGCCTGCTCCACCGCCCGGTCACCGGCCTGCCGCCCGCCCGGCTGGCCATCGCCTGGCGGGCCGGCAACCGCAGCCCGCAAGTGACCGGGTTCGTGGACGCGCTCCGCCGGATCGCCACTAAGGTCTGACCCATGAGCGACTACGCGATCACCTTCGACCTGATCGACTCCGACGACGACGGCCGCATCTCGGCCGAGGAGCTGGTGCGGCTGATGGAGGTGCTGGGTCAGCCCATCACTCTCGAAGCCGCCCAGGCAGGCGTCCGGCGCCTCGACAAGGACGGCGACGGGCTCATCGACGTCGAGGAGTTCGGCAGCTTCCTCAAGCCTTGACCGTGCGCCGGAGCAGGCAGAACTCGTTGCCCTCCGGGTCCTGCAGCACGATCCACGTCTCCTCGCCGGTCTGGCCCACGTCGGCGTGCCGGGCGCCGATCGACAGCAGCCTGGCCAGCTCCGCCTCCTGATCGCGGTCGGTGGCGTTGACGTCGATGTGCAGCGGCAGCTTGCCCGTCTTCGGGTCGTCGGAGGGGCTGAGGACGAGCGTCGGCAGGTGCCCCGGCTGCTCCGGCCCGATCTCCACGCTGCCCTCTTCGCGGTCGAGCACGACATAGCCCAGCACGTCACACCAGAACGCCGCCAGGCGCTCGGGGTCACGGCAGTCGAGCACGAGCTCGGTGATGCGGCATGCCATGCGCTGATCATATGCTCATGGACGCTCGTGCGCGGGCGGGCTCAGCGGGGTGCCGGTGTACGCCTCCGGGGCCTCCTCCAGGTAGTCGGACAGGTTGCCGAGGAAGTCGCGCAGCGGCGGATACTGGTTGTGCAGCTCCAGGTCCTCCCGGGAGCGCCAGACCTCGTAGAGGAAGAACCGGCCGTCCTCCTGCTCGTGCAGGTCGTAGTGCAGGTTGCCGGGCTCGGCGCGGCTGGGCTCGACGAGCGACGTGAGGATGCGCCGGACCTCGTCCTTGCGCTCGGGCCGGGGACGAAGGAAGCCGTACAGGGAAATCTGTGTCATGCGGCCCACGTTAGGATCTCCAACGGTGTGAGGTTCAAGGTGAGGTGGGTCACGTGAAGATCGGCGATCTGGCGCGCGTCACCGGCGTCAACGTACGCCTGCTGCGCTACTACGAGGATCAGGGGCTGCTGGAGTCCGTCAGGACGAGCGGCGGTCACCGCACCTACGCGCCCGACGCCCCGGCCAGGGTGGGGCAGATCCGGGCGCTGCTGGGAGCCGGGCTGCCGACGAAGGTCATCCGGGAGGTCATGCCGTGCTTCCTGGACGACGGCGTGGGCCTCCAGGCGTGCGTGCTCGATCACGTACGGAGTCATCTGACGGACCTCGACCAGCGGATCGACGAGCTGCAGGAGGCGCGCGGGGCGCTCAGCGAGCTGCTGGACCGGTCGCTGGCGGCGGCTCACTAGCGAACCAGTCGAGCGACTGACCGTGCGGACCGGCGAACGCCAGCGGCCTGCCGTCGAGGGCGAGCACGAACACCGCGCGGCCGGCGGGCGGCTCGGGAGTGCCCGGGAGCGGCAGCACGCCGGGGGCCTCGTTGGAGATCCAGTGGCCGGGCAGGTCGCGCACGGTCCCGGCGAACGCCGCCCGCGCCTCCGGCGGCAAGTAGGCGAGCACCGCGCTGTGGAAGACGACCGGGGTGGCCCCGGCCGGCGCCTGGGCGATCAGGCCGGCGAGCGCCTCGTTGAGGTCGCCGCGCACGAGGCGGGGCGGGTCCGCGCGGGCCACGCGGACGGCGGCCCGCAGGCGGCGCAGGCGTTCCTGCCGCTCGGGCCAGATCAGCGACTCCAGCCAGCGCACGTCGCCGGGGTCGCGTACGTCGAGCGGATTGAGGTCGAGGCCGGCCCGCCAGGCGACGGCGGGCACCTCCCGCGGGAGCGGGGCCCGGCCGCCGGTGCGGCAGTCGAGGACGACCTCGGCGGAGCCGAGCACCGGGCGGTCGTCGTAGCGGTAGGCGTACCGGTCCGGGTAGAGGCACAGGCCGGCCGACGCGCCCACCTCGATCAGGGCCAGCGGCTGGGGCAGGGCGGCGAGGACCGGCAGGAGCGTGGCGCACCGGCCCGGCTCGTTCGTCTGGGTGCTGCGGGCGCGCATGGTGGCGCTGACCCGGTCCCAGTGGGCGGTCGTCCAGGCGCGGAATACCGCGTAGTCGTCGTGCGGGCCGCCGTGGTGGCGTACGGCTCCCAGCAGCAGGTTCGGCTGCCGTTTGGCCTCGGGGAGCCGGTCGATCAGGGCGAGCAGGCCGTCGTCGTCGGCGATCCTGCTCGCCAGGAGCTCGTAGGCGGGCGAGTGGCCGCGGGCTTCCAGGGCGAAGCCTCGGTAGCGCCCGGCGGTGTCCATGTCCGCCGGGGGGTCAGAGGCCGCTGTGGAGATACACCTGGCCGAAGACCTGCGCGAGGTTCTTCAGGTCCGTCGCCGCGTCCACCTCGGGGGCGGCCGGGTTGTACAGCGTGGCCAGGCGGGGCCGCACCGAGGTGAGCTTCTTGAGCTCGTCCCAGGTGGCGTTCGCCGCCCACTTCTCGCCGTAGGCCCGGTTGACCTGGCCCTGGTCGTTCTGCCAGCGGGTCCAGAGGGTGACGGTCTCGGCGGCGTCGGCCTGGAGCGGGGCGGCGACGCGGTCGGTGATCGACTGGGTGGCCTGCTCGGCGGTGAGCTGCGGGCCGCCGGGGGCGGCGAAGCCGGCGTCCTCGGCGGCGATCTGGCCGTAGGCGTCCCAGGCGCGGGCGCGGACCTGGATCCACTGGTTGCGCTGGGCGTCGGCGGCGGAGATCTGCCAGGTGGCGTACTCGGTGGCCAGGTGGCCGCCGTCGAGGGCGAGCTGGTCGACGAGGCCCTTGGCGAGCCAGCCGCCGACGCGCTCGGGGTCGAGGAGCGGGTACTTCTTGGTCAGCTCGGCCTTGCAGGCGTCGTCGGCGCCGCAGCCGAGGACCGGCACGACGGTGTGGACGGCGAGCTTCTTGCCGGGGGCGGAGTTGCGCAGGGCGGTGGACGCCTCGGTCAGGAAGGCGTCGATCTCGTCGGCGCTCTCGAAGGTGCTGTTGGCGCCGAGCTGGGAGCTGAACCGGACGCCGACGACGCCGGGCTGCACGGCGAGCGCGGCGACCTGCTTGGCGGCCTCGGCGAGCTTGCCGGCCTTGTAGTCGTCGGCCAGCTCGGCGTCGATCCAGATGCGCATGCCGGTCGCGGCGGCGGTCTTGACGCTCTGGCCGGTGGGGCTCTCGGCGGCCTGCTTGGCCTGGGCGGGCGTGACGTTGTCGGGGTCGACGTAGCAGGGCTCGGCGCCCTCGCACTCGGGGGTGCCGCCCTCTTCGGCGTCCTCGGGGACCGGGTCGCCGATCTCGTGCATCTCCCCGTCACCCTCGCCGCCGCCGGGGCAGACGTTGCCCGGCTGGGTGCAGTCGACGGTGCCCTTGTCCATGGGACCGGAGTCCTTCATGTTCTGGCCGTCGTTGCCGGCCCAGAACCTGGCGATGTCGGCCGCCTCCTCGGGCGTGGCGAGCCAGGTGCAGACGACATAGGCGGGGGCGTCGGCGTCCATCAGGTCGTTGCAGCTGCGCGGGTCGTCCTGCGACCAGGCGGGGACGCCGATGCCGAGCAGCGACAGGGTCAGGCCGATGACGAAGATCTGCCTCAGTCTCATGGCGCCTTCCGAGGGGGGTGATCGCCGGGCATATCGCACACTATCGGCCGAATCAGTATCGTTCAATCACATCAACGGGGTTTGCTTTACGACTGTCCTCCACGGCGAGTGCGGGGCTCAGCAAGGGGGAAGAGGCGTGCTCGGGGATCTCGCGCTGCTCCGGGACCGCCGGTTCGCGTTGCTGCTGTCCGCCCGGACGCTCTCGGTGCTGGGCAGCACGTTCGCGCCCGTCGCCCTGGCGTTCGGGGTGCTGCGCCTGCCCGGCGCGACCGCCACCACGCTGTCGGTGGTGCTCACCGCGCAGTCGCTGCCGACCGTGCTGTTACTGCTGTTCGGCGGGGTGATCGCGGACCGGCTGCCGCGCAACCGGGTGATGATGGCCGGCGAGTGGGTGAACGCCGCCGGGTTCGCCGCGCTGGCGGCCATGATGCTGACCGGCTGGACGCCGATGCCGCTCATGGCGGCGGCAGCGGCGGTGACCGGCATGGGGATCGCGGTGATCTTCCCCGCGCTGACCGGCATCATCCCCGAGGTGGTGCCGCCGGAGCGGCTGCAGGCCGGCAACGCGCTGCTGGGCCTGGGCGCGAACGTCTCCCGCGTGGGCGGCGCGGTCCTCGGCGGCGGCACGGTGGTGCTGGTCGGCGGCGGCTGGGCGCTGGCGGTCAGCTCCGGGCTGTACGCGCTGGCGGGCGTGCTCGTCGCGGGCCTGCGGATGACCCGGTCGGAACGTGCCAAGCCCGGCGACTCCGTGCTGGCCGATCTGCGGGAAGGATGGCGCGAGTTCAGGTCCCGGCAGTGGATCTGGGTGGTGGTGGCGCAGTTCTCCGTGCTGGTGATGGCGATCCAGGCCGGTCACGGGGTGCTCGGGCCGCTGCTGGCCGAGCAGAGTCTCGGCGGGGCGGCGGCCTGGTCGGCGTTCCTGGCCGGGGAGGGCGTGGGCACGATCGCCGGGGTGGTGGTGTCGCTGCGGCTGCGCCCGCGCCGCCCGATCCTGGTCGGCACGCTGTGCTGCCTGCCGGTGGCGCTGCCGTACTTCCTGCTCGGCGGGCAGGCCCCGCTGTGGGCCAGCGTGGCGGGCGCGTTCCTGCTGGGCGTCTGCTTCGACGTGTTCGGGGTGCTGTGGCAGACGACGATGCAGCGGGAGATCCCGCCCGAGTCGCTGTCGCGGGTGAGCTCGTACGACGCGCTCGGCTCGCTGATGTTCGGCCCGGTCGGGCTCATGCTGGCGGGGCCGGTGGCGGAGCGGGTGGGCGCGCCGGCGGCGCTGGTCGGCTGCGGGGTCCTGGTGCTGCTCTCGACGTGCGCGGCGCTGCTGTCCCCCGGGGTGCGCAACCTGCGCGCGCCGGAGCACGCCTCACGTTGAGCCGCTGGTCCGCAGGCCGCGTGCCGGGACCCGCTCGCGCAGGGCGAAGCGGGGCTCCGGCGCGTGATCGCCGTCAAGGACGCCCGCCACGTACTCGGCCAGCGCGGGGGCGTGCTTGAAGCCGTGGCCGGAGTCGCCGCCGAGCAGCCACACGCCGGGCGACGTCTCGGCGATGATCCACTCGGCGTCGGGCGTGAGCGCGTACTGGCAGACCTGGCTGAACAGCACCGGCGCCGACACCAGCGACGGGAAGCGGCGGCCCAGATAGGCGCGGGCGTTCGCGACGCTGGCCTCGTCGACCACGCGCTCGCCGTGTTCGGGCTCGTACGGCCTGCCCTCGGCGTCGGAGGTGGCCTTCATGCCCACGCCGTCGACGTCGCCGTGGCCGTAGGCCGAGGCGCCGTGGTCCACCCAGGCGGGAGTGCCGGGCGTGGTCCAGGCGGCAGGCACGGCGAAGTGCAGCGTGTCCTGCTTGGTCACGGTCATCGGCACCTGGAACAGCTCGGGCAGCCAGGCGCCGCAGGCCCACACGATCCGGTCGGCGGTGAGCACGTCGCCGCCCACGCGGACGCCGTCCGGGGCGGGAACGGCACGGGCGCGGACCAGGCGGACGCCGGCCGACACGGCGAGGGCGGCGGTGACCTGGGTGGCGCGGCGGGCGCGCAGCACGCCGGCGTGCGGCTCCCAGAGCAGGAAGCTGAGGTCGTCGCCGCGGAACTCGGGGAAGAACCTGGCGCCGTCGGCGGGGTCCAGCACCTCACACGGGATGTCGAGATTTTTCAGGACCTGGGCGCTGGTGTGCTCCCAGCCGTCCGGCGTCCCGGCGAACCACATCAGGCCCGCCTCGTGATAGAGCGGCTCGCCGGCCCGCTCCTCCAGCCGCCGCCAGCCCTCGCGCGCCCGCCAGGCCATCCGGGCGTACCACTCCTCGGAGCCGTGCGAGCAGCGCAGCAGCCGGGTCTCCCCCGCGCTCGCCTGGCGCACGTGCCCCGGGGTGTGCTGCTCGACCAGCGTCACCGCCCAGCCGGTCTCGGCCAGCCGCAAGGCCAGCGACGATCCCCAGATCCCTGCCCCGACCACAATGACCGATTTCATGGGATTCACGGTGACCGGAAAGCCGGTCCCGCCGCAAGGGTCAGACCACGATGAATGTGACCACGACGCCCGCGCAGTTGCCCGCCACGCAGATGCGCACCGGCACCCGCGTCACGCCCGCCGCCGTCGGCACGCCGCTGATGTTCCCGTCGGGGCCGATCGTGACGCCGTGCGGCAGCGCGTCGTGGTTCGTGACGCTGACGGTCGGCAGCACGCCCGACGGCCCGCCCTTGATCTGGATGCGCCCGGTCAGCGGCCGTCCGGCCGAGCCGGGGAAGGTGAGCACGCCCGGGTCCCACGGCACGTTGCGCAGCACAACGAACGTGATCCGCTCCTCGGTGCAGCTCTGGCCTGCGCAGACCTGGACGTGCCCCGCGTACGTGCCCGCGCGGTCGGGCGTGCCGTACAGCCTGCCCGCGGCGTCGACCCCGATGCCGGGCACGAGCTCCGCCGCGGCGCGGAAGGCGACGCCCTTCTCGACGGGCAGGAGCTGACGCGCCACCTCGATGCCCTCGGTGACGTAGAAGGTGTCCTCCACGAGCCGGTCGGACGGGGTCGCCACCGGCAGACCCCGGGCCATGTAGATCGCCTGCGCGCCGTCGGAGGGAAGGGCCGGAAGCAACCCGCACATGGCCAACCCGGCAACCAGGAGTATCCACGTTGACCGCATTTTTACCCCCCGGTGCTTCTGCTCCGTTACGTACCCCTTTCATCGCGTTACGTCACCCTCGGTTCACGCATAGATAATCGTTGTCATGGCCGCCGAATCCGCCCAGACCCTCGAACGCGGGCTGCGCCTGCTGCGCCTGCTCGCCGACGGCAAGGGCGGCCGCACGCCCACCGAGCTGAGCGCCGAGCTGTCGCTGAGCCGGCCCGTGGTCTACCGCCTGCTGACCACGCTGCTCAACGAGGGGTTCGTCCGCCGCGACGCCGAAGGGCGGGTGCACCTGGGGTTCGGCGTGCTCGTGCTGGCGCAGGCCGTGCAGCCGCTGTTGCGCGCGGCGGCGCTGCCCACGCTGCGGCGGCTGGCCGAGCAGGTGGGCGCGACCGCGCACCTGACCGTGGCCGAGGGCGACGACGGGCTCGCGGTGGCCGTGGTCGAGCCGTCGTGGACGGACATGCACGTGGCCTACCGCGAGGGCTCGCGCCATCCGCTGGCCAAAGGCGCGGCCGGGCAGGCGATTCTGGCGGCGCGCGAGGGCCGGGCCGATTATCTCGTCACCGAGGGGCAGTTGCAGGAGGGTGCGCGGGGGATGGCGGCGCCGGTGACGGGGCTGCCCTGGCTGGAGGCGTCCGTCGGGGTGGTGACGTTCGGGCCGCTGCCTCCCTCCACCGGCGCGCAGGTCGTCGAGGCGGCGGCCGGGCTCGCCGACGCGCTGGGTTGACATTGCGGAGGCTATGACGGACGGTTGTTACACATAAAGGACACATGCGTCCGATTAGCGGACAGTAGGTGGAGGAGCGGATGCCGTACTACCGCGTCGTGGGAGAGGTGCCTCGCAAGCGCCACGTCCAGTTCAGGCGGCCCGACGGCGGCCTGTACGCCGAGGAGCTGATGGGCGAGGAAGGCTTCTCGTCCGACTCCTCGCTGCTCTACCACCGCCACCTGCCGACCGCCATCCTCAAGGCCGAGGCCGTCACCCCCGAGATCAGCACGCGGCTCGAGCCCAACCTGCCGCTGTCGCCGCGCCACTTCCGCACCCAGCAGCTCACCAGCGCCGGCGACCTCGTGTCCGGGCGCGTCCTGCTGGCGGGCAACGGCGACGTCCGGTTGTCGTACGCCACCACCGACCGGCCCAGCGAGCTCTACCGCAACTCGATGGGCGACGAGTGCGTGTACGTCCAGGCCGGCCGCGCCCGGTTCGAGTCCACGTACGGGGTGATCGAGGCCGGGCCCGGCGACTACGTCGTCATCCCGACCGGCACCATCCACCGCTGGGTGCCCGACGGGCCCGTCAACGCGCTGATCATCGAGGCGTCCGGGCACATCAGGCCGCCCAAGCGCTACCTGTCGCAGCACGGCCAGTTCCTGGAGCACGCCCCCTACTGCGAGCGCGACCTGCGCGCCCCCGCCGAGCCGCTGACCGTCGAGGGCGAGGAGGTGCCGGTGCTCGTCCGCACCCGCGGCGGGCTCACCCGGCTGGTCTACCGCAACCACCCGTTCGACGTGGTCGGCTGGGACGGCTGCCTCTACCCGTACGCGTTCAACATCAACGACTTCGAGCCCGTGGTGAAGAAGACGCACGCGCCGCCGCCGGTCCACCAGACCTTCGAGGGCCCCGGCTTCGTCGTGTGCTCGTTCTGCCCCCGGCCGCTCGACTTCCATCCCGAATCCGTGCCGATCCCTTACAACCACCACAACGTGGACTCCGACGAGTTCATGTTCTACGTGGGCGGCGACTACTCCGCGCGCCAGGGCTCCGGCATCGACGTCGGCTCGATCTCGCTGCACCCGGCCGGATTCACGCACGGGCCGCAGCCCGGCGCGGTCGAGGCGGTCATCGACGCCGTCTCCAAGGGCCTCACGACCACCAACGAGGTGGCGGTGATGGTCGACACCTTCCGCCCGCTCGATCTCGGGCAGGGCGCACTGTCCTGCGAGGACCCCGGATACGCCTGGACCTGGTCACGATGACGCTTTTCACCGCACTCGTCGACGACGCGGGCCTGTTCCCGCCGACGTCGCTGCACATGTCCGAAGCCCTGGCCCGCAACCGGCGCGGCGTCGAGGAGGACGTCGAGGTGCTCACGCACCGCTTCCTGTGCCCGGCCAGCCGGCTCGACCGGCTGCGCGCCGAGGACTGGCAGCCGCGCCGCATCGGGCTGATCAAGGACACGCCCGAGCTGCCGCCCTTCGACGACCTGCCCGTCGACTTCGTCGAGGCCAGGCTGCCCGCCGAGCGCACCGTCGAGGACGTGGCCCGCGAGCTGGACCTGCCCTCGGGGATACGGCTGTTCGTCGAGGTGCCGCCGGGCAAGTTCGTCCCGGACGTGCCCGCCGGGGTGGGGCTGAAGATCCGCTGCGGCGGCGAGGCGGCCGACGCCTTCCCGCCGGTCGAGCAGGTCGCCGCGTTCATCCGGTTCTGCGCCGAGAACGACATCCCGTTCAAGGCGACCGCCGGGCTGCACCACGCCGTACGGCACTTCGACCCGACGCTCGGCGTGGACCGCTACGGCTTCCTCAACCTGGTGCTGGCCGTGTGCGAGGCCGTCGCGGGCCGCGACCCGGCGCCCGTGCTGCGCTCCACCGACGTGGGCCAGCTCGTGCAGCTCGCGCGCAACGTACCGGAGGAGACCGCGAAGCGGGCCAGGCACCTGCTGGTGAGCTACGGCTCGTGCAGCACCGGCACGCCCGTCGACGACCTGCGGGCCCTGGGACTGATCGAGGAGGAAGCGTGAGCTGGGGAGTGGACAACCTGCCCTACGGGGTGTTCTCACGGCACGGTGAGGCGCCGAGGGTGGGGGTGCGATACGGCGACCGGGTGCTCGACCTGGCGGCCGCGCTGCACGACGAGGTGTTCGCGGCGCCCACGCTCAACCCGTTCATGGCCCGCGGGCGCAGCGCCTGGCACGACACCCGCACGCTCATCCGCAACAAGCTCACCGGCGACCTGGCCATCACCGAGCCGCACCTGGTGCCGCTCGACCAGGTGGAGCTGCACCTGCCGTTCGAGGTGGCCGACTACGTCGACTTCTACTGCTCGATGGAGCACGCGGGCAACCTGGGCCGCATCTTCCGGCCCGGCAGCGAGCCGCTGCTGCCCAACTGGCGGCACCTGCCCGTCGGCTACCACGGCCGGGCGGGCACCGTCGTGGTGTCCGGCACCCCGATCAGGCGGCCGCACGGGCAGCTCGGCGCCGGCTCCTACGGGCCGACCGCCAAGCTCGACATCGAGGCCGAGCTGGGGTTCGTGGTCGGCGTGCCGGGGACCGGCGACTTCGAGGACCACGTGTTCGGGGTGACGCTGGTCAACGACTGGACCGCGCGTGACATCCAGGCGTGGGAGTACGTGCCGCTCGGGCCGTTCCTGGGCAAGTCGTTCGCCACGTCGATCTCGCCGTGGGTCACGCCGCTGGAGGCGCTGCCGCGCGTCCCCGGCCGCGAGCAGGACCCGCCGCCGCTCGACTACCTGCGCCGCAAGGGCGACTGGGGGCTCGACCTGACCATGGAGATCCGGCTCAACGGCGAGGTCGTCTCGCGCCCGCCGTACCGGGACATGTACTGGACGCCGGACCAGATGCTCGCGCACCTGACCTCTGGAGGCGCGCCGCTGCGCACCGGCGACCTGTTCGCCAGCGGCACCGTCTCCGGCGGCCAGGTGGACGAGCGCGGCTCGCTCATCGAGATCACCTGGAACGGCACCGACCCGCTCAAGCTCGCCGGCGGCGACACCAGGACGTTCCTCCAGGACGGCGACACGGTGACGATCAGCGCGATGGCCGGCGACATTTCCCTGGGGGAGGTAACCGGAACTGTCGGATAAGTGACTCGGCGTGCTCGATCCATGACTCCCCGCTACCCTTGAGGCTCCCCGGTCCCCGGAAAGCAGGAGTGTCATGCTGCGGCGTGCCGCGACGATCTGCGTGGCCGTGCTGCTCGCGGCAGCCGGCTGCGCCTCGGCCGAGCCCCCGCCCCGCCCGCCCGTCGTCCACGTCTCCCCCGCCTTCGACACCAAGCGCGCCCGCCTCGACCAGGGCCTGGTGGTCAGCGCCAAGGGCGGCACGCTCAGCCAGGTGCTCGCGTACGTGTCGGGCGTGCCCGTGCGCGGCACGCTCGACCCCACCCGCACCACCTGGCGCTCCTCCTGGACGCTGAAGCCCGGCGCCGAATACACCGTCACCGTCAAGGCCGCGGGCGCCGAAGGCCCCTCGACGGTGACGATGGGCCGCTTCCGCACCCGCCAGGCCGCCCGCTCCTTCGGCCTGGCCGTCACCACCCCGCAGCCCGGCGAGACCGTCGGCATCGGCATGCCGGTCATCCTCGACTTCGACACGCCCATCCGCGACAGGGCGGCCGTCGAGCGCGCCCTGGAGGTCCGGGCCGAGCCGCCCGCCGAGGGCGCCTGGCGGTGGATCGACGACACCCGGGCCGTCTACCGGCCCCGGCGGTTCTGGCGGCCCCGCCAGCAGGTCACGGTCACCGCCCACCTGGCCGGCATCCGCCTGGCCCCCGGCGTCTACGGCGTCAGCGACCAGACCTTCGCCTTCACCGTGGGCCGCGCGCAGACCAGCGCCATCGACACCCGCACCCACCAGATGACCGTCCGGCGCGACGGCCGCGTGGTGCAGCGCATGGCCATCAGCGCCGGCATGGCCACCACCCGCGAATACACCACGACCAGCGGCATCCACCTGACGATGGACAAGGGCAACCCGGTCCGCATGATCTCCCCCGGCCGCTCCGAAGGCGACCCTGATTACTACGACGTCATGATCGACCACGCCGTCCGCATCTCCGACAGCGGCGAGTACGTGCACGCCAAGGACAACGTGTGGGCCCAGGGCCGCGCCAACGTCAGCCACGGCTGCGTCAACGCCCGCCCCGACCAGGCCGCCTGGTTCTACGACACCTCGCTGCGCGGCGACCCCGTGACGATCACCGGCACCGACCGCCGGCTCGAATGGGACAACGGATGGGGCTTCTGGCAACTGTCGTGGGAGCAGTGGCTGCGCGGAAGCGCCCTGCGTTCGGCCCCGCCCCTGCCGTAGCGCCGCTTCCGGCATTACGGTGGAACAGGGGGGAACCGGTGCCTGCGCAGGCCCGTTGTCCCTATAGGAGGCCGGAGCATGGATGAATGGATCATCTGGATTATCCTCGCAGTCGTCCTCGGGGTGGCCGAGATCTTCACGCTCACCGCGGCCCTCGGCCTGCTCGGCGTCGCCTCCCTCCTGACCGCGGCGGGCGCCGCGCTCGGCCTGCCCGTCCCGCTCCAACTGCTGCTGTTCGCCCTCTCGTCCGCGGCCGGCCTGGTCGTGATCCGGCCCATCGCCGCACGTCACATCCGCCAGCCGCAACTGCGCCGCTTCGGCGTCGAAGCCCTCGTCGGCAAGCCCGCCTACGTCCTGTCCGAGGTCACCGGGCGAGACGGCCGCATCCGCATCGGCGGCGAGGAATGGTCGGCCCGCGCCTACGACGAGACCCTCGTGATCCCCACCGGCGCCACCGTCGACGTCATCGAGATCGACGGTGCCACCGCCCTCGTATATCCCCGGGAGTGAGCCATGGATCCGCTGTTGCTCGTCGGCATCTTCGTCATACTCTTCGCGGTGTTCACCGTGCTCAAGGCCGTGCGGATCATCCCGCAGGCGCGGGCGCGCAACGTCGAACGCCTCGGCCGCTACCACCGCACGCTCAAGCCCGGGCTCAACTTTGTCATCCCGTACGTGGACCGCGTCTATCCGATGATCGACCTGCGCGAGCAGGTGGTGTCGTTCCGCCCCCAGCCGGTCATCACCGAGGACAACCTGGTCGTCGAGATCGACACCGTCCTCTACTTCCAGGTCACCGACCCGCGCGCCGCCGCGTACGAGATCGCCAACTACATCCAGGCCGTCGAGCAGCTCACGGTCACCACCCTGCGTAACGTCGTCGGCTCCATGGACCTGGAGAAGACGCTGACCTCCCGCGACACCATCAACAGCCAGTTGCGCGGCGTCCTCGACGAGGCCACCGGAAAGTGGGGCATCCGGGTCAACCGGGTCGAGATCAAGGCCATCGACCCGCCCAAGACCATCAAGGACGCGATGGAGAAGCAGATGCGCGCCGAGCGGGACAAGCGCGCCGCCATCCTCAACGCCGAGGGCCAGCGCCAGTCGCAGATCCTCACCGCCGAGGGTGACAAGCAGAGCAGCATCCTGCGCGCCGAGGGCCAGCGCGCCGCCGCGATCCTCGAAGCCGAGGGCCAGTCGCGCGCCATCGACCAGGTCTTCCAGGCCGTCCACCGCAACGACCCCGACCCCAAGCTGCTCGCCTACCAGTATCTGCAGGTGCTGCCGCAGCTCGCGCAGGGCGAGGGCAACACGTTCTGGGTCATCCCCAGCGAGGTCACCTCGGCCCTCCAGGGCGTCTCCAAGGCCTTCACCGAAGCGCTCCCCCGCTCCGCCGCCACGCGCGAGGAGGCGCCGGAGACGTCGGCCATGGACGAGGAGATCGCCAAGGCGTCCGAAGCCGCCGCCGAGGCCGTCGCCGACGCCCAGGACGCCGAGAACCCCAACGGCCCCCGCCAGCTCACCCAGGCCGCCCAGGAGCCGTCGCCCTTCCCGGGCGTCGACCGCGACACCGCCCCCGCCGACCTGGACGAGCGCCACCGCGAATCCGGCCGCTGACCCGCCCGGCCGCGGGGTCCCGTCAGCGCTGGCCGCCGTCGAAGTAGGCGGCCAGCTCCGGGTCCAGGGGCGGCACGTCGTACGGAACGCCGCCGTCGCGCAGGGACAGGGTGGCCATGTAGCCGGCGGCGACGCTCATGCGGGCCGCCACCGGGGAGGTGTCGGTGACGCCGCCCTCGCGCACGAACCGGCGGAACTCCGCGACGATGTCCAGGTCGGCGCCGCCGTGGCTGCCCTGCGCCTGCGGGACCCGGTAGGCGATGTCGCAGTCGTCGCGGTAACCGGTGGGGCCGGTGTTCCACACCTTGACGGTGTCGCCGGGGCCGTCGCCGAAGTTCTCCAGGCGGCCTTCGGTGCCGATGACGGTGTAGTTGCGCCAGTAGTCGGGCGTGAAGTGGCACTGCTGGTAGGCGGCGACGACGCCGTTGTCGAGGCGCATGTTCATGACCGAGACGTCCTCGACGTCGACGACGTGGTGGAGGTCGCGGCGGCTGGTGGGCGGCCAGTCGAACTCGCGCAGCCAGCCCTCGGGGCGCGGCGTGCCGGGGGCGCGGCGCGGCAGGTCGCCGTAGAGGGCGAGGTCGCCGAGGGCGTTGACCCGGGTGGTGTAGCCGCCGGCCAGCCAGTGCAGGACGTCGAGGTCGTGGGCGGCCTTCTGCAGCAGCAGGCCGGTGGTGCGGGACCGGTCGGCGTGCCAGTCCTTGAAGTAGTAGTCGCCGCCGTAGGAGACGAAGTGGCGCACCCAGACGGTCTTCGGCTCGCCGATGTCGCCGCGGGCGATGATGTCGCGCATCAGCCGGACGACGCCCATGTGCCGCATGTTGTGGCCCACGTACAGGCGGGTGCCGGTGTCGCGGGCGGCGCGCAGGACGGCGTCGCAGCCCTCGACGGTGATGGCCAGCGGTTTCTCCAGGTAGACGGCCTTGCCCGCCTCCAGGCAGGCGATCGCGATCTCCTCGTGGGTGTCGTCGGGCGTCATCACGATGATCGCGTCGAGGTCGTCGCGGCGGAGCAGGTCGCGGTGGTCCGTGGTGGTCACCGGGTCGCCGAAGCGGGCGGCCTGCTCCTTGAGCGTCGCCGGGTCGGTGTCGCAGACCGCGGCCACCACCGAGCCCCGGCCGGGCTGGTGGGCGGCCACGGCGAGGCTCACGCGCAGGCCGAGGCCGATGACGCCGAATCGCAGGTCTTCCACGGATGCCCCTCTGGTCTTTTTGTGCCTGTAAGTCGGCATTTTTGCACATTAATGCGCATCAGCGTTGATGATCTCCTGCTCAGACCGCGTACGCCCTTCAGCGTGAAGCAGAGCTTGGGGGGCAGTTAAGAATCCCTCGATGGACACGCGGGAGGGGAAGCGGCACAGTGCGTTAGGTTCGGATCGAGGGGGATGCACGCGATGAAAGCGCTGGTCAAGGAGAGGGCGGAGCCGGGGCTCTGGCTGGTCGACGTCCCGGAGCCCGAGGTGGGGCCGGGCGAGGTGAAGATCAGGGTCCTGCGGACCGGCATATGCGGCACAGACCTGCATATTCGGAAATTTGATGATTGGGCGCGGCAAACGCTGAAGCTTCCGCTCATCGTGGGACATGAGTTCTCCGGGCACGTGGTCGAGGTGGCGCCCGGCGTCGAGGACATCGCGGTCGGAGACCTCGTCAGCGGCGAGGGCCACATCGTCTGCGGCAAGTGCCGCAACTGCATGGCCGGCCGCCGCCACCTGTGCCGCAACACCATCGGCCTCGGCGTCAACCGCGACGGCGCGTTCGCCGAGTACGTGACGCTGCCCGCCACGAACGTGTGGGTGCACCGCACCCCCGTCCACCCCGACGTGGCCGCCATCTTCGACCCGTTCGGCAACGCCGTGCACACCGCGCTCTCCTTCCCCCTCGTCGGCGAGGACGTGCTGATCACCGGGGCCGGCCCGATCGGGCTCATGGCCGCCGCCGTCGCCACCCACGTCGGCGCCCGCCACGTGGCGATCACCGACGTCAGCGACGAGCGGCTCAACCTGGCCGGCAAGCTCGGCGTCAACCTGGCGCTGAACGTCTCCCGCGACACCATCGCCGACGGCATGCGCCGCCTCGACATGCGCGAGGGCTTCGACGTCGGCCTGGAGATGTCCGGCAACCCGGCGGCGATGCGCGACATGATCGCGCACATGACCCACGGCGGCCGGATCGCCATGCTCGGCCTGCCCGCCGAGGAGTTCGCGATCGACTGGGCCACGGTCGTCACCTCGATGCTCACCATCAAGGGCGTCTACGGCCGCGAGATGTTCGAGACCTGGTACAACATGTCGGTCCTGCTGGAGAAGGGGCTCGACCTCACCCCGGTGATCACCGACCGCTTCCCGTACGACGAGTTCGACGCCGCCTTCGACACCGCCGCCAGTGGCCGCACGGGCAAAGTCATCCTGGATTGGAGCGCTTGATGTTCACGAACGTACGCGAGCAGCTGCGTGCGACGCTTGACGAGATCACCGAGGCCGGGCTGCTCAAGCCCGAGCGGGTGATCAGCACCCCGCAGAGCTCGGCGGTGAGCGTGGCCGGCCAGGAGGTGCTCAACTTCTGCGCCAACAACTACCTGGGCCTGGCCGACCACCCCGAGGTCGTCGAGGCCGCCAAGCAGGCGCTGGACCGGTGGGGGTTCGGCATGGCCTCGGTGCGGTTCATCTGCGGCACCCAGGAGGTGCACAAGGAGCTCGAAGCCCGGCTGTCCGACTTCCTCGGCCAGGAGGACACCGTCCTCTACAGCTCGTGCTTCGACGCCAACGGCGGCGTGTTCGAGACGCTGCTCGACGCGCAGGACGCGGTGATCTCCGACGCGCTCAACCACGCCAGCATCATCGACGGCATCCGGCTGTCGAAGGCCCGCCGCTACCGCTACGCCAACCGCGACATGGCCGAGCTGGAGTCCAGGCTGAAGGAGTCGGCCGACGCGCGGCGCAGGCTGATCGTCACCGACGGCGTCTTCTCCATGGACGGCTACCTGGCGCCGCTCGCCGACATCTGCGACCTGGCCGAGCGCTACGACGCCATGGTCATGGTCGACGACTCGCACGCCGTCGGCTTCGTCGGCCCCACCGGGCGCGGCACGCCCGAGCTGCACGGGGTGAGCGACCGGGTCGACATCATCACCGGCACGCTCGGCAAGGCGCTCGGCGGCGCCAGCGGCGGCTACGTCGCCGCCCGGCAGGAGATCTGCGACCTGCTCAGGCAGCGCTCGCGCCCGTACCTGTTCTCCAACTCGCTCGCCCCGGTGATCGCCGCGGCGTCGCTGCGCATCCTGGACCTGCTGGAGACCTCCAGCGACGCCCGCGAGCAACTGCGCGCCAACACCGAGCGGTTCCGCAGCCGGATGGCGGCCGAGGGGTTCGACATCCTGCCGGGCGACCACCCGATCGTCCCCGTGATGATCGGCGACGCCGCCGAGGCCTCCGCCATGGCCGAGCGGCTGCTGGCGCTGGGCGTCTACGTGATCGGCTTCTCCTACCCGGTGGTGCCGCACGGCCAGGCCAGGATCCGCGTCCAGCTCTCGGCCGCCCACTCCGCCGCCGACGTGGACCGGGCGGTGACCGCGTTCGTACGGGCACGCGCCTGACCCGTATCCTCGCAGCGTGATAGACACGCGGCGGCTGCGCACGCTGCGCGCGGTGGCCGACCACGGCACGGTCACCGCCGCGGCGGCCACCCTCCACCTGACGCCGTCGGCCGTCTCCCAGCAGCTCGTCGCCCTGGAGCACGAGGTGGGGCACCGGCTGTTCGTGCGCGACGGGCGCGGCGTCCGGCTCAACGCCGTCGGCAAGATCATGCTGGCCCACGCGAACGACGTGCTGGCCCAGCTCGAACGGGCCGAGGCCGAGGTCGCCGCCTACGCCACGGGCGCGGCGGGCGAGGTCACCGCGGCCTGCTTCGCCACCGCGATCAGCGCCGTGCTCTCCCCCGCGATCGTCGCGCTGCGCGCCGCCGCACCCGGCATCCAGGTGCGGGTACGCGACGCCGAGGGCCACCAGAGCCTGGCGATGCTCCTCGACGGCGAGGCCGACGTGGCGATCGCCGTCGAGTACCGAGGCGGCCCCGACGCGGCCGACCGCCGCCTGTTCCGCGTCCCGCTGTACGCCGAGCCGTTCGACCTGGTGCTGCCGGAGGGCCACCCGCTGTCCGGCTCCCCCGTGGACCTCGCCGCCGCCTCCGGGGAGACGTGGATCGGGCCCTACCCCGGCAACCCCGTGCACGACGTGATCGCGTTCGCCTGCGAGCAGGCGGGCTTCTCGCCCCGGTTCGCGCACTGCTCGGACGACTTCCGCGCCGTGGTGGCGCTGGTCGGGGCCGGGGCGGGCATCGCCCTGGTGCCCCGGCTGGCGCTGCGCGACATGACGCTGCCCGGCGTCACGGTGCACCACACGCCGGGCCCGCTCGCGGCCGGCATGGAGCGCCGCGTGTTCGCCGCCGTCCGGCGCGGGGCCGAGTCGCACCCGCTGCTGCGTCCGCTGCTGGACAGCCTCCGGCAGATCTCCGGCTCTCTCGGGATCGGATGAGACACCGGCAGTCCTGCACGCCGCCCCTACTCGGCGCGAGCCCTCTCCACGGCCTCGGTGAAGCGGGAGTGACGGGCCAGCTCCTCCTCCACCGGCCCCAGCACGTACGCCTGACCCACCTCGCCGATCGCGGCCCGCAACGCCCGCGCGGCCTTACGGGCACGACGGCGACCGCCCAGCCACGCGGCCAGCCTCGACAGCAGCGCCACCAGCACGCCCGCCAGCGCCCCGCCCACCAGCAGCGCCGTCGGCCACGGCACCTCCCACACCGTCGGCATCGGCGGCTCCGGCAACCGCAGGTAGTCCATCCCGAACAGCGCCGCCAGCCAGCCCGCGCCCGCCACCATGCCCGCGAACACCAGCCACTGCAGCACGTTCACCGCCCGCCACCAGCGCGGCCGCCGCGTCACCCCCAGCGAGGTGCGCCCCACCGCCCGGTCCACCGCGTCGGCCAGCTCCGCCGACCGCGACCGGGCCGCCCGCCGCACCGCCGCCGCCCACGCCGCCGGCAGCCCCCGCGCGGCCTGCTCGCCGACGTCCCGGATCGCCGTCTCCACCTGCGCCCGCTGCACCGCCGACGCCGCCGGCACCGACGTGCGGCTCACCGGCTCGACCCCCTGCCCCGTACGGGCCGCCGCGCTGTCCGCACGGTCGCCTCCGCCGCGCCCGGACGGGGCCGCCACCCCGATCCGCAGCCTGCGCAGCGGGTCCGGCCGGAACCTGCGCACCCACCGCGTCACCGGCCACCCGGTCGCCACGACCGCCCGATGCCGGTGCCCCTTCGCCACGGCCGCCACCACCAGCGGCACCCCGGCCGCCTTCGACAACGCCGCCGTCAACGCCCCCGCCAACCCCCCGACGCCCTGCTCCCCGGGCACGGTTGTCTCCCCCTGCTGAGGTCCCCCCTGAGCGAGCGCCGCCCGCCCCAACGCCAGAACCCCCCTCCCCTCCGCACCGGAAGCCGCCCCGTCGGAGGCGGTGGCCCGCCCCTGCGGGGACGCGTCCCCGGAGACGCCAGCGCCCTCCACCCCGGACGCTCTCCCCTCGGAAGCGGCGGTCCGGCCCTGTCGGGAGGGGCCCTCGGCCTCGGAGATGCCGGTGCCCGCGCTGGGAGGCGGTCCCTCGGGGGCGCGCTGGGGGTGGGGTGGGAGGGTGGAGGCGGTGGTGAGGAGGGTGGCGGCGTCGCGGACGTCGGCGGCGAGCCGGTCGGACCAGGCCTTGCGGCGGGCCACCCGGTCGGCCAGCAGCGCGCGGAGGTCGGCGACCCCCGCCCCCGTACGGGCCGAGACGCCGAGGACGGGCACGCCGGTGAGCCCGTCGTCGTCGAGGAGGCGGCGCAGGTCGCGCAGGCACCGCTCGACGGCTTCGGGCGGCAGCCGGTCGATCTGGTTGAGCACGACGACCATGACGTCCCGGTGCCCGGCGAGCGGCCGCAGGTAGCGTTCGTGCACGGCGGCGTCGGCGTACTTCTGCGGGTCGAGCACCCACACGAGCAGGTCGACGAGCTCGACCAGCCGGTCGACCTCCAGCCGGTGGGTGAGCCGGATGGAGTCGTGGTCGGGCAGGTCGAGCAGGACGAGCCCGCCGAGCCCGCCACCGGAGGCGGAGTGCCGGTGCGGCACCTCCAGCCAGTCGAGCAGCGGCCCGGCCCCTTCGCCGTCCCAGAGCGCGGCCTGGGCGGTGGCGGTGGTGGGCCGGGTGACGCCGACGCCGGCGAGTTCGGCCCCGGCCAGCGCGTTGTAGAGGGACGACTTGCCGCTGCCGGTGGCTCCGGCTAGCGCGGCCACGGTGTGGGCGACGGAGAGCCGCCGCCGGGTCCCGGCTCGTTCGGCGACTTCGCGGGCGGCCTGGACGGCGTCGTCGGCCAGCCGTCCTTCGCCGAGCGAGGCGGCTTCGAGCAGGGCGTCGAGCCGGGTTTCCAGGGTGGGCCGGTCCTTGCGGCGCAGCAGTTTCACGCCTGGTCACCGCCCGGCAGTTCGGCCCGGTGGCGGCGGACGGTGGCGGCGGCGTCGCGCAGGGCGGCGGCGGTGCCGGGCGGGGGTTCGACGGTGGCGAGCAGGTCCAGGTAGCGATCGGCTTCGTGGTCGAGCAGTTCGCGGACGCGTTCGCGCAGGTCGTCGCGGGCGCGGGCGGTGAGGGTGCGGACGGCCTGGTCGCCGAAGATCGCTTCGAGGAGTTTCTGGGACAGCACGCTGGTGCCGCCCGCGATGCCGACCTCGATGCCGGTCAGCCCGCCGGTGGAGGCGAACACGGCCAGCATCAGCAGCAGCCCCGCGCCGTTCACCCCGAACGACGCCATCCGTGCTGTGGTGCGCCGTTCGGCGCCTTCCTCCCGTACGAGGTCGAGAACGTACTCCTGCCAGCCGCGCACGGCGGTCTCGGCCTGTTCGCCGAGTGCGGCGGAGGCGCGGCCGAGACGGGCGGACTCGACGGGGCCGGCGCGTTCGAGGAGGCCGGGCCCGCCGGGCGCGGCGGCCCAGCCGTCGAGGGCGCGTTCGGCGGCGCTGTCGGCGACGCCCTTGATCAGGGTCTCGACGCCGCTCTCCAGGGCGTCGCGGAGCTCGACCTCGGGGGCGCGCCCGGTGAAGAAGCCGACGATGCGGTCGCGCAGCCAGCCGACGCGGCTCTCCAGGGAGCGCATCAGGTCGCCGGTGCCGATGAAGTCCTGCCAGCGGGCCAGCACTTCGCCACGCAGCAGCGACCCGTCGCGCATGCCCTCGTCGAAGTCGGCGAGCCCGCCCGCGTAGGCGGCGGTCACGATGGAGCGCAGCGCGTCGAGGCCGGCTTCCTGCCGTTCGACGGCGGTGGCCAGCGACGGCACGCGGGTGGCGAGGCTGTCGAGCGCGCCGGACAGCGTCTGGCGTACGACGCGGGAGCGTTCGGCGGCGTCGGCGGCGAGCCCGGCGAGCCAGCCGGCGATGGGCGCGACGGCGTCGGCGGGCAGCCGGGCCTTCTCGGTGGGCAGCGCGGCCTCGGGCACGGTGAACAGGCGGCTGCCGGCCAGGCCGTTCTCCTCCAGGAGGCGTTCGAGGTCGCGGGCGACGGGCCCGGCGGCCTCGGGCGGCACGCGGTCGAGCACGACGGCGAGGGCGGTGCTGCGTTCGCGGGCGGAGCGCAGGAAGCTCCACGGCACCTCGTCGGCGTAGCGGGCGGCGGTGGTGACGAACAGCCACAGGTCGGCGGCGGCCAGGAGTTGCGCGGCCAGCTCGCGGTTGGCGGTCACGACGGAGTCGATGTCGGGCGCGTCGAGCAGCGCCAGCCCGGCCCCCAGCGCGTCGGCGGTGACCACGCGCAGCGCGCCGGGCCCGACGCCGGTGGCGCGGGACAAGCCGGGCAGCACGTTCTGCGCCATGAACCAGTCGCGGTCGGCCGGGCTCACCACGAGCGTCGGCACGAGCGTGGTGGGCCGCAGCACGCCGGGCTCGGTCACGTCGACGCCGACCAGCGAGTTGACCAGCGTGGACTTGCCCGCGCCGGTGGAGCCGCCGACGACGGCGAGCAGGGGCGCGTCGATCGCCCGCAGCCGGGGCAGCAGGTAGTCGTCGAGCTGCCCGGTCAGCTCGCGCAGCGCGCGCCGATCGGTGGCGGCGTCGCCGATCTCGAGCGGGAACAGCTCCCGGTCGAGCGGCTGCCGCAGCTCCTCCAGCGCGCCGAGCAGGTCCATACGGACCACGCTAGCCCGCGGGTGGCTCTCTCAGCACGTAACCGACGCTGCGCAGCGTGTGAATGAGCCTCGGCTCCACGTCGTCGACCTTGCGCCGCAGGTAGGACACGTACGATTCGACCACGCCGGCGTCGCCGCCGAAGTCGTAGTTCCACACGTGGTCGAGGATCTGCGCCTTGGACAGCACCCGCCCGGCGTTGGCCATGAAGTAGTGCAGCAGCTTGAACTCCGTCGGCGACAGCCGCACCTGACGGCCGCCGCGCCACACCTCGCGCGCGTCCTCGTCCAGCTCCAGGTCGGCCACCTTCAGGCGGGTGGCGGGCGCGCCCTCGCCCCGGGTGCGGCGCAGCACGGCGCGGATGCGGGCCTGGACCTCCTCCAGGCTGAACGGCTTGGTGACGTAGTCGTCGCCGACGCGCAGCCCGGCGATCTTGTCCTCGGTGGCGTCGCGGGCGGTGAGGAAGAGCACGGGCGCGTCGATCCGCCTGGCCACCTCGAACCCGTCCAGGTCGGGCAGCATGACGTCGAGCACCACCAGGTCGGGCGCGGCCCGCTGGGCCACCTCGACGGCCTCGTTGCCGTCGGCGGCGGTGAGCACCTCGAACCCGGAGAAACGCAGGCTGGCCGAGAGCAGGTCCCTGATGCTGGGCTCGTCGTCCACCACCATGATCAGCGCTTCGCTCTTGCTCACCCTTCCAGGGTGACCCAGCGACCTGAGGGAATGCTGAATGCTCACTCCAAGGCGAGTGGGAGTTCGACGCGGAAGGTCGATCCCTCGCCCGGCGTGCTGCGGACGACGACGGTGCCGCCGTGGGCGTGCGCCAGCGCCTGGACGATGGCCAGGCCGAGGCCGCTGCCCCGGTCCTCGCCGGACCGGCGTCTGGACCTGGCCGAGTCGGCCCGGTAGAAGCGTTCGAAGACCCGCTCGACCTGTTCGGGGGTGAGGCCGGGGCCCTGGTCGGCCACCTCCAGGAAGACCGTGCCGTCGCCCGCCCCGACCCGGATGGTGATAGGCGTGCCCGGGTCGGTGTGGATGAGCGCGTTGGACATCAGGTTGCCGACGACCTGGCGCAGCCGTACCTCGTCACCGGAGACGATGAGCGCGGCGCCGCCCACGACGTCCAGCCCGATCTCGCGGTCGGGGGCCAGGATGCGGGCGTCCTGGACGGCGTCGGCGGCCAGCGCCAGCATGTCGACGGGCCGCATCTTCAGCGGTCTCGACTGGTCCACCTGGGCGAGCAGCAGCAGGTCGTCCACGAGCAGGCTCATGCGCCCGGCCGCGTGCTCGACCCGCTTCATCAGCTCGGCGGGGTCGGCGCCGGGGTTCTGGCGGGCGTACTCGGCGAAGCCCCGGATGGAGGTCAGCGGGGTGCGCAGCTCGTGGGAGGCGTCGGCGACGAACTGGCGCATCCGGTCCTCCGACCGGCGCGCCGCCGCCTCGCCCTCCGACCGCGCGGTGAACGCGCTTTCGAGCTGCGCCAGCATCCCGTTGAGCGCGGCGGCCAGGCGGCCCACCTCGGTACGGGGGTCGCCGTCGGGCACCCGGCGGCCGAGCTCCCCGGCGGCGATGGTGCCCGCGGTGCGCTCGATCTCGGCCAGGGGCCGCATGCTGCGCCGCACGGTCGCCACGCCGACGATCGCGAGCAGGATGACGATGCCGCCGCCGCCCAGCAGCTCGATGAGGACGAGCCGCCGGGTGATCTCGTTGACCTCGCCCAGGTCGGTGGCGACGACGAACGTGCCCTGCGGCGTCGTGCTCTGCCGCACCCGCCACTCGCCGTCGCCGCCGGCGGCCGGGGCGGTGTAGATGTCGCGTCCGCGTGACGGGTCGAGCACCGGCTTGGGCTTGACGTCGACGTCGCGCTCGCTCTGCGTGGGCGTGAGCACCCCGGCGGCGTCCTTGACCAGGACGATCGTGTCGGACTCGATGAGCAGCGGCTTCTCGGTGTTCTGCTTGCCCGCCGCGCGCCGCTGCGCGTCGTTGACCAGCCGCTTGTGGACCCGTACGGAGACGAGGTTGACCTGGCTGTCGACCCGGTCGAGCAGGTAGCCGTGCAGGACCGACACGCTGACCACTCCGATGAACGTCATGCCGAGCCCCAGCAGGGCCAGCATGACGGCCATCAGCTTGATCCTGAGCGGCATCTACGGGCCCGAGGGCAGGCGCAGGACGTAACCGACGCCGCGCAGGGTGTGGATCAGCCGGGGACTGCGGTTGTCGATCTTGCGGCGCAGCACCGACACGTACGACTCGACGATGCCGACCTCGCCGCGGAAGTCGTAGTCCCACACGTGGTCGAGGATCTGCGGCTTGGACAGCACCCGCCCGGCGTTCGTCATGAAGTAGCGCAGCAGCTTGAACTCGGTGGGCGACAGCGCGACCGCGTGGCCGCCGCGCCACACCTCGTGGCTCTCCTCGTCCAGCTCGATGTCGGCGAACGTCAGCCGGGGCGGCGGCGGCTGCGCCTCGCCGCTGGTGCGGCGGAGCACCGCGTGGATGCGGGCGACGACCTCCTCCAGGCTGAACGGCTTGGTCACGTAGTCGTCGCCGCCGATGGTCAGGCCCCGGATCTTGTCCTCGGTCTCGTCCCTGGCCGTGAGGAACACCACGGGCGTGTGGACGCCGCCGCCGCGCATCCGCCGGACGATCTCGAAGCCGTCCAGGTCGGGCAGCATGACGTCGAGCACGACCAGGTCGGGCCGCTGCCGCTGCACCGCCGCGACCGCGTCGTGGCCGCTCTTGGCGGTGCACACGTCGAATCCGGCGAACCGCAGGCTGGCGGCGAGGAGTTCGAGGATGTTCGGGTCGTCCTCGACGATCAGCAGGCGCGCTTCCATCATCGGCCGCCCGCCGGGTGCCGGCCCACCGGGCCTGACGTGCGGGAGCCGCGCGGGGACGCTCCGGATTGCCGGGGCGGACGAGCCGCGAACCTCAACCTGTCCTCCTGTCTGCACCTGTCGGCCTGGAAGGGGCCGGTGTCCTCTTCGTCCTCGAAGGGGATGATGTCCCCCTCAAGGATGCCCTCATCGGACAGGTGCTGGGACAATTCCGGCGATGTGCCGGGCGACGGCCAGGCTCGACGTGGCCGCGGGCGACGGGGCGTTGCGCACGAGCACCACGTCGCCGTGCACGTCCACGGCGAAGTCGTCGACCAGGCTGCCGTCGCGGGCGACGGCCTGCGCGCGCACACCGCCCTCGGTCCGGTGCAGGTCGGCGGAGGTGAGCTCGGGCACGTAGCGGCGGGCGGCGCGGACGAAGGCAGCCTTGGCGAGCGAGCCGTAGACCTCCTTGACGCCGGTGCGCCAGTGGTGGCGGGCCATGCGGAGGGTGCCGGGCCAGCGCAGAATTTGCCCGACATTACGGAAATTTCGCCACCTGTAGCCCTCGTACGCCCCGGCCAGCACCGCGTTCGGCCCCACCAGCACCTCCCCGTCGATGTGCCGGGTCAGATGCACCCCCAGGAACGGATACCGCGGGTCGGGCACCGGATAGATCAGCCCCCGCACCAGCTCCCTGGCCGACTCCCCGAGCGCGTAGTACTCGCCCCGGAACGGCACGATCCGCACGTCACCCGGCTGCCCCGCCATCCGCGCCACCGCGTCGGTGCCCAGCCCCGCGCACACCACCAGCCGGTCGAAGACGAACCTGCGCCTCCCGGCCAGCACCTCCACACCCGAGGCGCCCTGCCTGATCCCCCTGACCGGATGCCCGAGCCGTACCGAACCGCCCAGCTCGGCCACGTCCAGCGCGAGCCGGCGCGCCACGGCCGGGAAGTCGGCGATCGCCGTGTGCGGCGAGTGCACCGCGCCCACGCCCACCGCGTGCGGCTCGACCTCGCGCAGCGCCAGCGCGTCGAGCTCGGCGATCCCCGGCACGCCGTTGGCCCTGGCCCGCTCGGCCAGCACCGCCAGCCTCGGCCGCTCCGCCCGGGTGCTCGCCACGACGAGCTTGCCCACCTCCCGGTAGGGCAGCGCGTGCTCGGCGCAGTAGTCCTTGAGCATGGCCACGCCCTCGCGGCACAGCCTGGCCTTGAGCGAGCCCGGCGGGTAGTAGAGGCCGGCGTGCACGACGCCGCTGTTGTGGCCGGTCTGGTGGGCGCCGACGCGGCTCTCCTTCTCCAGCACGGTCACCTCGGCGCCCCGCGCGCCCGCGAGCTCGCGGGCCACCGCCAGGCCGACGATCCCGGCCCCCACGACTCCGATCTTCTCCGTCACGAGGCCAGTGTGCCTGCGTGGCAGCCGTTCGTCCGCTCTCGGGGGCAATGTATCCGAAACGGTAGGTGCTACTCGGCTCGACAATCGAACACGAGTACGATGGCGGCATGTACGTCCCGCCCGACTGGCCCGCGGAGGTCCGGCCGCCCAGCGTCCCCGACTGGGAGACCTCGGCCGTGGCGTGGCTGCTCGACGCCGTCCCGCCCGACTACCGCGCCTACGAGGTGCTCCGGCGCCACCCGGTCGCGCTGGCCCGCATGGCCGTCCACCACGTCCGCTCGGCCATCGAGGCGGCCCGCGCCGGCTATCGGGGCGCCGCCGTCGACCTCAAGGGCCACCTGCCGCCCCACGCCATCGAGGCCGTGCTCGACGCCTACCGCGAGGAGGGGCCCCGGCTGGTCCGCCTGTCGCGTTCGGTCGAGGCCGTCGAGCGCGCGCTGCGGGGCGACATGTTCACCGCCACCATGCGCGACACCTCGCGCTGAGCGGCGGCGTCAGCGGGTGCGGCGGGCCAGGAAGGTGATGAAGCCGATCGCGACCGCCGCCGCCGCGAGCCAGATGAGCACGTCGCGCACGGTCAGCCCCGGAGAGGCCGCCGGGGCGTCGGCCGCGGCCCTGGTGCCCTCGGCCTCCGGCCGCCCGGCGGAGGGCGACGGCGGTTCGGCGGTGGGCGAGGGCGCGCCGGCCGCCGGGATCGGCACCTTGTAGACGGGGCTGTTCTCGCCCTCCGACCCGGTCAGCAGCGCCTTGCCGTCGCGCGTGTAGGCGATGGACTCGGCCTGCTCCAGGTCGGGCATCGACACCCGGGTCAGCACCTCGCCCGAGGGCTTGTAGACGGTCGCCGAGAAGTAGGTGCGGATCACGTACGAGGAGCCGTCGGGGGCGTAGGCGGCGTCGGTGGCCATGATGGGCGCGGCGGCGACCTTGCGCAGGACGTTGACCCGCCCGGTGCGCAGCTTCTTCGGCGCCTCGTAGACGGACCCGCTGAACTCCTTGGAGACGACGTAGAGCCGCCCGGTCACCGGGTTGACCATGATGCCCTCGGCGTTGCGCCCGCCGCCCTCGTAGCGGAACCGGTAGCGGGTGGCGGGCAGGGTGGCGTCGGTCAGCGTGGCCGGCTCGGCGACCTTGTAGATCGAGACGTCGGGCCAGGCGCCGTCGAGGTTGTCGCCGATGTCGGCGAACCAGAGCACGCCGCGCCCGGTCCGGGGGTCGCGGGTGGCCGCCATGGCCTCCCAGTCGCGGGCCTCGGCGCCGCGCAGGCGGAAGGTGGCCCGGGTGCGGCCGTCGGGGCCGACGGCGTAGAACTCGGGCTGGGCGGCGCTGTCGTTGTGCGTGTAGTAGACGTCGTCGCGGGTGGGCGACAGGGCCAGCCCGCTGGACTCGGTGATCCGCGGGTCCTTGAACGTGAACAGCTTCTCCCCGTCGCGCGGCACGGGAGAGACGGCGGACACGTCGGACGCGGCGGCGGGGGCCGCGCAGGCGGCGAGCGCCGTCACCGCCACGGCGCAGGCTCGGATCAGGACCACGTCGCCATCATGCCGCAGCCCGGGCGGTGCCGACGCGAGCGCTGTGCCGGTGGAACCCCGCGCCCTGCAACGCCAGGAGCAGCGCGTTCCCGACGGCCATCGCGACCCACAGCCCGGTGACGCCCCAGGTGGCGGCCACCGGCACCGCCGCCAGCGCGAGCAGCCCGTAGCCGGCGGCGAAGTAGATCAGGCTGGCCCCGGACCGCTTGAGCGCGGTCAGCCCGAAGCCCTGCACGGCCTGGGCGGCGTCGGCCATCGAGGAGACGAGCATCAGCGGCATCAGCCCGAGCACCCGCGCCCGTACGCCGGGGTCGTCGCTGAACAGGCCGAGCAGCGGATCGCCGAGCGCCAGCAGCGCGAGCGCGGCCAGGGTGGTGCCGGCGACGGCGAGCAGCGCGGCGGTGCGGTTGGCGCGGCGCGCGGCGGCGGGCGTGGCGGCGCGGGCCACGTCCGGCACCGACGCCTGCGCCACGGCCAGCGAGGCCAGCATGGTGAAGCCGGTGAGCGTCGTCAGCACGGCGTGCGCGGCGGTGTCGCGGGTGCTGGTGGTGCTCGCGGCGAACGTGACGACGCCGAGCGCGCCGAACTTGATCAGCACCGTGGCCGCCAGCGGGACGCTCACCCGGGCCAGCCTGGCGATCTCGCGCGGGCGCGGCCGGCCCCTGCCGATGCGGCGGCCGAGCGCGCGGCGCAGGCAGAGGTCGGCGACGGTGACGGAGGCGACGCCCGACAGCAGCCAGGCGACGCCGACGCCGGTGAGCCCGAGCCGGGGCACCAGCGTGAGGGCGAGGACGACCATCACCGACGTGCCCGCGAGGCCCGCCCAGAGCACCGGCCGGCTGCGCCCGATGGCGACGAGCACCGACGTGGCGCCGCCCCCGGCCGCGAACACCAGCAGGTAGAGGGCCAGCAGCCAGGGCAGCGCGCCGAGCTCGGCCACCACCTCGCCGGGCACCCCGCTCACGCCCGCCAGCGCCGGGACGCCGAGCACGGCCAGCGCCCCGGCCGCCCCGACGAGCAGGCTGAGCCAGCGGGCGTCACGCAGGATCGGCAGCACGGTGTCGGGGTCGTCGCGGTGCGGCGCGACGAACGGCGCCAGCCCGCGCAGCGCCCCCGCGACGGCGGTGGAGGCCGGGGTGAGCACGGCGGTCATGACGGCGAAGGCGGCCAGCGTGACGGTCGCGTGGCGGCCGAGCACGGCGGTGACCACGAGCGTCCCCGCCAGCCCGGTCACCATGGACAGGAACAGCGGCGCGGCGGCCTTGAACAGGCCGGTCACCGAACTCACGCGATCACCCTATGGCCTGGAGTCCACTCCAGGTATTTAGGGTTGAATCCATGGACTACGTGAACCTCGGTCGCAGTGGCCTCAAGGTCAGCCCGCTCTGCCTCGGCACGATGAACTTCGGGCCCGAGACCTCGGAGGACGACTCCTTCGCGATCATGGACAAGGCGCACGAACTGGGCATCAACTTCTTCGACACGGCCAACGTCTACGGCTGGGTCAAGGGCGAGGGCATCACCGAGCAGATCGTCGGCCGGTGGTTCGCGCAGGGCGGCGGACGCCGGGAGAAGACGGTCATCGCGACCAAGCTCTACGGCGACATGGGCGACTGGCCCAACGAGCGGGGGCTGTCGGCGCTGAACATCCGCCGGGCCTGCGACGCCTCGCTGCGGCGCATGCAGACCGACTACATCGACGTCTACCAGGCCCACCACATCGACCGGAACACCCCGTTCGAGGAGTTCTGGGAGGCCATGGAGATCCTGCGCCAGCAGGGCAAGATCCTGTACGTGGGCTCGTCCAACTTCGCCGGCTGGCACATCGCCAAGGCGCAGGAGACGGCGGCGCGGCGCGGCTCGTTCGGCCTGACCAGCGAGCAGAGCCACTACAACCTGCTGACCAGGGCGGTCGAGCTGGAGGTGCTGCCCGCCTGCCTCGACTACGGGATCGGCGTGATCCCGTGGAGCCCGCTGGGCGGCGGCCTGCTCGGCGGCGTGCTGCGCAAGCTGGACAAGGGCCGCTCGGCGAGCGAGCACATGACCAGGGAGCTCGACAAGCACCGCGACAAGATCGTGGCGTACGAGAAGCTCTGTGACGAGCTCGGCGAGGACCCGGCGTACGTGGCGCTGGCCTGGCTGCTCGCGCAGCCCGCGGTCACCGCGCCGATCATCGGCCCGCGCACGCTGGCGCAGCTCGAAGGCACCATGCGCACGCTGGAGATCACGCTGGACGAGCAGACGCTGGCCCGCCTGGACGAGATCTTCCCCGGTCACCGCACGGCTCCCGAGGACTACGCCTGGTAGGTCAGGTCACCAGGGCGCCGACGATCACGATCAGCATCAGAAGGCCCAGCACGACGGGCAGCAGCCAGGAACGGGGACGGTCCACGCCCTGGAGCCTAGCCGCGCGGCGCGGGTGCCAGGTCCCATTCGTCGAGTGACTCGTACCTCACCTGCGCGCCGAGCTCGCTCTTGACGAGCCGTACGGTCTCCGCCCGCCAGGGCGAGCCGCTGAACCCGGACAGCGACTCGGCCAGCGGGCGGAGGTCCGTCTCGGCCTTGGCGCGGGCGAGCGTGAGATGCGGGTGGAACCGCTTCTCGTCGGTCTGCGAGGCGCCGGCCCGGCGGGCGCCCGCCTTGACCGAGTCGGCCAGCCGGTTCATCGGGTCGCCGGACAGGCCGGCCCAGAACACCCGGGCCCGGCGCAGCGACGAGAACGCCCCGAAGCCGGTGAAGGCCAGGCGGGCGGCGGGGTGGCGGGCGACGGCGCGGGCCAGCCTGGTGCGCAGGTCGGGCAGCGCCCGCTCGGGCACGTCACCGAAGAACGCCAGCGTGACGTGCCACGTGGCCCGGTCGGGCCAGCGCAGCTCCGGCACCTGCCCGACGTGCGGCGCGATCGCCCGCTCCAGCTCGTCGAGCACCTCGGCGGGCGGCACCACGGCCGCGAACAGTCTCATGCCCTCCGATTGTGCCCCCGCCGCCCGTTCCGCGCGGTCAGGCGGTGACCGTCGCGCGGCGGGCCAGCCGGTTGCGGATCAGGCGCGTCGCCAGCACCGCCAGCCCGGTGCCGACCAGCACGAGCGCGCCGGACAGCATGACGCCAGCCCGCGGCCCGGCCAGGTCCGACAGCCACCCGACCAGCGGCGCCCCCAGCGGCGCGCCTCCGGTGAACACCAGCATGTAGATGCCCATCACCCGGCCCCGCATCTCGGGCGAGGTGGCGAGCTGGACGCTGGCGTTGGCCGCCGTGTTGATGGTGATCAGCGCGATACCGGTGGGCACCAGCAGCGCCAGGTAGGCCGGGTAGACCGGGGCCAGCCCGGTCGCGATCTGGAACAGCCCGAACCCGATCGCCCCGGCGAACAGCACCTTGCGGGACAGCCTGACCCTGCGCGCGGCCAGCAGCGCGCCGCCGAGCGCCCCGACGGCGAACATGCTGGACGCCAGCCCGAACGAGGACGCCCCCGCGTCGAACACCTCGCGCGCCATGAGCGCTATCGACATGGAGAACGACTGCGAGAACATCGACACGAACGCGATCAGGAGGATCGGCATGAGCAGTTCCTCGCGCCGGATCACGTACTTCAGCCCCTCGCGGAGCTGCCCCTTGGCCCGGGGCACCGGGTCGGCCAGGTTCAGCTCCGACTTGCGCATGAAGGCCAGGCTGGAGATGACCGCGGCGAACGTGAGCGCGTTGATCAGGAAGATCGGGCCGGTCCCGCCGAGCAGGTAGATGAGTACGCCGGCCAGCGCCGGGCCGAGCACGCGGGCCAGGTTGAAGCTGGAGCTGTTGAGCGCGATCGCGTTGGGCAGGTCGCGCCTGCCGACCATCTCGACGACGAACGCCTGCCGCGCCGGCACCTCGACACAGGCGATGAGGCCGAGCGCGAACGCCATCACGTACACGTGCCACACCTGCGCGGTGCCCGTCATCGTGAGCACACCGAGCACGAGGGCGAGCACGGCCATCATGGACTGGGCGGTGATGAGGATGGGCCGCTTGGGGTAGCGGTCGGCGAGCACGCCGCCGAACATCCCGAACAGCAGCATCGGCAGGAACTGCAGGGCGGTGGCGGTGCCGAGCGCGGACGCGCTGCCCCCGGTCAGTTCGAGGATCAGCCAGTCCTGGGCGGTGCGCTGCAGCCAGCCGCCCACGTTGGACACAGCGCCGCCGACCGCGAACATGCGGTAATTGCGAATCTTGAGCGACCGGAACATCCCGGTCTTGGGTTGTTCAGGCTCTATATCCTGCTGAGCTTCTCCAGGATCGGCGCCGCCTGCCTGAGGATCGACCGCTCCTCGGGCGTGAGCTCCTTCAACTGCCTGGTCAGCCACGCCTCCTTGCGGCGGCGTTCCTCCTTCAGCAGCGTCTGGCCGGCCTCGGTCACGGTCACGGTCACCTGGCGCCGGTCGGTCGGATGCGGGGTGCGGTGCAGCAGGCCGCGTTCCTCGAGCGCGGCGATCACGCGCGTCATCGAGGGCGGTTGCACCTTCTCGAGCTCGGCCAATTCGCCGGGGGTTATCGCGGAATGCCGTTCCACGGCGGCGAGGGTCGCGAACTGCGTGGGCGTCAGCGGGTGCGCCGCTCCCTGTCGTCGGAGTCGCCTGTTCAGCCTTGCGAGGGAGACGCGCAAAGCCGTAGCCAGTCCTGCGTCGCTGCGCAGGTTGATCTTGGGCTGCTGGGGTCTGGTTAGCACGAGTCATTACCTTTGCTAACTATACAGGAAGACAAGATATTTCTCCCAAACGGTGCGTGTCTCACTCCTTGATACCCCGGGGCCGCCCCGCCGAGCATGGCGGCCCCTTCCTTCGTCAGAGCCCGAGCAGAACCTTGATCGGCCCGAGCGCGAAGTACACCACGAACAGCCCGGCGACCGCCCACATCAGCGGGTGCAGCTCCTTCGCCTTGCCCCGCACGACCTTGATCAGCACGTAGCTGATGAAGCCGGCGCCGATGCCGTTGGAGATCGAGTACGTGAACGGCATGATGACGATGGTCAGGAACGCCGGGATGGCGATCTCGTACTCGGTCCAGTCGATCTCGCGGATCGCGGTCATCATCAGGAAGCCCACGATGACCAGGGCCGGCGCGGCGGCCTCGTACGGGATGACCGTGACGAGCGGCGCGAAGAAGATCGCGACCAGGAACAGCAGGCCGGTGACGACGCTCGCCAGACCGGTGCGCGCGCCCTCGCCGACGCCCGCGGCCGACTCGATGTAGGTGGTATTGGACGACACCGAGCCGGCGCCGCCGGCGACCGCGCCGAGCGAGTCGACGAGCAGGATCTCGCGGGTGCGCGGCAGCGTGCCGTCCTCCTGGACCAGCCCGGCCTGGCGGCCGACGCCGACCATCGTGCCCATCGTGTCGAAGAAGTCCGTGATGAGCAGCGTGAACACCAGCAGGACGACCAGCAGCACCGAGACCCGGCTGAACGCGCCGAACGGGTCGAACTCGGTGAAGAGCGTGAACACGTTGTGCAGCCCGAAGACCTGCTCGGGCACGGACGGCACGTTGAGCTGCCAGCCGCCGGGGTTGTCGGGGCCGAACGCGCCGGACTTGGTGATCAGCTCGACCACGATGGCCAGCACGGTGGTGCCCACGATGCCGATCAGGATCGCGCCGCGCACCTTCCGCGCCACCAGCACGGCCGTGGTCAGCAGCCCGACGATGAACACGAAGATCGGCCACGACGTCAGGCTGCCGGCGATGCCCATCTCCAGCGGCGTCCCGGCGGCGCGGCGCACGAAGCCCGCGTCGACGAAGCCGATCAGCGCGATGAACAGGCCGATGCCCACGCTGATGGCCGTCTTGAGCTGGCCCGGGATGGCCTTGAACACCGCCACCCGCAACCCGGTCAGCACCAGGAGGCCGATGATGATCCCTTCGAGGAACACCAGGCCCATGGCCTCTTCCCAGGTCATCTGGGTGGCGATGTTGAAGGTGACGAAGGCGTTGAGCCCGAGCCCGGCGGCCATGGCGAACGGCACCTTGCCGATGACGCCCATGAGGATGGTCAGCACGCCGGCCACGAACGCGGTGCCCGCGGCGACGAGCGCCGTGTTGGGCGTCGTGCCGTCCCCGATGACCTGGCCCTCGACGTCGGTGCCGTTGGCGATGATGATCGGGTTCAGCACGACGATGTACGCCATGGTGAAGAACGTGGCCAAGCCGCCACGGATCTCCCGGGACATGGTCGAACCACGTGCGGTGATTGCGAAGTATCGATCGATTGCGTTACGAGTGTCACTCACGCGCGAAGAGTGACAGTCAACGGGTTTTGTGACAAATGCCGGTAATCGTATCGAGACCCGATTGGAAGCTAGGCTGGATCCCGTGACGCAGCAGTGGCACCCCGACCCCGAGCCGATCGAGACCAACGACACCGCGGCGATCGCCGCCGGCACCGGCCTGTGGGCGCTCGCCCTGGTCGCTCTGCTGATCTTCCGCCCCGCCCCCGAGAACACCTGGTGGATCTGGACCTGCGCCACCGGCGTCGGCTTCGGCCTGCTCGGCATGTGGATGGTCCGCAAACGCTGACATCTGTCACATCCGGCAGGTCCCGGATGTCATCCGCAACTGCTGTTACACGGCACTACCTGGGCAAAAGTGGCCGTACCATGCTGGATGCCATGAAGAAGTCCATGATTGCCCTGCTCCTGTGCGCCACCGCCGCCACCGCCTGCGGCACCGGCACCGAGCCGGCCGCCAAGAAGGAGGCCGGCCGCGACACCGGCACCGTCGCGTGGAGCCCGTGCACCGACCTGACCGGCGCCGACGGCAAGCCCATGGCCCCCGATCCCGCCGTCGAATGCGGCAAGGTCCCGGTGCCGCTCGACTACGCCAAGCCCAGTGGCGACACGATCGACCTGGCGCTGATCCGCGTCAAGGCCACCGGCGACAAGCTCGGCTCCCTCGTCTTCAACTTCGGCGGCCCCGGCGGGTCCGGCGTCGACACGCTCGCCCTCGCCCGCCAGGCGTTCGCCGGCCTCGGCTCCTCCTACGACCTGGTCAGCTTCGACCCCCGCGGCGTCGACCGCAGCGCCGGCGTCAAGTGCGGCGGCCAGATCGACAAGCTCCTCCAGATGACCGGCGACGGCTCCGACCAGCTCGCCAAGGAGTTCGCCGCCGCCTGCGAGAAGGACTCCGCCAAGGTGCTGCCGCACGTCGGCACCGTCAACGCCGCCCAGGACCTCGACCGCCTCCGCGTCGCGCTCGGCGACGACAAGCTCAACTACTTCGGCCTCTCGTACGGGACACACCTCGGCGCCGTGTACGCCACCAAGTTCCCCGGCAACGTCGGCCGCTTCGTCCTCGACAGCGCCTACGACCCGTCGGTCACCTTCGAGGAGCGGGCCGTCATCCAGGCCACCGGCTTCGCCGACGCCTTCGACGCCTTCGCCGACGACTGCGTCGCCCAGGGCTGCGACCTCGGCAAGACCCCCGCCGCCGTGCAGCAGACCGTCGAGAAGCTCCTGGACGGCCTCAAGACCAAGCCGCTCAAGGTCGGCGACCGCGAGCTCACCTACGGCCTCGCCCAGCTCTCGATCATCACCCCGCTGTACGCCAAGGCCACCTGGCCCATCCTGGAGCAGGGCGCCGCCGCGGCGCTCAAGGGCGACGGCGCCATGCTGCTCACGCTCGCCGACTCCTACACCGGCCGCAAGGACGACGGCACCTACTCGACCATGATGACCAGCCTCCAGGCGATCAACTGCGTCGACAGCGCCGAACGGCCCACCAAGGCCGAGACCGCCGCCATCAACGAGAAGGTCAGCAAGATCTTCCCCATCCTGGCCGCCGACGGCGCGAGCTCCGCCTGCGCCCACTGGCCCGTCGAGGGCACCGACGACGCCAAGCGCATCGACGCCACCGGCTCCGCCCCCATCATGGTGATCGGCGGCAAGGGCGACCCCGCCACCCCGTACCAGTGGGCGGTCTCCCTCACCGAGAAGCTCAAGACCGGCGTCCTGGTCACCTACGAGGGCGAGGGCCACGGCGCCTACCTGAGCGGCAGCACCTGCATCACCCGCGCGGTCGACTCCTACCTGCTCAAGGGCACGATGCCCGGCTCCGGCACCACCTGCCCCGCCGCCTGACCCCTTCCTGTCACGAGCCGGCGTGCTCGGCCTCCCGCAGTCTGCGGCGCAGGAGGGCGCGGTCGGGGGCGGTGCCCGCCAGGGCGAGCGCCTCGCGATAGGCAGCGGCGGCCTCGGCGTGGCGGCCGAGCCGATGCAGCAGGTCGGCCCGCGCCGCCGGGTAGGGGTGGTGGCCGCGCAGCAGCGGCTCCCCGGCCAGCTCGTCGAGCAGCGCCAGCCCGGCCCGGGGCCCGTCGCGCATCGCCACGGCGGCCGCCCGGTTCAGCGCCACCACCGGCGACGGCGTCAGCGCGAGCAGCACGTCGTACAGCGCCACGATCTGCGCCCAGTCGGTGGCGGCGACGTCGGCCGCCTCGTCGTGCAGGGCAGCGATGGCGGCCTGCACCCCGTACGGCCCCGGCGGGCCGCCGGTCAGCGCCACCGTCGCCAGGGCGGCCCCCTCCTCGATCATCGGCCGGTCCCAGCGCCCCCGGTCCTGCTCCTCCAGCAGCACCGGCTCCCCGCCGGGCCCGGTGCGGGCGTCACGCCGGGCGTGGACCAGCAGCATCAGGGCGAGCAGCCCGGCGACCTCCCGCTCGGCGGGCAGCAGCCGGCGCAGGATCCGGGCCAGCCGGATGGCCTCCTCGGCCAGGTCGAGCCGTTGCAGGAGCGGCCCCTCGCTGGCCGCGTAGCCCTCGGTGAAGATCGAGTAGATCACCTGGAGGACGCCGGGCAACCGCTGCGGCAGCTCGTCCACGTCCGGCGCCCGGAACGGGATGCGCGCCTCGCGAATCTTCTTCTTGGCCCGGGTGATGCGCTTGGCCATCGTCGGGGACGGCACCAGGAAGGCCCGCGCCACCTCGGACATGGTCAGCCCGGCCAGGCAGCGCAGCGTCAGCGCGGTCCGGTCCTCGGCGGCGAGCGCCGGGTGCGAGCAGGTGAAGAAGAGCTGCAGCCGCTCGTCGGGCAGGTCGTCGTCGAGCCCCGCGGCCGGGGCGGGTCCGGCCCGCTCGGCCTCGATCTGGAGGATGGCCAGCCGGGCCGCGTACGCCTGGTCGCGCCGCAGCCGGTCGACGGCCCGCCGCCGGGCGGTGGTCATCAGCCACGCGCCCGGCTTGGGCGGCACGCCGTCGACGGGCCAGCGCTCCAGCGCCGCCTCGATGGCCTCGGAGGTGACCTCCTCGGCCAGGTCGAGGTCGCCGAAGCGCCGGGCGAGCGCCGCCAGCAGCCGGCCGCGCTCCTCCCGGAACACCGCCTCCACCGACGCCACCGGCCCCAGCCCGCCCCCGCCAGGTCCGGCCGGGGAGCCGGTGTCCGCGCTCATGGGAGTCAGACCCCGAAGTCGGCGACCGGCCGGACCACCACGGAGCCGTCGCGCGCCCCCGGGCAGCGGGCCGCCCAGTCGAGGGCGGCGTCGAGGTCGGGCACGTCGATGACGTAGAAGCCGCCGAGCAGCTCCCGGGTCTCGGCGAACGGCCCGTCGGTCACGGTGCGCTCACCGTCGGCGCCGACCCTGACGGTCGTGGCGGTGACCAGGTCGGCCAGCGACTCCCCGGAGACCCAGATCCCGGCGTCCCGCACTTCCTTGTCGTAGGCCATCCAGTCCTCGGGCGTGCAGCCGGGGGCCTGGCCGCTGTCGTCGGCGGTGTTGGCCATGATCAGCATCATGTACTTCATGTTCGAACTCCTCGATGTCCCGTCGTGTCAGGTGCGGCAGGACCGCCGCATGCCATAACCACGAACGGGACACCGCCAGAAGGACACCTACCCGGAAAAACTTTCCGGCTACGACAGATCCGCCTCCGCGAGCAGCAGAGGGACGGCGGCCGGGTCGCGGAGCAGCGCGGCCACGGCGAGGCGGTCGTTCCACTGGCCGGTGGCCCAGGCGAGGCCGCGGGCCAGCCCGTCGACGCCGGTGCAGTGGACGGTGCCCTCGAAGAAGCGCCACGTGCACTCCGCGCCGTCGACCAGCAGCTTCTCGTGCTCGACGTACGTCTCGGGCGCCGTCGGCAGCAGGGAGCGCACCTGCGGCGGCACCGGCCGCGTCTCTCCGGACGAGGTGACCTCGCCGGAGGTCAGCTCGCCGGCGAGCGGCAGGTCGAGCAGCTCCGACAGCGACTCGGCCAGGTCGTACGGGGCCAGCACCAGCGGATGACGGGTCACCAGCTGGAGCAGGTCGGGGGCCTCGACCACGACGACGTCCTCGGCGTCGGCCACCACGATGTCGCCGCCGAGCACCGCCCGCAGCCTCGGCGGCGGCGCCACCCGGGACGGCTCGATCCCCGCCAGCGCGACCCACAGCGCCCGCAACTGGGCCCGGTCGACCACGATGGACTCGTCGGCCATCAGGTCGAGCAGCTCCTCCGGGCCGCCGTGGGAGTCGAGCAGCTCGGCCAGCGTGGTGCGCACGCCGAGCATCGCCAGCGCGCCTTCGTCCAGCCCGGCGGGCGCGTCACCGTAGAGGCCCTGGAGCAGCGGGTCGGCGCCCGGCAGCCGCAGCTCGCGCGGCTTGCGCCCGCCGAGCACCGGGTGGCCCGCCAGCCACCACGCGGTGTAGGAGGGCACCTCGACGCCCTCGACGCGCAGCGGGTGGAGCGCCGCGCGCAGCGGCGGCCTGGTCAGCAGCGTCAGCGCGGCCGGCCAGTCGGCCACCAGCTCCAGGTCGCGCACGGCGGCGAACTCCGGCACCACCGGCGGCACATCCAGCTCGGGGAGCAGGTCGAGGACGTGGTCGAGCCATTCGTCCTCGCCGTCCAGGTCGTGGTCGCAGTCGTCGTGGTCGAGCAGCACGTCGGAGTCGTGCACGACGGCGAACCCGTCGAGCACCCCGGCGGCGGCCAGCACGCGCGGCCCGTAGGTCTCCTCCAGCTCGCCCGCGGCCACGCCGAGATGCGTGTCGGGCTCCAGCAGCCCGGCCAGCGCGCCGCCGGACAGCATCAGCTCACCGGCCGGGTAGAGCTCGCCGTCGGCGCCGCGCAGCGCCAGCGCGCCCAGCCACGGCGCCTCGCCGGGAGCCAGCCCGGCGGCCTCGACCAGGGACAGCACGGCACGCGCCACCGGCTCCGGGTCGGGACTGTCGAGCGACTGGCCGACGGCGGCCTTGGTGAGCGGGTCTTCGAGGATGGTGCGCGGGCTCGCCTCGGCCGCGCCGAGCCGCAGCAGCACCGGGTGCGCGGCGTCGGGGTGCACGATCCGCAGCCCGAGCGGCGCCAGGTCCAGCCCCGCGTCGAGGCGTACGGAGCCGGGCTCCAGGATGAGCGTGCCGCGCGGGCCGCGCACCAGGCGGCCGTCGGTCAGCGGGACGGGCAGGGCGCCGAGCGACTCGGGGTCGTCGGCCGGCAGCACGTCGTAGAGGGAGCGCCACCACGACGGCTCCCTGCCCTCGACGGCCTCGCCCGACAGCAGGTCGACCACGTCGGCGAGCTCCACGCGGCGCACGCCGAGCGAGGCCATCGCCGGATGGCGGGCGGGCCAGCCGGCGGGCAGCAGCCCGGGCACGAAGTCGGCGACGGCCGCCAGCAGCTCGCCGGACCCGGCGACCACGGCGGCCTCCTTGCCCGCGACCACCCAGCCGTCCGCGCCGGGCTCCTGCGCCGGGTGCTCGACCTGCCATTCGGCGTCGGGCTCGTAGACCTCGGCGTCGGCGAACGACGGCGTCTGCACGGCGGGCGCCGGGGCGGACAGCGCGGGCAGCAGCGGCGTGCCGGGCAGCCGCCGCAGCACGGCCCGCCGGATGCGGGCGTCGAGCTCGCCCTTGCCCATCAGCGCGGGCACCAGGTCGAGCAGCTTCGGGGTGCGCGGCAGCTCGCGCATCAGCCGGACGTAGGCGTCGGCGACCCGCTCGACCAGGAAGTCGGTCAGCGGCCCCGGCGCCACGTGACGCCGGTCGGTGGCCATCGGGAACGACGCGATGAGCAGCGCCGGCAGGTCGAGCGGCTCGTCGCTGGGCGTGGGCGCGTGCACGACCGGGGGCACCGTCGCGGGCGGCGCGGCGGGCTCGCCGCCGGCCGTGAGCGGCACCGCCCAGCGGACCGACCAGAACGGCCGGGCCCGCTCCTCGGTGGGACGATCGGCGAACAGCTCGGCCACGTCGTCAGGGCCGAACTCACCGGAATCGGACACCACGTGCCAGCCGTCGGCCGACACCGTGCGGACCGTGCCGTCGAGGTCGATCTCGATGGCCGCCAGCGCCGGCATGCCGAGCGGGAGCGCCGGGCTCGTCTCCTCCAGCATGCGGCGCACCGCCACGGCCGACGCCTCGTCACGCAGCGGGAGCCGTACGAGCGTGTCAAAACCCTCGGGGACGTCGAGCGGGTCGGCGGCGAACGGCAGGCGCAGCAGCGGCACGTGCCCGGAGCGCGAGGCGAGCTCGCCCGCCAGCTCCGGCACCGCGCCCACCAGCGCGGCCGTCTCGGCGCGCGACCAGCGGACGGCGCCCGTCTCACGCGAGCCGACGGCGGGCTCGTCGCAGACGGACACCACGGCGGCGAACCCGACGCCGAACCGACCGGCCGCGCCCGCCTCGTCACGCTTGCCGGAGACGCGCAGCGTGGACAGGCCCTCCACGCCGGTCGCGTCCAGCGGCGCGCCGGTGTTGGCGGCCGTCAGCACGCTGCCGCGCAACGTCAGCCGGAGCACCCCTGGCACGCCTGCCCGCAGCGCCGCGTCGGCGGCGTTCTGCGCCAGCTCCACGATCAGCCGGTCGCGGTAGCCGCCGAGGGCGAAGTCCTCCTCGGCGTTGGCGTCCTCGCGGAACCTGGCGGGCGAGGCCGTCCACGCGGCGAGCACGGCGGCTCGCATCCGGTCGGCGCCAAAGGTGTCGGTCATCGATCACGATCCCGGGGTAGAGAGTTGGGGGCCACCGTAGGCTAGCGGCCCGCGCCGACACTCCCCGCCAGAAACGATCAGGAGTGGCCGAGCTCCTCGGAGGCGGATTCGTCGACCGAGCCGGCCTCTTCCTCCATCAGGTCGTAGCCCAGGTCGTCGAGGATCGGCGTCGCCTGCTCCACCGGCGGCGGCATGACCGCGGCCTCGGAGTGGGCGCCGCAGCCGTGGTCGGCGGCCACCACCTTGCCGTCGTCGGGCGCGTACTCATTGGCGCAGACCCCGAACGTGCGCCGGAGCCCACCCGCGAGCGGCCAGTAGAAGCCGCAGGTGGAGCACTGCGCGGGCGCGGCGTGTGCGATCGGAGTGTGCGGCCCGTGCTCGCCCGAGTGCCAGCGCCTGGCCGCCCGGTCCTTGCCGACGGCCGAGAGCACACGGGCCCGGCCCAGGCCGTACTCGAAAATCATCTGGTGGTCGACGTCGTCGTCGGTCTCGGTGAAGCCCGGCTCCAGCCTGTCGTCGTCCTCCGCGGTCGGCAGCAGGTCGCCGACGCCGAGGTCACCGGGGCGCAGCCGCTCGCTCCACGGCAGCCACTCGGGCGCCAGCAGCGCGCCGGCGCCGGGCAGCAGGACGGCCTCGCTGACCGTGACCTTCTTCGCCCGCGAGGCGCGGGTGACGGTCACGGCCCAGCGCCAGCCCCGATAAGCGCGGTCGAGGCAGGCGAAGTAATGGGTGACGATCCGGTCGCCCTCGCTCTCGAAACCGAGGTGCTCGCCCGGCTCGCCCGGACGCGCCAGCTCCTCGGCCGCGGTGCGCGCCAGATCGACGGCGGCGACACAGGCCTGGTCGGGGGCGGAGACGCGGGTCCTGGCACGGGTCATCGGCCCGCCTCCGCCGAAAGGTGCTGTTCGCTCACACTTCATTCTCACCCATGCCCGGACCTCGCGGGGCCGACTGGCCCGGATCCGGCCACGAGTTCCGCCACCACCGGAACCCCGAACGGGTGGGAGCCGACCCTCCCGCCCGGATCCGGCCCACGAGTTCCACCGGGACCCCGAGCGGGTGGGAGGGGACCCTTGTGGAGGGGATCCGGCGCGGAGATCGCCAAGGAATCGGGTAAGACTGGTAGGCGTGGAGGGAGGCTGGGAGCGAGCACGGGAGATCTCGCGGCGCGTGGGGCGCGGCGTCGCCGGCGCGGGCCGTGCGACCGCGCGCGCCGCGAAGGCGACCGCGGGCGGCACCGCGCGAGCCGGCCGGGCCACCGCGGGCGGGGCGCGCAAGGTCGGCCGGGCCACCCGGCGGCTCACCCACGCCAACGGCGCCGACCGCACCGGCCTGGGCCGCCTGATCGAGCTCACCGCCGGGCACAGCGCGGGTGACACGCTCGTCACGGTCGCGCTGGCCAGCACCGTGTTCTTCGGGCTCCCGGTCGGCGAGGCGCGCGGGCCCGTCGCCCTCTACCTGGTCATCACGATGCTGCCGTTCGCGCTGCTGGCGCCGTTCGTGGGGCCGATCCTGGACCGCTTCAGGTCCGGCCGCCGCTACGTGATGGCCGGCACGCTGTTCGGCCGCGGGCTGCTGTGCTTCGCGATGGCGGCGGCGGTGGGCCCGCAGGACCTGCCGACGCTGTTCGCCGGGGCGCTGGGCGTGCTCGTGCTGTCGAAGGCCTACAACGTGTCCCGCGCGGCGATCATGCCGAGCGTGCTGCCCGCCGACATCACGCTCGTCTCGGCCAACGCGCGGGTGGCGCTGTTCTCGCTGGTGACGGCGGGCGTGATGGTGCCGGTCGGCGCGGGCCTGACCGCGTGGCTGGGCAGCGCCGCGATCCTGCGGGTGGCGATGGTCGCGTTCCTGGTGGCGGGGGTCTTCGCCGTACGGCTGCCGCGCCACGTGGACTCGCCGGACCTGGAGGAGGAGACGCCGGCGGAGGGCCGGGCGCCGCGCTGGCGGACGCTGTTCAACGTGGGCCCGGCGGTGGCCGAGGCCGTCTGGGCGAACGTGGCCATCCGGCTGTTCTCCGGGTTCCTGCTGTTCTTCCTGCTGTTCCTGGTGCAGGACGGCGGGGTGCCGTGGCTGGCGGAGCCCGACCCGTTCTTCGACGTGCCGAAGACGATCGCGGTGCTGGCGGCGGCGGCCGGGCTGGGCGGTCTGATCGGGGCGGTGGTGGCCAACTGGGCGCGCAACCACGCTCCCGGCGCGCTCGTGCTCGTCACGCTGGCGCTGACGGTGGTCACCATGATCGTGTCGGCGGTCTTCTTCGGCCTGTGGGCGGCGGTCGCGATCTCGCTGGTCACCGCGTTCGCCCAGGAGCTGGGCAAGCTGGCCCTCGACGCGATCGTGCAGCGGGAGATCGGCGAGGAGATGCGCTCGTCCACGTTCGGCGTGGTCGAGGCGATGCTGCAGCTCGCCTGGGTGTTCGGCGGGCTGGTGGGGCTGGTCCTGTCGCTGACCGAGAGCAGCACGGCGGGCCTGGTCACGCTGGCCGTGACGCTGACCGCGATGCTCGGCTGGCTGGTGGTGACGCGGCGCCGCCGCGTCCGGGCCGCCAAGCGGGCGGTCCGGGTCCGGCATCCCGAGCCGGAGCCGCGGACCGAGCCGCTCGACAGGACCAAGCCGCTGACGAACCCGAACGGCTAGGCGTCCAGGTCGTCGGCGACCGCCCGCAACACCTGCGCGATCTTCTTGGCGTGGGCCGCCTCGGGATGCTTGCCACGCTGGTAGGAGGTGGACACGCCGTCGAGCAACTTGATCAGGTCCTCGACGATGACCACCATCTCGTCCGGCTTCTTGCGCTTGCCCTTGGGCTTGGTCTTGGCCAGGGTCGGCGGCTGGTCGAGAATGCGCACCGAGAGCGCCTGCTGACCGCGGCGGCCCTCGGCGACGCCGAACTCGACTTTCTGCCCCGGCTTGAGTGGCCCGGCATTGGCAGGAAGCGCGGAGGAATGCACGAAGACCTCACCGCCGTCGTCGCGGGTGAGGAAGCCGAAACCCTTGTCGGCGTCGTACCACTTGACCTTGCCACTCGGCACAGGAGGACCTCGTTCAAACAGTCGTGATAGGGATGGACGTAGGTTATGCCCCGTAGAGCGACGGGGCGACCGGGTAAATGCCGATGAATTACACGAGTTCGGCGTGCGGGCGCCATCCGGCGAACCAGGTGGCGAATTCCGTCAGGTCGCCCAGGGCGACATCGGCGCCGTGCTCGCGCAGCTCTCCCGCGCTGTAGGGGCCGGTCGCGACCGTGACGCTGAACGCGCCTCCGGCCCGCGCCGCCGCGATGTCCGCCACATGGTCACCAACATAAGCCGCCGCGCCGAACCTCGCGAGCGCCGTTCCCTTGGCCGCGCCGAAGACGGAACCGGCCACCTCGTCGACGTCCAGCCCGAGGTGCCGCACGGTGCTGGTGGCGTCGCGCTCGTTCTTGCCGGTCACCACGATGACGCGGCCGCCGCCCGCGCGCACGCTCTCGATCGCCTCGTGCGCCCCTTCCATCGCCACGTGCGAGGGCACGCCGACGTGCTGGTAGATCTCCCGGTAGAGGTCGGCCGCGGCCGGGATCTCCTCCGGCGGCAGCCAGTAGGCCAGCTCCTGTTCGAGCGGCGGGCCGAGCCGCGTGACGACCAGCGCGCTGTCGATCGGGACGCCGAGCCGCGAGGAGAGCTCGTCGTAGACCGCCGCGATCCCCGCTCGCGTATCAGCCAGTGTCATGTCCAGATCAAAACCCACCGATGTCGCCACATGTGAAGGATGCCAAAGAACGGGGTGATACGTGTAACGGCGGTTGTTGTGGGACCGTAGGAAAGGAATTACTTATCTGCCGGAGGTAGCGGGAAACAGATGGCCACGAGCACGCGTGAGCGGATCATCGACGAGTCGTTGCGGCTGTTCGCCGAGCGCGGCTACGCCGCCACGTCCGTCGCCGAGATCGAGGCCGCCGCCGGGCTCTCCCCCGGCGCGGGCGGCCTCTACCGGCACTTCAAGTCCAAGTACGAGGTGCTGGCCGCGGCGATCAACGAGCACGCGGCCAGGACGAGCGGCCAGATCGCCGAGAGCCTGGCCGAGCTGAACGGCATGGAGTCCTCGGCCGGCCTGGAGGAGCGGCTGTCGCTGCTGTGCCGGGCCGGGCTGGCCAAGGTGCGCGAGGAGTCGGAGCTGACCCGGGTCTTCTTCCGCGACCTCAGCCAGTTCCCCGAGCTGGTGGCGGTGGTGCGGCAGGGGCTGTTGCAGCCGATGTTCGACGCGATCGTCAGCTGGTTCGAGACCCAGCCGGAGTATCACGACGTCAAGCTCGACTGGGCGGGCATCGCCGCCGTCCTGGGCGGGTCGGTCGTGCAGTACCGGCTGTTCCAGGAGACGGTGGGCGAGACGCCGGGCCATGCCGAGAAGGACCAGTTCGTCGCGGCCTGGGTGCGGCTGGCGGCGGGCCTGACGCCCACCCCCGCGCCCGTCACCTGAGGGTCAGTCGCGGTCGAGCAGCCGGAGGAACAGCCAGCACACCCCCGCCCCGGCGCCGATCATGAACATGATCCCGCTGGTGTTGAAGAACTCCAGCACGAACGCCTCCAGCCCCGGCCGGTCGCCGACCCGCAGGCCGCCCACGACCACGCCGCCCGCCGTGTAGCCGAGCATCGGCGCCCCGGCGCCGATCAGCCGGTCGCGCAGCGTCCAGGTCTCGCTGGACATCACCAGCGCCGCCGCCACCCCCCAGGCGATCGCCGGCGGCCGGAAGATCGCGACGGCCGGCAGGTCGAACGGCACCAGCAGCGCGGCCACCACCAGGACCACCAGGGCGGCGGCCTCGCGCGGACGGTCCTTGACCACGGTCCTGGCGGCGGTCCTGGCCATGCGCGTGTGGCGCGCCACGCCCGGCGGCACGGCGTCGTCCACGACCCTGGGGAAGGCCGCCGTCGTGCCGGACCGCGCGGCTCCCGTACCGGCTCCAGGCGAGGGCGGTGGCGAGGCCGGGGACGGCGCGGAGGCGTCCGCCAGGCGGCGCGCCTCGCGCTCCACCAGCGCCGCCGGATCGCCGAACCGGGCCAGCACCCTGGCCACGTCGCGGGCGTTCTGGCTGCCGCCGCGCTCCTCCTCGATGCGGGCGCGCAGCCGCCTGGTGAAGTCGAGCCGCTGCTCCGGCCTCAGCACGCCGTACGCCGCGTCAGCGGCCTTGCTGACGTAGTTGAGTATGAGCTGGTCCGCTCGCTCCATCACGCCAAGCAATGCTGCCTCAACGAGCAGGGACATACCATGGCAACGATGGAGTTCACGGAGTGGATCAGGGGGCGTTCCGACGAGGAGCTGCGGGCGCTGGTGTCAGCGCGCCCCGAGCTGATCACCCCGGTGCCGGCCCACCTGGAGGGCCTGGCCTCCCGGGCGGGCAGCCCGTCGGCGATCGCCAGGGTGCTCGACCGGCTCGACCGGTTCCGGCTCGCCGTCGTCGAGACGCTCGCCGTACAACCGGGCCCGATCAGGAAGACGGCGCTGCGCGAGCTGATCGGCGGCGCGCTGGCGGCGGGCAAGCCCGAGCCCGCGCTGACCGCCGCCCTCGACCACCTGCGCGGCCTGGCACTCGTGTACGGGCCCGACTCGGCGCTCGACCTGGCCCCAGGCGTGCGCAAGGCGCTGGACGACCCGGCCGGGCTGGGTCCGACGGCCGAGGCGGCGTTCCGGCACCATCCGCCGGAGCAGCTCGACGAGATGGCCGACGACATCGCGCCCGGCACTGAGGGGCCGGGCCGCGAGCGGCTGGCCGCCGTGCTGGCCGAGCCCGCCGCCCTGGTCGAGGCCGTCTCGCCGGAGGCCAGGGCCGCGCTCGACCAGCTCGCCTGGGGGCCGCCGACCGGCCGGGTGCCCAACGCCAGGCGCGAGGTGCGCATCGGCTCGGCCCGCTCGCCCATCGAGCAGTTGCTGGCGCGCGGCCTGCTGGCGGCGACCGGCGAGGAGAGCGTGGTCCTGCCCCGCGAGGTTGGCCTCTACCTGCGCGGCGGGCGCGTGCACCGCGACCTGCTGGCCGTGCCGCCCGCGCTCGACGGCGCCGCCCGTGACCCGAAGCTGAGCGACGGCACCGCGGCCGGGCAGGCGTTCATGTTCGTCCGGGCGGTCGAGGAGCTGTGCGAGCGGTGGAGCATCGACCCGCCGGGCGTGCTGCGCACCGGCGGCCTCGGCGTGCGTGACATGAAGCGCACCGCCACCGAGCTCGACCTGCCCGAGTGGGCGGCGGCGCTGGTGGTGGAGGTCGCCCACGCGGCCGGGCTGGTCGCGGCGGGCGGCAACGTCGACGGCGAGTGGCTGCCCACGCCCGGCTACGACCTGTGGCGGGTCAGGGGCACCGCCGAGCGGTGGGTGACGCTGGCCTCGACCTGGCTGCACATGGACCGGGTGCCCGGCCTCGTCGGCGAGCGCGACGACCGTGACCGGCCGCTCAACGCCCTGCACACCGATCTGCGCCGCTCGTCGGCCCCGGCCGTACGGGCCGCCACGCTCGGCGTGCTCGCCGCCGCGCCCGGCCTGGCGCCCTCGCGCGACTCCGTGCTCGAACGCCTCGCCTGGGAGCAGCCGCGCCGCCGGGGGCCGCTGCGCGAGCAGCTCACCGAGTTCGCGCTGCGCGAGGCCGAGCAGCTCGGGCTGACCGGGCTGGGCGCGCTGTCCGGCCACGGCCGGGCCCTGCTCACCGGCGACGACCCCGCCTCGGCGCTGGCCCCGCTGCTGCCCGAGCCGGTCGACCACGTGCTGCTCCAGGCCGACCTCACCGCCGTCGCCCCCGGCCCGCTCACCAGCGAGCTCAACCGGTGGATGACGCTCGCCGCCGACGTCGAGTCCAAGGGCGGCGCGACCGTCTACCGGTTCGCCGAGAGCTCCATCCGGCGCGCCCTGGACGCCGGGCAGGCGGCCGAGGATCTGCTGGCCATGCTCGAACGCCACTCCGCCACCCCGGTCCCGCAGGCGCTGTCCTACCTGGTGACCGACGTGGCCCGGCGGCACGGGCGGATGCGGGTCGGCACGGCCAGCGCGTACGTCCGCTGCGACGACCCGGCGCTGCTCGACCAGCTCACCGCCGACCGCCGCTCGGCCGCCCTGCGGCTGCGCCGCCTGGCGCCCACCGTGATCGCCTCCCGCTCGTCGCGGGCGGCCCTGGTCGACTCGCTGCGCGCCATGGGGTACGCGCCGGTCCCCGAGTCGCTCGACGGCGACGTGATCATCACCCAGCTCGACAGCCGGCGCACCGAGGGCGGCCCGCCCGTCCGCCCGCTGAGCTCACCCAACGGCCTCGACCCCGAGGTGGCGGTGGCGGCCGTCCGCGCCCTGCGCGCCGGTGACGCGGCCCACCTGGCGCGCCGCGAGCCCGTCGACTCCCCCGGCGGCCAGCTCCCCCGCACGCCGGCCACGGCGACGATCTCCGCCCTCCAGGACGCGATCCGGCAGGGCGTGCGGGTGTGGATCGGCTACCTCGACTCCCAGGGCAACGCGACCTCCCGCATCCTGGAGCCGGCGCGCATGGAGGGCGGCTATCTGACCGCCTACGACGAGACGAGGGCGGCGGTGCACCGGTTCGCGCTGCACCGGATCACCGGGGTCTCGGGGATCTGACGCCGGCCGGCCCGGCGGGGACGAGCTCGGCGATCGGGGTGTCCAGGCGGGTCACCTGGGTCGCGAGCGCGACGACGGCGGCCGGTGAGGTGAGGGTGGCGGCGTGGTCACGGCCCGCCGCGAGGTCGGCCGCGCATCGGTGCGGCGGCGTGCCGAAGGTCGCCAGGCAGAGGTCGAAGAGGTCGCCTCCCGGCGGCGGCGCCCAGGGATGCTGCAGGTCGGTGGGGTGCGTGTGGGTGACGACGAGATACGCGCCGATCTCGGCCAGGGCGCGGGCCAGCGGGGTGAGCGGCTGCCCGGCGTGCGGCCAGTCGGGCAGCAGGTAGGCGCGGCCGGGGTCGAACGGCATCCGCGCGAGCAGGTCGGGCACGGTCGTGCCGGGCGACAGGATGGTGATGCTGCCCTCGGCCAGCGGCATCCGCGACAGCAAGGCGATGGCGCCCAGCCGCCTGCCGGTCGCCTCGGGGCCGACCAGCGCCAGCAGGTGGCGTTCGGCCAGGCGGCGCACCGCGGGCGGGAAGCAGGCGGGCTCCAGGTAGGTGCGCAGCAGGTGCGCCACGTCGCAGGGCGTCAGCCGGGCGGCCGTCAGGTCCGTGAGCGGCGGGAATCCGTCGGCGAGCGTCGTTTCGCCCTGGCGGGGTTCGGTGTCGTTCGTCACTGGACACCTCTGGAACTTTCACGGAAAGTCGCGACCGGTGCGGCGGTGTAATTTTCCTTCGCCAGTAATCGCGGGCCAACGGATTGTTCCGGTTTCCCGTCGGAGGGGCGTGACCAGGCACCTTCGGCGGCGGATGGGTGCTGGACCATGTCGATCATGCTCTCCCTTGCTCGGGACAGTCAGGGTTTGACAAGTACGGAGTTGCCTACCTGCGCCACATTATCCCCATAAGTCACCTCAAAAGTGGATCGGGCCCCCACTGGGCACAGGAATCACGCCAGAGGCGGATTTATGACTATTTAAGGGCAGGCGGACCGCACTCCACAATGACCAGTCAGGAAAGCCGTCCGGTCGATGCGGACAGGGTTGACTCCATGCCGAGGCGCGCAGCAAGTTGGGACCTGTGACCGAGCAAACGCTGGGCCGGTTGGCCGAAGAGTCCTGGAACCGGTTCGAGGACTACGACTCGCTGTTCTACGAGGGAAACTGGCACCGCAGCCACAGCCTGGCCGAGCGGGCCAGGAAGGTCTGCGGCGGCTTCGTGGCGGCCGGGATCCGGCCCGGTGACCGGGTCGTCGTCATGATGGCCACCTCACCCGACGTGCCCGTCGTCTGCCAGGCGCTGTGGGCCGCCGGGGCGGTGGTGACGCCTGTCGTGTTCCTCGTCGGAGCCGCCGAGCTGCGCCACATCGTGCGCGACAGCGGCGCCCGCGCGATCGTCACCTCCCCCGAGCTCCTGCCCACCGTCGAGGCCGCCGAGGTGGACGTACCCATCCATGTCGGCACCGCCGAGCTCGAACGCTCGGCCGAGCACGGGCCGGTGCGGCGCGACCCCGGCGACCTCGCCGCGCTCATGTACACGGGCGGCACCACCGGCCGGGCCAAGGGCGTGATGCTCAGCCACGCGGGCCTGTGGCAGGTGGCCAAGGCTTCCTACGACATGTCACACCAGCCTGGGATCAACCGCGCCATCGTCCCCGTCCCGCTCTCCCACGCCTACGGGCTGATCGTCACCGTCGCCGGGATGCACGCCACCGAGCCGCCCCAGGCCGTGCTCATGCGCTGGTTCGACCCCGGGCTGTTCCTGCGGCTGGCCGCCGAGGAGCGCGTGCAGTACGGCACCGTGGTGCCCGCCATGCTGCGGATGCTGCTGGCCGAGCCGCTGGAGGAGCACCCGCTGCCCGACCTGGCCTTCCTCACCTGCGGCGCGGCGCCGCTCGGCCGCGAGACGCTGGCGGAGTTCGAGCGCCGGATGCCCGGCGTGCGCGTCCTGGAGGGCTACGGGCTGACCGAGACCAGCGCGGTCACCACGTTCAACCCGCCGGACCGGCCCAAGGCCGGCAGCGTCGGGCTGCCCCTGCCCGGCTACACGATCACGATCCGCGACACGGACGGCGAGGCCGTCGAGCCCGGCGACGTGGGCGAGATCTGCGTGGCCGGCGAGGCGCTGATGCTCGGCTACTGGGGCGAGCACGAGCCCGACCCCGACGGCACCGCGCTGGCCGGCGGCGAGCTGCGCACCGGCGACCTCGGCTGCGTGGACGACGACGGCTACCTGTACGTGGTCGACCGGAAGAAGGACCTGATCATCCGGGGCGGCTTCAACGTCTTCCCGCGCGACGTCGAGGACGCCCTGAACGCCCACCCCGACGTGGTCATGTCCGGCGTCGTCGGCCGGCCGGACCCGCGCCACGGCGAGGAGGTCGTGGCCTTCGTCCAGCTCGGGCCGGGCGCGACGGCGACCGCCGACGAGCTGATCACCTGGGCCCGCGACCGGGTCGGCCGGGTCAAGTATCCGCGCGAGATCACGTTCGTCGACGCCATCCCCGTCACCAGCGTGCTCAAGCTGGACCGCAAGGCCCTGAGGGCCCGCATTCGGGCAGGGCACCTGACCAATCCGTGATAAATGTTGACCGGACAGGAGGTGGCATGAGCCAGCAGGATCAGCCCGGCGGCTATCCGTACCAGCCCTACGGCGCAGACTACGGCTCGCAGCCACCTCCCGAATACGGCTATGGCTACGGCTACGGCTATCCACCGCCGCCGCGCAACCAGCCCAGCGCCAACGCGATCGTCTCCCTCGTCCTCAACCTGCTGGCCGTGGTGAGCTGCTGCAACCTGCTCGGCATCCCCGGCGCGATCCTGGCCGGCCTGTCGATGCGGGCCTCGGCCTCCCCCGAGTCCGCCCGGTCCATGGTCGTGTGGAGCTGGGTGCTGTTCGGGGCCGGGTTCGTGCTGACCGTCGGCCTGTTCGTCTTCCTCGGCGTCAACGGCTATCTAGAGGACGACTAGCCAGTCCGGGGACTGTATTGGCCTTCGCGCGTGTTGGATAGGCGTCAACCGTAGAAGGGATGCTGGTGAACGACGGCCCGCTCATCGTCCAGTCCGACAAGACGCTGCTGCTCGAAGTCGACCACGAGAAGGCCGACGCGTGCCGGAAGGCCATCGCGCCGTTCGCCGAGCTCGAACGGGCGCCCGAGCACGTCCACACCTACCGCGTGACGCCGCTGGCGCTGTGGAACGCGCGTGCCGCCGGGCACGACGCCGAGCAGGTCATCGACGCGCTGATCAGCCACAGCCGCTACCCGGTGCCGCACGCCCTGCTGGTCGACATCGCCGAGACCATGGCCCGCTACGGCCGGCTGCGCCTGGAGAAGGACCCGGTCAACGGCCTGGTGCTGACCTCGACCGACCGGGCCGTGCTCGAAGAGGTGCTGCGCTCGAAGAAGATCCAGCCGATGCTGGGCGAGCGGCTGGGCGGCGACTCGGTCGTCGTGCACCCGAGCGACCGGGGCAACGTCAAGCAGGCGCTGCTCAAGCTGGGCTGGCCGGCCGAGGACCTGGCCGGTTACGTCGACGGCGAGCACCACACGATCAAGCTCGCGCAGGACGGCTGGTCGCTGCGCCCCTACCAGCAGGAGGCGGCCGACGCGTTCTGGCACGGCGGCTCCGGCGTGGTCGTGCTGCCGTGCGGCGCGGGCAAGACGATCGTCGGCGCGGCCGCGATGGCCCACGCCCAGGCGACGACGCTCATCCTGGTCACCAACACGGTCAGCGCCCACCAGTGGAAGCAGGAGCTGCTCAAGCGCACCTCGCTGACCGAGGACGAGATCGGCGAATACTCCGGCTCGAAGAAGGAGATCCGCCCGGTCACGATCGCCACCTACCAGGTGATGACGACCCGGCGCAAAGGCGTCTACAGCCACCTGGAGCTGTTCGACGCGCGCGACTGGGGGCTGATCGTCTACGACGAGGTGCACCTGCTGCCCGCGCCGATCTTCCGGATGACCGCCGACCTGCAGGCCCGCCGCCGCGTCGGCCTGACGGCGACGCTGGTGCGCGAGGACGGCCGCGAGGGCGACGTGTTCTCGCTGATCGGCCCCAAGCGCTACGACGCGCCCTGGAAGGAGATGGAGAACCAGGGCTGGATCGCCCCGGCCGACTGCGTCGAGGTGCGGGTCACGCTGAGCGACGAGGAGCGGCTGGCGTACGCGATGGCCGAGGCGGAGGAGCGCTACCGGTTCTGCGCGACGACGCCGTCCAAGACGCACGTGACGGAGGCGCTGGTCCGGCGGCACCTGGGCGAGCAGGTGCTGGTCATCGGCCAGTACATCGACCAGCTCGACGAGCTGGGCGAGCACCTGAACGCGCCGGTCATCAAGGGCGAGACGCGGATCAAGGAGCGCGAACGGCTCTACCAGGCGTTCCGCGACAAGGAGATCCAGGTCCTGGTGGTGTCGAAGGTGGCCAACTTCTCCATCGACCTGCCGGAGGCGGCGGTGGCCATCCAGGTGTCGGGCACGTTCGGGTCGCGCCAGGAGGAGGCGCAGCGGCTCGGGCGGGTGCTGCGGCCCAAGTCCGACGGGGGCGGCGCGCGCTTCTACACGGTGGTGAGCCGTGACACGGTCGACCAGGAGTTCGCGGCGCATCGTCAGCGGTTCCTGGCCGAGCAGGGATACGCGTACCAGATCATCGACGCCGACGACGTGCTGGGCGGGGTGTGAGCCCGGCCGCTCCGTAAGAGCGGCCAGGCCAGGTCTAGTGCCTCACGTCCACGAGACTCCGCGGGCCGTCGACAATCGAACCACCCCCCTCACTGCGTCCTCTCATCGGCGCTGCCAGTCCGGCAGCGACATACCCTGATGATCCGACAAACGCACCTGGTATGCCCGGATTTTTCGGTATTTCCCAGCTTCGTTACAGCTAGGTGCGGAGCAGCAGGCCGCCGAGGAACAGCACTCCTTCGGCCGCGATCCACGCCGCGGCCCCCGCTCCCATCAGCCTGCCGAACAGCCGCGGGTCGCGCCGGGCCGCTCCGGCCAGCCAGGCCGCCAGCGTGCAGCCCGCGGCGGCGACGGCGAACAGCCCCGACACCGCGGACACCCCGGCGAGCCGGCGCGAGCAGTCGGCGGCGAGCTCGGTCCCCGAGCAGAACGCCTGCAGCCCCCAGCCCGCGAACACCGACAGCCCCCACAGCGCCGCCAGCAGGAAGCTCGCGACGGTGGGAATGATCGGCGAGATGCCGAGCCGGACGCGCGCCACGCCGGTTTCCTACCCCCTCGCGCGCCCGGCTAAATGCTTTTGAGGCCCACCGGCACGGCCACTAAACTGGCGGATTCGCTGCCTGTTACCACCACCTCCGACCACCACCGGGAGGCGCTTTCGCATGCCCACAGACCAACTGGCCCCCGACATACCCTCCGACGTGCTCGCGGCCGAACAGGCCCACCTGGCCGAGTCCCGCGCCGCGCTGAAGGCCATGCGCGCCCACGCGCAGTCGCTGTCGGCCGACGCCGCCGGCGACTGGGTGTCGCAGCAGATCCTCCAGTCGCTGCTCGACCAGCGGGTCGCCGCGCTGGCCGACCACCCCGACACACCGCTGTTCTTCGGCCGCCTCGACCGGGGCGCCGACGACGACCTGCCGCCCACCATCTACGTCGGCCGCCGCCACGTCCACGACGGCGGCAGCCGGCCCCTGGTGATCGACTGGCGGGCCCCGGTGTCGCGGGCCTTCTACCAGGCGAGCCCGGCCGACCCGATGGGCGTCGTGCTGCGGCGCCGCTTCGGCTATCACGGCGGGGCGCTGACCGCGTTCGAGGACGAGCCGCTCGGCCAGGGCGGCGACATCGGCCCCTCCAGGATTCTCACCGAGGAGATCGAACGCCCCCGCACCGGCCCGATGCGCGACATCGTGGCCACCATCCAGCCCGACCAGGACGAGATCGTCCGCGCCGCGCTCGCCCAGACCGTGTGCGTGCAGGGCGCCCCCGGCACCGGGAAGACCGCGGTCGGCCTGCACCGGGCCGCCTACCTGCTGTTCACCCACCGCGAGCGGCTCGCCAGGTCCGGCGTGATGATCGTCGGGCCGAACCGCGCCTTCCTGTCCTACATCTCCTCCGTGCTCCCCGCGCTCGGCGAGGTCAAGGTCGACCAGACGACGGTGGCCGGGCTGCTCGGCGAGCACGCCGCCGCCGAGGACCCCCTGGTCGCCGCCGTCAAGGGCGACGCCCGCATGGCCGCCGTCCTCGAACGCGCCCTGTGGCTGCACATCGTCAAGCCCGAAGAGGGCCTGGTGTTCACCAAGGGCGCCTACCGGCACCGGGTGGCCGACTACGAGGTGCGCGAGATCGTCGCCTCGCTGCGCGGCACCACCCGCTACGGTCCCGGCCGGGCGGCGCTGGCCCAGCGGCTGGCGCACCTGGTGCTCGTACGGATGGAGCAGCGCGGCGAGTCGCCCGACGACCGGGTGCAGGACGCGGTGGCCCGGTCGAAGCCGGTCAAGCAGCTCGTCGACGCGGTGTGGCCGAAGCTGACGCCGGAGCAGGTGCTGTATCGGCTGCTGTCGGACGCGGAGTTCCTCGCCAAGGCCGCCAAATCCGATTTGTCGCCTGACGAGCAGCAGATGATCCTTTGGCGGAAACCGTACCGGAGCTGGAAGTCCGCGAAGTGGTCCGCGGCCGACGCCGCGCTCCTCGACGAGCTCGCCGACCTCGTCGAACGCACGCCCTCACTCGGCCACCTGGTGGTCGACGAGGCCCAGGACCTGTCGCAGATGCAGCTCCGCGCGCTCGGCCGGCGCTGCCGCAACGGCTCCGCCACCGTGCTCGGCGACCTCGCCCAGGGCACCACCCCGTGGTCCACCAGCTCCTGGGAGGACGTGCTGCGCCACCTCGGCCAGGACACCGGCGAGGTCACCGAGCTGACGCTCGGCTTCCGCGTGCCGCGCGAGGTCCTCGACTACGCCGCCCGCCTGCTCCCCTCCATCGCCCCCGGCCTGGCCGCCCCCCGCTCCCTGCGCCCCGGCGCCGGCTCACTCTCGGTACGGCCCGGCGGCGAGCTCCGCCAGGCCGTGACCGAAACCCTGGCCAAGGAGGGCTCGATCGGCGTCATCGTCCCCGACGCGCAGGTGGCGTCCGCGTCCGCCGCGCTCGACGGCGTCGCCCACGCCGTCCTCGACCCCGACGCGGCCGACGAGCACCGCCTGCTGATCGTCCCGGCGACGCTGGCCAAGGGCCTGGAGTACGACCACGTGATCGTGGTCGAGCCCGCCGACATCGTCGACGCCGAGCCCCGCGGGCTCGCCCGCCTGTACGTGGTGCTCACCCGTGCCGTGACGTCCCTGACCGTCCTGCACGCCAAACCCCTGCCCGCCCAGCTCACCGGCTGACACGGCGCGCGGGGCAGTGGCAGCGGCGCCGATCGCTCCTAGGATGACGGGGAAAAGCCATCACCCCTAGGAGGAAACCGTGCCGGCACCGCTGCCACACGAACACCTGCCGTCCGCCCCGGCGCTCGTCGTGCAGAGCGACGACATCACCGACGGCGACCGGCTGAACGACCTCCACGTCTTCAACGACTGGGGCATGACGGGCCAGAACCTGTCCCCCGCCCTGCGCTGGTCCGGCGCCCCCGACGGCACCAGGAGCTACGCCGTCACCTGCTTCGACCCCGACGCCCCCACCGGCAGCGGGTTCTGGCACTGGGTGCTGTTCGACATCCCCGCCTCGGTGACCGAGCTGCCCACCGGCGCCGGCACCGGCCCCGAGTTCAAGGGCCTGCCGCAGGGCGCCGTCCACGCCCGCAACGACTACAACACCAAGGAGTACGGCGGCGCCGCGCCCCCGCCCGGCGACCCGCACCGCTACGTCTTCACCGTGCACGCGCTGTCGGTCGACAGCCTCGGCGTCGACAGCGACACCTCCCCCGCCGCGGTCGGCTTCAACATCACCGCCAACACGCTGGCGCGCGGCCACATCATCGCCCATTACGGCGTCTGACCGGCTCTGATCGGTTCGCGGCCATTTGATAAGTTCGCGAACCATGAGAGACCTCGGGGTGGACATCCGGTTCGGCGGCCCGGGCGACGTGGAGCCCGTCCTGGACTTCTGGCTCCACGCCGCCGAAGGCACCGACCGCCGCGACTCCCCCGACAAGGTCACCGCCCTGCTCGAACGCGACCCGGAGGCGCTGCTGATCGCCGAGCTCGACGGCGCGCTCGCGGGCACCCTCATCGCCGGTTGGGACGGCTGGCGGGCACACCTGTACCGCCTCGCCGTCCACCCGGCCCACCGCCGCAAGGGCATCGCCACCGCGCTGCTCGCCGCCGCCGAACGCCGCTTCACCGCCTTCGGCGCCTTCCGGGCCGACGCCATGGTGCTGCACGACAACACCCTCGCCCACCCGGCCTGGTCCGCCGCCGGCTACTCACCCCAGCCAGAGTGGTCCCGCTGGGTCAAGCCCCTGCCCTGACCGCCCCACCGCCCGGACCACCCCGCAGGGTCTCCGGCCCCCACCCCAAGGTCCTCGACCCACGCGCTTCGCGCGCCGGCGGCTCGGGCCGCGTCCAAACGGGGGCAAGCCCCCGCGCCCCCGGCAAGGGGCCTCCGGCCCCCTGCACCCCCGAGCGTTACGCACTTACCGCAACCACCAGAACGCCGGCCGAATCGGGACGTCCCAGCGATGCCCCGCCACAAGCGCCGCGCTCGCCAGGCCCGCAACGTGACCACCTCGTCCCACCCCCACGGGAACCGCGGACGAGAGCGGCCACCCACCACCCGGAAGCAGGCCCAGAACCACCTTCACCCCTGCTTGAAGATCTCGAACATGGCGAAGTAGTTCTCGCTCCCGTGCCCCTCCGCGATCGCCCGTTCGGCGAGCTCCTTCATCAACCGGGGCTGCTCGGAATGGACGCCCTGTTCGGCGCTGGTCCGGAGGATGTGCTCCAGCGCGTTGAAGTTCATCTGCAGCGTCCCCAGATCTCCCGGATACGCCCCTTCGTCCAGGCTCGGCGCCTGCTGGGCGAGCCAGGCGGGGTTGAGCACCACGGGCATGAACCAGCCCAGCGCGAGCTCGGAGAACTCGGCCGCCGGCACCCCCGCCGAGCCGACCAGCGCGGCGGCGTGCAGGAACCCGTTCACGGTCGCGTACATCATCTCCAGCATGGCGGTGTTGAACAGCACGGCCAGGCCGGGGTCGGCGCCGAGGTGGCGGGGGTCGCCCAGGAGCGCCAGCGTCTCCAGGTGCCGGTCGAAGACGTCCTGCGGCCCGGCGTACAGGAAGACCGACCCGGGCTCGCCGACGAGCGGCGGGGGCACCATGATCGCGCCGTCGAGGTAGCCGAGGTCACGCCCGGCGGCCCAGTCCGCCGTGTCGCGCGCTTCGGCGGGCGTCCCGGAGGTGAGGTTCACCAGCGTGCGGCCCTGGAAGGCGGCACCGGCGGCGTCGAGGACGCGGTGCGTGGTCGGGTAGTCGTTGAGGCACAGGATCGTGACGGGGCTGGCGGCCACGGCCTCGGCGACGGTGGCCGCGCGGCGCGCCCCCTTGGCGGCGAGGGCGTCGGCCTTGCCGGGGGTGCGGTTCCACACCGTCAGGGTCAGGCCCTTGCCGAGAAGCGTCTCCGCCAGGACCAAGCCCATGGGGCCCAGGCCGATGACGGTGACCGCGGTGCTGTTCTGTCCGGATGGATGCTGTTCTGTCATACACATAGGCTGGACTCTCACATCGGCGTGAGAGTCAACTCGAAGTGGCGGTCGTCACATGCGGATCGGAGAACTGTCGCGGCTCACGGGCGCCAGTGTGCGCTCGTTGCGTTACTACGAGGAACAGGGCCTGCTCCGGCCGTTGCGCCGGCCCAGCGGCTATCGGGAGTATCGCGAGGAGGACGCCGCCACGGTGCGGGGCATCCGGCTCCTGCTCGCCGCCGGGCTCAGCACCACGACGATCGGCGAGGTGCTCCCGTGCATGGTCGACGACGGCGGGATGCTGGCGCCGGCCTGTGGCGGGATGATCCCCGACCTGCTGCGCGAGCGTGAGCGGCTCAGCGCCGCCGCGGTCGACCTCCTGGCCGCCCGTGACCGGCTGGACGCCATCCTCGCGACCACCTCGGCGCTCGATCCCGTGGACCCGTCGGAGTGCGAAGCGATCGCACCGGCCACCTGACCGGGCGTCACCCGGCGGCCCCCAGCACGAGGGACGCGACGGCGAACGCGAGGAAGACCCCCGGGAAGCCGATGTTCCCGAACATCCGTTGCCGGACGTGGAGAGCCACCGCCCCCACGAAGAACAGCACGAGCCCCAGAGCGGCGGCGCCCCCCACGAACGGCACCCCCACCAGCCCGAGGAGCAGTCCCACGGCCCCGGCCGCCTTGAGCAGGCCCAGCAGCGGTATCCAGGACGGCGAGATGCCGACAGCCGCGGCGTTGGCCAGGACGATCTCGGCGCGGGCGAAGTCGGCGACGGCGGCCCAGAGGTTGATCACGATCGTGGCCACCGTGACGACCACATAGGCGACGTACATTGCCTTTCCCCCTTTCCTCCCGCATCCCAGCCTTGTCCCGCGCCCCCACCGGCGTCCAATACCTGCGTCTATAACCTGGGGGCATGGATGTGGACACGAGGTTGCTGCGCTACTTCGTCGCCGTGGCGGAGGAAGGCAGCCTCACCCGGGCCTCAGCTCGCCTGTACGTGTCGCAGCCGGCGCTGACCAAGCAGATCAAGCAGCTCGAAGCGCTGCTCGGCGCCGAGTTGTTCCATCGTTCCCGGGCCGGGATGTCCCTGACCGAGGCGGGCCGGGCGCTGGCGGAGCGGACGCCCGCCCTGCTGGCCGACTGGGACGTGGCGCTGCGGCGCACCAGGCAGGCGGCCGGCCGGGCGGCCCGCGTGCTGCGGGTGGGCTTCCTGGCCAGCGCCGCCAACGAGGCCACCCAGCGCATCGTGGCGGAGTTCGCCCGTGCCAGGCCGGGCTGGCGGGCCGACCTGCGCCAGGCCGCCTGGTCGAACCCGACGGCCGGGCTCGCCACGGGGGACGTCGACGTCGCCCTGCTGCGCCTGCCGTTCCCCGGCCAGGACGCGCTGCGCGTGGAGGTGCTCTTCTCCGAGCCCCGCTGGGTGGCGCTGCCCTCGGCCCATCCGCTGGCCGCCCGCGACGTGATCGCCTTCGAGGAGCTGTGGGACGAGCCGTTCGTGGCGGCTCCGGTGGAGACGGGCCCGTGGCGGGACTACTGGCTGGCGGCGGACGAGCGCGACGGCCACCCGGTGCGCGTCGGCGCCGTCACGGAGCAGCCCGACGACTGGCTCAGCGCCATCGCCAACGGCTACGGCGTCGCCCTGGCCCCGGAGTCCGCCGCCCGCTTCTACGCCCGCCCAGGCGTCACGTACCGCCCCGTCAGCGGCGTCAGCCCCACCCGCGTGGGCGTCGCCTGGACCCCGGCCGACGACGCCAACCCCGTCGTCCAGGACTTCGTCCGCTGCTGCCTGGCCGTCAGGCGGAACGACTGACCGGCGGGCGGCAGGCGTCGGCGATGGCCTGGGGGTCCCAGTAGAAGGGCCGGCATTCGAGCATGCGCCCGTCCCGTACGGTGATCAGCTGCATGATCAGGGCGTCGACGTCCCGCCCGGTGGCGCGGGCGCGGAAGCGGACCCGGTTGCGGACGACCACCGTGCTGTCGTCGCCCCAATGCTCCTGCTCCAGGAATTCCATCGACTCCCACACCTCGCTGAAGGCGGCGAGAAAGCGTTCCATCCCGTCATGCCCGCGCCAGGTTCCCGTTCCGGTGAAAGGCAGTCCCGGCGCCTGGTGCAGCACCACTTCGGGGTCGAGGTGTACGGCGACGTCGTCGTACGACGCCTTGCCGAATCCGCCGGCGGCGACGTACGCGGCCTCGGCGGCGTAAAACTTCTCCATGACTGCCCAAGCGCTCATTGCCCCAGAGTTCCACCCGGACCGGAACCTGGCTGGCGTGGATCAGACCTGTTTGTCGCGCACAAGAGAAGAAGCCGCCCCTATTTAGGGACGGCTCCGATAAACACATCAGCCCGAGCCGGAAATCCGGACCGGGCTGACGCTATCGCCACGTGGAACGCGATCGGACCTAGAAGTCCATGTCGCCGCCGCCGGGCATGCCAGCGGGAGCGGCCGGGGTCTTCTCGGGCTTCTCGGCGATGACGGCCTCGGTGGTGAGGAAGAGCGCCGCGATGGAGGCGGCGTTCTGCAGCGCCGAGCGCGTCACCTTGGCCGGGTCGAGGATGCCCGACTCGAACATGTTGACGTACTCGCCGGTGGCCGCGTTGAGGCCCTCACCCGGGGTGAGGTTGCGCACGCGCTCGACCACGACGCCGCCCTCGAGGCCGGCGTTGACCGCGATCTGCTTGAGCGGCTCCTCCAGGGCCTTGCGGACGATCGCGGCACCGGTGGCCTCGTCGCCGGTCAGCTCCAGCTTGTCGAAGGCCTTGGCGCCGGCCTGCAGCAGCGCCACGCCACCACCGGGGACGATGCCCTCCTCGACGGCCGCCTTGGCGTTGCGCACGGCGTCCTCGATGCGGTGCTTGCGCTCCTTGAGCTCGACCTCGGTGGCCGCGCCCGCCTTGATGACGGCGACGCCACCGGCGAGCTTGGCCAGGCGCTCCTGGAGCTTCTCGCGGTCGTAGTCGGAGTCCGTGCGCTCGATCTCGGCGCGGATCTCGTTCACGCGGCCGCTGATCGCGTCGGCGTCACCGGCGCCGTCGACGATCGTGGTCTCGTCCTTGGTGACGACGACCTTGCGGGCGCGGCCGAGCAGGTCGAGGGTGGCGTTCTCGAGCTTGAGACCGACCTCCTCGGCGATGACCTGACCACCGGTGAGGATGGCGATGTCGCCGAGCATGGCCTTGCGGCGGTCACCGAAGCCCGGGGCCTTGACGGCCACGGAGCGGAACAGGCCGCGGATCTTGTTGACCACGAGGGTGGCCAGGGCCTCGCCCTCGATGTCCTCGGCGATGATGAGGAGCGGCTTGCCGGACTGCACGACCTTGTCGAGCAGCGGCAGCAGGTCCTTGTTGGCCGAGACCTTCGAGTTGACGATGAGGATGTACGGGTCCTCGAGCACGGCCTCCATACGGTCGGAGTCCGTCACGAAGTACATCGACGTCATGCCCTTGTCGAAGCGCATGCCCTCGGTGAGCTCGAGCTCGAGGCCGAAGGTGTTGCTCTCCTCGACGGTGATGACGCCTTCCTTGCCGACCTTGTCCATCGCCTCGGCGATGAGCGAGCCGATCTCGGGGTCGGCGGCGGAGATGGAGGCGGTGGAGGCGATCTGCTCCTTGGTCTCCACGTCCTTGGCCAGCTTGGACAGCTCCTCGCTGACCCGCTCGACCGCGGACTCGATGCCCTTCTTCAGAGCCATCGGGTTCGCGCCGGCGGCCACGTTGCGCAGGCCCTCACGGACGAGCGCCTGGGCGAGCACGGTGGCGGTGGTGGTGCCGTCGCCCGCGACGTCGTCCGTCTTCTTGGCGACTTCCTTGACCAGCTCGGCGCCGATCTTCTCCCACGGGTCCTCGAGCTCGATCTCCTTGGCGATGGAGACACCGTCGTTGGTGATCGTGGGGGCGCCCCACTTCTTCTCCAGCACGACGTTGCGGCCCTTGGGCCCCAGGGTCACCTTGACGGCGTCGGCGAGCTGGTTCATACCGCGCTCGAGACCGCGCCGGGCGTCCTCGTCAAACGCGATCATCTTGGCTGCCATAAGGCTAGACCTCCCAGACACAGGGTGGCTGCTGCGATCGAGCCGACGCCCGCGACGGCATGTGGGCCCGCAGCTCCTTCGGCGGACCCCATCGTCTCGATCCCAGGGTTGGCACTCTGCGACAGAGAGTGCCAACGAATTGTTTAGCACTCTACCCGGTCGAGTGCAAGCCGACAGCACCCCGCCCCAGGTCACGTCGGTACGGCGGGCCCGTGAGCCCGCCGTACGTGAGGGGACGAGAGGTGGCGGTTCGCACGTACTGCGCTGACGTGCGAGCCGCCGGTGCTCACCACGTCAGACCGAGCGGACGGACTCCGCCTGCGGTCCCTTCTGGCCCTGCGTGATCTCGAACTCGACCCGTTGGCCCTGCTCGAGAGACCGATACCCGTCCATCAAGATTGCCGAGTAATGGACGAATACATCCTTACCACCGTCTACCGCGATGAAGCCGTAGCCCTTGTCCGCGTTGAACCACTTGACGGTGCCCTGCGCCACTTCCGACTCCTCTTACTGGGCTCATAGATCCCGCCCATTCCTCCGCGAGACCCACAATCGCCTGACTAATGGATATCAGCCGTACGATCGCACTCGACCATACCTGTGGGAAGGCGTTTGGCAACAGAGTCAATCGGCAAATCGGGTATTTCACCTCACGCTAACTGGTTCAACCTTGTATTTCACAAAAGAGAAGGCGCCCACATGGGGCGCCTTCTAGAGGTTCGTTCTGGAGATCGGGGGGTTCTCAGCCGCCCGCGACCGCCGGGATGATGGAGATCTGAGTGCCCTCAGGGGCGGGAGTGTCGAGCCCCTCGGCGAAACGGACATCCTCTTCGCCAACGTAAACGTTGACAAAACGACGAATCTTGCCCGATTCATCAAGAATGCGCGCGCCGATGCCCGGGTAGTCGGAGTCGAGCTTGGCAAGCACGTCACGCAGCGTCGCGCCCTCTCCACTCACCTCCGCGTTACCGCCGGTGTAGGTGCGCAGGATGGTGGGAATCCGCACAGAAACGCTCATGGTAAATCTCGCCTTTCCTGGTTGTCAGACAGTCGCGCGGAACGCGTCGAGAGAGGGCCGGATCACGGCCGTGGGGGTGACGTCGGTGACCGCGTCGAGCGTCTTGAGCCCGTCACCGGTGTTGAGCACCACGGTTTCGGCCTCGGGGTCGAGCTGGCCGGTCTCGACGAGCTTCTTCAGCACCCCGACGGTCACACCGCCGGCCGTCTCGGCGAAGATGCCCTCGGTCGAGGCCAGCAGTTTGATCGCGGCGACGATCTCGGCGTCCGTGACGTCCTCCACCGCCCCGCCGGTGCGGCGCGCGATGTCGAGCACGTAGGGGCCGTCGGCGGGGTTGCCGATGGCCAGCGACTTGGCGATGGTGTCGGGCTTGACCGGCTGGACGACGTCGTGGCCGGCCTTGTAGGCGGCCGAGACCGGCGAGCAGCCGAGCGCCTGCGCCCCGAACACCTTGTACGGGCTGTCCTCGACCAGGCCGAGCTGGATGAGCTCCTTGAAGCCCTTGTCGATCTTGGTGAGCTGGGAGCCGGAGGCGATCGGGATGACGATCTGCTCGGGCAGCTTCCAGCCGAGCTGCTCGGCGATCTCGTAGGCGAGCGTCTTGGAGCCCTCGGCGTAGTAGGGCCGCAGGTTGACGTTGACGAATCCCCACTTGTCGCCCAGCGGGTCGCCGATGAGCTCCGAGCAGAACCGGTTGACCTCGTCGTAGGTGCCGTCGATGCCGATCAGCTTGCCGCCGAACACCCGGGCCATGGCGATCTTCGCCTGCTCCAGGTCGGCGGGGATGAAGACGCAGGCCTCCAGGCCGGCCCTGGCGGCGGCGGCCGTCACCGCGCCGGCCAGGTTGCCGGTGGAGGAGCACGACAGCGTGTGGAAGCCGAAGTTGCGGGCCGCCTCGACGGCGATGGCCACCACCCGGTCCTTGAAGGAGTGGGTGGGGTTGCCCGAGTCGTCCTTGACGTACAGGGACTTGATGCCCAGCGCCCGGCCCAGGTTGCCCGCCTTGACGAGCTTGGTCCAGCCGGGGTTCATGTTGGGCTTGGACGCGACGTCGACCGGCACCGGCAGCAGCGAGCGGTAGCGCCAGATGTTGGCCGGGCCCGACTCGATGTCGGCGCGGGTCACGTTCCCGAAGGAGTAGGCCGCCTCGAGCGGCCCGAAACACTCCAGGCAGGCGAAGCTGGGGCCCAGGGGGTAGCGGGTGCCGCACTCGCGGCAGGAGAGAGCGACGGCGGGACCGAAGTCGAGCGACATGAAGCGAGGCCTTCCCTCATCTTCGTCCGCGGCCACCCTGACCACGGACCGGAATTGGCACCCTGTCCCGGTCGGCCTCGCAGGTCGCGAGTCACAAGCCGGGAGGGTTGCCGGGGCTTCGCAGGGCCGGTCCCTCCACCCCTCTGGATGAGCAATATTCAGTTGGAGTTGCTGACTCGGACTCTACCCAATCCGAGCCGTGAACTGACCAGTCGTCTCACTCCGCGAGACAACCGGTCTCACCGATAGTCCTCGCCGAGCGCCGCCTGCACGTATTTGCGGGCCTGGTGGATGCGCGACTTGGCCGTGCCGAGCGGGATGTTGAGCTGCTCGGCCACCTCGCTGTAGTCGAGCTGGACGATGTCGCGCAGCACCAGGGCCTGCGCGAGGTCGGGCTTGTCGGCCTCCAGCGCCTCCATCGCGTCGAGCAGGTCGAGCCGCGACCCGGCGATCACGCTGACCCGCCGCACGTCGGGCTTCTGCATGGGCAGCTCGTCGGAGCTCTGCTCCGCCGCCCTGCGCTTCAGCGACCGGTAGGTGGTCCGCGCGCAGTTGGCGGTCACGATGTGCAGCCACGTGCTGAACCTGGCGCGCCCCTCGAACCGCCCGATGTTGCGGGCGACGGCCAGCAGGGTGTCCTGGGCCGCCTCCTCCGCGTCCTGGTGGTAGGGCAGGATGCGGGCGCAGTGCCGCAGCACGTCCGGCTCGATCCGGCGCAGGAGCTCGCCGAGTGCGCGATGATCTCCTACGGCGGCCGAGCGGGCGAGTTCTTCGGTTGCCTCATCTAGCGCCATAGCTGGGATCCTAAGGTCGGGAGACACCTCCGTGACATCTCCTCGTCGTAACTCCTGGGAGCGTCGATGAACAGCGTCCTGCTCGCCTCCAACAGAGGCCCGGTCTCGTTCACCGTCTCCGACGACGGCGAGCTGACGATGAGACGCGGCGGCGGCGGCCTGGTGTCCGGCTTGTCCGGAGTCGCCCGGGACGCGGGCGTGCTGTGGGTATGCGCGGCGCTGTCCGACGGCGACCGCAGCGCGGTGCGGCAGGCCCCCGGCGGCCGGCTCGACCAGGCGGGCTACGACACCGGGGCGCTGCGGATGCTCGACATCGCGCCGGCCACCTTCCACCGCGCCTACAACTCGATCGCCAACTCGACGCTCTGGTTCGTCAACCATCTGCTCTACGACATCCCCAACGCGCCGGTGTTCGGCACCAGGTTCCAGCGCGACTGGGAGTCCTACCGCGACTACAACGGCGCGTTCGCGCTGGCGCTGGCCGAGGAGGCGGGCCACGGGGCGCGGGTGATGGTGCAGGACTACCACCTGACGCTGACCCCGGCGATGCTCCGGGCCGAGCGGCCCGACCTGCGCATCGCCCACTTCAGCCACACGCCGTGGGCGCCGCCCGAATACTTCTCGCTGCTGCCCGACGAGGTGGCCCGCGAGGTCCTGGAGGGCATCCTGGGCGCCGATCACGCCGGGTTCCTCACCGGGCGGTGGGCGGAGGCGTTCATGGACTGCTGCGCGGCCCTGCTCGGCGCCGAGGTCGACGGCGCGGCCCGTACGGTCACGCACGAGGGGCGCGTCACCCGGATCGGCGTCCACGGGCTGGGCGTCGACGGCAAGGCGCTGTGGGCGCGGGCCGGGGAGCCCGACGTCGAGTCGCACATGGCCGCGCTGCGCGAGCAGGTCGGCGACCGCAAGCTGATCGTCCGCATCGACCGCACGGAGCTGTCGAAGAACATCGTGCGCGGCCTGCTCGCCTACCGCGAGTTCCTGGACGCGCATCCGGAGTGGCACGGCCGGGTGGTGCACCTGGCGTTCGCCTACCCGAGCCGCCACGACCTGCCCGAATACCGCGAGTACACCGCCTCGGTGCAGCGCTGCGCGCAGGAGATCGAGGACGCCTACGCCACCGAGGACTGGGACCCGCTGATCCTCAACGTCAACGACGACTACCCGCGCTCCCTGGCCGCCTACAGGATGGCCGACGTGCTGCTGGTCAACCCGATCCGCGACGGCATGAACCTGGTGGCCAAGGAGGGCCCGGTGCTGTCGCCGCGCTGCGCGCTGGTGCTGTCGCGGGAGGCGGGCGCGGCGGCCGAGCTGGGCGCCGACGCGCTGCTGGTCAACCCCTACGACGTCAGCGGCACGGCCGGCGCGCTGCACCGGGCGCTGGTGATGCCCGAGGAGGAGCGGACGCGCCGCCGGGCCCGGCTGGAGGCGGCGGCCACGGCCCTGCCGCCGCAGCGCTGGCTGGCCGCCCAGCTCGACGCGCTAGGCTGACGGGTCACCGCCAGTCGGCGTTGCGCAGCGTGTCGGTCAGGCCCGGCGTCTTCCACTCGTCGACGACCAGCACCTTCGTGGCCGGCAGATACCACTCGCGGGTGGTGAACCTGGTCCTGGTGCTCTTGCCCGAGTGGGTCCGGCAGCGGGTGGTGAACTCGTGGTAGTGGGCCTTGTGGCCGGGCCCGACCTGGCGCAGGCCCTTGACGTGCCTGCCGATGCGCTCGCCGCGCAGCAGCCGCCCGTCGGCCGGGCAGCGCTGCACGTCGGAGGCCGGGTAGTAGCCGCCCCGCTGGGCGTTGTAGGGCCCGAAGCCCTCGGCGCCGCTCTTGATGGCCTTCGGACCGAAGATCCAGAAGCCCTTGCAGTCGGGGGTGAAGAAGCCGCCGCCGGGGTGGGCGCACTTCCCGGTCACGACGTGCACGTAGTCGGTGCCGCCGCCGTACACCTTCCACTTGATCGGCACGTAGAGGGTCAGGCCGCCGCGCAGCTTCAGCTGCTGGGCGGGCGCCGCGTTCGCGGCGGCGGCGGGGACCAGGAGGAGGGCGGAGGCGGCGACGGCGGTTACGGCCAGTGAGCGCTTGAGCATGATCCCGACGGTAGCCGAGCCGGCTTGCAAGCCGCTCATGAACGGCTGAAAGCCGACGTCAACTCCTTGAGCAGGGCGACCACGCCGTCAGGCCCGTCCACGACGATGTCGGCCCGTTCGGCCAGCGCCGTCACCTCGGCAGAGCCGCTGCAGACGGTCACGCCGGGCACGCCGGCTCCCCTGACCGCCTCGAACGCGGCCAGGTCGCCGAGGTCGTCGCCCGCGAACAGCACCGACCGCGCCTCCCGCTCGGCCAGGAACAGGCTGAGCGCCTGGCCCTTGTCCATGCCGGGCGGGCGCAGCTCCAGCACCAGCCTGCCCGGCTCGACGACCAGCCCGTGCTTCTCGGCCAGCTTGGCCATCGGCTCGCGCAGCTTGGCCAGCGTCCCTTCGGGGTCGGGGGCGCGGCGGGTGTGCACGGCGACGGCGCGGCCCTTGTCCTCGACGGCCACGCCCGCCGTCAGGCCGAGCGCGTCGAGCACGAACGGCAGCTCGGCCTCGGCCCTCGGCACCCCGGGCGGGGGCGGCGGCCCGGTGATCTCGCCCTGCTCCCAGCGCTCGAACCCGTAGTGGCCGAGCACCACCAGGCCGGGCACGTCGGCCAGCCCGGGGCCGAGCCGCAGGGCGGTGGCCACCGGCCGGCCGGTCACGATGGTGATCGCCTTGACGTGGCGGCCCAGCTCGGCGAGAACGGCGGCGGCCTCGGGGTGGATCCGGGCGGCCGCGGGGTCGGGCACGATCGGCGAGAGGGTGCCGTCGAAGTCGAGCCCGATCACGGCGCCCGCCGGATCCTTCAGTATCGCTTCCATTCCAGGGATGTTCTCCACGCGCCTGCCGTACCCAACAGGTCAGGGGCGCATGCCAAGCCGTCTGGCCGCGCGCTCGCGCTGTCGCGTGGCACGCAGCCTGCGCAGGCGCTTGACCAGCATCGGGTCCTGCGCCAGCGCCTCCGGCCGGTCGATGAGCTCGCCGAGCAACTGGTAGTAGCGGGTGGCGGAAAACCCGAAGGTCTCCTTGATGGCCTGCTCCTTGGCGCCCGCGTAGCGCCACCAGTGGCGTTCGAAGGCGAGGAGCTCGAGTTCGCGGTCGGTGAGGGGCTGTCGAACGGGTTCCTGGGCAGCACTGTCACCGCTGACCGGTGCAGTGTCCATGGTCTCCTCCTCGGGATGAGCGCGTGACGATCACGTCGCGCGCACGCGGCCCGTGGCCATCGTAATGTGCCGAGTGCGGCTGTTCACGGCGGATTGGGAGACGTACAGTCACCAAGTGTGACCTCAGTCATCACACTTCTCACCGACTACGGCCTCGAAGACGGCTATGTCGCGGCGTGTCATGGCGTGATCGCGGGCATCGCCCCGGAGGTCCGGGTGATCGACGTGTGTCACCTGGTCCCTTCCGGCGATGTACGGCGTGGCGCGGCGATTCTCGCCCAGACGATCCCGTACCTGCCCCAGGGTGTGCACATCGGCGCGGTGGATCCGGGCGGCGGCGGGGTGCGGCGGCCGGTGGCGATCGAGGCGGGCGGCCGGGTGTTCATCGGGCCGGACAACGGGCTGCTGTCGTGGGCGGTGGCCGCGAACGGCGGCGCGTCGGCGGCGTACGAGATCAGCAACGACGAGCACTTCCTGCACCCGGTGTCGCCCACCTTCCACGGGCGTGACGTGTTCGCGCCGGTGGCGGCGCGGCTGTGCGGCGGGCTGCGGCCGGCCGACCTGGGGCCGGAGGTGCCGCTCGACCGGCTGATCTCGCTGCCGGAGCCGACCTCGGTGGTGCGCGGCGGCGCGGTGGAGGGCGAGGTGGTCTCGGTCGACCGCTACGGCAACGCGCAGCTCTCGATCCCGGCGGGCGACCTGGAGGCGCTGGGGCTGCGGGTCGGCGGCACGGTGGGGGTGTGGCTGGGGCGGCGCCGGCTGTCGATGCCGTACCGGGAGACGTACGCGGCGGTGCCGCCCGGGGAGCTGGTGGCGTTCGCGGACTCGGCGGGGCTGGTCGCGTTCGCGGTGAACTCGGGCGACGCGGCCCAGCGGCTGGGACTGCCTCCGGGAGCGCATGTCCGGCTCGCCCCCGTCAGCTAGTACGAAAGCCGCAGAACGGAATTACTCCGCGTATCGGACCGTTTACCGAAGCATCACATCGAATCGTCGGCCGCGTGTCAGAATGCAGGGCAGTTCGGCGCCTCCTCCCTCCGAGGTCGACGTGTACTACCTGTCCGTTGCCCTGCTCGCCCTGCTGACCGCGGCCTGGCCCACTGCCGGACCGCCCGTTCCCGATCGCTGGCGCTCCTGGCCGGTGACGCGCGTCTTCCCCCCGGCCGTGGCCGGCACCAGCCCCTCGGGCGCCCGGGTCACCTACGTCCTGACCGGCGTCGCGCCCGAGGCGCCCTGCCCGGCCGCCTTCCAGCCGGGCGCCGTCCTCGCCCTGCCCGCCTGCGTCACGGCGCTGCGCGCCACCTACGCCGACAGCACGTCCACGTTCGTCGCCACCGTCGGCATCGCGGTGCTCGCGCGGCAGCGCGCCCCGATCGCGGCCGCCGCCTCCACCGTCATGGGCCAGCGGCCGCCCACCGTCCGGCCCGTCGCCTTCCCCGGCGGTCCCGCCGAACGGTTCGGCGAACGCCAGTACTTCACCGGCGCACTGATCTCCACCCATGAGCGCTACCTGGTGGCCACGGCCGCCGGGCACGCCGACGGCAGGCCCTACCGCCCCGGCGACCCGGCCACCGCCCGCTTACGCGGCATCGCCCTCCAGCTCGCCACCACGCTGCACCGGAGCCTCACCCGGTGATCCGATCCCTGCTGCTGCCGCTCATGCCGCTGCTGCTCCTGGTCGGGGTGGCCGCGTTACCCGCGGGCGGCGCGGCGCTCAGCCCCGCCGACGAGCTGGCCGTCGCGGCGCGGGCCCGGCAGTGGCAGCTCGACGCGCTGCGGCTGCCGGAGGCGTGGCGCTCCAGCAGGGGCGAGGGCGTGCTCGTCGCCGTCCTCGACACCGGTGTACGCGCCCACCCCGACCTGGCGGGGGCGGTGCGGCAGGGCCCCGACCTGACCGGCGTCGGCAGGCGGGCGGGCCTGTGGGGGCACCACGGCACGGCGATGGCCAGCCTGATCGCCGGGCGCGGCCACGGCGACGGCCGCAGCCAGGGCGTGCTCGGCGTGGCCCCGGCGGCCCGGGTGCTGTCGGTCCGCGTCACGCTGGAGAGCTCCGACCCGATGCGCGAGAAGCAGCGCGGCGGCGGCAGGGACGCGCTCGCCCGGGGCATCCGCTACGCCGTCGACCAGGGCGCCGACGTCATCAGCATGTCGCTGGGCGGCGGCAGCGGCGCCTGGGAGGGCTCGGCCGCCGAGGAGGAGGCCGTGCAGTACGCCGTCTCCAAGGGGGCGGTGCTGGTCGCCTCGGCCGGCAACGACGGCGAGAGCGCCAACAGGAAGAACTTCCCCGCCGCCTACCCCGGCGTGATCGCCGTCGGCGCGGTCGACCGCAGGCTCCGCCCCGCGCCCTTCTCCAACCGCCGCGACTACCTGTCGGTCGTCGCCCCCGGCACCGGCATCGTCACCGCCGGCCCGTCCGGCTCGTACGTGGTGGGCGACGGCACCAGCTCGGCGGCGGCCCTGGTGGCGGGCATCGCGGCGCTGATCAGGGCGGCCCACCCGGAGCTGTCACCCTTCCAGGTGCGCCGGGCGATCGAGGCGGGCACCCGCAGGCGGCCCGACGGCGGCTACGACCGCTCCTACGGCCACGGCGTGGTCAACGCGGCCCTGGCCCTGCGCCAGGCGGCCCGGCTGGCCGGCCCGGCCCCGCCGCCGCCGATCCCCGGCGCCCACTTCGGCGCGGGCCTGCCGCCGCCCGAGCGGCCCTGGTCGCGCACGCCGGTGGTGGCGGGCCTGCTCGTGCTCGCCTGCGTCCTGGCCACCCGCGTCGTCGTGCGCCACCGCAGACGCGCGAGGCCCCCCGCGGACCGGTCCGCGGAGGGCCTCGGAAGGCGGAGTGCGCCCTAGTTCACGTGCACCACGTCGTGCGTCTCAGCGAAGTGGCACGCGCTCTCGTGCGTGGTCCCCGGCCGGATCTGCAGCAGCGGCTCCTCGGTCGCGCAGATCTCCTGCGCCTTCCAGCACCGGGTGCGGAACCGGCAGCCGGACGGCGGGTTGGCCGGCGACGGCGGGTCACCCTGGAGGATGATCCGCTCGCGCTGCTCCCGCCCCTCGGGGTCGGGCACCGGCACGGCCGACAGCAGCGCCTGCGCGTAGGGATGCGCGGGCTTGTCGTAGATGTCGACGTCCTTGCCGATCTCCACGACCTTGCCCAGGTACATCACCGCGACCCGGTCGGAGATGTGGCGCACCACCGACAGGTCGTGCGCGATGAAGATGTAGGCCAGGTTGAACTCGTTCTGCAGCCGCTCCAGCAGGTTGATCACCTGCGCCTGGATCGACACGTCCAGCGCCGAGACCGGCTCGTCACAGACGATGATCTCGGGCTGGAGCGCCAGCCCGCGGGCGATGCCGATGCGCTGCCGCTGACCGCCCGAGAACTGGTGCGGGTAGCGGTTGATGTGGTCGGGGTTGAGGCCCACGACCTCCAGCAGCTCCTGCACCCTGCGGGCCCGGTCACCCTTGGGCGCGACCTCGGTGTGGATGTCGTACGGCTCGCCGATGATGTCGCCGACCGTCATCCGGGGGTTCAGCGAGGTGTACGGGTCCTGCATCACCATCTGGATGTTGCGCCGCATCCGCTTGAGCTCGGCGCCCCTGGCCTTGGCGATGTCCCGGCCGTTGATCTTCACCGAGCCGGACGTCGGCCGCTCCAGCGCCATCAGCACCTTGGCCAGCGTGGACTTGCCGCACCCGGACTCGCCCACGATGCCCAGCGTCTCGCCCCTGTCGAGATCGAACGAGACCCCGTCGACGGCCTTGATCGCGCCGATCTGCTTCTTGAACATGATCCCCTGGGTCAGGGGAAAATGCTTCACCAGATCGCGGACCTCGAGGATGCGCTCACCTTTGGTCGCCATCGAGGACCTCCCTCCAGTAGTGGCAGGCGCTGTTGCGCGTACCGCTGATCTCGTGCAGCGGGGGGACGTCGGTCACGCAGTTGTCCTGGCGGTACGGGCACCGCGGGTGGAAGGCGCAGCCGGTCGGCATGTCGAGCAGGTTGGGCGGCAGGCCCTTGATCGCGTAGAGCTCCTGGCCCTTGAGGTCGACCCGGGGGATCGACTCCAGCAGCCCCTTGGTGTAGGGGTGAGCCGGGGACTTGTAGATCTCGTGCACGGTGGCGTTCTCGACGATGCGCCCGCCGTACATGACCGCGATCTTGTCGGCGACGTCGGCGACGACGCCGAGGTCGTGCGTGATCAGGATCATGCCCATGTTGCTCTCGCGCTGCAGCTCGGCGAGCAGCTCCATGATCTGGGCCTGGACCGTCACGTCGAGCGCGGTCGTCGGCTCGTCGGCGATCAGCACCTCGGGGTCCAGCGCGATCGACATGGCGATCATGATGCGCTGCCGCATGCCCCCGGAGAACTGGTGCGGGTAGTCGTTGACGCGCTGCTTGGCGGCGGGGATGCGGACCTTGTCCATGAGCTCGACGGCCTTCTTCATGCCGTCGCGCTTGGACATGCCGCGGTGCACCCGGAACATCTCGCTGATCTGCCAGCCCACGGTGAACACCGGGTTGAGCGCGGAGAGCGCGTCCTGGAAGATCATCGCGATGCGCTGGCCGCGCACCTGGGTGCGCGCCTCCTCCGACAGCCTCAGCAGGTCGGTGCCGTGGAAACGGATCTCCCCCTTGGGGATCCGGGCCGGCGGCATGTCGAGGATGCCCATGATCGCCTGGGCGGTCACGGACTTGCCCGAACCCGACTCGCCCAGCACGGCGACCGTCTCACCGGGGTTGAGCGAGTAGCTCACCCCGTTGACGGCCCGCACGAGGCCCGCGCGCGTGGCGAACTCCACGTGCAGGTTGTCGACCGCGAGCAGCGGCTCGTTGCTGCGCCCTCCCTCGGCGAGCAACGTGTCCAGCGATGTCTTTCTCACTTATCCCCCCTCCTACCTGAGCTTCGGGTCGAGCGCGTCGCGCACGGCGTCGCCCAGCATGATGAACGCGAGCACGGTGATGCTCAGGAACACCGCGGGGAACACCAGCGGCAGCGGCGCCTCCAGGAACCGGCTGCGCGCGTCGGCGATCATCAGGCCCCACGAGATGTCGGGCGACTGCACGCCGACCCCGAGGAAGGACAGCGCGGCCTCGGCCGCGATGAACCCGCCGAGGTTGATGGTGGCCACGACGATCACCGGGGCGACCGCGTTCGGCAGCAGGTGCTTGAACATGATCCGGCTCTGGCTCGCGCCCAGCGCCCGCGCCGCCATGACGAAGTCCTGGCTCCTGGCGGTGATGACGGCGGCCCGCATGATGCGGAACGTCATCGGCCAGGCGATGATCGACAGGGCGAAGACCACGATCCAGATGCCCAGCTCGGCGTCCCGGAAGGTCGCCGTGATGAGCAGCGCGCCCAGGATGGACGGGATCGCGAAGAAGACCTCGGTGATGCGGGAGGTGATCGTGTCGGTGATGCCGCCCCGGGTGCCGGCGATGAGGCCGAGCAGCCCGCCCACGATCGCGGTGATGGCCATGGTGGCGACACCGATGATGATCGAGTTCTTGGCGCCGTAGATGGTCCTGGCGAACACGTCGCAGCCGAGGTTGTCGCGGCCGAACAGGTGGCCGGGGCTCGGTCCCTGACGGGCCGTCGACAGCTCGCAGGTGCGGGCGTCGAACGGGTCGATCGAGGTGAACAGCGACGGCCAGAACGACATGACCAGCAGGATCGCGATGAGGACCAGCGAGAAGATGAACATCGGCCTGCGGCGCAGGTCGTGCCAGGCGTCGCTCCACAGGCTGGCCGACCGGGCTTCCTTCTTGCGGTGCTTGACCGGGGGCGGCGGCGCCGGCTTGGCCTGGTCCGCCGTCAGCGTCTGGGTGTCCGGGCTTGGTGTGTCACTCATAGCGGATCCTCGGGTCGAGCACGGCGTACAGCATGTCGACGATGAGGTTCGCCACGATGTACACCAACACCAGGATTGTCACGATACCTACGACGATCGGCTGCTCTCGCAGGTAGACGCCATCGTAGAGCTGCTTGCCGATGCCCGGCAGGTTGAAGATCGTCTCGGTGATGACCGCGCCGCCCATCAGCGCGCCGAGGTCGGCGCCCAGATAGGTGACCATCGGGATGAGCGCGTTGCGCAACCCGTGCCTGCCGACGACCCGGCGCCTGGACATGCCCTTGGCGGTGGCCGTGCGGATGTAGTCGGATCTCAGCGTCTCGACGAGGCTCGTCCTGGTGAGCCGGGTCAGATAGGCGATCGACGTGCCGGCCAGGACGAACCCGGGCAGCAGGTACGACTTCAGACCCTGGGTGGCGCCCGCGATCGGGAAGATCTCGGTGCCCACGGCCTGCTTGAGCCAGACGCCCAGCCAGAGCTGCAGCACGAATCCGGTGACCAGGGTCGGCACGGAGATGAGCAGCAGGGTCGAGGCGAGGATCGCGGTGTCGGTGGCCCGCCCGCGACGCAGCGCCGCCCAAAGACCGAGCACGACGCCGATGATGGCCTCGAGGGTGAGCGCTACCAGCGCGAGGTTCAGCGTGACCTGGAGCTTGCCGGCCAGCAGCTCGGTCACGGGGACCCCGGCGAAGGTCTTGCCGAAGTCGCCTTCGAAGATGATCCCGGTGATGTAGTGCCAGTACTGCACCAGAAGCGGATCGTTCAGGTGGTACTGCTCCCGGATGACGGCCAAGATGGCCGGGTCCTGGCGCTTCTCGCCGGCCAGCGCTTCCACGGGGTCACCGGGAAGTGCGAAGACGATGGCGAAGATGAACAGGGTGGCGCCCAGCAGGACTGGTATCGCCTGGATCAGGCGCCTGATGACATAACGGCCCATACAAGCCTCCCGTACATGCCTGAAGGCAGTCCCTGGGAACCTGGGGTAAAACGGCCCAAGCGACTGCCTTCGAGGCGGGCTCTCAAGGGGTGGACGAGCGCGCCGCCCACCCCTGGATCAACGTCAGGCCTTCTGGACGTCGGCCCACTCGACCTGGTTAAGAAGGTTGATCTTGACGTTCTTGACCTTGGTTGAGTACCCGGAATTGTTCCGGTAGAAGTACACCGGAATGTAGGGGAGATCCTTGATCAGGACGTCATCCGCCTGCTGGTAGAGCTTCAGGCCCTCTTCGGCCGTCGGCGCCTGGTCACCCTTGGCCACCAGCTCGTCGAACTCCTTGCTGGAGTAGCCGGAGTAGTTGGAGCCGGTGGTCATGGCGCCGGTGGAGAAGATCGGCGTCAGGTAGTTCTCGGCGGACGGGTAGTCGATCGCCCAGCCCATCCGGAACATGCCCTTGTACTTCTTGGCGTCCAGGTCGTCCAGGATCGCCGCGAACTTCTCGAACGGCTTGACCGTCACCTCGACGCCGAGGTTGGCGCGGAGGTTGTTGGCGACGGCCTCGATCCACTCCTTGTGGCCACCGTCGGAGTTGTAGCCGAGCTCCAGCTTCTTCGGGCCGTTGGCCGCGGCGTACTGCTCCTTGGCCTTGCCCGGGTCGTACGTGCAGGCCGCGCAGGCGCCCTGGCGGTAGCCCGCGATGGCCGGGTTGATGAAGTCGTCGGCCGGGGCGCGGGTGCCGGAGAAGACCGTCTCGGCGATGGTCTTCCGGTCGATGGCCATGGAGATGGCCTCGCGGACCTTGATGTCCTTGTACTCGTCGTTGTACTTCAGGGGGAAGCCGACGTAGCCGATGCCGGCGTCGGGCTGGTCCTGGTAGCGGTCGCCGAGCGCGGTCTTGGCGCTGGCGATCGCCGACGCGGGCAGCGAGTCGTGGATGTCCACGTTGTCGGCCTGGAGGTCGTTGTAGGCCGTCTCGGAGCTGTTGTAGAGCTTGAACTGCAGCTTGGTCCAGCCGGTCGGCTTGGTGCCGGGGTACTTGTCGTACACCGTCAGGTCGACCGTCTGGTCGGTGCCCTTCTTGTAGGGCTTGTCCAGCTTGAACAGGCCCTGACCGATCGGCTGCTCGCCGAAGGCGTCGGTGACCTTGCCGTCGGGGCCGAAGGCCGCCTTGGGCAGGGGGTAGAACGCGGTGTAGCCGAGCATCACCTTGAACTGCGAGAACGGCGCTGCCAGCGTCACCGTGAAGGTGGTGTCGTCGACGACCTTGAGACCCTTCATCTCCTTGGTCGTGACTTCCTTGCCCTCACCGGGGGCGAGGTCGCTGTAGCCGTCGATACGGCCGAAGAAGTAGCCGGCGCCCTGGGCGTTGTCCTGGTTGGCGGCGTAGTTCCACGCGTCGACGTAGTTCTGCGCGACGAGCGGCTCACCGTTGTGCCAGGTGTAGCCCGGCTTGAGCTTGATCGTCCAGGTGGTGTTGTCCTCGGTGGTGATCGACTCGGCAGCGGCCTCGACGGCCTGCTTGTTCTCGTCGTAGTTCACCAGGGGCTCGAAGACGGCCGCGAGGAGCTCGGCGCCCTCGGACTCCGTGGTGTTGGAGGGGACCAGCAGGTTCTGCGGCTCGCCCAGCTCCATGCGGACCGGCGTCTCCCCGCCGCCCGCATTGGGGTCTCCGCCGGACGGAGTGGCGCCGCCGCCACACGCGGCGACCGCGAGAGCGAGCAGCGCGGTACCGGCGACGATTCGTGCGCCTCGAGTAACACGCATGGTGAAAAACTTCCTCCCTCTACAAGTGGGCGTAAGCGCTGAGCTGCGATGATCGTGAGCAGCCTGACGGGGGGTTCCTTGTAATCCCCCGGGTTTGGCTGACCTGGTCAAACCAGCCGACGCCCTGCCAGTCGATCGCGACTATCCCTTACTACTTGCCACCAGGGAGTCTCTGGCGCGTTGCAGTTCGGTCACACGTGCGCCTATCCCACGTCACACCCATACAACGCACGCCGCGACAAAGGTCATGAAACGGTCATGTGAGCACAGGAGTGGACGTGAACAGTTGATGAAAAATACCTCCTACCAAACAGTGCTCGCGCCGTTCCGGGCAGAGTCGTTCTAGCTGAGCTACGGTTGAGCGAGTCTTGACGGTGCCTTGGAACCGGGCACCCGGGACGACCGTCCAACAGTCGGCCACAGTCCCCGTGGCAGCCACCCCAACGACCCGGATCCAATAGAGTCCTTGCCATGAGCCAGCCGGAATCCGCTGTCGCGGACGCCCAGGCGGGCGGCCGAAGCGGGCAGGAGCCGCTGGCCAAGCTCGCCGAGAGATACGGTCTTCGCCGTGCCATCGCGCGGCCGAGGTTCCCCGTATACATGCGCCAGCTGTGGGAGCGGCGTCACTTCGTCATGACCTACGCGACCTCGCGTAACGTCTCGAAGTACTCCAACTCGGCGCTGGGCCAGCTGTGGCAGGTGCTGACCCCGCTGCTCAACGCCGGCATCTACTACGTGATGTTCGGCCTCATCCTGGGCGGCAAGGGCAACATCGAGAACTACCCGGCGTTCCTCATCACCGGGATGTTCGTCTTCACCTTCACCCAGCGCACGGTGACCGCGGGCGCCAAGTCGATCTCCGGCAACCTGTCGATGATCCGCGCCCTGCACTTCCCCAGGGCCACGCTGCCGCTCGCCTACACGATCCAGGAGCTGCAACAGCTCGCGATCTCCATGGGCGTGCTGGCCGTCATCGTGGTGGCCACCGGCGAGTTCCCGACCTGGGCCTGGCTGATGATCCCCGTGGTGCTGCTGCTGCAGACGATGTTCAACATCGGCGCGGCGCTGATCATCGCCCGGCTCGGCGCCTCCATGCGCGACCTCAACCAGTTGCTGCCCTTCATCACCCGCACCTGGCTCTACGCCTCCGGCGTCTTCTTCGCCATCCACGACAAGGTCGTCAACGTCGCCAAGCTGCCCGAGTGGGTCGCCACCGCGATGTACCTCAACCCGGCCGCTTCCTTCATCGAGTGGATGCGCGAGATCATGATCACGACCTACAACCCCGACTACGGGCACCACCCCCCGACGATGGTCTGGGCGTCTTGCGTATTCTGGGCAGTGTTCGCACTCGGATTCGGCTTCTGGTACTTCTGGCGAGCCGAGGAGAGGTACGGGCGTGGCTGAGCTGACCAAGGAGCTGTCAAAGGTGAAGGGCGAGGAGCCCGCCGTCCCCGGCAAGGACGTGAGGGTGCACCCCAACCCGGAGCCCGCGACCAAGGGCCCCTTGGACGCACCCACCGGGACGCCGACGGTCATCGTCGACGACCTGCACATCATCTACCGGGTCTACGGCGCGGCGTCGGACAACGAGAAGGGCAACGCGGTCAACGCCCTCACGCGCATCCTCAAGCGCCAGGGCCGGCCGCAGATGAAGGAGGTGCACGCCGTCAAAGGCGTCACCTTCGTGGCCTACCACGGCGACGCCATCGGGATCGTGGGCCGCAACGGCTCCGGCAAGTCCACGCTGCTGCGCGCCATCGCCGGCCTGCTGCCCCCGCACTCCGGGGCCGTCTACACCGACGGCCAGCCGTCGCTGCTGGGCGTCAACGCGGCCCTCATGCGCGAGCTGACCGGTGAGCGCAACATCGTGCTCGGCTGCTACGCCATGGGCATGTCGCCGGCCGAGGTGCGCGAGAAGTACCAGGAGATCGTCGACTTCTCCGGCATCGATGAGTTCGTCCAGCTCCCGATGTCCACCTACTCCTCCGGCATGGGCGCCCGCCTGCGCTTCGCCATCTCCTCGGCCAAGACGCACGACGTGCTCCTCATCGACGAGGCCCTGGCGACGGGCGACCGCGAGTTCCGCAAGAAGAGCGAGCAGCGCATCCGGCAGATCCGCGAGTCCGCCGGCACCGTCTTCCTCGTCGCCCACGACCTGCGGGTCATCGAGCAGACCTGCAACCGCGTCATCTGGCTGCACAAGGGCAAGATCAAGATGGACGGCGACCCCAAAGAGGTCCTCGCCGCCTACACCAAGGGCTGACGCCCGCCCTCCCGTCCGTGCGCCCTCCCTCCGGAGGGCGCCGTCGGCATGCCTGCGATCGCTCATGCGTGCGAAAAGCGCCGTGACACGTGAGGCAAGAGACTGACAGCGAGACGGCCGGTCCGATAGGATTCGAACGTCGGTTCGAGCTGTTGACGGTGATGGAGTGGGGGGCGCGATGGGTGAGCTCTCGGCCGCGATCGACCACCTGGCCACCGAGGATGTGTCCGAGATACCCAAGACGCAGCTGGTCGAGCAGCTGCTCGAGTTGCACTGGCAGATGGCCCGGCTGCAGGCGCAGATCGCCCGCCGCACCGGCGTGCGCCTGCCCTGACCACACACACGCGCACACGAAAAGGCCGCCGGCCCGGTGAAGGGGCCGGCGGCCTTTGACGAGCGGCTCCGCGGGCGCCGCCGCCCTGCAGTGGCGGCGGCTCCGGCGAGCCGGGGCCGGGGTGACACCCCGGCGGGGATGAGCCTCCGAACGGGCCCCGGCATCTCAAGGGGCGTTCGAGAAGGTCTCAGGCGGGCCGCAGACGCGGGGTCGGCACCTCAAGGAAGACTCCCGCCGCGACCGCGCGGGGTGTCAGTTCGTGGGCCAGGCGTCGGCCGCGTGGCGGGTGAGGGCGGCGGTGGACCAGCCCAGGGAGGTGATGGTCTCGTTGTAGGACCCGGTGGCCTTGGTGCCGTTGGTCGACAGGACGTTGGAGACGTCCTCGACAAGCGGCGACACCTCGTCGACCGCCGCGATCTGGGTGGTGCCGGGCAGCGACTCGATGAGCGGCGCGGCCTCGGCGGGGGTCAGGTGGCCGATGAGCGGCGACAGCTCGCCGCGCGAGGCGTGGGGCAGCGCGTGCTTGGCGGCCGCGCCCAGGCCGGCCATGGTGCTCTCCAGCGACAGGTTCTCCAGCCCCTTCGTGGTGCCGTTGAGCGTGTCCGTGGTGGTGTTGCTCGCGTCGACGACGCTGGTGGTGCCGCCGGGCAGCAGGCGGGTGGTCGACAGCTTGGCCATGGCCCCGCTCAGGGAGCCCTCGACCAGGTCGGCCACCGACGCGAACGCGCCGTGCAGCGTGCCGTCGACGTTGGGCTTGACCTGCGCGTTCTGCGGCACGGCCAGGCGGGAGGCGCCGGGCACGACGCCGCCCAGCGGGAGGCCGCCCGCCAGCGGCAGGCCCTTGCCGAGGCCGCCGAGCAGCGGCAGGCCGGCGACCCTCGGGGCCAGCTCGGGCCGCGGCTCCGACCAGCGGGTGGCGTCCTCGTAGGAGTTGGGGCCGATCGGGCCCCGGGGCTCGGCCTGGCCTTCGTACTTCTCGGCGGGCGCGGACTTCTTGCCGCCGCCCAGCAGGCCGCCGCCGCCGCCGAGCAGGCCGCCCAGCAGGCCGGTGACCGGGCTGAGCAGACCGCCCAGCGGCCCGCCGCCCTTGCCGCCCGGCTCGTCGGCCTGGGGGGCGGCCCGGTGGCCGAGCTCCTGGACGTCGGCGTGCACCGGCGGGGCCAGCGCCGCCGCAAGCCCGAATGATGTGACAGCCACGGCCGTCTTGATTGCGCGTTTCATGATTGCCTTCCCGGCTCGTTGATCGATCGCTCTCGAATGCAGCGAATAATGCGAATCGATAACCCCCGAATGCCGAGTCGTCCGCGCTATGGGCACCACACGAAGCGCGACGTCCCGGCTGAGCTACTAACGCAGTTCTATCACCCCGTACGAGCCCGGGGCAGCTGCTGGAAGCCCGCGTGACACGGGCTTTGTGGGTAAGTTACCGAGCGGCGGAAAGGTAATGCGCGGCCGGACAAAGCGGGAAATACCAGGAGGCGATTTCGGATATTCCCGGGACAAGGAAGTGCGCCCGCACGGCCCGCCGGCATCATCGTCAAAACGAAATGCCAGGGGCCGGGGGCGCAGATTTTCCGGTTGCGGTAGACGCGCTTGAACCGGTCAGACCGTCAGCAGGGCCTGCTCGGCCTCGAACGGAAAACGGTCGGCGAATGCCGGACGCAGATCCGTCAGCCACACCGCTGTGGGGTCGTACCGGGCGAAGAACGGCCGCCCGACCAGGCCGGGATCGCGGGCCTGGATGAAGTGGAGGACGAACACGCGCTGCCCGTCGATCTCCGTGACTCCGTCGACGCACACCTTGCCCGGCGTCGCCGACATCGAGGGCCCCCGGACCGTCCGGCAGAGCCCGGAGACGCCGGCATAGGCGTCCCTGAAGACCTCGTACGCCCGCGCGAGCGGCACCGCGAAGTAGTCCTGCGGGCCGGTGTCCCGCTCGATGAACATGTAGTAGGGGATCATCCCCATCCGGAGCTGCCGCCGCCACATGTACGACCAGATGTGCGGGTCGTCGTTGATGGACCGGATGAGCGGCGCCTGGGTCCTGATCGTGGCCCCGCTGCCGAGGATGCGCTTGACCGCCGACTCCACCAGCGGTGACTCCAGTTCGCGCGGGTGCGAGAAGTGGGCCATGAAGGCGAGGTTCTTGCCCGACTCCACCACCTGCTCGAACAGGCCGAGCGTGGCGTCGGCGTCGGGGTCGGTGACGAAGCGCTGCGGCCAGTACGCCAGCGCCTTGGTGCCGATCCTGACGGATTCGAGCTGGTCGAGCTCCAGCAGCGGCTCGATGTAACGCCGGATCACCGGCTCACCCATGATCATGGCGTCACCGCCGGTGATCAGGACGCTGGTGACCTCCGGGTGCCGGCGGATGTAGCCGACCATCTGGTCGATGTCGTCCGAGGCGAACTTCAGGTCGGCGTCGCCGACGAACTGGGCCCACCGGAAGCAGTAGGTGCAGTACGCGTGACAGGTCTGGCCCTGCTTGGGGAAGAAGAGCACCGTCTCCGGATACTTGTGCTGCATCCCCGGCACCGGCTCGTCCCCGATGCGGGGGACGTTGAGCTCCTTCTGCCCGGCGGGGTGCGGGTTGAGCTGCGCGCGCACACGGTTGGCCTCGGCCTGGATCTCCGCGTTGGGCGCCTCGGCCTTGAGCAGGTCCGCCAGCCGGGCCACGTCGGCCGCGGGCAGCATGTCCTCCTGCGGGAAGACCAGGCGGTACATGGGGTCGTCGGGCGCTGCCGACCAATCTATGAGTTCATCCACGACGTAGGCGTTGGTCCGGAAGGGGAGCACCGTGGCCACGGCGCGTACCCTGAGCCGCTCCTCGTCGTCGAGCCCGGCTCGCAGCAGGAGGTCGTCGAGGTGCTTGGACGTGTACGCCTTGAAGCGTCGGGTTCCTGCTTGGTTCAAGATCACTAGGCCGTTCCCATCTTTTTTGTTCGATCGTGTAAACCTGATGCCTCCGTCGCGCGTCTAACGCTCTTATATCGGGACGCGGCATGCCGGGGCTACGGTTCCGCGTGGGCTCCAAGTTTCTCTGGAGACTTCCTCTCGCGACATATCGCGTTTTGACCTAGACTGGCGGGCGTGACCGACGACCCGACGATGCGCGCCTCCGACGCCGACCGTGACCGCGCGGCCACGGTGCTCGGCGAGGCGTTCGCCAGTGGACGACTCACCAGCGTCGAGCACGCCGACCGGCTTGAGGCCATCTACACCGCCAAGACCGTCGGCGAGCTCGTCCCCCACACCAAGGACCTCCCCCAGACCTCCGCCTCGGGCGGCGCCCCGGCCACCGTGGAGCACCAGCAGGTCAGCGCCGTGTTCAGCAAGGTGATCAAGCGCGGCCGCTGGATCGCCTCCCGCCACACCCACCTGGCCGCCACCTTCGGCGCCCTCATCGTCGACCTGTCGCAGGCCGTGCTCCCCGGCCGCGAGATCACCGTCTCCGTCAGCGCCTTCTGCGCCAAGACGATCGTCAGGGTGCCGCCGAACGCCCAGGTCATCGACGAGGTCGGCGCGGTGTTCGCCAAGCGCCAGGTGTCAGGCGGCTCCGGCGGCGACGGCCCGGTCATCAGGATCACCGGGCGGGTCACGTTCGGCAAGGTCATCGTCGCCCGCACCGTCACGGACTGGAACCTGCACGGCGACGCATAGTGCGACTACTGACCGGTTAACCTGGTAGTGGCCTGTGAAGACATGCCGTACGAGGTGACCATTGTCCGACAGCAGGCCGATCGCGGTCGACGCCATGGGCGGCGACCACGCGCCGCACGAGATCGTGGCCGGCGCCGTCCACGCGGTGCGTGAGCGGGGGCTGCAGGTCGTGCTCGTCGGCGCCCCGCGCGTGCTCTACGAGTCGCTGGCCGACCACGGCGCCACCAACGAGCTGCCCATCGTGCGCGCCGAGGAGGCGCTGGCGATGGACGAGGGCGCGCTGGCCAGCCTGCGCCGCCCCCGCTCCAGCATCGCCGTCGCCTGCCATCTGCTGCGGCGCGGCGACGTGTCGGCTGTCGTGTCGGCCGGCTCGACCGCGGGCATCGTGGCCACCGGCAAGCTCCGGCTCAAGGCCCAGCAGGGCGTGCTGCGCCCGGCCATCGCCGTCGCCCTGCCCACCCTGCCGCACCCGACCGTGCTCCTCGACGCCGGCGCGAACGCCGAGGTCAAACCGGAAGCGCTGGTGCAGTTCGGCCACCTGGGCGCCGCCTACGCCGAGCTGGCCCACGGCGTCGAACAGCCCCGGGTCGGCCTGCTGACGATCGGCAGCGAGGCGGGCAAGGGCAACAAGCTCGTCCGCCGCGCCCACGAGCTGCTGGAGGCCGCGCCCGGCCTGCACTTCGCCGGCAACGTCGAGGGCTACGACCTGCTGACCGGCAAGGCCGACGTGATCACCACCGACGGCTTCACCGGCAACGTCGCGCTCAAGACCATGGAAGGCGCGGTCCGCTACGCCTTCGACGAGCTCAGGCAGTCCATCGGCGACAGCCCGGTGGCCAGGCTGGGCGCGCTCATGCAGCGCAACCGGCTGCGCGAGCTGAGCCGGCGGCTCGACGCCGAGGCCCACGGCGGCGCAGTGCTGCTCGGCCTCAACGGCACCGTGGTCATCGCGCACGGCTCCTCCCGGGCCGCGAGCATCAGCGCGGCCTGCCGGCTGGCCGCCGACCTGTCCGAAGGCGGCCTGGTGACCAAGATCGGCGAGCGGATCGCGAACGCCGGCCGGTCCCACAGGTCGCGCTAGGGTGTGGCAGGGCCAGGGGGATGGCGGGGGGAACTGTCGTGACAACGGGGCAAGGGCTGACGGCTGCGCAGGTGGCCGCGGCGAAGCCCAACCACGTGCCCAAACGGTCGAGCAGGTCGCTCGCCGCGATCGTACGGGCGAACTTCTGCACGCTCTTCAACCTGGTCATCGGCGTCTTATGGCTGCTGATCCTGATCTTCGGCGAGTGGCAGGACAGCGTGTTCGGCCTGATCATGCTGGCCAACGTGCTCGTCGGCGTCGTGCAGGAGCTGCGCGCCAAACGCACCCTCGACCGGCTGGCCGTCGTCAGCCAGAGCCCGGTCACGGTCCGCCGCGACGGCCGCGAGCAGGAGATCGCCCCTGACCGGGTGGTGCTCGGCGACCTCGTCCTGCTCTCCCCCGGCGACAACCTGCTGGTCGACGGCGAGGTGGTCGAGTCCGCCGGGCTGGAGGTCGACGAGTCGCTGCTGACCGGCGAGGCCGACCCGGTGCTCAAGCGGCCCGGCGACCGGGTGCTGTCGGGCAGCTTCGCCGTGGCCGGCACCGGCGCGTTCACCGCCACCGCCGTCGGCACCGACGCCTACGCCGTGCGGCTGGCCGAGGAGGCGGCCAGGTTCCACCTGTCGCACTCCGAGCTGCGTGACGGCATCAAGAAGTTCATCCGTTACGTCACCTGGCTGGTCATCCCGATCGGCGCGCTGCTCATGTACAGCCAGCTGCGTCACTCGGTCGACTTCGGCACCGCCATCACCGGCGCCGTCGCGGGCATCGTCACCATGATCCCCGAAGGGCTCGTGCTGATGACCTCGATCGCCTTCGCCATCGGCGTCGTACGGCTCGGCCGGCGCCGCTGCCTGGTCCAGGAGCTGCCCGCGATCGAGGGCCTGGCCAGGGTCGACGTGCTCTGCCTGGACAAGACCGGCACGCTCACCGCCGGCGGCATGGAGCTGGACCAGATCCTGCCGCTGCGCGACGGCGAGCCGGTCGGCGACGCGCTCGCCGCGCTGGCCGCCGCCGACCCCCGTCCCAATGCCACCGCCCGGGCCATCCTGGAGCGCCACCCGGCCGCGCCCTGGCGGGCGCGCGCCGCCGTCCCGTTCTCCTCCGCCCGCAAGTGGAGCGGCGCCGACTTCGGACCGCACGGCGTCTGGGTCCTCGGCGCCCCCGACGTCCTGCTCTCCGACGGCGAGGAGGGGTACACGCGAGCCGCCGGCCTGAGCGCCACCGGTGCCCGCGTGCTGGCGCTGTGCCGTACGGACAAACTCCCGGAAAGCGGCACACCCGAGGTCGAGCCCGTCGCGTTGGTGACGCTCAAGCAGCGGATCAGGCCCGACGCGCGCGAGACCCTGCGCTACTTCGACAAGCAGGGCGTCACCGTCAAGGTGATCTCCGGCGACAGCCCGGCGGCGGTCTCCGCGATCGCCGTCGACCTGGGCATCCCGGGCGGCGAGCGCGCGGTCGACGCCCGCACGCTGCCCGACGACCCGGACGAGCTGGCCGAGACGCTCGACGCCAACACCGTCTTCGGCCGCGTCACCCCGCAACAGAAACGCCTGTTCGTCGGCGCCCTGCAGGCCCGCGGCCACACCGTGGCCATGACCGGCGACGGCGTCAACGACGTGCTGGCGCTCAAGGACGCCGACCTCGGCATCGCGATGGGCGCGGGCAGCCCGGCCACCAAGGCGGTCGCCCAGGTGGTGCTGCTCGACAACACGTTCGCCACGCTGCCGCACGTGGTCGGCGAAGGACGCCGGGTGCTCGCCAACATCGAACGCGTGTCAGGACTTTTCCTGACCAAGACCTTCTTCGCCATCGTGCTGGCGCTCACCACCGGCGTGGCCGGGATGATGTTCCCCTTCACCCCCCGCCACTCGACGCTGGTCAACGCGCTCACGATCGGCATCCCGGCGCTCTTCCTGGCGCTGGCGCCCACGCTGGAGCGGGCCAAGCCCGGGTTCGTGCCGAGAGTGCTGCGCTTCGCCGTGCCCGCCGGGGTGTTCTGCGCCCTCGCCGTGCTGGCCGCCTACGCGGCGGCGGCCACCGGCTCGCTGGAGCAGGACCGCACCTCGGCCGTGCTCGCCCTGTTCCTGACCACCTGGTGGGTGCTCGTGCTCGTCGCCAGGCCGCTCACCCGGGGCCGGATCGTGCTGGTCGCCGCCATGGCCGGGCTGTTCGCACTGGCCCTGGCCATCCCCGCCGTACGCGAGCTGTTCACGCTCGAACCGGGCGGCGTACGGGCCGATCTGATCGCCGTCGGCGTCTCCGTCGCGGCGGCCGCCGCGCTCAGCGCCGTGCTCAAGGCCACCGGTACCCTTAGGACATGACCGACCCGCAGCTAGTGCTCACCGAGCGCGTCCAGCAGGCGCTGGCCGCCGCGTTCGGTGCGGAGCACGCCGACGCAGACCCGCTGATCCGGCCCTCCCAGTTCGCCGACTTCCAGGCGAACGTCGCGATGAGCCTGGCCAAGCGGCTGCGACGGTCCCCGCGGGAGGTCGCCGAGGCGATCCGGGCCGAGCTGTCCGACTTCCCCGGCACGGTCGAGGTCAGCGGCCCCGGCTTCCTCAACATCACCCTCGACGGCTCCTGGATCGAGTCCGAGGTCAACCGCATGGCCGCCGACCCGCGCACCGGCGTGGGCACGATCGCCCCGGCCCAGACCATCGTCATCGACTACTCCGCGCCCAACGCGGCCAAGGAGATGCACGTCGGCCACCTGCGCACCACGATCGTCGGCGACTCGCTGGCCCGCGTGCACGAGCACCTCGGCAACCAGGTGATCAGGCAGAACCACCTGGGCGACTGGGGCACCCCGTTCGGCATGCTCATCGAGCACCTGCTCGACATCGGCGAGGAGGCCGCGGTCCAGCAGCTCGAAGCCGGCCAGGGCACCGAGTACTACCAGGCGGCCCGGGTCAAGTTCGACAACGACGAGGCGTTCAAGTCGCGGGCCCGCGCCCGGGTGACCACGCTGCAGTCGGGCGACCCCGAGACGATGCGGCTCTGGCACGTCTTCATGGACGCCACCGTCCGCTACTTCAACAAGATCTACGACCTGCTCGGTGTCACGCTCACCGACGCCGACATCGCCGGCGAGAGCATGTACAACCCGATGCTGGAGAAGACCTGCCGCGACCTGGAGGACGCGGGCACGGCGGTGATGAGCGAGGGCGCGCTCTGCCTGTTCCCGCCGGGCTTCACCGGCTCCGACGACAAGCCGCTGCCGCTCATCATCAGGAAGAGCGACGGCGGCTACGGTTACGCCTCCACCGACATGGCCGCGATCCGCTACCGGGTCCACGACCTCAAGGCCGACCGGATCCTCTACGTCGTCGGCGCCGACCAGGCGCTGCACTTCCGGATGGTGTTCGCCTCCGCCCGGATGGCCGGCTGGCTGCCCGACACCGTCTCGGCCGAGCACGTGCAGATCGGCATGATGCTGGGCAAGGACGGGCGCCGGTTCAAGACCCGCTCGGGCGAGTCGGTCAAGCTGATCGCCCTGCTCGAAGAGGCCGTCGACCGGGCCCAGCAGAAGCTCGCCGACCGCGAGTACGACGAGGCGACCCGCCGGGAGATCGCCAACGACGTCGGCATGGGCGCGGTGAAGTACGCCGACCTCTCGGTCAGCCACGACACCGAGTACGTCTTCGACTTCGACCGGATGCTGGAGTTCCACGGCAACACCGGCCCGTACATGCAGTACGCCACGGCCCGGATCCGCTCCATCTTCCGCAGGGCCGAGCTGGAGCCGTCGCAGGCCACCGCCGGCATCGTGCCCGCCGAGCCGGCCGAGCGCGCGCTGGTGATGCACCTGCTCGGCTTCGGCCAGATCGTCGAGCAGGTGGCCGAGCACTCCGAGCCGCACCGGCTGTCCACCTTCCTGTTCGAGGCCGCCAAGCTGTTCAGCGGCTTCTACGAGGAGTGCCCGGTCGTCAAGCCGGGCGTCGACCCGCAGATCCGGGCGCACCGGCTCGCGCTGTGCGCGCTGACGCTGCGCGTCCTCGAAACCGGCCTCGACCTGCTCGGCGTCCCCGTCCCCGAGCGCATGTAACAGGCAGTTAGCGCGAAAGACCCCTGTTCCGTTGGGGCGCGCCTCCACCTCGAAGGCACGCTCCAACGGTTAGGCTTTACGCGGTCATGAACTGAGGCCGAAATGGGGGAGTTCTCTGCCTTGAGCACGGACCTGACTGCGAGCCCCCAGACAGCGGCGGAGCTGCGCCGCTACGCCGAGGCGCTGCTGGCCCACCTGGCGGCCAACGGCTCCGCGCCCCCTGCCCCGCCCGGCTTCGCCGACATCCCGGGCAACTGGCTGCCGCCCGCCGTCGAGGCGCTGGTGGCGATCCTGGCCGGCGACGACCCGCTGGAGCCGCTGAGCAAGGCCGCCGGCCGCGACCAGCAGCAGACCGCGCTCTTCCTGTGCCTGGCGCTCGCCGTGGCCGGCCACGGCAGCCGCATCCACGCCTCCTGGCTCGGCACCGCGTTCGGCGACCTGTCACTCGACCAGCCCGTCAGCCACGGCCAGCGCTCGCTCTGGCTCGCCGCCGCCCGCGGCGCCTACGGCCCGGCAGGCAAGATCTTCGTGCTGCGCAAGCTCGACGCGCTCGCCGTCCAGGAACACGCCGACCCGTCGCAGTGGACCCAGGCCCTCGTGCCCGGCGAACCCTCGGTCGTGGTGCCCGCCTCGCTCGTCGACTTCCCGGAGATGGCCGAGATCCCCGAGCTGGCCCGGCCCGCCCAGGCCGCCGCCCGGCTCGACCGGCTGCGCGCCCGCTGCGCGGAGATCACCTCCACCCCGCAGGCCGGGCAGAGCGCGTCGACGCCGCTCACCAACTCCGACGCCAGCCCCGCCGCGGCCTGGCAGGAGGACGAGCCGCTGGCCGTCCTGCGCACCCTCATCGGCCTGGGCGGACCGCCCGGCCCGATGGCCTCGCTCAGCTCCCACCTGCTCGACGACCTGCGCCCCGGCGCCGACCCGCACCTGGCGGCGATCGCCCTGCACGTGGCCGGCCCGATCCTGCGCGGCGTCGCCGAGGAGCTGGAGGCCGACACCCGCCTGGAGCCGCCCGCCACGGTCACCGTCGCGCTGCTCGGCCACCACATCAAGCTGCACCCCGAAGGGCCGGACGAGAGCTCGATGGCCGCTGCCGAGGCCGCCATCGTCAGCGCCGGCACCACCCCGCGCCGCCGCCCGTGGGACGTCGCGCTGCTGGTCCTGGCCGGGCTGGCGTGCTTCGCCGGCGCGGTGCTCGGGCCGCCGCTGCTCGCTGTGGCGGGCGCCGGCCTGCTCGGCGCGGCGGGCTGGCTGCTCTGGCGGCGGCGCAAGGCCGCCGAGGCCGACGCCCGCTGGGTGGCCTCCCAGGTCGCCGAGCTCAAGGAGCTGGCCGACGGGGCCGTGTGGGCACTGCACGCCTACGCGCACGAGGCGGAGGGGCGTGCCAAGCAGGCCAGTGAAGACTGCGCCGAGCTCACCCGCCTGATCCGCCGCGGCCCCCGAGCCGCCTGACCCGGGCTCTTTTTGTCGGAGGGGCCTCAGCCCTTCTCGCTCCTGGGCTCTTCTCGCTCCTAGGCTCTTCTCCCCGGAGGCGCCTGGGCCCTTGTCGCTCCTGGACCCTGCTCCCGGACCGGCCGGCGGAGCCGAGCGCCCGCTTCCGCTCGGAAGGAGTGCCCAGAAGTGGGGATGGAGGCGTGTGAGCGCCTGCTCGCCCCCCGAGACGGCGAGGTGCATGAGCTGAGCATCCGGCCCCACGGTATGGCGCCCGAGGCGCGTGGCCACCTTCTCCCCCGAGAAGGCGGCGGAGGCGAGCCGCCCCGGCTTCCCCTGAAGCCGGGCTCAGCTCGTCTCGATCTCCACGTGTGCGGGCGCCAGCAGGAAAACCCGATCGGCGATGCGCTCGATCCGCCCTTCACAGCCATAGGCCAGGCCGGCCGCGAAGTCGACCATCCGGGTCGCCTCCGGCATCGCCATGCCCGTCACATCCATGATCACCGTCTGGCCCTCGCGGAAATACTGGCCGATCAACGGTGCGTCGTTGTACTTGAGCGGCTGCACCATCACGATGCGCGACGACTCGATCGTGGACCGCCACCTACGCGCGGCCCGCTCCGTCGCGGGCATGTACTCCTCTTCGTACTGCCCGTCGTCGTCGTAACCCTCGTCGTAGTGATCGATCCCGCCCAGGCCAAGGTATCCCGCAACCTTACGCACTGCCCCCATCGGCTTGTCCTTTCCTCAGGAACTCACCGCAATCGGCACGTCCCGACACATTGGACGGTAACCGACGATTCCGCGTTCGCCATGCGACACGCCCAGCACTAATTCCATTTTGTACGGCTAGCGTCCTGGTTTCACCCCGATATCCGGCCCCGTATAGCATCGAGCCATGCGCCTGTTCATCGTCGATGCCTTCACCAGCACCGCATTCAAGGGTAATCCCGCGGCCGTGTGCCTGCTGGAGGATCGAGTTCCGGACGAGTGGATGCAGGCCGTCGCGGCCGAGATGAACCTGTCTGAGACGGCGTTCCTGCTGGACGATTCGCTGCGCTGGTTCACGCCGAAGGTCGAGGTCACGCTGTGCGGCCACGCCACCCTGGCCACGGCCCACGTCTTGTATTCGACGGGCGCGGCGACGGGTCCGGTGAAATTCGCCACGGCGAGCGGTCCGCTCACCGTGAATCGCATGCCGGACAACATGATCACTATGGATTTTCCGGCCAAGGAAGTGACACCCGCCACAGTTCCGGACGGCTTGGAAAAAGCACTCGGGGCTTCCCCGGTGAGCGTCGGCAGGAGCGCTCTCGACCTGCTGGTCGAGCTCGAATCCGAAGAAGTCGTCCGGTCGTTGACGCCCGACATCCCCGCATTGGCGGCGATCGACGCGCGCGGTGTCATCGTGACGGCCGCCGGCTCGGCGACCGATTTCGTCTCACGCTTCTTCGCCCCGAACGTCGGCGTGCCCGAGGATCCGGTGACCGGCTCGGCGCACTGCGCGCTCTCGCCGTACTGGACGGCACGGCTGGGCCGCGACACCCTGACGGGCGCGCAACTGTCGGCACGGGGCGGGGTCGTACGGGTGACGCTCGACGGCGACCGCGTCCAGCTCGCGGGACACGCTGTCACCGTCGTCACCGGCACCCTCCACATCTGAGGCCTCATCAGTCACGTGGATGTGCCCCGCTCAGGCCACGCACACACTCCGAGGCTGATCACAATTTGATCACATTTGATCATGAAGGTAAAGCCGCAGGTCACTGAGCCTTGAGCCGCCGATGGCGCCGGGATTCCCAGCGCTTGAGACACGGCTCCCGCCCCCGGAGCCGGCACCCAGGGTTACGGGCCTCCGTAACGGGCCCTACGGCCCGTACGGACACGCTCAGGGCCGCCGAGCGGCCGTCGTGATCCCGGCGGCCGTCGTAGTCGCGGCGGCGGTCGTAGTCGCGGCGGCGGTCGTAGTCCGGGCGACCGTCGCAGTCTGGGCGACCGTCGCAGGCCGGGCGACCGTCGTGCTCCGGGTGGCGAGGAGGCGGAGCGCGGCTTCGGAGGGCGAGCCGGGCGCGGCGTTGAACACCGCCACCCGCTGCCCCTCGTCGTCCGGCAGCGTCATGAACTCGGCACTGAGCTCCATCGTCCCCACGGTCGGATGCCGATAGACCCGCGGCCCGGTGTCGCACTCGCTCACCGGATGCGCCGCCCACAGCTCCGCGAACTCGGCGCTGCCCACGGTGAGCTCGTCGACCAGCGCGGCCAGCTCGGGAGAGCCGGGATACCGTCCCGCGATCAGCCGGAGGTCGGCAACGGTCGAGCGGGCCTTGCCCGCCCAGTCCGCATACAGCTCACGCAGCCTCGGGTCCAGGAACAGCATGGCCGCCACGTTGGGCCGCCCGGCGGGGTCGTCCGGCGCGTCGAAGTCCAGGTGTCCGGCCAGCAGCGCGTGCGCCGTGGCGTTCCAGCACAGGATGTCGCAGAAGCGCCCCATGACCAGCGCGGGCACCTCCCGCAACGACTCGATCATCACCCGGACGCCCGGCCGCACCCGTTCCGCCTCTGCGGCCCGACGCGGCGGCCGAGGCTTCGCCCTGGCCAGCGAGTAGAGGTGCCCCCGCTCGTCGTCGTCCAGCCGCAGCACCCGGGCTACGGCGTCGAGCACGGCATCGGAGGCGTTGGGACTCTGCCCCTGCTCCAGCCGGGTGTAGTAGCCAGCACTCACCCCGGCGAGCTGAGCCAGCTCCTCCCGGCGCAACCCGGGCACCCGCCGCCGCCCGTACACCGGCAGCCCGAGCTCCCCCGGCCGCAACCGCGCCCGCCTCGACCGCAGGAACTCCCCCAGATCCGCACGCCCGTCCACGCCCCCAGTATCCCGGCACCCGCCCCCGCCAACCTGCACCTGCCAGATGTACCCACACCAGACCTCTGCCTGGGCCAGCAGCCCGCCTGCACGCTGGACTGCGCTCTGCCTGAGCCACCAGCCCGCCCCCACGCTGGCCTGCGAACCACCCGCCTGAGGAGACAACTGTGAGAATCATCGTGATCGGCGCGACAGGCACCATCGGAAGCGCGGTCGCCGCCCTCCTGGCAGCGAACCACGAGGTGGTGCCGGCATCCCGCCGCGGCCCGGCGCGCGTGGACCTGACCGACCCCGCGTCGCTCGACGCCCTGTTCGCCACCGTCCCCGACGTCGACGCCGTGGTGTGCTGCGCGGCCTCTGGCGCCCTGGCGCCACTCGACACCCTGCCGGACGCCGACTACTGGCGCGGCCTCGACGGCAAGCTCATCGGCCAGGTCAACCTGGTCCGCCGCGCCACCCTGCACCTGCGGCCTGGCGGCTCGGTGACGCTCACCAGCGGACGCATCCCCGACCCCCTGCCGGGCAGCACCCTCGGCCACCTGGTCAACGCCGGCCTGGAGTCCTTCGTACGCGCCGCCGCCCCCGAGATGCCGCGCGGCATCCGCCTCAACGCCATCAGCCCCGGCTGGGTACGCGAAACCAGTCTCGCCCTGGGCATGGACGGCACAGCCGGCATCCCGGCACACGACCTGGCCCGCATCTACGCGGACACCGTCGAGGGCACCGCCCACAGCCAGGTCATCAGCCCCTGAAGCTCCCAGTCTCCTGGAGACCGGCGAATTCCAGGGGGTCGCAACACACGACCGACAATTGGCTGCTGCAGCACAGTAAGACGCTCGGCTGGATATCTCGGCCTAGCGTCATGAACGCTTTGACCGGCCTCGAGACATCATGCCTGAGCCGGGCCATCATGGATGGCGGCTACGAACGCCGCCCGGTTGGCGTTTCGGGAAGCTGGCCGACTACCTTGCCCTCGGAGTCCAGCACTTTGATCGCCGGCTGGTCGTCGCCGTCGATCTCCAGCACGATCCTCGGGCATCCTCGCGAGTCGCTGAGCACCAGGAAAGCTCCTTCCGGAGTGCTGTAGCCGAGCTGGACGCGAGGCGGCATGGCGGGTACCTGGTCGATCGGGAGCGATGGATCAGGCATGTGCTTCATCTCCAGCAGCGCTGCGCCCTGAACGCCTTCCCAGCGGGTGGCCATCGTGATCGCCTGCGCGTTGGTGTAGTCGAGCGAGAGGCTGGCCCCGGCAGAGGAGGCAACGATTCCTCCCTTCTCGTTGCCGTCGCCGTCATTGAAGATCAGGTAGGTGCCTTCCGGCCCCTGGCGTTGGTCGGCAGGGTACGTCTTACCTCCAATGATCACCGGAGGTTTGCTTGAGCTGGCCAGGAAACGCTGTCGGCCTCGGCGGTCTACAACCCGGAACGACTTTCGGGCCTGCTCGCCGGAGGACTCCGCTCGGGCGGACTCGCTGCTCGCCATCACGGTCATGCCATTCGCCAACAGCGCGGTCGCCGCTCCGATCGCAGCCCGCCGATCACACTGCTCCATCTCCCGCTCCCTTCTCGTGCGAGGGCAACCAGTCGATCATCTGGGCGCTGCTGTGTCCCTACGGCAAACATGAAGATCAAAGGTATGGATAACTTCCCTACGCTGATAGACCTGTCCATACGTCGTCGCGTCGTCACTCGCCGAGAAAGCCCTGACGCCGACCGACGCCTATAGACCATGCCGGCACCGCGCTCGCCCTACCACTCCTATGGGCCAGACAGGCGCGCGTCGCCACGGGCCTGAGCTGCCTTATCGTGAACGCAGAAAAGGCCCCCGGGGATACCCGAGGGCCTACTTCGCTACAAACGCAGAGAAGGCCCCGCACAGTCGAAACTGTCGGGGCCCTCTCTGAAAGATTGTCCGGCGGTGACCTACTCTCCCACACCCTCCCGAGTGCAGTACCATCGGCGCAGGGAAGCTTAACTTCCGGGTTCGGAATGTA
>NZ_JBFANJ010000017.1:0-205455 GCF_040674795.1 Nonomuraea sp. NPDC049725 | reverse complement strand
CGAGACGCCGCGCCCACGTCCGTGGTGTGCGCCCGCCCGACCTCAGGTGATCCTTCGACGCCTCTGTTCCGCGTTTCCGGGCGGCCTTTCCGCGGCAGTTGAACAGGACCCGCAGCGAGAACGACACGTCGGTGTCGGTCTGCTTGCCGCTGAGCCCCACCGCGCGCAGCACCTGCAGGTTGGCCTTCTCCTCGCCCTGAAGGCTGTTCAGGTAGAGCTTCTCGACCTTGTCCAGGTCGACGAACAGGCCGAACGTGGCCTGGTCCGCCTCCGGGATCGCGGTCTGGAAGGTCTCGCTGTCGCCGAGCGCGCCGTCCTCGGCGAGCTTCTTGGCGTAGGCGTCGTCGGTGGCCACCGTGAGGACGCCGTCACCGGCGACCTTGGCGATCTTCACCTGCTGGCCCTGCGCGGTGAGCGCCCCCTGGACCTTGTCCAGGATGGCCTGCGCCTTGGCGGCGTCGGTGGCGACCCGGACCCCGGCCTTGTACTGCTGCGACTCCAGGCCCTCGCCGTCGAGCGCGATGGTGAGGTTCTGGCCCAGCACGGTCGCCAGGTCGCCGGGCAGGTCGAGCCCGAACTGGGACTTGGCCTGCTGGACGAACTGCTGGAACTGGGCGCCGCTGGACGTCTTGGCCGCCGACTTCTCGATCTCGCCCCACTTGTTCGTGATGAGGCTGTCGAGGCCGGACATGGAGAACGCGCCCACGGTGCTGTCGGGCAGCGCGGCCAGGGAGGTGCCGGTCAGGTCCTCGCCGTTGGTGAGGTTCTGGCCGCCGCGCACCGCGCCCGCCAGCTCGACGTAGGAGCCGTCGAAGCGCAGCGCGCCCGCGAACCTGGCGGTCTTGATCTGCTCCATCAGCAGCTTCTGGTCGGGCGTCAGCGTGTCCTTCGACAGCTCGGACAGCTTGCCCAGGTGCCCCCAGAAGGACAGCACGCCCTGCTCGCCGATCGCGTTCAGGTCGTCGCTGAAGTCGGCGTTGTCGGCCAGGCTGCCGGCCTCGGCGCCGTACTTGTCGGCGAGCTGCTGGTTGGCCGTCAGCAGCGCGTAGTCCTCGCGGAAGGCGATGCCGTACTCGGACTTGCCCATCATCTTGGCGATGCCCGCCCTGGCCGCCTCCTCGTCCTTGACCTGGACGGCCACGGCGAAGTCGGGGTCCTCGCCGCCGGAGGGCAGGATGCCGACGCCGACGCGGCTGCCGAGCCACGGGTCGACGTCCTTGGCCCAGTCGACGTCCTTCAAGCCCTCGGGGCTGTCCTTCTTCAGCGCGTCGAACAGCGCCTGGCGCGGGTCCTCGCCCTGGAAGGAGTCCTTGGTGACGGTGAACTTCCTGCCGATCTCGAACAGCGCGAGCTTCTGGTTCGCCGCCGGGTCCAGGTCGAGGCGGACGTAGGCGATCGAGGCCGCGGGCAGCACGTCGTGCGGCTGCGTCCCGCCGCCGCCGATCGCGCCCACGGCCCACACGGCGCCGCCGCCGAGCAGGATCACGGCCAGCGCGGCCGCGATGGCGATGAACAGGTTCTTGCGGCCCTTGGCGGGCGGGTCGGCGGGGTTCTGGCCGAGCATCTCGGGGCCCTGGCCGGACCAGCCGCCGCCACCGCCCTGGCCGGGCTGCTGGCCGTACTGGCCGTAACCCTGCTGCTCGTAGCCCTGCTGGCCGTAACCGGGCTGCTGGCCGCCGTAGCCCTGCTGGGCGTACGGGTCCTGCGGCTGGCCGTAGGACGGCTGCTGGCCATAGCCCTGCTGCTGCTGGCCGTAGCCCTGGGACTGGGGCTGCTGGCCGTAGGGCTGCTGCTGCCCGTAGCCGGGCTGCTGACCGTGAGTCCCCTGCTGGCCGTAGCCCTGCTGGGCGTACGGGTCCTGCGGCTGGCCGTACTGCGGCTGCTGCGGCTGCTGGTACGGCTGCTGTGGCGGGTATGGCTGGCCGTGTGCCTGAGGAGGCTCAGGCTGCTGCTCGTTCCAGCGGTACGCCGTGGTCCGGTCAGGATCCTGGCCAGGTGGGGGATTATTCGCAGACATCACTCAACTCACAGTGTGGACTTATGACCACGTAGAAGTTAGCTGATGTTGCTATACAGCCGCTTGCAATGTGCTGAAGTAGGCCGTTATGCCCTGTTCAGTTGGCGGCGCAGCGCGTTGATGTGGACCTCGCCGTCGCCGTACTCCTCGACCTGGGACCAGGGCACGAACGTGCAGCCGGCGTAGACCACGCGGCCCACCGCGCGCGAGAGCCAGGAGGCGCGGCCGTGCCGGTCGCGCGTGAGCCGGAGCAGCACCGGGCCCCGGCGGGCCGAGACCATGAGCCCGTAGACCGTGCTCGCCTGCTGCAACTCTCCCCGGTTGCGCACCACGCGGATGTCCACGACGTGACCGACCCACACCCCGTTGGCGTCCCAGACGGACTGACCGATGAGTTCGGTGACATTAGCCATGATCGAACTTTCGCAGCCTTGTCGCGTTTTCGCAGGTAGGCGCGCTGATGGACGGATGCCGTAGAGTATGGCCTACTAGAATATAGTTCCATTTTGAGGGCAGGGGCTGATGACCAAGTTCGACGAGGCCACGCAGGCGATCCGCATCGACGAGACCACCTACGACGTCTGCCTCGACCCGGGTTACTCCATCGGCGGGCCGCTCAACGGCGGCTACCTCATGGCCGTGGTGCTGCGCGCCGTGGTGGACGACTCGCCGTTCGAGCACCCGGTGAGCACCACCTCGCAGTTCCACCGGTCCCCGGCGCCGGGGCCCGCGCAGGTCCGCGTCGAGCGGCTCAAGGCCGGCCGGACCGCCGCGTTCACCCGGGCCACGTTGGTCCAGGACGGCGTGCCGCAGATCGAGAGCCTGGTCACCACGGCCACGCTCACCGGCGCCGACCCGGTCTACAGTGACAAACCCGGACACGTCATGCCTCCGCTTGAGGAGTGCGTCAAGCTGCCCAACCCCAAGCCCGAGTCCAACATGACGCTCAACGCCCAGATGGAGCTGAGCTTCGACCCGCCCACCATCGCCTGGCTGAACGGCGGCCCCACCGGCAGACCCGAGTCGCGCGCCTACTTCCGCATGGCCGAGCCGCAGGACCCCGACCCGTTCGTGCTCGCGCTGGCCGTCGACGCGCTGCCGCCCGTGGTGTTCAGCGCCGGGCTGCGCGGCTGGGCCCCCACCGTGGACCTCACCTGGCACCTGCGCGCGCTGCCCGCCCCCGGCCTGCTCACGCTGATCGGCGGCGGCCGCCTCATCTCCGACGGCTGGTTCGACGAGGAGGTCGAGGTGTGGGACTCGGCCGGCCGCCTGGTCGCCCAGTCACGCCAGCTCGCCCGCGTCGGCCGAGGATGACACACCCGGTGTGAGCATTCTTACGCGGTGAAGACGCCGCAGGTCGCCTACCCTCGAAGCGTGCCGGACGCGAGTATTGGGATCTTCGACAGCGGGGTCGGCGGCCTGACGGTCGCCCGGGCGATCATCGACCAGCTGCCTCACGAGTCCATCACCTACGTGGCCGACACGGCCCGCCAGCCCTACGGGCCCAAGCCGCTCGCCGAGGTGCGCGCGTACGCCCTGGAGGTGATGGACCACCTCGTCGAGCACGACGTCAAGATGCTCGTCATCGCCTGCAACAGCGCCAGCGCCGCGGTCCTGCGCGACGCCCGCGAACGCTACGACGTGCCCGTGGTCGAGGTGATCCAGCCCGCCACCCGCCGCGCCGTCCGCGCCACCCGCACCGGCAGGGTCGGGGTCATCGCCACCCGCGCCACCATCGACTCGATGGCCTACCACGACGCCTTCACCGCGGCGCCCGACGTGCTGCTCACCGGCGTGGCCGCCCCGCGCCTGGTCGAGTACGTCGAGCGCGGCGAGACCATGAGCCAGGAGCTCATCGACGTGGTCCGCGGCTACCTGGAGCCGATCCAGGCCGCCGGGTGCGACACGCTCATCCTCGGCTGCACCCACTACCCGCTCCTCACCGGCGCGATCTCCTACGTCGCCGGCGACGGCGTCACGCTCGTGTCCAGCGCTGACGAGACGGCCAAGGACGTCTACCGCATCCTGCACGACCGCGGCCTGGCGGCCGGGAGCGAGGCCACCCCCCGGCACCGCTTCCGCGCGACCGGTGACTCGCTGCTCTTCGCCCGGCTCGGGCGCCGCTTCCTGGGCCCGGAGATCGACGCGGTCGAAGTCGCACCAGTGGGGGGTACCACCTACGAGGGAGGCCCACATGAAGGTGACCATAGTCGGCTGCTCGGGAAGCTTTCCCGGCCCTGACAGCCCCGCGTCCTGCTATCTCATCGAGGACGAGGGCTTCAGGCTGCTGCTCGACTTCGGCAGCGGGGCGCTGGGCGCGCTCCAGCGCCACATCGGCCTGTACGACGTCGACGCGATCTGCCTGACGCACCTGCACGCCGACCACTGCCTCGACCTGTGCCCGTACCACGTCGTGCGCACCTACGGCCCGGCCGCGCCCTACCCCCGGGTGCCCGTCCACGCGCCGGCCGACGCGCCGCGCCGGCTGGCCGCCGCCTACGGCATGCCCGAGGAGCCCGGCCTGGAGTCCAGCTACGACTTCTCGCCTCTCGCGCCCGGCAGCTTCGAGGTCGGCCCGTTCCGGGTGACCGCCGCCCGCGTCGCCCACCCCGTCGAGGCGTACGGGTTCCGCGTGGAGAGCGGCGGCGGGAGCGTCGCCTACTCCGGCGACACCGGCGAGTGCGACGAGGTCGTCAAGCTGGCCGCCGACGCCGACCTGATGCTCTGCGAGGCGTCCCTGCTCGACGCCCCCGACCTGCCCGAGGGCCTGCACATGTCCGGCCGCCAGGCCGCCGAGCACGCCGCCAGGGCCGGAGCCGGCCGGCTCGTGCTCACCCACCTGGTGCCCTGGAACGACGAGGCCACCGTGCTCGACGACGCCGCCCGCGGCGGCTTCGGCGGGCCCGTCGAGCTGGCCCGCAGCGGAGCCTGCTACGACCTGAGCTGAGGCTCGGAGAAGTCGCGCATCCGCACCAGCGGGGAGAACACCAGCGGCAGGAACGACACCAGCCTGCCCGCCATGAACACCCACAACGCCTCGCGCACGCCGATCTGCTGCGCCACGATGCCGCCCAGCAGCGCGCCGAGCGGCATCGTGCCCCACACGACGAACCTGACCGTCGCGTTGACCCGGCCCAGCAGATGCTCCGGCGCGACGGTCTGGCGGTAGGTCAGCTCGCCCACGTTGTAGAGGATCGCGCCCAGCGACAGCGCGACCGAGGTGATCGCGAAGAACGAGGCCCGCCAGTCGGCCTCCGTCATCGGCAGCAGCAGGCCGAACGGCGAGGTGACGGCCAGGGCCAGCCACGACACCCGGGCCGTCCCGTACCTCCTGAACAGCGGCCCGCCGATCAGCCCGCCGATCAGCCCGCCCACGGCGCCCGACATGAGCAGCGCGCCGACCAGGCCGGGCGGCAGCAGCACCACGTCCGCCAGGAACAGCACCGACAGGCCGAGCACCGCGCTCAGGCACAGGTTCGTCAGCGCGGTGGTCGTCATGAACGTGCGCAGCAGCCGGTCACGCCAGGCGAACGCGAACCCCTCCCGGATGCCGGACAGCATGCCCCGGTCGGCGGTGTTCGCCGGAGGATGGTCGGGAGTCCTGATCGTGCCCAGGAAGAGCACCGAGGAGAGTGAGGCCGCCGCCGTGGCGAGCAGCGTGAGCGGCGCGCCGAGCAGCTGCACGAGCACGCCGCCGAGGCCGGGACCGGCCAGCGCGCCGCCGGAGCGGACCACTTCGAGCTTGGCGTTGCCGTCGGCCAGCCGGTCCTTCGTCACCAGCTCCGGCAGGTAGCTCAGGTCGGAGACGTCGTTGAACACCCCGGCCACGCTCACCAGCAGCGCCACCACGCACAGCATCGCCATCGACAGCAGGCCCAGCGCGCTCGCCGCCGGGATGCTCGCCAGCAGCAGGCACCTGGCCAGGTCGGCGGCCATCATCACGCGGCGCTTCCGCATCCGGTCGACCCACACCCCCGCGGGCAGGCCGATCAGCAGGAAGGCCGCGCTCTGTAACGCCGACAGGACTCCCAAGGAGAGAGGGGAGGCGTGCAACGTCAGCACGGCGACCAGAGGGAGCGCCACACGCGAGATGTTGGCGCCCATTTCGTTGGCGACGTGCGAGCTCAAGAAGCGGAGAAAGTCAGGGCTACGCAACACCCCCGTTGTCATTGCGTCAGGATCCCTGTGTCGGACACCGTCGGTCAAGAGCGTGGTGGCGCGGAGATAGGGTGATCTGCATGTCTCGACAGGATGGCCGCAATTCTGACCAGCTCCGTTCCATCAACATCACAAGACGGTGGCTTTCTCACGCCGAGGGTTCGGTGCTGGTGGAGTTCGGCGGCACGCGGGTCCTCTGCGCCGCCTCCGTCCAGGACAGCGTGCCCCGGTGGCGGCGAGGCAGCGGGCAGGGCTGGGTGACCGCCGAGTACGCGATGCTGCCGCGCGCCACCAACACCCGCAACGACCGCGAGTCGGTCCGCGGCAAGATCGGCGGGCGCACCCACGAGATCTCCCGGCTCATCGGCCGCTCGCTGCGCGCCTGCGTCGACTACAAGGCGCTCGGCGAGAACTCCATCGTGCTCGACTGCGACGTGCTCCAGGCCGACGGCGGCACCCGCACCGCCGCCATCACCGGCGCGTACGTGGCGCTCGCCGACGCCGTCGCGTGGATGCGCGAGCGCAAGATGTGCCCCGGCGACCCGCTGATCGGCTCCGTCTCCGCCGTCTCCGTCGGCGTGGTCGGCTCGGTGCCGATGCTCGACCTCTGCTACGTCGAGGACGTCGCCGCCGAGACCGACATGAACGTCGTCATGACCGGCGAGGGCAGCTTCGTCGAGGTGCAGGGCACCGCCGAGGGCGCGCCGTTCGACCGGGCCGTGCTCGACCAGCTCCTCGACCTGGCCGTGGCCGGCTGCGAGGAGCTGACCCTGATCCAGCAGGAGGCGCTGAGCTCATGAAGATCGTTCTCGCCACGCGCAACCCGGGGAAGATCGCCGAGCTGCGCCGCATCCTGGCCGGCTTCGACATCGTCGGGCTGGAGGAGTTCCCCTCGATCGGCGACGTCGCCGAGACCGGCGTCACGTTCGAGGAGAACGCCCTGCTCAAGGCGCACGCCGTGGCCCAGGCCGCCGGGCTGCCCGCCGTCGCCGACGACTCCGGCCTCTGCGTCGACGTGCTCAACGGCATGCCCGGCGTGCTGTCCGCCCGCTGGGCCGGCCGCCACGGCGACGACGAGGCCAACCTGCGGCTGCTGCTCGCCCAGGTGTCCGACGTGCCCGCCGACAAGCTGACCGCGCACTTCGCCTGCGTGGCCGCGCTCGCGCTGCCGTCGGGGGAGTGGCGGGTCGCCGAGGGCACGCTGCCCGGCCGCCTCGTCACCACGCCCCGCGGCACCAACGGGTTCGGCTATGACCCGATCCTCGTGCCCGACGGTGAGACGCGCACCACCGCCGAGCTGTCACCCGAGGAGAAGGACGCCATCAGCCACCGGGGCCGCGCCTTCCGCGCCCTCGCGCCGATCGTCCGCGAACTGCTCTCGGCGTAACCACCGCGTAAGAACCCTCGGCCGCCGGGCGGCGTAGCGTCGTTCACGTGCAGAGGAATTCGGTCATCCCGGCCTGGGCGGGCGCGCTGGCGGGCATCGTGGCAGGGGGCGTGGCGCTCGGCGCCGCCCAGCTCGTGGCGGGGGTCGTCGGCGGCGACGCCTCCCCGGTGGTCGCGGTGGGCGACGCCGTCGTGGACCTGTCGCCGGCGGCGCTCAAGGAGTTCGCCGTCGCCGCGTTCGGCGTGTACGACAGGGTCGTCCTGCTCGGCGGGGTGCTCGTCGTGCTGGCCCTGGTCGCGGCCGGGCTCGGCGTGCTCGCCCGGGGCGCCGTCGGGCGGGGGCTGGCCGGGCTGGTGGCGTTCGGCGCCGTGGGGCTGGCGGCGGTCCTCACCCGGCCCGGGGCGGGCGCGGTCGACGCGCTGCCGACCGTGGTGGGCGTCGTGGCGGGCATGTGGACGCTGTCCTGGCTGATCGGCCGCGCCACGCCCTCTGCAGTGCCCTCCGCAGGGTCCTCTGCCGCGCCTGAGCTGCCCGCCGTGATGCGGCCGGGCGGAGGGGAGCCGTACGCGTTCGACCGGCGGCGGCTGCTGACCGGCGCCGCCGGGGGCGTGGTCGCCGCGGGCGCAGGGACGCTGCTTGGGCACGGGCTCGGCAGCCGCCGGGCCGTGGACGCCGCCCGGGTCGCCCTCGCCCTTCCCGCTCCGGCGACCCCCGCGCCGCCGCTGCCGCCGGGGACTGACTTCAAGCTCAACGGCCTCACCCCCTTCATCACGAAAAATGCCGACTTCTACAGGGTGGACACCGCGCTGATCGTCCCCCAGGTGGACCCCGCCACCTGGACCCTGCGCGTCCACGGGCTCGTCGACCGGCCCATCGAGATCACGTACGAGGACCTGCTGAGAAGGCCGCTGACCGAGGCCGACATCACGCTCACCTGCGTCTCCAACGAGGTCGGCGGCCCCTACGCGGGCAACGCCCGCTGGCTCGGCGCCCGCATGGCCGACCTGCTGCGCGAAGCCGGCCTCCGCTCCGGCGCCGACATGCTGCTGTCCACCTCCGCCGACGGGTTCACCTGCGGCACCCCGCTCGACGTCGTCATGGACGGCCGCGACGCCCTGTTCGCCGTCGCCATGAACGGCGAACCGCTGCCCGTCGACCACGGCTTCCCCGTACGCCAGGTGGTGCCCGGCCTGTACGGATACGTGTCGGCCACCAAATGGGTGGTCGACCTCAAGGTGACCCGGTTCGACACGGACGAGGCGTACTGGACGCCGCGCGGCTGGGCGGCCAAGGGGCCCATCAAGACCCAATCGCGCATCGACCTCCCCAAGCCGGGCGCCACGCTGCCCGCCGGCCGCACCACGATCGCGGGCGTCGCCTGGGCCCAGCACACCGGCGTCGACGCCGTCGAGGTCCGCGTCGACGGCGGCGCCTGGCAGCAGGCCCGGCTCGCCGCCGTCCCCGGCCCCGACACCTGGCGGCAGTGGGCCCTCGACTGGGACGCCACCCCGGGCGACCACACCATCGAGGTACGCGCCACCGACGCCGCCGGGCGCACCCAGACCGCCGAACGCCGCCCCATCACCCCCGACGGCGCCACCGGCCGGCACACCGTCACCGTCCACACCGCCTGATGACCCGTCCTGATACGTCCGCGTTTGCGCAGGTCAGATGGGTAGTCATGGCCGACAATCTTCCTGACTTTGGCCCCTCATCCGCGGCGACCACCCCTACGATCGGTCGTCGAGCATGACAGGAGGCAGGACGTGTTCCGCGACCGCAAGTCCGGCGTCCGGTGGGTCCTTCCCGAGGGGCAGTACAACCCCGTGGTCGCTGACGGTGTCCGATGGCTCGAATACGAGCGCGCCGCCGACCCAGGCCCGCCCGACTCCACCCAGCCAGAGCCCAACTCCCCATCCCCCAACCCCACCCAACCACCCCCAACTCACGCCAACGCCCACCCCGACCGCACCCGAGGCAGCGCCGTCCCGAGCGACGACGTTCGGGGGGACCGCACCCGGGGCCACGCCGCCCAGGGCGACGACGCTTCGGGTGAGCGCGCGCGAGGTGCCACCGCCTGGGGTGGCCGCACATGGGGCGGTGAAGCACGGCGTGACCGCGCCCGAGGCGACGATGCCCAGGGCGGCGATCCCTGGGGCGGGTTGCGCCCCTTTGGCAGCGAAGCCCGGGACAACCGCGCCCAAGGCGGCGACGTCCGGGGTGGCCACTTCGGAGACGGCCGCGCTGGAGGTGACCGTTCTGGAGGTGACCGTTCCGGGGGTGACCGCGCTGGAAGTGGCCGCGCTCGGGGTGACGTCGCTCCGGGTGACGCGGCCCGTACCGAGGCCCCTCGGCAGGAGGTCGCGTGGGCCGACACCATCTGGTCCGACGCCACCTCCACGGGAGCCGGGGGCGGCACCCGGCCGGACCCGGCCCAGCCGCGCCCGAGCGGCGCGCCCTTCGACCTGCGGAAAGGCTCACCCGCACCGGAGGGCGGGGAACGCGCGCCCGGTGGCGAGCCACCCGCACCCAACGGCACGGGCACCGCGCCCGGCGGCACCCCGTACGACGGCCGGTGGCTGACCAGGGAGTCGCGCGGCCCAGGGTCGTCGGCCCTGGCCTCCCACCCGAACGGCTCCTTCCCGCAGAGCCGGCCGCCGAGCGCCGGCCAGAGCCCGCCGTCCGAAACCCAGAACGCCCCGCCGTCCGGGGCCCACCACGCCCAGCACACCTGGCCCGGCCCGTCGCTCGGCACCGTCATGCCGGGCTCACCGCACGGGCGCTCGAACGGCACACCGAACGGCACGGCGGCAGGCGGAGGGATGCCCGGTGCGGCGAACGGCGCTGCGACGGGCGCGATGCCGGGCTGCTCGGCATGGCCAGGCACGCCCACCCCATCGAACGGCACCACCGCCTCACCACACGGCACCACCCCGCCACACGGGACCACCGCCCCACCGAACAGCACTGTCCCGTCCTCGAACGGCACCGGCGCCTCGTCGAACGGTGCCGCCTCTCCGCAGGCCGGGAGGGCCGCACCGAACGGCCCCGCGCCGTCGTCGAAGCGACCCCGCTCCCCACAGGAACTGGGCCAACTGCCAGCCTGGCCGGGCCACCTGCCGTCCGAACCGGCCACGCCCCCCAACGAGCCGCCCATGAGGCCGGCCGCTCGACGCGAGGAGCCGCCGGAGTCCCGCCCGACGACCTGGCCCGGAGAAGCGTCCGCTGCCAGGTGGCCGGACAGGTCCTCCTCGCCCACGTGGCCAGGCGAGCCACCCGCCGTCCGCCCGGGCGACCCGCCCGCGCGACCGGGTGAGCGGCCCGAGGGGTCGCCCCACCGGTCCGACGACACGTCCGAGCGTCCTGCCGCATGGTCAGGCGAGCGCTCCGATGGGGCGGCCCGCTGGTCGGGCGAGCGGCCCGAGGGGGCGGCGCACCGGGCTGGGGGAGCGGCGGCGGCTCCTACTGCCACGTGGCTGGGCGATACGTCCGCGCGATCTGCCGTACGGCCAGGACCGGGGTTTGAGGACCCGGCCCGTCGGTCCGGGGAGGCGGCGGCGGGTTCGGGTGCGCGGCCGGGTGAGGCGCAGGCGCGCGCCGCTGTATGGCCGGGCGAGGCGCCGCGGTCCGTTACGCAGGCGGGTGCTCGTCACTCCGGGCCGGGGCGAAGCGCCGGTGAGGGCAGGGGGGCTGCGGTTCTCGCGGGGGAGGGGCGGCGGGGGACGGCGGAGTACGACTGGTTCGACTGGCCGCATCGGCCGCCGAAGCTCGTGGACAGCAGGCCGTACGGGGTGCCGGGTGGGCTGGTGCCGCCGGATCCGCAGGTGGAGCGGGATCTGGCGGCGGCGGTGACGATGGGGACGCGGTTCCCGGATCCGCGCGGCACCTGGGTGCGGCTGATCAACGGCGGTGGCCCGGCGGATGATCCGTTCCGCGTGTCGAACGCCGCCGACTGCGCGCTGGCCGTGCTGTCCACGTGGCACGGGGAGCCGGCGGCGTCGGCGCCGAGGATGCCCGAGTACGACCGGGTGGGGCGGCCGTTGCTGACCGGTGAGGCGGGGAGCACGGCGCGGATGGAGCGCTGGGTCGGTCAGCGGTTCCAGCATGCGGGGCAGGGGCGGCACGCGTACCCGATGGTGGCGCGGCGGCTGCTGGAGGCGGGGCACGGCGCGTCGGCGGTGATCGTGGTGCGCTGGCCGGGCGGCGGGACGCACGCGTGGAACGCGGTGAACTCCCACGGTGAGGTGATCTGGATCGACGCGCAGCGGGGGCACATGGCGGTGGAGCCGCCGTACCTGACGGTGACGGGGGTGTTCTGCGTGATTCTCGACAGGCAGGGGCAGCCGCGGTGAACATGGACCAGGCCAGGGCGCTGGCGGAGGAGTACTTCAACGGGGTGCGCCCGGCGGGGGAGGCGCTGTCGGTGGGCATCCACGCGTTCCCCGAGGGGTACGTGGCGTGGGTGCGGGATCTGGAGCCTGACGATCCGGCGCGGCTGCCCGACGGGGTGGGCGGGGGCTGTGTGGTGATCGACCGGGCCACGGGCGAGGTGGTGGCCCGGCCGCTGCTCGATCCGGAGTCGGTGGCGGAGCTGTGGCCGGGGCATCGGCCCCGGTGACGGCCCAGGCTCTCGGCTGACGGCCCGGGGCCCAGGGCCCGGGTCCAAGGCCCAGGGCTCAGGGCGGCGCGGGACGGGTGAGGCCGGGCGCCGCCCCCATGGACGCCCGACCTACAAGTGCCCTATCCGGATTTAGCGGCTTTTATCCATCTCTATCCGCATTTATCCAATTCCCCGGCGTCAGGTGGCGAGCGACCCGACGATCGACGCCCGGGCGGCGCGCCGCGCCGGTACGACCGCCGCCAGCACCCCGGCCAGCCCCGACACGACCACGAACAGCGCGATCTGCCACGGCGACGCCGAGAAGACGGCCCCCGACAGCATCGCCCGCACCGCGGCCCAGCCGAACGACATGCCCAGCACCACGCCCACCAGCGCCCCGATCAGCCCGAGCACCAGCGCCTCCACGGAGAGCATCCGCCGCAACTGCGGCCTGGTGAGCCCGAGCGCCCGCAGCAGCGCCGATTCCCTGGTCCGCTCGTGGACCGACAGGGAGAGCGTGTTGGCGATGCCGAGCAGCGAGATGAGGATCGCCAGCCCGAGCAGCCCCGTGATGATCATGAGCACCATGTCGAGCGTCTGGTCGAACTCGCCGCGGATCTCGGTCGAGCTCATCACCTGGACGGTCGGGTGGCCGGCGGCCGCGGCGTCGACCACGGCGCGGGCCCGTTCGGCGGGCACGCCGTCGGCGATGTTGAGCACGACGGTGCTGTCGGGCACCGCCCCGAACACCTCGTCGAACTGCGGCGCGGACATCGTGATCGTGGGCAGCGGCGAGTCGCTTCCCGGGAAGACGGCGACCACCCGCAGGTTGACCGTGCCGGACCGCTTGGCCTTGACGGGGACGGTGTCGCCGACCTTGACGCCCAGGTCGGTGGCGGCGTAGTCGGCGATGGCGGCCGTGCCGGGCCCGAGCGCGCCGATCGAGCCGGACGTCACCTCGGGCTTGAGCGGTCCCTGGAAGGCGCCCACCTGGACCTTGACGTCGCCAGAGGCGCTCATCGTGTCGCGGATCTGCACCACGCCCGACAGCTCGGGCGCGGCCCGCAGCTCGTCGGCGATGGAGCGCGGGATGCTGGACTCGCGCGACTGGGAGGTGAGCTGGTAGTCGACGGGGAACTGGTCGTCGAGCTTGACCGTCACGGTGGCCCGGGTCGACGCGGTGATCACCGAGATGAGCGTCATCAGCGTCACGCCGATGGTCAGCGCCACGGTCGTGGTGGCCGCCCGCTTGGGGTTGCGTCCGGAGTTGTCCACGGCCAGCTTGCCGGGCACCCCGAACAGCCGGGCCGGGAGCCAGCCGACCAGCGCGCTCAGCGGCCTGACCAGCAGCGGCCCGATGATGAGCACGCCGAGGAAGGTCAGCACGCCGCCGCCCATGACGACGAGCAGCGAGATCTGCTCGCCGGGCGTCATCACCAGCGCGCCGACCGCGGCCAGCCCGACGCCGCCCAGCAGGAACAGCGCGGCGAACGCCACGCGCAGCATCCCAGCCCGGAACGTCTGCTCCTCGGTCTGCGTGCGCAGCGCCGCGATCGGCGCGACCCGGGTGGCGGTACGGGCGGGCAGCACCGCGGCGCCGACCGTGACCACCAGGCCGACGGCCAGGCCGATGCCGATCGTGGCCGGGGTCAGCCGCATCGCCGCCTCGGTGGGCAGCGGCGCGTCCACCGCGCGCAGCACGGCCAGCGTGATCGCGCTCAGGCCGTAGCCGGCGGCCAGCCCGAGCACCGACGCGATCAGCCCGACCACGGCCGACTCGACGAGCACCGAGCCGAACACCTGGCCGCGCGTCGCCCCGATGCACCGCAGCAGCGCCATCTCCCGGGTCCGCTGCGCGACGAGGATGTTGAAGGTGTTGTAGATGACCAGCGTCGCCACCAGCATCGCGACGAACCCGAACATCAGCAGCCCGAGGGTGAGCATCTCGATCTGCAGCCCGGCGGACTTGGCCAGGTCGGAGGCCAGCTCGTCGCCGGTCTTGACGACGAGCCCGGCGCCGGCGGCCGAGGCGACGGCCCGCTTCAGCGCGACGGGGTCGGCCCCCGCGACGTCGATCTCGGCGAACTCCCGCTCGCCGGTCATCCGCTGCGCCGTCGCCGTGGTGAACCCGAGCGCCCCGGTGAAGGCCAGCTCCTGGTCCACGCCCGGGTCGAACAGCCCGACGAGCTTGAACGTGTGCTCGCGCTGCTTGGCGTCGAGCACCGTGATCGTGTCGCCGACCTGGAAGCCCTCGGCCTTGGCGGTGTTCTCGTCGAGCACGGCCGCCTGGTCGTCGCTGCCGGGCCCGGTGCCGCTCACGATGGAGGTGCGGGCCAGCACACCCGGCACGACGGAGATCGCCGTCGTGGGCAGGCTGCCGACGGCCTTGCCGTCCTTGCCGAGCAGCGGCGCGCTGCCGCGGACCAGCCCGTGCGCCTCCTGGACGCCGGGGACGGCGCGCACCCGTTCCAGCGTCTCCGGCGCGATGCCCTTGTCCGGCTTGCCGGGCAGCACGGCCACCGCGACCTTGCCGGCGTCGGCCGTGACGCGCTCCTCGAACCCGGCCTGGACCGTGTCGTTCAGCACGAAGGTGCCGGTGATGAACGCGACCCCCAGCATGATCGCGAGCGAGGTGAGCAGCAGCCGCACCTTGTGCGCGCGCAGCCCCGCCCTGGCGGTCTTCAGCACCTCACGCCTCCAGCTTCATCAGCGTGTCGAGCACCGACTGCGGCGTCGGCGAGGTGATCTCGGTGACCAGCGAGCCGTCCCGCAGGAACACCACCCGGTCGGCGTACGAGGCTGCCATCGGGTCGTGCGTGACCATGACGATCGTCTGGCCCAGCTCGCGCACCGACGTGCGCAGGAACGACAGCACCTCGGCGCCGCTGCGCGAGTCGAGGTTGCCGGTCGGCTCGTCGGCGAAGATCACCTGCGGCTTGCTGATGAGCGCCCTGGCCACGGCCACGCGCTGCTGCTGGCCGCCGGACAGCTCGTTGGGCCGGTGGCGCAGCCGGTCCTTCAGCCCGACGGTCTCGATGACCCGGTCGAACAGCACCTGGTCGGCCTGCCGGTCGGCGATCTCCAGCGGCAGCCGGATGTTCTCCTCGGCGGTCAGCGTCGGCAGCAGGTTGAACGCCTGGAAGATGAAGCCGATCCGCTCCCGGCGCAGCAGCGTCAGCTGCTTGTCGCCGAGCCCGGTCAGCTCCACGTCACCGATGTGCACGGTGCCCGCGGTCGCGCTGTCGAGACCGGCCAGGCAGTGCATCAGCGTGGACTTGCCCGATCCGGACGGGCCCATGATCGCGGTGAAGGCGCCGGTGGCGAAGGCCACGTCCACCTCGCGCAGGGCGTGCACCCGGGCGTCGCCCTGGCCGTACACCTTGGACAGCCCCTTGGCCACCACTGCCGGCGGCGCCTGGCGCGGGGTCTCGGTGAGAGTCACGTTCACTCCTCGTCGTGCGAAAACAACGCGACTCACGCTAGGGGCGCGAAACCCGCCGGACCTGGGCCTTGAGGACGGACTTCGTGTAGGACCCTGGATGACCCGGGTCAGCCGTTCGGCCGATGCGAGGGCACCACGAGCCCGGCCTCGTAGGCGTAGACGACCACCTGCGCCCGGTCGCGCAGCCCCAGCTTGGCCAGCACCCGGCCCAGGTGCGTCTTGACCGTCGCCTCCGCCACCTCCAGCTCGGCGGCGATCTCCAGGTTGGAGCGGCCGCGCGCCACCATGAGCAGCACCTCGCGCTCGCGCGGCGTCAGCTCCGTCGCCGCCGCGGGCTCCTCCGTCGGCAGGAACGTGGCGAACCGGTCGAGCATCCGCTTCAGCGTCGTCGGCGCCATCACGGCCTCGCCCGCGTGCACCGACCGGATCGCCGTCACCAGCTCCGCCGTCGGCACGTCCTTCAGCAGGAACCCCGACGCGCCCGCCCTGATCGCCGCGAACGCGTACTCGTCGAGGTCGAAGGTGGTCAGCACCAGCACCTTCGGGCCGGTGATGTGCTTGATCGCCTCGACGCCGTCCATGCGCGGCATCCGCACGTCCATCAGGACGACGTCCACCTCGACCGTGCGCAGCACCTCGATCGCCTGCTGGCCGTCGCCCGCCTCGGCCACCACCTCGATGCCGGGCTGCGCGCCCAGCACCATGCGGAACCCGGCCCGCAGCAACTGCTGGTCGTCGACCAGCATGACCCGTATCATCCGCCGCTCCCCCTAAGCCGCTTTCGACTCGGCCGTAGGCAGCCGCGCCAGCACTTCGAACCCGCCACCCGCGCGCGGCCCGGCCGTGACCGCGCCGCCGTACATCGTGACCCGCTCCCGCATGCCCACCAGCCCGTGGCCGCCCGTCTCGGTGGCCGGGGCGGCCGCGCCGCGCCCGTCGTCGGTCACCCGCACGACCAGCTCGGGGCCGCTGTAGCGCAGCTCGACCTGCGCGCGGACGCCCGGCCCGCCGTGCTTGAGCGCGTTGGTCAGGGCCTCCTGGACGATCCGGTAGACGGCCAGCTGCTTGCCCTCGGTCAGCTCGGTGCGCCGGCCCGTGACCCGCAGCCGCGCGGGCACGCCCGCCGCCCGGACCAGCTCGTCGAGCTGCGCCAGACCGGGCTGCGGCGTGTAGTCGGTGCCGCCGTCGTCCTGCCGCAGCACGCCGACGAGCCGGCGCATCTCGGCCAGCGCCTCCCGGCCGGTCCTGGAGATCGTCCGTACGGCCTGCCGCGCCTGCTCGGGGTCGCTGTCGATGGCGTAGCCCGCGCCGTCGGCCTGCACGACCATGACGCTCACGTTGTGCGCCACCACGTCGTGCAGCTCCCTGGCGATCCTGGCCCGCTCGGCGGCGGCCGCCATCCGGGCCTGCTGGTCGCGCTCGCGCTCGGCGCGTTCGGCGCGCTCCTCCAGGCCCTCCAGGTAGCGGCGGCGCGTGCTCGCGTACAGGCCGGTCAGCCAGAGCGCCATCACGAAGATCGTGCTGGTGGTGAACATGCCCAGCGTCGGCGTGTCCCACTGCACCAGCGCCAGGAACACGCCCAGCTCGGCCACCATCAGCGCCGCCAGCGCCCACCGGAACGCGCACTGGTAGACCACCGACCACAGCGCCACCAGCACCGCCATGTTGGCCGGCAGCACCTCGATCTGGGCCGCCCACTGCGCGAAGCTGACCAGCGACACCACGGCGAACACCGCCAGCGGACGCCGCCACAGCAACGGCAGCAGCAGCGCCAGCGTCAGCACCGCGTAGACGGGCGCGTTGAGCGGCGGCAGCGACCCGTCGGGCGCGTAGGTCAGGTAGGGCACGACGGGCAGCAGGCACAGCAGCGCGAGAGGAGCCACCCGCAGGGCGTCCATCAGCTTCACATGGCGCCTCGACCACGCCCGTACCCTGCCGAACACAACCATCACGATACGTAAACCCGGGAGTGGGGCGGCTCAGCCTTGAGAGTGAAGTACGCCTACGACCCTGGTCTTACACGGCTCCGGTCTTACGCGGGTCTTACGGCCCGGCAGGCAAAGTAGTCGTCGGGAGCACCCTCTGGGGTGAGTAAAGGGAGAGATCGTGATGGCGATCATGATCGCGAAGCCGGGTCGCGCGGAGACGAGGAAGCTCCGCGCGACCCGATCCGCTTGCGGGCCGCTGGGCTAGAGTCTCCCCCGGCCGAAAGATCCGAGACCGGGGACCCGCATGTCAGCGCACCACAACCGTCCGCAGGACCTCGTCGTCCTGGTGCCCGAAGAGCGCGGCCGCGCGGCCCTGTCCGCCGTCACCGGCCTGCGGCCCCTCCTGTACGACGTCGGGGCCCCGTTGCCGCCGGGAGCCGCCGAGGCCCGCGCGATGGTCGTGCCCTCACGCCCGGTCGACCGCGTGCTGGCCCTGATCGGCGAGCTGCCCGAGCTGCGCCTCGTCCAGACGCTCAGCGCCGGCACCGACCAGTGGCAGGGCCGCCTGCCCACCCACGTCGCCCTGTCCAGCGCCCGGGGCGCCCACGGCGCGGCGGTCGCCGAATGGGCCGTCGCCGCCCTCCTGTCCCTCTACAGGGACCTGCCGGGCTTCGCCGCCGACCAGGCCGCCGCCCGCTGGCGTCCCCGCATGGCCGAGTCGCTGGCGGGCAAGCGCGTGCTCGTGCTCGGCGCCGGCGACCTCGGCACGCAGCTCCGCGTCCGGCTGGAGCCGTTCGGCGCCCGCGTCACCATGGTCGCCCGCCGCGCCCGTGACGGCGTCCGTCCCCTGGACGACCTGCCGGGCCTGCTGCCCGCCCACGACGTGGTGGCGCTCATGCTCCCGCACACCCCGGCCACCCACCACCTGGCCGACAAGCGGTTCCTCGGCCGCATGCGCGACGGCGCCGTCCTCGTCAACGCCGCCCGGGGCCCCGTCGTCGACACCGACGCGCTGCTCGGCGAGACCCGCTCCGGGCGGCTGCGCGCCGTCCTCGACGTCACCGACCCCGAGCCGCTGCCCGGCGACCACCCGCTGTGGCACACGCCGGGCGTCATCATCACCCCGCACGTCGCGGGCACGGTCCCGCAGGCGGACGAACGCTCGTGGCAGGTCGCGGCCGACCAGCTCGCCCAATTCGCCCGGGGTGAGCAACCCGCGAATCTGGTCGGCTGACGCCATTTCGTTCGCGTCCGTATTTCGGGGTGCCGCCGTGCCGAATAACCGGCCGGGTTTCGGCGCATCGCATTTCCGGGCGAACACATATCGGCCAATTGCCGGACGGTGTCATTGATGTGCGGGCGGGGGGACTCGAACCCCCACAGTGTCTCCACCAACAGGACCTAAACCTGCCGCGTATGCCTGATTTCGCCACGCCCGCGCAATCCCGCCAAAGGCGGGCCGTGAATAGTTTAGCGCTCCGGCCACGCACCGGTGCCACGTCACCTACCGGCACGGACAAGGCGCGGTGCGTGTCAATTCACCCCGGGCGGGCTCCCGGATCGGAGCCCGCGGGGAGTGGTCAGGAGAGGCCGAGCTTCTTCTTCAGGCTCGCCACGTGCCCGGTGGCCTTCACGTTGTAGAGGGCCTGCTCGATCTTGCCGTCGGCGTCGATGACGAACGTGGAGCGGATGACGCCCACGACTTCCTTGCCGTAGAGCTTCTTGGTGCCGTACGCGCCGTACGCCTTGTGGATTTCCAGCCCCGGGTCGGACAGGAGCGGGAAGGTGAGCGCGTCGCGTTCGGCGAACTTGGCGAGCTTCTCCGGCTTGTCCTTCGACACGCCGAGGACGACGAAGCCGTCGGCGGTGAGCTGGGCGAGGCTGTCACGGAAGTCGCACGCCTGCTTGGTGCACCCGGGAGTCATCGCGGCGGGGTAGAAATAGAGGATCACCCGCTTGCCTCTGTAGGCGTCGAGGGAGATCTCGTCGCCGCCGGCGGCGGGCAGCGCGAACTCGGGGGCGGCGTCGCCGGGGGCGAGCCTGGTCTCGGTCATGGGTCCTCCAGGAGTTTCTCCAGGAAAACCTACCTGGCCGCCCGCCGTGCCGTACGGCGTGCGGACCTGACAGACTGATCAGGACATGTGAGGGCACGGGCAGGAGCGCGGCCGAGAGGAGAGTCATGGCTGACACCGATCCCGATGAGCTGGAGCGGCGCATCGCGCGGACGCGGGCGGAGCTGGCGCAGACGGTCGACGCGATCGCCGACCGGGTGAGCCCGAAGCGTGTGGCCGAGCGCACGGTGGCGGATGTGAAGTCCCGGGCGGGGAGCCTCGCGGCTTCGGTGAGCGACGCACTGGGGATGTCGCCTCGGCCGGTGGAGTTCGGTGACGACCCCGACCGGCTGTGGGACGACGAGGCGCCGAGCCTGGCGCCGGTGCTGATCGGCGTGGGTGCGGCGCTGGTGATCGGCGCGGCGGTGGTCCTGTGGCGCCGGCGTCGCCGCCGGTGACCCGTCTCAAGGGGCTCCGGCGTCGCCGCCGGTGACCCGTCTTAGGGGCCTCTAGAGGAAGGTGCGGCCCTCGCCTCTGTAGGTGGGGACGGTCTCGGTGAGCGTGTCGCCCTCGACGAGGTGGAGGGCGTCGAAGCGTTCGCACAGCTCGCCCGACTTCGCGTGCCGGAACCAGACGCGGTCGCCGGTGCGCAGGTCCTCGGCGGGCGCGCCGATGAGCGGGGTCTGCACCTCGCCCGCGCCCTCGTCGGGCGCGTAGCGCAGGCCGGCGGGCAGGTAGGGCTGTGGCAGGCGGCTGGGGCCGGGGGCGCCGGAGGCGAGATAGCCGCCGCCGAGCACGGTGACGACGTCGCGTGCGGGCCGCCGCACGACGGGGAGCGCGAACAGGGCCGCCGGGTGGCCGCTGAAGCGGCTGTAGAAGTCGAACAGCCGGGGATGGAAGAGCCCGGACCCGGCGGCGACCTCGGTGACGGCCTTCTCGCGTACGGTGCGCTCGATGGAGCCGGTGCCGCCGCCGTTGACGAACTCCAGGTCGGCGACCTGGCGCACGGCGTTGACGATGCGGCCGCGGCGCACGACGAGCTCGCGGGCCGACAGGGTCTGCATGGCCTTGACGAGCCGGGCGTACGCGGCGCGGGCCTGGGGGGCGTCGCCGACGCCGGCGATCTGGGCCTCGTACGCGAGCAGCCCGGTCAGGCGGTAGCCGGGGCGTTTGGCGATGGCGGCGGCCAGGTCGGCGGCCTGGTCGGGCTCGCGGATGGGGGAGCGGAGCGCCCCCGCCCGAAATTTCCCACCAAAGGCCACAAACCCGGCGTCGATGTCCATACATATCCGGATCTCGTGGCGTGGGTGGACCCCCGCCACCGCATGGTCCATGAACGCCAGGTGCTCCACCGAGTCCACCGTCAGCGTGATCGCCGCCGCGGCCTCCGCCGAGCCCGCCAGCGCGGCCAGCGCCCGCCGGTCGGCCGTCGGATAGGCCACCAGGATGTCGCCGAACCCCTGCTCCGCCAGCCACAGCGCCTCGGGCAGCGTGAAGGCCATCAGCCCGCGGAACCCGTCCAGGGCCAGCACCCGCTCCAGCACCGCCCGCGAGCGCACCGACTTGGTGGCGACGCGGATCGGCTTGCCGGCGGCCCGCCGCACCAGGCTGCGGGCGTTGGCGCGCAACGCCTCCAGGTCGAGGATCGCGAACGGCGGCTCAAGAGCGGCCGTGGCCCGGTCGTAGCGCTGGCGGTCATCCATACCGGCAGCGTAATCCAGGTAAAACGGACACGGCAGGGGTGCGCGCCCCCGGCGGGCAACCACGGCATATCCGCCCATTGATCGCCGGGCCCGTAATGATCCTGCAAACGGGCGGCGGGGGCGCGGTCGAGCCGGTCGGGGACCCGTGTACCTCTGGTCGTTGTGATGACCACGCTCCAGCAGATCCTGCCCGGTGCGGCCGTCGCCGCGCAGGACACCCCGCTCCGCAGGTCCAACCGGGTGCTCAGACCCGCGCGCACGCCCGCCGCGGTGGCCGTGGCCCTGGTGCTGACGGCCGCGCTCGGGCTGACCTGCGCCGAGGTGGTGGCGTCGCTGATGGGCCGGCCGCTCGGCTGGGTGCCGGTCAACGAGGCCGCCGAGCTGGCGTCCGCCTCCTCCTGGAGCGAGCTGGACGCCGTCGCGGTGGCGCTGGCGGGCACGGGCGCGGTGCTGCTGCTGCTCGCGCTGCTGCCCGGCCGCTCCCGGCTGGTCCCGGTGGAGACCACCGACCCGCTGATCGTCATCGGCATCACCCGCTCGGGCCTGCGCCGTACGCTGCGGGCCGTCGCCCAGGAGGTGGACGGCGTGCGCCGGGCCCAGGTACGGCTGCGCAGGCGGCGCATCGAGGTCACCGTCGTGACCGAGGGGGAGAGCTCGGGCACGATGCTCAGGCAGGTCGGCAACGCGGTGGGCGACCGCCTGGCGGGCGTGGGCACGCTGGCCGCGGGCGAGGTCGTGGTGCGGCTGCGCAGGAGGGGGCTGTGATGCGGCAGTACGCGGGCAACCGGATCGGCCTGGCCGTCGTCGGCGCGGTGCTGCTCGTGGCGGGCGGCTACGCCTGGCTGCGCGGCCACGACAAGCTGGCGGGGCTGCCGCCGAAGGCCAGGGTGCTGCCGGAGCGCACCGCGCGGGCGCTGGCCGAGCAGCCGTGGGCGCTGTGGGTGGTGGCGCTCGTGCTGCTGGTGCTCGTCCTGGTCACGCTGCGCTGGCTGCTGCTGAGCCTGGGCTGGGGGCGCTACGGCTCCCGGTCGGGCACCGGGACGGCGATGCTCTGCGTGGGGCTCAAGGACGTCGACGGCCTGGCCAGGGCCGGGGTGCGGGTCGTCGGCGAGGGGGCCAGGCTGCGCATCGGCCTGACCTGCCCGGCCGCCACGGACGTCGGCGCGGTCGTGGCCAAGCTGGACCGCGAGATCGTCAGCCGCATCCGCCGCGAGGTGCGCGACGACGACCTCGGCGCCGTCGTCCGCATCCACGTCCGGCGCTGAACGACCGCGCCGGTCACCGCGCGCTCAGCACTCGATGACGTTGACCGCGAGGCCGCCGCGCGAGGTCTCCTTGTACTTGTCGAGCATGTCCCGCCCGGTGTCGCGCATCGTCTTGATGGCCTTGTCCAGCGACACGTGGTGGCGTCCGTCGCCGCGCAGCGCGATGCGGGCGGCGGTGATGGCCTTGATGGAGGCCACCGCGTTGCGCTCGATGCACGGGATCTGCACCAGCCCGCCGATGGGGTCGCAGGTCAGGCCCAGGTTGTGCTCGATGCCGATCTCGGCCGCGTTCTCCACCTGCTCCGGGGTTCCGCCCAGCACCTCGGTGAGGCCGGCGGAGGCCATCGAGCAGGCCGAGCCCACCTCGCCCTGGCAGCCGACCTCGGCCCCGGAGATGGAGGCGTTCTCCTTGAACAGCACGCCGATCGCGGCGGCCGTGAGGAGGAAGCGGACCACGCCCTCGTCGTCGGCGTTGGGGGTGAAGCGGGAGTAGTAGGTCAGCACGGCGGGGATGATGCCGGCCGCGCCGTTGGTCGGGGCGGTGACGATGCGGCCGCCGGCCGCGTTCTCCTCGTTGACGGCCAGCGCGAACAGGGAGACCCAGTCCATCGCCTGGAGCGGGTCGCGCTCGGCCGACTCGGTCTGCAGCCGCCGGTGCAGGCGGTTGGCCCGGCGCTTGACCTTCAGGCCGCCGGGCAGCACGCCCTCCTGCGAGATGCCCCGCTGGACGCAGTCGGACATGACCTGCCACAGGTGCAGGATCCCGGCGCGGATCTCGGCCTCGGAGCGGCCGAACGCCTTCTCGTTCTCCAGCATGAGCGCGGAGATCGACAGGCCGGTGTTGGAGCAGTGCTTGAGCAGCTCCTCCGCCGTGGTGAACGGGTAGGGGAGCACGGTGTCGTCGGGCTTGATGCGGTCGGCCCCGGTGGCCTTCTCGTCCACGACGAAGCCGCCGCCGACGGAGAAGTAGACCTTCTCCCGCAGCTTGGCGCCCGACTCGTCGAACGCGGTGAAGCGCATGCCGTTCGGGTGCTCGGGCAGCGAGATCTTCCGCTCGAAGACGAGGTCCTGGCCCACGACGAAGGGGATCTCGCGGACCCCGTACAGCGTGACGGTGCCGGAGTCGCGCATGGCGGCCAGCCGCTCGTCGATGCTGTCGACGTCCACCAGCTCGGGCTTCTCGCCCGACAGGCCGAGCAGGACGGCCTTGTCGCTGCCGTGGCCCTTGCCGGTGAGGCCGAGCGAGCCGTACAGGATGGCCTCGACGCGCGCGGTGCGCTCCAGCAGGCCGTCGTCGTTCAGGCCGCGCGCGAACTTGTGCGCGGCCGCCATCGGGCCGCCCGTGTGGGAGCTGGACGGGCCGATGCCGACCTTGAAGAGGTCGAAGACGCTGATCGCCATTGACGCGCCTTTCGGGAGGGCCGGGGCCCGCTACCGGGCCCCGGCGGTGCTGTCAGGAGTCGCCCGAGGTGAGGGCGGTGTATTCCTCGGGCGTCAGCAGGTCCTTCGGGTCGCCGTCCACGCGCACCCGGAACATCCAGCCGTCGCCGTAGGGGTCGCTGTTGGCCAGCGACGGGTCGTCCACCAGGGCCTGGTTGATCTCGACGACCTCGCCGCCGACCGGGCTGTAGATCTCGCTCACGGACTTGGTCGACTCGACCTCGCCGACCGAGTCGCCCGCCTCGATGACCGACCCGGCGTCGGGGAGCTGCACGAAGACGACGTCACCCAGAGCCTCGGCGGCGAACGCCGTGATGCCGATCGTGACGGTGATCCCGTCGTCGATCCCGGCAACCCACTCGTGCTCCTTGGTGTAGCTCAGGTCGTCAGGGATGTTGCTCACTTGTTCCTCCTGTAGAAGGGCAGCTCAACCAGGTCCACAGGTTCTTGGCTGCCCCGGATGTCCACGGCCAGACCTTCACTGACCCCGGTGTCGACGTACGCCAGCGCGATGGGCTTGCCCAGGGTCTGGGAAGGCGCCCCGCTGGTGACCTCGCCGACGACGGCACCGTCCTTGGTGACCGGGTACCCGTGGCGGGGCACCCGGCGGCCCCGTGCGACCAGGCCGACCAGCCGGCGCGCGGGGGCGGTGTCCTTGACCGCCTCCAGCGCCGACCTGCCGACGAAGTCGCCCGGCTTGTCGAATTTCACCACCCTGCCCAGCCCCGCGTCGAACGGGGTCAGCTCCGCGCTCAACTCGTTGCCGTACAGGGGCATGCCCGCCTCCAGGCGGAGCGTGTCGCGGCTGGACAGACCGGCGGGCTTGATCCCGTACGGCGCCCCGGCCGACGTCAGGGCGTGCCAGAGCGGCACGGCGTCCTCGTTGGCCACGAACAGCTCGAAGCCGTCCTCGCCGGTGTAGCCGGTGCGGGCGATGAGCGCCTGGCGCCCGTCGACGACGCCGGGCAGACCGGCGTAGTACTTGAGCCCGGCCAGGTCGGCGTCGGTGAGCGTGGCCAGGATCTCCTGCGCGCGCGGGCCCTGCACCGCGATCAGCGCGTACTGCTCGGAGCGGTCCTCGACCACCGCGTCGTACGACTTGGCGCGGTTCTTCAGCTCCGCGTCGACCTTCGGGTAGTTGGAGGCGTTGGCCACGACCATGAACTCCTCGTCCCCGAGCCGGTAGACGATGAGGTCGTCGAGCACGCCGCCGCGCTCGTCCACGATCATGGTGTAGCGGGCCCGGCCCGTCGCCAGCGCCGACAGGTGGCCCACGAGCGCGTAGTCCAGCGCCTCGGCGGCCTGCGGGCCGGTCACGAAGATCTCGCCCATGTGGGAGAGGTCGAACAGCCCGGCCGCCTGGCGGACCGCGTTGTGCTCGGCGGACTCGCTGCCGTAGCGCAGCGGCATCAGCCAGCCGGCGAAGTCGGTGAGCGTGGCGCCGAGAGCCTCGTGGACGTCTCGCAGCGGTGTCGGTCGGGACATGGGTCGCACCTCAGGGCAGAGTCGGATGCCAGCATCCTCCCCCTCTGTCATCGATGCCTGAGAGCTTCGCCCGGGTTTTGCCGGACTTTCACCTTCGGCGAGGCCCACCGGCCTGCTTTCCAGAGGTCACCTCGGCCGTGCGGTCCTTTGCCTTGAGAGGTTCGCGGGGAGGGCTTGCTCCTTCAGGGGCCCTGACCGGCTGTCAGGGCGCTCTCCCGCACGGTTTCGTCGGTGATGTCCGCAAGCCTAGTGGGGTGACGGCGGTGTTGTCGCGCCCTGAACCGGGCGGACGCCGTACCCGTCGTAGAGGTATGAGACGGATGACCGCGTTCCTCGCGCTGGCGGTGGGCCTGGCGGCCTGCGGCGCCCAGGGCGGCGCCGCGCCCGCCGGGCCCACCGGCGCCACCGGGCCCACCGGGCCGCCCCCGCGCTACACGGCGACGGTGACCGTGCTGGAGGACGGGACGCACGGCCCGCAGATGTGCCGCGCGCTGCTGGAGTCGATGCCGCCCCAGTGCGGCGGCCCCGGCGTGGTGGGCTGGGACTGGAGCGAGGTCCGCCACGAGTCGGCCGCGAGCACCCGCTGGGGCCTGTACGTGGTCACCGGCACCTGGGACGGCGAGCGGCTCACGCTCACCGAGCCGCCGCGCCCGTCCGAAGGGGGACCGAGCCGGCCGGACCCCATCGGGACGCCGTGCCCCGCCCCCGAGGGCGGCTGGAAGCCGGTCGACCCGGCCAGGACGACGCAGGACGCCATGAACGAGGCCATCACCAGGGCCGGATCGGCCAAGGAGTTCGCCGGGGCGTGGATCGACCGGCTCGACCCGGACCCGCCGGAGGAGGGCGAGGACCACGCCCGCGACGTCGTGCTGAACCTGGCCTTCACCGGCGACCTGTCAGGCCGGGAGGCGTGGATCCGGGAGGTGTGGGGCGGCGCGCTCTGCGTCACCGGGGCGAAGCGGACGCGGGCCGAGCTCTACGGGATCCAGGAGCGGGTCATGGACGAGAAGGGCGTGCTGGAGGCCGCCACCAGCGAGACGCGCAACCGGGTGGAGGTGACCATGTGGCTGGCCACCCCCGAGCAGCGCGAGCGCCTGGCGGCCGCCTACGGGGACGCCGTCGTGGTGGAGGACGTCCTGAAGCCGGTCGGTTAGGTGGTGGCCGCGTGCGGGCCGGTCATGGCAGAGGCGGCCCGCACGCGGTGTCCAGGAGGGATCAGACGCGCGCCCACAGCGCGGGCACGTTGGTCGGCTCCCAGCCCGGCAGGCTGGTGTGCGCCTGCAGGCATCTGTAGCTGGAGCCCTGGTAGGTGACGACGTCCCCGGCCGCGTACGAGGTGTACGCCACCCAGGTGCCGCCGCCCGTGTCGCCGGCCACGGTGAGCGAGAACGAGGCCGACCGGTCGGCGCTCGCCCCGTCGCCGTTGACGCCGATCGGGTAGGTGCCCGGCGCGGTGCCGGCGGTGGTGGCGATCGTGACCGTGGACGACTGGCCCGCGGTGATCGTCGCCGGGCTGAACGTGACGCTGACGCCGGCGGGCACGCCGCTCGCCGAGAGCGTGACGCTCTGCGCCTGCCCGGAGCTGACCTGGGTGCTCACGGTCGTGGTGGCCGTGCCGCCCGGGTCGACCGACGCCGACGCCGGGTTCACCGAGATCGTGTAGTCGTCGGCGGGCGGGTTCTCCGAGCCGACCGCGAGCTTCCACAGCGCGTGCGCGATGGCGTCGGTGTTGCGGTCGAGCGCGGTGGTGTTGACGTTGGCCGGGTAGGTGTCGCACGCCCGGTGGTAGCAGCTGTCGAACGGCGCGTTCGCGGTGCCGCCCCACTTGGCCGCCTGGGCCGCCGTCTTGATCGCGCCCGCTCCGGTGGCCAGGCCGCCGACCCGCACCCCGGCGTTCTTGAACGAGGCGTGGTCGCTGCGCCCGTCACCCTCGCGGTCGGGGTCCGGCTGGACGCCGATGGAGGTGAAGTACTCGGTGAACGCCTGCCGCAGCGTGGCGTCGTCGTCGTAGACGAAGTAGCCGGCGTTCCTGGAGGAGATCATGTCGAAGTTCAGGTACGCCTCGACGCCCTGGGCGCCGCCGTTCTGCACGTAGTAGCGGGAGCCGACGAGGCCCTGCTCCTCCGCGCCCCACCAGCCGAAACGCACGTGCTTGGTGAGCGTCGGGTTCCTGGCGGCCAGCGTGAGCGCGACCTCCAGCAGCGCCCCGGAGCCCGAGGCGTTGTCGTTGATGGCCGCTCCGGCGCTGACGCCGTCGAGGTGCGCGCCGAGCATGAGAACCGGGCCGGCCGGACCGCCTCGCCAATCGGCGATCAGATTGCTGCCGCCGCTGAAGCTCTGCACCCGGGTGGTGTACCCGGCCGCGTCGAGCTTGCCCCTGATGTAATTCAGCGAGGCGGTGAAGCCCGGCCGGCCCGAGGCCCGATTGCCTCCGTTGGCGTTGGCGATCTGCTGGAACTGGGCCAGATGCGCCGTCACGTTGGAGATCGGGATGTCCGGGGCGGTCTCCGCGACGGCGTTGGCCGTCTGCGGCTGTAAGAAGGTCAGCGTCAGCGCGAGCGTCGCGACTGCGCCCAAGGTGAGTTTCACGGTGTCCCGCCTGTCTGAGAAAAGGGGGGCGGCCACCCCGGCGTGGCCGCCCGGTCTTGAGGGGTCAGATCCGCTGCCAGAGAGCAGGCACCAGGTTCGGCTCCCAGCCGGGGAGGCTGGTGTGCGCCTGGAGGCATCGGTAGCTGGAACCCTGGTGGGTGACGACGTCCCCGGCCGCGTACGGGGTCCACGGCGCCCAGGCGTCGCCGCCCTGGTCACTGCCCACCGTCAGGGTGAACGTGGCCGTGCGGTCGACGCTGGCGCCGTCGGCGTTCAGCGTGATCGGGTACGTGCCCGGCGTGACGCTCGCCGTGGTGGCGACCGTGACCGTGGACGACTGGCCGGAGTTGATCGTCTGCGGGCTGAAGGTCACGGTGACGCCGGCGGGCGCGCCGCTCGCCGTCAGCGCGACGCTCTGCGCGTCGCCCGAGGTGATCTGGGTGGCCAGCGTGGTCGTGGCGGAGCTGCCCGGCTGCACCGACGCCGAGGACGGGGTCACGGTGACGGAGAAGTCGTCGGCGACCTCGCCGAGCTGCAGGTTGTAGGTCGCGGTCCGGTCCACGTCGGCGCCGTCGGCCGTCACGGTGATCGCGTGGGCGCCCTGCGGGCTGTTGGCGGAGGTGGTCAGCGTGAGCGTGGAGCTCTGGCCGGCCTGGATGGTGGCCGGGCTGAAGGAGGCGGTGACGCCCGAGGGCAGGCCGCTCGCCCGCAGCGTGATCGACTGCGCGGAGCCGCTGGTCACGGTGGTGCCGACGGTCGTGGTGGCCGTGCCGCCCGGCTGCGTGCTGCCGGAGGCGGGGTTCAGCGTCATCGAGAACTCGTTGCCCTGGTTGCAGGGCTGCTCGCCGGCCTGCGGGCGGACGTTGATGCCGTCCCAGGCGGCCTTGACGACGTTGTACTCGGCGCAGCCGGTGTAGAGCGTCCTTGCGGCGTTCAGCGTGGCGACGCGGGCCTTGGCGTGCGTCCACGGCTGCGTCTTGGCGTTGAGGCCGGTCATGAAGATCTCGCCGGCCTTGCGGATGCCGATGCCGGTGATCGCGCCGCCGCCGTCACAGCGGGTGCTGGCGGGCTTGCCCGCCGGGTTGGTGCCCTCGGCGACCAGGTAGAACCAGTGGTTCTGGGGCCCGGCCGCGGCGTGCACCTCGGTGTTCGGGATCTGGGCGCTGTAGCAGTTGGGGTGGTTGAGCGCCTGCGGGTTGTACATGTTGCGGATCGGGCCGTTGCCGGCCAGGTTGACCTTCTCGCCGACCAGGTAGTCGGCCGGGTCGCTGGCGTTGTTCGCGTACGCCTCGGTCAGGGCGCCGAAGATGTCGCCGGTCGACTCGTTCAGGCCGCCGGCCTCGTTGCCGCTGCCGGCGCCGCCGCCGCCGGAGAACTGGAAGACGCCGTGCCCGAACTCGTGGGCGACCACGTCGATGGAGGTGAGCTGGGAGCTGCCGGCCTGGTTGCGGCCGAAGTTGGCGTAGGAGCCGTACCAGTAGGCGTTGACCGCCGACAGGCCCACGCGCGCCGGGTAGCCGCCGCCCGAGCCGTTGACGCCGTTGCGGCCGAGCCACTCGCGCATCATGTCCCACTGCTTCTGGGCGCCGTAGAGGGCGTCCACGCAGGCGGTCTCCATGTTGGTGCCGCTGCCGTTGCCCCAGGTGTCGGTGGTCTTGGTGAACGGCTGGCCGTTCTGCCCGCCGCACTGCACGCCGGGACGGTTCGGGTCGCGCATCGTGTAGGACGGCGTCGTGTCGATGGAGACGTTGCCGACGTGGTGGCCGTTGCCGGTGCCCGCCCTGACCTCGTCCCAGGAGTCGACGACCTTGCCGGTGCGCGCGTCCACGAACACGTGGAGGATGCTCGGGCGGTCGGCGGCGGTGACGACGACCTCCCAGGTGAGCTTCGGCGTCGCGGTGGCGGCGTGTACGACGAGCTTCGGCGTGGCGACGCTGGCCGCCTCGGTGCCGAGGTGCTTCCTGGCGGCGACGGCCGCGGCGGCCGCGGTGACGCGGGCCTTGACGCTCACGTCGATGGTGGCGCGCTGGCCGGTGGTGACCGTGTTGACGACCGCGCCGGACTCGTCGGTGCCCACGACGACGTCGCCGCCGTAGACGGGCAGGCCCTGGTGGGTCCGGGAGTAGGTGAGGAACTGCAGGCCGCGCACGCCGGTGACGGCGGACGAGAGCGTGAACTCGTCCTGCGCCGCCGCCTTGAGCGCCGCCGGCTCGGCGAGCATGAGGCTGGTCGCGGTGGTGAGCGCGTTGCGGCGTTCGTCCGGACCGGGGGGATCGGCCACCTGCATCGCCTGGGCGCTGGTGGCGCCCGCGAGCGTGCTGGTGATCAGGGCTAACGCGAGCGTGGCGGCAGCCCCCAACCTGAGTCTGGGGTTCACTCTCTGGCTCCTACGGGGGTGTGGAGTGGAAGAGCCCCGGCCGGCTGGGGTCACTCAAACCATGCCACCGCCAGTACGAAAACTGGTACCCAACATTTTCCTATAACGTCACGCTATGGCCATGATCAAGTGGCCCGTGGCGCTTCAACCAGGTCCGATAGGCGGGCGCCCGCACCGACTCCGCCCAGTACGTCTTCCGCACGGCGTGGACCAGGTCGGCCGCGGTCGCGGCGAGCGGGCCGCGGGCCGACCAGCCCAGCAGGTGCCGGAAGCGCAGCGGGGTCCCGGCCAGCGGGCGCAGCGTGACCCGGCCCCGGGGCGGCGCGGTCGCCTGGAAGAGGCCGACGCACCGGTCCTCGGAGATCAGGTCGAGCGCCACGTCGAGGTTGACGCCGTAGGACATGCGGGGCTCGAAGCCGCGCTCGGCGCAGGCGGCCCAGAAGTGCTCGCGCGGGCCCGCCTCGATCAGCGGCGGCAGCGCCCAGTCGGCGTCCGCCAGGTCGGCCAGCTCCACCTCCTCCTGCGCGGCCAGCGGGTGGTCGTGTGCCAGGCCCACGAACAGCGGCTCGGTGGCGACCACCGCGTAGACCGCGCCCTGCGGCGGCGACAGCTCGTGCCCCGGGTAGTCGTCCAGCGTGGCCAGCTCGATCCGCTCGGCGGCCAGCAGGCCGGGCAGCGGGTCCAGCGACTGCTCGGTGCGCAGGCTGACGTCGGCGTCGGGGAGCAGCGTGCGCAGGCTCTTGGCCACGTAGATCGCCAGCCGGGTGGGCGCGCAGCCGACCCGGATGCGGGCGTGCCCGGCGGCCTCGGCGCGGCGCAGGGTGTCGCGTTCCAGTTCCTCGAAGGCGGGCAGCAGCGACCGCGACCTGACCAGCAGCCACGCGCCGAGCGGGGTGGGCGTCGCGCCGTCCGGCCCGCGCTCGAACAGCGTGCCGCCGAGGCGCCGTTCGATCCGCTGGAGCTGGGCGGCCAGGGCGGGCTGGGACATCCCCAGGGCGCCGGCGGCGCGGGAAATGCTGCCGGTGTCGGCGATCGCGCACAGCACCCGGAGGTGGCGCACCTCGAGTTCCACGCTTCGAGCTTAAAAGTAAAGAAGCTTTCCAGTAAGGCCCAATCAGGGACAGGCCGCGACCAGAGCCTCGAACAGCTCGCATCCCGTGGCCGCCTCCGGGTGCCACTGGACCGCCACGGCGAACGGGTGGGAGTCCAGTTCGACGGCCTCGACCGTGCCGTCGTCCGCCGTGGCCGTCACCGCCAGCCCGGCCGCCAGGCGGTCCACGGCCTGGTGGTGGTAGTGCGGCACGTCCACCGGGCCGTCGCCGAGCGCCTTCGCCACCCGGCTGCCCGCCACCGGCCGGACCGGCGACCACCCGAACGCGCCCGGCGCGGGGGAGTGGCCGGTGTGCCCGACGACGTCCGGCAGATGCTGGTGGAGCGTGCCGCCGAGCGCCACGTTCAGCACCTGGAGCCCCCGGCACACGCCCAGGAACGGCAGCCCGGCATCCAGCGCCGCCGACAGCAGCGCGAACTCCGCCTCGTCGCGGAACTCCCGTACGTATCCTGTCCGCTCGTCCCGCGGCGCGCCGTAGCGCGCCGGGGCGATGTCGCCGCCGCCCGCCACGATCAGCCCGTCCAGCCGCGTGACCAGCTCGGCGGGCGCGCCGGCGGGCGGCAGCACGACCGGCTGGCCGCCCGCCCGCGCGATCTGCTCCACGTACGCGTACGGCAGCAGCGCCGCCGTCGTCTCCCACACCGTGTAGCGCGCGGGCTCGACGTAGCAGGTGACGCCGATGACCGGACGGCTCACAGCGGCGTCACGTACGCGCCGGAGATGCCGCCGTCGACCAGGAACTGCGACGCGGTGATGAACGAGGCGTCGTCGCTGGCCAGGAAGGCCACCGCGGCCGCGATCTCCGACGCCTCGGCGAAGCGCCCGATCGGCACGTGCACCAGGCGGCGCTGGGCGCGCTCCGGGTCCTTGGCGAACAGCTCCTGGAGCAGCGGCGTGTTGACCGGCCCCGGGCACAGCGCGTTGACCCGGATGCCCTCGCGGGCGAACTGGACGCCGAGCTCGCGCGACATCGACAGCACCCCGCCCTTGGAGGCGGTGTAGGAGATCTGCGAGGTGGCCGAGCCCATCACCGCGACGAACGAGGCCGTGTTGATGATCGAGCCCTTGCCCTGGCGGCGCATGTACTCCAGGGCGTGCTTGCAGCACAGGTAGACGCTGGTCAGGTTGACCTCCTGGACCCGGCGCCAGGCGTCGAGGCCGGTCTCCAGGATGGAGTCGTCGTCCGGCGGCGAGATGCCCGCGTTGTTGAACGCGACGTCCACGCTGCCGTAGGTCTCGAACGCCGTGCGGAACAGCCGCTCGACGTCCTCCTCGCTGGTCACGTCCGCCTTGACGAACAGGCCGCCGACCTCGGCCGCGGCCTTGACGCCCGCCTCCTCGTCGATGTCGGCGCACACCACGCGGGCGCCCTCCTGGGCGAACCGGCGCGCGGTGGCCAGGCCGATGCCGCTGCCCGCCCCGGTGATGACGGCGACGCGGTCCTGCAAACGCTGCATGCGCTACTCCGTGGATATGAAGACGTTCTTGGTCTCGGTGAAGGCCGTCAGGGCGTCGGGGCCCAGCTCGCGGCCCAGCCCCGACTGCTTGAAGCCGCCGAACGGGGTCCAGTGGCGTACGGACGAGTTGGAGTTCACCGACAGTGTGCCCGCCTCGACCGCCCTGGCCACGCGCAGCGCCCGGCCGACGTCGCGGGTCCAGATGGAGCCGCTCAGGCCGTAGCGGGTGTCGTTGGCGACGCGCACCGCCTCGGCCTCGTCGGCGAACGGGACGACCGACACCACCGGGCCGAAGATCTCCTCGGTGAACGCCCGGTCCGTCACCGCCGGCGTCAGCACCGTCGGCGGGAACCAGAAGCCCTTGCCCTGCGGGCAGGAGCCCTGAAGGTACGGCTCGGCCTCGACGAAGCCGCTGACCCTGGCCAGGTGCTCGGCGCTGATGAGCGGGCCCATCTCGGTGGCCGGGTCGAGCGGGTCGCCCACGCGCACGGCGAGCACGGCCCGGGACAGGCGCTCCAGGAACTCGTCGTACACCTCGGCCTGGACCAGGACGCGGGAGCGGGCGCAGCAGTCCTGGCCGGAGTTGTCGAAGACGGCGTACGGCGCGGCGGCGGCGGCCTTCTCCACGTCGGCGTCGGCGAAGATGATGTTCGCGGATTTGCCGCCCAGCTCCAGCGTGAGGCGCTTGACATGGCGCGCCGCCTTGGCGGCGATCTCCTTGCCCACCTCGGTCGAGCCGGTGAACACGATCTTGGCCACGTCCGGGTGCTCGACCAGCCGGGCGCCCGCGACCTCGCCCGCCCCCGGCAGCACCTGGAGCACGCCCTCGGGCAGCCCCGCCGCCAGCGCCAGCTCGGCCAGCCGCAGCGCCGTCAGCGGCGTCCACTCGGCCGGCTTGACGATCACCGTGTTGCCCGCCGCCAGCGCCGGGGCGACGCCCCAGCTCATGATCAGCATCGGGAAGTTCCACGGCACGATCACGCCCACCACGCCCAGCGGCTCCTGGAACGTCACGTCCACGCCGCCCGCCACCGGGATCTGCTTGCCGTGGTTGCGCTCCGGCGCGGCGGCGTAGAAGTGCAGCACGTCGCGGACGGCCCCCGCCTCCCAGCGGGCGTTGCCGATCGGGTGGCCGGAGTTGGCCACCTCCAGCAGCGCCAGCTCCTCGGCGTGCGCGTCCACCACGTCCGCGAACGCGCGCAGCAGCCGCGCCCGGTCTCCCGGCGCGACCTCACGCCAGGCCGCCTGCGCCTTCCTGGCACGCTCCACGGCCAGGTCCACCTCGGCGGCCCCGGCGAACTCGACCTCGGCGACGACCTCTTCGGTCGCCGGATTGATGATCCGCATGCTCACATCCGCTCGAAACCTCGGAACAGCTCCCAATCGGTCACCGCCGCGTCGAAGGCGGCCAGCTCCACCCGGGCGTTGTTCGCGTAGTGCGCCACCACGTCCTCGCCGAACGCCTCCCTGGCCGGCTTGGACCCCTCGAACAGCGCCAGCGCGTCCCGCAGCGTGGCGGGCACCGTCTGCGCGCCGGAGGCGTAGGCGTTGCCCTCGAACGCCTCCTCCAGCTCCAGCCCGCCGTCGATCCCGTGCAGCCCCGCCGCCACCATCGCCGCCACCGCCAGGTACGGGTTCACGTCGCCGCCCGGCACCCGGTTCTCGATCCGCAGCGACGGCCCGTGGCCCACCAGGCGCAGCGCGCAGGTCCGGTTGTCCACGCCCCACTTGACGGCCGTGGGCGCGAAGCTGCCGGGCACGAAGCGCTTGTAGGAGTTGACGTTGGGCGCGTACATGAGGGTGAGCTCGCGCAGGCAGGCGAGCTGACCGGCGACGAACGCGCGGCCGAGCTGCGACAGCCCGTGCGGGCCCGCGCCCGCCATGACGAGCTCGCCGTCGAGGCCGCGCAGCGACAGGTGGATGTGGCAGGAGTTGCCCTCGCGCTGGTTCGGCTTGGCCATGAACGTGATCGCCTTGCCCTCCTGGGCGGCGATCTCCTTGGCGCCGTTCTTGTAGATGGCGTGGTTGTCGCAGGTGACGAGCGCCTCGGCGTAGCGGAAGGCGATCTCGTGCTGGCCCAGGTTGCACTCGCCCTTGGCCGACTCGACGTACAGGCCGGCGCCCTCCATGCCGAGCCTGATCCGGCGCAGCAGCGGCTCCACGCGGGCGGTGCCGAGCAGGGAGTAGTCGATGTTGTAGAGGTTGGCGGGCGTCAGGTCGCGGTAGGCGCGCCGCCACGCGTCCTCGTAGGTGTCGTCGTAGACGACGAACTCCAGCTCGGTGCCCACCTGGGCGCACAGGCCGCGCTCGGCCAGGCGGGCGAGCTGTGCGCGCAGGATCTGGCGCGGCGAGGCCGTCACGTCGGCGCCGCCCTCCCAGGCCAGGTCCGCCATCAGCATGGCGGTGCCCTCCTGCCAGGGGACCCGCCTGAGCGTCGACAGGTCGGGCTTCATCACGAAGTCGCCGTAGCCGCGCTCCCAGGACGACATCGCGTAGCCGGCGACGGTGTTCATGTCGACGTCCACGGCGAGCAGGTAGTTGCAGCCCTCGGAGCCGTGGTGGAGCACCTCGTCCAGGAAGTAGCGGGCCGACAGCCGCTTGCCCTGGAGCCTGCCCTGCATGTCGGCGACGGCGAGCAGGACCGTGTCGATCCGCCCCGCGGCCACCTCGTCCCGCAGCTCGCCAACGGCGAGGAACCCGGCCCGCTCGTTCACGCCCATCCCGCTTTCCCGTTGATTGGGCTAGTCTCAGACCATTGATGTGTATAGCGGGATCATCTGTCAAGACCTGAGGACATGTTGGACGAGTCGGCGCGTTTGATGACGGTGCTGCGCCCGGTGCGGGCCGGCAACGCCTTCGAGGAAACCGTGGAACGGCTCCTGCAGGCGATCAAACTCGGCGTGGTCGCCCCGGGCGAGAAACTGCCGCCCGAGCGCGAGCTGGCGGTCCGGCTCGGCATCAGCCGCGTCACGCTGCGCGAGGCCATCCGCGCCCTCCAGGAGGCCGGCTACCTCGACGTGCGGCGCGGCCGTTACGGCGGGGCGTTCGTCACCTACGTGCCGCCCCGGCCCGCCGACGGCGACCTGCGCCGCGTCGTCGCCGACATGGGCACCGCCGACCTGACCGACGCGCTCACCTTCCGCATGGCCGTCGAGTGCGGCGCCGCCCAGGTGCTCGCCGGGACCCCGCTCACCGCCGACCGGCGCGCCGTGCTGGAACGCCGCCTGGCCGACCTGAACGCGGCCTCGCTGGAGGACTACCGGCGCCTCGACACCGCCTTCCACCTGTCGATCGCCGAGCTGACCGGCTCCCCGCTGCTGGCCGCTGCCTGCGCCGACGCCCGGCTGCGCGTCTCCGACCTGCTCAACGCCATCCCGATGCTCCAGGTCAACCTCGACCACGCCGCCACGCAGCACCGCGCCATCGTGGCCGCCGTCGTCGCCGGCGACCCGGACGCGGCCCGCCGGGCGGTCGCCGAACACCTGGAGGGCACCGCCGCGCTTCTCCGGGCATTCCTCTCCTGACGGACACTCCACTCGGGGAGAGCTCGTAGAGTCTCTTTCAAGGTCATGGCGAACTGGTTCGAGCACAGCATCATCGCGACAGGACGGCTTCCGCTGTTCTGCTTCTTCGTCGCGCTCATCGTCACGTTCATCGCCACCCGCATCAACGTCCGGCTCATCCGGGCCAAGATCGGCTGGTTCCGCAACGTCAACGTGGGCGAGATGCACATCCACCACGTGGTCTTCGGCGTCATCCTCATGCTGGTGGGCGGCGTCGCCGGGCTGATCGTCTCCGGCGGCTCCCAGACCGGCTACGCCGTGGCCGCCTCCGTCTTCGGCATGGGCTCGGCGCTCGTCCTCGACGAGTTCGCGCTCATCCTGCACCTGCACGACGTCTACTGGGAGGAGGAGGGCCGCACCTCGGTCGACGCGGTCTTCATCGCCATCGCGATCACCGGCCTGCTCCTGACCGGCCTGCGCCCCCTCGTCTGGGACTACGCCCTGCCGATCAGCCCCGTCCCGCTGATCGCCGCCCACCTGGCCATGGTCGTCATCACCCTGCTCAAGGGCAAGATCTGGACCGGGATGGTGGGCATGTTCGTGCCCATCCTGCTCGCGGTCGGCGTCGTCCGGCTGGCCCGGCCCGGCTCGCCGTGGGCGCACTGGTTCTTCGCCGGGCGCTCGCCGCGCAAGCTCGCCAAGGCGATCCGGCGCGAGGAGCGCTGGCGGCGTCCCGTCATCCGGGCCAAGATCGCCTTCCAGGAGTTCCTCTCGGGCCGCCACGACCTCCCGTCCACCCGCCGCGCCCGCCGCCTCCCGTGACCCCCGGCGGCGTGGGGCCCCTGGTGCTGGCGCTGCACGACCGGGGGCTCGCCGAAGACCTGGCCGCCGTGGCCGCGCTCGCCGGGCGCTGGAGCTTCCGCGAGCTCGAGGCGCACGCGCGGGCGCACGACGCCGCGTTCGGCCTGGACGAGCTGATCATGCGGCTGGAGTACGCCGAGTTCATCCCCGACGACGAGTACGCGCCACACGGTGACGGGCCGGCCGTCCGGCGGTTCGCCGCGGCCTGGGTGGAGGACGTCAAGCTGCGGCGCGCCGACGACGGGGACGCCGACCACGACTGGCCCGACACCCCCGACCTCGACTAGATCACCGTCCCGCCCCTCCTCGGCTCCGCCCCCCGCCCCCGCCTCTCCGCGGCCCCGCCCTCTGCCCTGCCTCCGTCCCCGCCTCTCCTCGGTTCCGGGCGCGTGCGTTCCCGTGGGGTGTTCTCCTCCTCAGGGAGGAGGCGTCAATCAAAGTTGACATACTTTGGTCGTCAATTTAGGTTGACCGGTGCGGATTCCGCTCCGTCGTTCGTTGGGGTTTTTCGGGATATGTCGCGAGAGGAGATCGCGTGATCAAGGAGTTGCTCGCTTACCTGCGACCGCACAGGGGCATCCTGGTCGTGGGCGGGGTGCTGGGCCTGATCGGCTCGGCGGCGGGCCTCGCGATGCCGCTGCTGGCCAAGTACGTGGTCGACGCGTTCGGCGAGAACGCCTCCATGGCCGGGCCGCTCATCGGGCTGACCGTCGCGGTGCTGGTCGGAGCCGTCGTGTCGGCCGGTGGCAGTTATCTGATGGAGCGCACCGGCGAGGGCATCGTGCTGGGCGCCCGGCGCAGGCTGGTCGACCGGATGCTGCGCCTGCGGGTCGCCGACGTCGACCGGCTCAAGCCCGGCGACCTGCTGTCGCGGGTGACCGGCGACACGACGCTGCTGCGCGCGGTGCTGACCAACGGCGTGGTCGACTCGGTCAGCTCGGTGTTCATGCTGGTCGGCGCCGTCGTCATGATGGCCACGATGGACGGCGTGCTGCTGCTGGTCACGCTGCTCGTGATCGTGGTGATCGGCGGGCTGACCGGGCTGGTCATGCCGAAGATCCAGCGGGCCCAGAAGGACGCGCAGGAGGCCGTGGGCGAGATGGGCGCGGTCCTCGACCGGGCGCTGCAGTCCTACCGCACGGTCAAGGCCAGCGGCGCCGAGGAGCGGGAGATCGGCGTCGTCGCCGAGGCCGCCGAACGCGCCCGTGATCGCGGTCTCCAGGTCGCGGGCTGGACCTCGCTCGCCGGGGTCGCCACCTGGATGGCCGTGCAGATCGCCTTCCTGGCCGTGCTCGCCGTCGGCGGCGCCCGCGTCGCCGCGGGCACGCTGGAGGTCTCCTCGCTGATCGCGTTCCTGCTCTACCTGTTCTACCTGGTGGCGCCGATCGGCCAGCTCGTCGAGGGCGCCGTCCAGCTCCAGCAGGGCCTGGCCGCGATGAAGCGCATCCGCGAGATCGAGGACCTGCCCGGCGAGCCCGTCGGCGCCGTCCCGGCGAGCGACGCGCGCCCGCTCGGCGTCCGCTTCGACGACGTCGTCTTCTCGTACGGCGAGGACCGGCCGGTCGTGCACGACGGCGTCACGTTCGAGGTGCCGCCCGGCGGCCTCACCGCGCTCGTCGGCCCGTCCGGCGCGGGCAAGTCCACCGTGTTCGCCCTGCTCGAACGCTTCTACGAGCACCAGGGCGGGACGATCACGCTGGACGGCCGGGAGATCCGCGACTGGCCGCTGGCCGAGCTGCGGGCCGCGCTCGGCTACGTCGAGCAGGACGCCCCCGTGCTGGCCGGCACGCTGCGCGAGAACCTGCTGTTCGCCGCCACCGACGCGACCGAGGAGGAGCTGCTCCGCGCCGTCGCACGCACCCGGCTCGACGACCTGGTGGCCCGGCTGCCCGACGGGCTCGACACCGCCGTCGGCCACCGCGGCGTGCTGCTGTCCGGCGGCGAGCGGCAGCGGGTCGCGATCGCCCGCGCGCTGCTGCGCAAGCCCCGGCTGCTGCTGCTCGACGAGGCCACCTCCCAGCTCGACGCGGTCAACGAGCTGCGGCTGCGCGAGGTCATCGCCGAGGTGGCGACCGAGACGACCGTGCTCGTCATCGCGCACCGGCTGTCCACCGTGACGAACGCCGACCGGATCGTGGTCATGGAGGGCGGCGGCGTCCGCGCGGTCGGCACCCACGACGAGCTGGTCGGACAGGACGGCCTCTACCGGGAGCTCGCGGCCACCCAGTTCCTCGTGACCTGAGCCGTTGTACTCTTCGGGTGACAAAGGTGAATGTGTTCATTCAGGAGGGTCACCATGGGCCGCACCGTCCGCGCGCCGCGAGGCGCCACGCTCACCGCCAAGGGCTGGCCGCAGGAGGCCGCCCTCCGCATGCTCCAGAACAACCTGGACCCCGAGGTCGCCGAGCATCCGGAGGAGCTGGTCGTCTACGGCGGCTCGGGGCGGGCGGCGCGTGACTGGCCCTCGTTCGACGCGCTGGTCAGGACCCTCACCACGCTGGAGGGCGACGAGACGCTGCTCGTGCAGTCCGGCCGCCCGGTCGGCGTCTTCCGCACCCACGAATGGGCGCCCCGCGTCCTCATCGCCAACTCCAACCTGGTGCCCGACTGGGCCAACTGGGAGGAGTTCCGGCGGCTGGAGGCGGCCGGGCTGACCATGTACGGGCAGATGACGGCAGGCTCCTGGATCTACATCGGCACCCAGGGCATCCTCCAGGGCACCTACGAGACGTTCGCGGCCGTCGCGGCCAAGCGGTTCGGCGGCTCGCTGGCCGGCACGATCACGCTGACGGCCGGGCTCGGCGGCATGGGCGGCGCCCAGCCGCTGGCCGTCACCATGAACGGCGGCGTGGCCATCTGCGTCGACTGCGACCCGCGCTCGGTCGAGCGCCGCATCGAGCACCGCTACCTCGACGTCCGCGCCGGCTCCCTCGACGAGGCGCTGGAGCTGGCGTACGAGGCCCGCGACGCGCGCCGCCCGCTGTCGATCGGCGTGGTCGCCAACGCCGCCGACGCCCTGCCCGACCTGCTGGCCAGGGGCGCCGAGATCGACATCGTGACCGACCAGACCTCCGCCCACGACCCGCTGATGTACCTCCCGTCCGGCGTGGCGTTCGAGGACATGGCCGGCGAGCGCGACAAGGATCCGGCGGGCTTCACCGGCCGGGCCCGCGAGTCGATGGCCCGGCACGTCGAGGCCATGGTCGGCTTCCAGGACGCCGGGGCCGAGGTGTTCGACTACGGCAACTCCATCAGGGGCGAGGCCAAGCTGGCCGGCTACGAGCGGGCCTTCGACTTCCCCGGGTTCGTGCCCGCGTACATCAGGCCGCTGTTCTGCGAGGGCAAGGGCCCGTTCCGGTGGGCGGCGCTGAGCGGCGACCCGGCCGACATCGCCGCCACCGACCGCGCCATCCTGGAGCTGTTCCCCGAGAACGAGCCGCTGGCCCGGTGGATCAGGAAGGCGGGGGAGAAGGTCCACTTCCAGGGGCTGCCCGCGCGCATCTGCTGGCTCGGCTACGGCGAGCGCGACCGGGCCGGCGAGCGGTTCAACGACATGGTCGCCACCGGCGAGCTCAGCGCGCCCGTCGTGATCGGGCGCGACCACCTCGACAGCGGCTCGGTCGCCTCCCCGTACCGCGAGACCGAGGCGATGGCCGACGGCTCCGACGCGATCGCCGACTGGCCGCTGCTCAACGCCATGCTCAACACCGCGTCGGGCGCCTCCTGGGTGTCCATCCACCACGGCGGCGGCGTCGGCATCGGCCGCTCCATCCACGCCGGGCAGGTCACCGTCGCCGACGGCACCGCGCTCGCGCGGGAGAAGCTCAACCGCGTCCTCACCAACGACCCCGGCACCGGCGTCATGCGTCACGTCGACGCCGGTTACGAGGAGGCGGCCGCGGTGGCCGACGAGCGGGGCGTCCGCATCCCCATGCGCGAGCGTCCCGAAGCGGGAAAGTGAGTTTCCCGTTACGGGATGAGATTGCCGTGGCCGCGGTGTTGGAGGAGGCGTGACGGGCGCATACCACGGCGGGCTGGACGGGCTGCTCGACGGCCGGAGGCTGTCACCGGTGCAGCGCAGGATCGCCCACTACCTGTCGGAGCACCTCGAAGAGGCGATCTTCCTGTCCAGCGTCGAGCTGGCCGAACGGTCGGGCGTGAGCCAGCCGTCGGTGACGAGGTTCGCGATGGTGCTGGGGTTCGCCGGCTACCCGGAGCTGCGGCAGGCGCTGCGCCCGCTGGTGCTCGGCGCCCCCGCCGAACGGCCGCAGGAGAGCCTGATCAAAGGGGCCATCGACCGGGAGATCCGCAACCTGTCGCTGGTCCGCGACCGGCTCGGCAGCCTGCCGCTCAAGGAGCTCGGCGCGTCGCTGGCCGCCGCCGAGCCGCTGCCCGTGCTCGGGCTGCGGGTCTCGGCGGGGCTCGCCACCACGTTCGCCTACTACACCCGGCGCATCCACCCTGACGTCCGGCTGCTCACCCACGGCGGGTCCGAGCTGGCCGACGGGCTGCACGCGGCGCGCCGGGCCGGTGCCGAATGGCTGGTGGCCGTCGTGCTGCCGCGCTACCCGGCCGAGGTCATGCAGGCGCTGGAGTACGCCGGGAAGCTCGGCTACCGGGTGGCGGCGATCTGCGACCGGGCCGACTTCCCCGCCGAGGTGGTGCTCGACGCGCCCGTCGGCGACCGGCTCGTGTTCGACTCGCACGCCGCCCCGCTCGCCCTGGCGATGGCCCTGGTGGAGGCCATGGCCGACGCCGCGCCGCTGCGCACCCAGGCGCGGCTGGAGGAGTACGAGCGGATGACGGACGAGACCGGCACGTTCCTAACCGGCGATCCGTCGTAGCGAGCGCACCGACCAGGTGACGGTCAGCGCCGCCAGGCCCAGCATCACGGCGAACGCCAGCGGGATCGACAGGTCCGTCAGGTCACCGGCGAACAGCGCCCGGCCGGCCTCGACCGGATGGTAGAAGGGCGTGAACCAGGCGACCCGCTCCAGCCAGTCGGGGCCCAGCGCCATCGGCAGCAGCGCGCCCGACAGCAGCATCAGCGGCAGCGCGAAGAACTGCATGATCTGCCCCATCGCGTTCTCGTCCTTCAGCCCGAACGCCAGCCCGTACGCCACGCCGGAGGAGAACAGCCCCGTGACGCCGAGCAGCAGCAGCATGAGCAGCAGCCCGGCCACGCCGATGCGCAGGCCCATGAGCGCCGCGATGAGGATCACCACGAGCGACTGCGCCATCAGCACGGCCACGTCGCGCAGCATCCGGCCGAGCACGATCGCCGGCCGCCACGTCGGCGTGACCGCGATCCGCTCCAGCACGCCGCTGCGCATCTCGTAGATCGTCCCGTACGCGACGCTCATCGAGCCGAACAGCGCCGTGATGACCAGCATGCCCGGCGCGAACGAGGTCAGCGCCCGGCCGACGTCGCCCCCGGCTCCCATGCCCGCGTACAGCGGGCCGAACAGCAGCAGGTACATCACCGGCTGCATGATGCCGAACAGCGGCCAGATCGGGTTGCGCAGCGTGCCGCGCATCTCGTGGCCCAGGAAGAGCGCGGTGTCCCTGATCACGCGGCCACCCCCGTGTCACGCAGGGACCGGCCCGTCTTGGCCAGGAAGACGTCGTCGAGCGTCGCCCGGTCGAGCGAGACGGACGTGATGCCCAGCCGCTGCTCCTCCAGCGTGCGCAGCAGCACCGGCAGCGTGTGCTCGCCGTCGTCCACGTACACGCGCAGCACGTCGTCGTCCACGCGGGTGTCCTTGGCCAGCGGCGCCAGCGTGCCGGCCGCCCGCTCCGGCTCGGCCAGCCTGAGCGTCACCACGTCGCCGGACACCTCGCGCTTCAGCTCCGCCGGGGTGCCGTCGGCGACGACCACGCCGTGGTCGACGATCGCCAGCCGGTCGCAGAGCGCGTCGGCCTCCTCCAGGTAGTGGGTGCTGAGCAGCACGCTGGTGCCGCCGTCGCGCAGCTCCCTGATGCGGTCCCACAGGTTGGCGCGGTTCTGCGGGTCGAGGCCGGTGGTCGGCTCGTCCAGGAACAGCAGCGGCGGCGTGTGGACCAGGCCGAGGGCGATCGACACGCGCCGCTTCTGGCCTCCGGAGAGGGTACGGCCCGGCCGGTCGGCGATCTCCGCCAGGCCGAACCGCTCCAGCACCGCGGCGGTGGCCTTCTCCGGCTGCGGCACCCCGTACAGCCTGGCCGCGAAGACGATCTGGGTCCGCGCGGTGTTCTGCTCCTCGACGCCGCCGTTCTGGCTCACGTAGCCGAGGTTGCGCCGGACCATCGCCGGCTCACTGAGCAGGTCGTGGCCGGTGATCGTGGCGGTGCCCGCGTCGGGCCTGATCAGCGTGGCGAGCATCCGGATCGTCGTGGTCTTGCCGGCGCCGTTGGGGCCGAGCACGCCGTAGATCTCGCCGGCCTTCACCTCCAGGTCCACGCCCCGGACGGCCTCGACCGTCTGGGGGCCTTTGCGGCTCTTGGTGGTGAAGGTCTTCTTTAACCCATGTGCCTGAATGATCATGCTTCTCCCTAGGGAAGCTCGTCGTCTTCCACCTTCCGCATCGCCTGCTGGCACCATTCGAGCTGCGCGCGCAGCGTGCCGATGTTGAGCTTGAGGTTCTCGTCGATGTGGCGGGGGGCGCCGTAACGCTGCTTGGCGCCCAGCGCCCGCTCGGTCGTCGCGATGCCCAGCTTGAGCTGCTCGATCCTGTTCTCCATGGCGGCCAGGATCTGGGACTTCTCGAGCCGGTCGAGATAGGTGACCGCCACCTGGAACGGGTCGACGATCGGCTGGAGCTCGTGCCAGGTCTGCATCAGCAGCCGGTGGAACTCGAACCGGCCGTCCTCCGTCAGCTGATAGACCGTGGAACCGCCCTTGCCGCCCTCGACCACCTCCAGCAGGCCCTCGTCGGCCATCTTGCCGAGACCGTGGTAGATCGAGCCGAACTTGACGTTGGCCCAGGTGTCGGTGCCCCACGTCTCCAGGTGCCTGCGCACCTGATAGCCGTTGAGCGGGCCGTCGAGGAGGGTGCCGAGGATGAGGATGCGGGTCGTGGATGCTGTGGACACATTCAAGTTTGTATTCAAATTTGAGTGCCTGTCAAGCGTGAGAGGCTTCCCGTCATGAGCGAACGACCGACGGCCCTGGTCACCGGGGCCTCACGCGGGGTGGGCGCGGCCGTGGCCCGGGCCTTCGCCCCGACCCACCACATCATCCTCGGCGGCCGCGACCGCGACGCGCTCTCGGCGCTGGCCGCCGAGCTGCCCGGCGCGCGGGCCTGGCCGGTCGAGCTGACCTCCGTCACCGAGGCCGACGTCGCCGGGATCGACCGGCTCGACGTGCTCGTCCACAGCGCCGGCCTCACCCGGCTCGGCCGCATCGGCGACCTGCCCGCCTCCGTGTGGCGCGAGACCATGGAGCTCAACCTGTTCGCGGTCGCCGAGCTCACCCGGCTCCTCCTGCCCGCCCTGCGCCGCGCCCGAGGCCACGTGGTCTGCGTCAACTCCGGCGCCGGCCAGCGCGCCAACCCCGGCTGGGCCGCCTACTCGGCCAGCAAGTTCGCGCTGCGCTCGTTCGCCGACGCGCTCCGCCTCGAAGAGCCCGAGCTGCGCGTCACCACCGTCTACCCCGGGCGCATCGACACCGACATGCAGCGCGGCGTACGCGAGCAGGAACACGGGGCGTACGAGCCCGAGAAGTACCTCACCGCGCAGAGCGTCGCCCGCGCCATCCACGCCGCCTGCACCGCCGGGCCCGACGCGCACCTCACCGAACTCACCCTCCGGCCGAGCGCGGGACCCCTCACCTGACCGCCTGAATGGATCCATTCACTACAGTGGGTCCATGCTTGAAGATCTCGCGCGCGTGGGCCGCGACCCCGCCACCGGAGGCTACGTACGGGACGCCTGGTCGCACGCCGACCAGGAACTGCGCGAATGGTTCGCCGGCGAGGCCACGCGCCGCGGGCTCGACCTGCGCGAAGACCGCAACGGCAACCTGTGGGCCTGGTGGGGCGACCCCGCCCGCGAGCCCGGCGTCGTCACCGGCAGCCACCTCGACTCCGTCCGCCAGGGCGGCGCCTACGACGGGCCGCTCGGCGTCGTGTCCGCCTTCGCCGCCATCGACCTGCTGCGCCGCCGCGGCTTCCAGCCCCGCCGGCCCCTCGGCGTCGTCTGCTTCACCGACGAGGAAGGCGCCCGATTCGGCGTCCCCTGCGTCGGATCCCGGCTCCTCACCGGCGCGCTCACCCCCGAACGGGCGCTCGGGCTCACCGACGACCACGGCGACACCCTCGCCGACGTCCTCACCCGCCTCGGACGCGACCCCCGCGCCCTCGGCCCCGACCCCGAGACCCTGCGCGCCATCGGCGTCTTCGTCGAACTCCACGTCGAACAGGGCAAAGGACTCGTCGAACACGGCCGGCCCGTCGGCGTCGCCAGCGGCATCTGGCCCCACGGACGGTGGCGCTTCGACCTGCGCGGCCAGGCCAACCACGCCGGCACCACCCGGCTCGCCGACCGGCACGACCCCATGCTCGCGCTGGCCCGCCTCGTCCTCGCCGCCCGCGAGCACGCCGCCCGCCGCGGCGTCGTCGCCACCGTGGGCAAGGTGCTCGTCTCCCCCAACAACGCCAACGCCGTCCCGGGGCTCGTGTCCGCCTGGCTCGACGCCCGCGGGCCCGCCGAGGCCGACGTCCGCGCCCTCGTGGCCGACCTCCACCACCTCACCGCCCCGCCCGATCACCCCGCCGCCCCCCAACCCCCCGAACCCCGCACCCCAGCCGGCTCCCCCAGCCACCAGCCCCCGCCGGCCGCCCCCCATCCGGAGGGTGCGACGCCCCAAGGGGACGGGTACGGACCGCCGGCCGTGGGGGAGGCCGGCCCGCCCACCCCAACGACCGCGCCCCCGGCGGGCAACTCCGCCCCGGGGGAGGCCCCGGCCCCGTACGGCGGCGCGGCTTCCCCCGAGGGCGCGGCCTCGCAGGGGGGTGCGGCCTCTCAGGGTGGGGTGGGTCCGGTGGCTGGCTCCTCCTCGGGGGAGGCCGCAGCCCCGTACGGCGGTGTGGGGTCTCAGGGGGGTTACGTGGGTTCGGTGAAGCGTCGGGGCTCCGAGGAGGGCGGTTTGGCTCCGGGTGAGGGGTCGGGCTTGCGGGGTGGGGTGGTGGTGCGGGAGGAGTCCTGGACGCCGCTGGTCGGGTTCGATGTGGGGTTGCGGGAGCGGGTGGGGCGGGCAGTGGGAGGTGAGGTGCCGGTGCTGGCGACCGGCGCCGGGCATGACGCGGGGATCCTGGCGGCGGCCGGGGTGCCGAGCGCGATGTTGTTCGTGCGCAACCCCACCGGCGTGTCCCATGCCCCGGATGAGCATGCCGAGCAGGCAGACTGCGAGGCGGGAGTCGCCGCACTCGCGAACGTGCTGGAGGAGCTGTGCCGCTGACCTACTGGTGTGAGCAGGCCTGGCTGCCCGACGGCGTGGCGGCCGGGGTGCTGGTCGAGGTGGAGGGCGCCCGGATCGTCGGGGTGCGCCGGGGCGAGCCCGGGGGCGCGCACCGGCTGCCGGGGTTGACGATCCCGGGCCTGGCCAACGCGCATTCGCACGCCTTCCATCGGGCGTTGCGGGGTGTGACGCAGGGCGGCAAGGGGGATTTCTGGACGTGGCGCGACCAGATGTACGAGGTGGCCGCGCGGCTGGATCCGGACGCGTATCTGGCGCTGGCCCGGGCGGTCTACGCCGAGATGGCGCTGGCGGGGATCACGAGTGTGGGGGAGTTCCACTACCTGCATCACGGTCCGGGCGGCACGCCGTACATCGATCCGAACACGATGGGGCACGCGCTGGTGCAGGCGGCGCGGGAGGCGGGGCTGCGGATCGCGCTGATCGACGCCTGTTATGTGGCGGGCGGGCCGGGGCGGGCGCTGGCGGGGGCGCAGTTGCGGTTCGGTGACGGTGACGCTGACGGGTGGGCGGTGCGGGCGGAGGAGCTGGCCGCGGCGTACGAGGGCCGGCCGGACGTGGAGATCGGCGCGGCGATCCATTCGGTGCGGGCGGTGCCGCCGGAGCAGATGCCGGTGGTGGTGGAGTTCTCGCACCGGCATGCCGCTCCGCTGCACGCGCACGTGTCGGAGCAGCGGGCGGAGAACGCCGCCTGCGTGGAGACGTACGCGGCGACTCCCGTGCAGGTGCTGCACGAGCAGGGGGCGCTGGGCCCGCGTTCGACGGCGGTGCACGCCACGCATCTGTCGGAGGTGGACGTGGAGCTGCTCGGGCAGTCGGGGACGTACGTGTGCATGTGCCCGACGACGGAGCGGGATCTGGCCGACGGGATCGGGCCGGCGAGGAGGGTGTACGACCGGGGGGCGCCGGTGACGCTGGGGTCCGACAGTCACGCGGTCGTGGACCTGTTCGAGGAGGCGCGGGCGGTCGAGCTGGACGAGCGGCTGGCGACGGAGCGGCGCGGCCATTGGAGCGCCGCCGAGCTGCTGGGCGCGGCGACGGCGGCGGGGCACGCGTCGCTGGGGTTCCCGGAGGCGGGGCTGCTGGTGCCGGGGGCGTGGGCGGATCTGGTGACGGTGGGCCTGGACTCGGTGCGTACGGCGGGTGCGGGCGGGCTGGAGGCGGTGGTGTTCGCGGCGACGGCGGCGGACGTGCGCTCGGTGATCTCCGGGGGCCGCCGGGTGGTGTCCGACGGCCGCCACGAGCTGGGGGACGTCGGCGCGATGCTGGCCGACGCGATCGGCCGCGTGAGATGACCGCGCGGGACGACCCGCGCGGGACGGCGATGACGGCATGACGGCATGACGGCATGACGGCATGACGGTGACGATGACGGCGACGAGGGCGGGACGGGTGCGATGACGACGACGGTGATCGACGGGATCGGGTTGCTCTACACGGGGGATCCGGAGCGGGAGGAGGTCGCCGGGGCGGCGCTCGTGCTGGAGGACGGCCTGGTCGCCTGGGCGGGACCGGCGGGGCGGGCCCCGGCGGCGGACCGGCGGGTGGACGCCGGGGGCAGGGCGGTGATCCCGGGGTTCGTGGACAGTCACGCGCATCTGGTGTTCGCGGGCGACCGCACCGCCGAGTTCCGGGCCCGCATGTCGGGGGAGCGCTACACGGGCGGCGGCATCAGGACGACGGTCGAGGCCACCCGGGCGGCGGGCGACGCGGAGCTGGCCACGCGGGCCGCCGCGCTGGTCGCCGAGATGCTGGCGCAGGGCACGACGACCGTGGAGATCAAGAGCGGTTACGGCCTGTCCGTGGAGGACGAGCGGCGCTCGCTGGAGATCGCCACGTCGCTGACCGACGAGACCACGTTCCTCGGCGCGCACGTGGTGCCGGCGGGCGTGGACGCCGACGACTACGTCCGGCTGGTCACGGGCGACATGCTGGCGGCCTGCGCCCCGTACGCGAAGTGGGTGGACGTCTTCTGCGAGCGCGGCGCCTTCGACGGCGAGCAGTCGGCGGAGATCCTCAAGGCCGGACTGAAGGCCGGGCTGCAGGCCAGGGTGCACGCCAACCAGCTCGGCGAGGGGCCGGGGGTGCGGCTGGCGTGCGAGCTGGGCGCGGCCTCGGCCGACCACTGCACACATCTGAGCGCCGCCGACGTCGACGCGCTCGCCGCCTCGGAGACGGTGGCGACGCTGCTGCCGGGGGCGGAGTTCTCCACGCGCTCGCCGTACCCGGACGCCAGGCGGCTGATCGACGCGGGGGTGACGGTGGCGCTGGCGACCGACTGCAACCCGGGCTCGTCGTTCACCTCGTCGATGCCGTTCTGCGTGGCGCTGGCGGTGCGGGAGATGGGGATGACGCCGCTGGAGGCGGTGCGGGCCGCGACGGTGGGCGGGGCGCGCGCGCTGCGGCGGACGGACGTAGGCTGGCTGGGTCCCGGCGCGCGTGCCGACCTCGTCATCCTCGACGCGCCCTCCTACGTTCATCTGGCTTACCGGCCCGGTGTTCCCCTTGTTCACCAGGTGTTCCAGGACGGCCTCCTCCTTTAGGAGGACATCCAGAACCGTCCGCTGGTCGTAGTCCTTTAGGGAATCTTTGCCCCTGGCCGGACGTTGGCCGGATATAGAACGCAGCTGCGGAACGAGGTGCCTGGGGATGGCAAGGCCTACGGGGAGTCGCGCGCAGGAGCAGGCGGTCGCCGACCGCGATCTGCTGGGGACCTACCTGGCGGAGATCGGCAGGGTCCCGCTGCTCACGGCGGAGGAAGAGGTGGAGCTCGCCAAGCGGATCGAGGCGGGCCTCTTCGCCGAGGTGCTGCTCGACAGCGGGGGCGCGGAGCCGCGGATCGGGGACGCGGCGGACGAGGAGCTGGAGCGGCTGGCCGTCTCCGGCCAGCGGGCGAAGGACGAGTTCATCCAGGCGAACCTGCGCCTGGTGGTGGCGGTGGCCCGCAAGTATTCGGGGCGCGGGATGCCGCTCATCGACCTGGTCCAGGAGGGCAACCTCGGGCTGGTCCGGGCGGTGGAGAAGTTCGACTACAAGCGGGGTTACAAGTTCTCCACCTATGCCACGTGGTGGATCCGGCAGTCGGTGGGCCGGGCGATCCACGAGCAGGCGCGGCCGGTGCGGCTGCCGACGCACGCCGGTGAGCAGATGACGCGGCTGATGCGGGTGCGGCGCGACATGCTGGCCGAGTTCGACGTGGAGCCGACCGACGAGGATCTCGCGGCGCTGCTGGAGCTGCCCATCGAGCGGGTGCGCGAGCTGCGCCGCTGGGCGTCCGACCCGGTGTCGTTGCAGCTCGGCGTGGGTGACGAGGACGAGACCGAGCTGGGCGACATGATCGCCGACGAGACGTGGGCGGATCCGGAGCAGCAGGCGATCGACATCCTGGAGCGCGAGCGGCTGGACCAGTGGCTGACCGGGCTGGAGGGTGACACGAGCGAGATGCTGCGGTGGCGTTACGGGCTGGTCGACGGGCGCGAGCACACGCTGACCGAGGTGGGGGAGCGCTACGGCATCGGCCGTGACCGGGCGCGGCGCATCGAGCGTGACGCGCTGGCGCGGCTGCGGCGGATGGCCGACGCCGCCGCCTGAGCTCGCCGCACCGGGTGCCTAGGATTCCGGGCATGCAGATTGGTGAGATCGCGTCCCTGTTCCGTTACCCGGTCAAGTCGATGCTGGGCGAGGAGGTCGCGGCCAGCAGCGTGAGCGAGCGCGGGCTGGCCGGTGACCGGGTGAAGGCCGTGCTCGACGTGGCGACCGGGAAGATCGCCAGTGCCAAGAACCCGAGGCTGTGGCGCGGGCTGCTGACGCTGCGCGGCGGCGCGGCGCCCGGTGACGCGGAGCTGTCGGAGCTGCTGGGCCGCGAGGTCCGGCTGGTGGACACGCCGCCCGAGGGCGCCGAGCTGGAGCGGTCGGTGCCGGACGAGGTGCTCGACCGGGGCGTCGACGCGGAGGTGCCGTTCACGGTCGGCGGGCTGGGCGGGGCGGCGCCCGAGGGCACGTTCTTCGACTTCGCGCCCGTCCATCTGATCACCACGTCGGCGCTGGCCAGGATCGGCGAGCTGGGGCCGCGCGGAGTGGTCGAGGCGGCCCGCTACCGGCCGAACCTGGTGATCACGACGCCCGAGCCCGGGTTCCCGGAGAACGCCTGGGTGGGCGCGGAGCTGACGGTGGGCGACGAGCTGGTGCTGGGCGTCATCGCGCCGACGCCGCGCTGCGCGGTGCCGACGCTGGCCCACGGCGAGCTGGGGCGCGACACCGACGCGCTGCGCACCCCGGCCCGGCACAACCGGGTGGACGTGCTCGGCACCGGCCCCCAGCCGTGCGCGGGCGTGTACGCGCGCGTGCTGCGTCCCGGCACGATCGCGCAGGGCGATCCGGTGCGCCTAACGCGCTGAAGCCCCTTGCGGGCGGGGCTCATAGGACCGCAACGGGCCGCGTGAACTGTCCGAAACGCGGGTGAAACACCGGCGCGGCGAGATTCACCCATGCGAAACACACCAGGTGGAGGGCCGAAACCGGCGGCGAACACGCTGTGGCGACACGTCACATTTAAGGAGGGTCGCCGTGCAGATCGATACCGGCACCACGGCCTGGATGCTCGCGGCCACCGCGCTGGTGCTGTTGATGACTCCCGGCCTCGCGTTCTTCTACGGTGGTATGACCAGGGCCAAGAGCGTCCTGAACATGATGATGATGTCGTTCGCCGCGATCATCACCGTCACCGTCATCTGGGTGCTGTTCGGCTACTCGCTGGCCTTCACCGAGAACCCGAGCCCCGCGCTCAACAACCTCGTCGGCGGGTTCGACGCGCTCGGCCTGCAGAGCCTGGTCGACACCGCGACCAAGGACGACGGCACGGGCATGCCGAGCCTGCTGTTCGCGGCCTTCCAGCTGACGTTCGCCATCATCACGGTCGCCCTGATCAGCGGCGCGATCGCGGACCGGGCCAAGTTCGGCGCCTGGGTGCTGTTCACCGTGGTGTGGGCGACGATCGTGTACGTCCCGGTCGCGCACTGGGTGTGGGGCACCGGCGGCTGGCTCAACGCGATGGGCATCGAGGACTTCGCGGGCGGCACCGTCGTCCACATCAACGCCGGAGCCGCCGCGCTCGCGCTCGCCCTGGTCATCGGCAAGCGGCAGGGCTGGCGCAAGGAGCCGATGCGGCCGCACAACCTGACGCTGGTGCTGCTCGGCGCGGGCCTGCTGTGGTTCGGCTGGTTCGGCTTCAACGCCGGCTCGGAGCTGGCGGTCGACGGCACGGCCGCGCTGGCGTTCATGAACACGCAGATCGCCACCGCCGTCGCGGCGGGCGCCTGGCTCGTGGTGGAGAAGCTGCGCGACGGCCACGCCACCAGCCTGGGCGTCGCCTCCGGCGCGGTCGCCGGGCTCGTCGCCATCACCCCGGCGTGCGGCTTCGTCGACCCGTGGGCGGCCATGCTCATCGGCCTGCTCGCCGGCGCGGCCTGCGCCTACGCGGTCGGCCTGAAGTACCGGCTCGGCTTCGACGACTCGCTCGACGTGGTCGGGGTGCACCTCGTGGGCGGCGTCGTGGGCGCGGTGGCGCTCGGCTTCGTGGCCGCCTACCCGTTCCTGCCGCAGCAGAGCAAGGGCCTGTTCTACGGCGGCGGCCTCGGCCAGCTCGGGCTGCAGGTGCTCGGCCCGGTCGTGGTCGGCGGCTACTCGTTCGCCGTCACCTGGGTCATCGCCAAGGTCATCGACAAGACGATGGGCTTCCGCGTCAAGCCCGAGGACGAGGTCACCGGCATCGACGTCACCAGCCACGCCGAGACCGGCTACGACCTCGGCACCGTCTACGCCTCGGGCGTGACCTCCCCGAACGGCCCCGTCACCGTCACCCCGGCCCCCAAGAATCCGGCCTCCAAGAAGGTGGAAGCATGAGGCTCATCACAGCCGTCATCAAGCCCTTCAAGCTCGATGACGTGAAAGCGGCCCTGGAGCAGTTCGGCATCAAGGGCATGACGGTCAGCGAGGCGAGCGGCTACGGCCGCCAGCGCGGCCACACCGAGGTCTACCGGGGCGCCGAGTACCAGGTCGACCTGGTGCCCAAGGTCCGGCTGGAGGTGCTGGCCGAGGAGGACGACGCCGAGGACGTCATCGACGTCATCGTCAAGGCGGCCCAGACCGGCAAGATCGGCGACGGCAAGGTCTGGTCCGTCCCGGTGGACACGGTGATCCGGGTGCGCACCGGGGAGCGGGGGCCGGAAGCCCTGTGACGAGGGGAGAGGCGCGGTCCTACGCCGCGGCCCGCAAGGAGCGGGCCGCGGACACCGACCGCTGGCTCAGGGATCTCTTCCGCACGGCGAGCGACGGGGAGCGCGTCTCCCTCGTCGCCGTCGGCAGTCTGGGCCGCGGCGAGCTGGCCCCGGGCAGCGACCTCGACCTGGTCCTGCTGCACGACGGCCGGCCGGACGTGGCCAGGATCGCCGACCGGATCTGGTACCCGATCTGGGACTCGGCCGCCGGGCTCGACCACTCGGTGCGCACGGTGGACGAGGCCGTCTCGGTGGCCAGGCAGGACCTCAAGGCCGTGCTGGGCCTCATCCAGGCCCGGCACGTGGCCGGCGACCCGGAGCTGACGCGCCGGGCCAGGGAGGGCGTGCTGGCCGAGTGGCGGGCCGACTCGCGGCGGCGGCTCGCCGAGCTGCGCGAGTCGGCCGACCAGCGGGCCAAGGTCAGCGGCGAGCTGGCCTTCCTCCTCGAACCCGATCTCAAGGACGGCCGGGGCGGGCTCCGCGACGTGCAGGCGATGCAGGCGGTGGCGGCGGCGTGGGTGGCCTCGGCCCCCGGCCCGCGGGCGCGGGAGGCGTACGAGTTCATCCTGGACGTCAGGCACGCGCTGCACGTGGTCACCGCGCGCGGCACGGACCGGCTGGTGTTGCAGGAGCAGGACGCGGTGGCGGGGCTGCTGGGCCTGCTCGACGCGGAGGCGCTCATGCGCAGGCTCGCGGAGGCGGGCCGGACGATCTCGCACGCCTTCGACGGCACCTGGCGTTCCGTTGACAGGCTGCTGTCAGGCCCGGTGCCGCGCGGGCGGCGTCCGCTGGCCGACGGGGTGGTGGAGCACGGCGGGGAGGTGGTGCTCGCCCGGGGGGTGTCGCCGCGCAAGGACCCGGTGCTGGTGCTGCGGGCCGCCGCCGCGGCGGCCGGGGCGGGACTGCCGCTGGCGCCCGCCACGGTGTCCGTTCTCGCAGCTCAGTCGCCTCCGATGCCGGTGCCGTGGCCGGAGGAGGCGCGGGACGCGCTGGTGTCGATCCTCGGCGCCGGGCGCGCCGCCGTGCCCGTGTGGGAGGAGCTCGACCAGGCGGGCGTGCTTGTCAGACTGCTTCCTGACTGGGAGCGCGTACGGCACCGGCCGCAGCGCCATCCGATCCACCGTTTCACCGTCGACCGGCACCTGATCGAGGCCGCCGCGAACGCGGCCGGCCACACCCGCGAGGTCTCGCGCCCCGACCTGTTGCTGATCTCCGCGCTCTTCCACGACATCGGCAAGGGCTGGCCGGGCGACCACTCGGTCACGGGCGAGGTCGTGGTGCGCGACCTCGGCGCGCGCATCGGCCTGCCCCCGGCCGACGTGGACGTGCTGGCCACCGTGGTGCGCCACCACCTGCTGCTGCCCGAGACGGCCACCCGCCGCGACCTGGACGACCCGGTCACGATCGAGAAGGTCGCCGCCACCGTGGGCTCGCGCGACGTGCTGGACCTGCTGGCCGCTCTGGCCGTCGCCGACGGCGCCGCGACCGGCCCCGCCGCCTGGAACGCCTGGAAGGCCGGGCTCGTCGCCGACCTCGTGCGCCGGGTGCGCTCGGTGCTGGCGGGCTCGCCGCCGCCGCAGCCGCCCACGCTCTCGCCCGAGCAGGCCGCGCTGGCCCGGCACGGCGGCGGCGCGGTGCGCGTCAGCGGCGGGGCGGTCACGGTGGTCGCGCCCGACCGGGCCGGGCTGCTGTGGAGCGCCGCCGGGGTGCTCGCCGCGCACCGCCTCGTCGTGCGGTCGGCCTCGGCCGCGTCGGCGGGCTCCACGGCCGTGATCGAGTTCTCCGTCATCCCCGAGTACGGCACCCCGCCCGACCCCGCCACGCTGGAGGCGGATCTGCGTCTGGTCCTTGCTGGACGCCTTGACATCGAGCAGCGGCTGGCCCGCCGGACCAGGTCGATGCGGCCCGCCCGGGTGCCGGTCGCTCCACCCCGTGTGACGTTGGTGGACGACGCCTCCGCGACGGCCACCGTGGTGGAAGTCAGGGCCCATGACAAGCCAGGACTCCTGTGGCGCATCGGACGGGCATTCGGGGCCTGCGGTCTTGACGTAAGGGCCGCTCGCGTAGAGACTCTCGGCGCGGAGGCGGTGGACGTCTTCTACGTGGTTGACCGCGCCGGACGCCCCCTCAGCGACGAGGCGCAGCGCAACCAGGTCCGCGACGCGGTGCTTGCGGCACTGCGGTAACCAACAGCACACGACACACGGTCACATTTGTAACGATTGTGTCCGTTTTGCCTGATACGTCAGATGCTGCGGATACCTTGTGGACGGCCTACGGCCCGTGCCGGGAACGGGATGATTGAGGGGTAGCGGGAGCAGTGACAACGGGGAGTGCAGACAGCGGCGCCGCCGCCGGGAAGGGTCGCCTGAAGCGGCCGATGCCCCGGCTGGGGCTGCGCAATTGGCGCGTGAGGTGGCGGCTCACCGCACTCGTCCTGGTCCCCACCATCGCAGGCGTCGTGCTCGGGGGAGCGCGCGTGGTGGGCTCGGTTCAGAGCATCGGTGACTATGATCGCACAACTGTCGCGGCGGAGCAGGCATCCCGCATCCGCGACCTCGTCGAGGCCGTCGGGCTGGAGCGTGACACCGGCGGCTGGAGCAACGCCGCCAGGAGCCTGCGCAAGAAGCTGAGCAAGCCCTACAACGACCGCAAGGCCGATGTCGACCGGCTGGTCAAGGCCGTGCGGGCCGACCTCGGCGCGATGGACGAGTCCTACGGCGACCGCGTCCAGGCCGTCGTCAAGCGGGCCCACATCGACCTCAACGCGCTGCCGCGCATCAGGGAAGAAGCCCAGCGCGACACCACCCGCTACGACACGATGCTCGACACGCTGCTGCGGCTGCACGACGAGCTGAGCCTGCTGAGCGAGGACCCGCAGATCATCGGCCACTTCCGCGCGCTGAGCGCGCTGACCCGGGCCAAGGAGCAGGTCTCCCGCCAGCGCGACCAGCTCCTGCGCGGCTACTACAACTCCGCCAGCGTCGACGCCCAGGAGGTGGAGCGGTTCATCGCCTCCAACTCCGTGCAGCACAGCGAGATCGACAACGTCACCCAGGAGGCCGGCGCCTCCATCGGCATGGAGCTGCAGAAGGCGCTGACCATCCCCGAGTACGTCAACACCGAGCTGACCAAGTCGCGGGCGATCACGCTGGCCAGCGGCAAGCAGCCCGGCGTCCGGCTGCGCCAGAACCTGCTCGCCGCCACCGTGCCGGACAAGTCCGCGCCCGACCAGTGGTTCGACGACAACACCACGATCATCAACGCGCTGTCGTCCATCGAGGACAAGCTCAGCGAGCGCGTCGCGCTGCGCGGCCAGGAGCTGCGTGACGCCGAGATCCGCAGCGCGATCATCGCCGGCGCGCTCATCCTGGGCCTGCTGCTGCTCGTGCTGCTGCTGACCGTCGCCATCGCCCGTTCGATGGTCTCGCCGCTGCGCCGCCTGCGCACCGAGGCCCTGGAGATCGCCGGCTTCCGGCTGCCCGACGTGGTGCGCGCGCTGCGCGTGTCCGGCGACAGCGCGCCGCCCGACGTGCGCCCGATCGAGGTCGAGGGCGACGACGAGATCGGCGAGGTCGCCAAGGCCTTCGACCAGGTCCACCGCCAGGCCGTGCGCCTCGCCGGCGAGGAGGCCGAGCTGCGCGGCAACATCAGCGCCATGTTCGTCAACCTCTCCCGCCGCACCCAGACGCTGGTCGAGCGGCAGATTTCGCTCATCGACGGCCTGGAGAAGGGCGAGCAGGACGGCGCCCGGCTGTCGGACCTGTTCAAGCTGGACCACCTGGCCACCCGCATGCGCCGCAACTCCGAGAACCTGCTGGTCCTGGCCGGGCACGAGCCCACCCGCCGCCGCAGCCAGCCCGCCAAGCTCGTCGACGTGGTCCGCGCCGCGCTGTCGGAGGTCGAGGGGTACGAGCGCGTCCAGGTCAAGGTGCACCGGGCCACCTCGGTGCTCGGCAGCGCCGCCAACGACCTCGTCCACCTGGTGGCCGAGCTGGTCGAGAACGCCATCCAGTTCTCGCCGAGCAACTCCCAGGTCATCGTCTCCAGCAGCCTCATCGAGGGCGGCGGCGCGCTGCTGTCGGTGAGCGACACCGGCATCAGCATGACCGACGAGGAGCTGGCCGAGGCCAACCGCCGGCTGGCCGAGCCGCCCGTCGTGGACGTGTCGGTGTCGCGCCGGATGGGCCTGTTCGTGGTCGGCCGGCTGGCCCTGCGCCACGGCATCCGGGTCCAGCTCCGCAAGGGCGAGGGCGAGGGGCTCATCGCCATGGTGCTGCTGCCGCCCGCGCTGGTGCAGGACGGCGGCCAGCCGCCGCTGCCGCAGCGCTCGGCCTACAACCAGGGCGCTCCCGCGCAGCCGCCGCTCCAGCAGCGGCCGGTGCCGCCCGCGCGCAACGGCCACGGCTCGTTCGCCAGCTTCGACTCCTTCGACACCGCCGCGGGCCGGGGCGGCCAGCCTGTCGGGCCCTTCACCGCCGACACCGACGGCGGCGCCTTCGGGCAGCGGCCGTTCGACTCCGGGGCGTTCCCGTCCTACCCGAGCCCGGCGCCGACGCCGCCACCTGCGGCTCCCGCGCCGCCGTCGTACCCGTCGTACCCGTCGCAGCCCGGCCCCGAGCGGATCGGGACGTTCCCGTCGTATCCCAGCTCGGACGGGGGATTCCCGTCCGCGCCCGCCTACAGCACGAACGACGTGCGCAGGCCCGAGCCGCCGCCCTCCGTGGACGTCTCGCCGATGGAGCCCGGGCAGGAGGAGTTCCTGCCGATCTTCGCCTCGGTGGAGTCCGCCTGGTTCCGCAGACCGACAGGCGATACAGCACCGGAATCGAACCGGGATGAGCAATCGCCCGCGCAACCCGTACCCTCTGGGGAGGAAGCGTGGCGAACCGCTGCCGATGCCGGTTGGCAGGCGGCGGCCGCCGCGAGCGACCCCAGCCTCGGCGGCACCACCGCCGCCGGGCTTCCCAAGCGCACCCCCAAGGCCAACCTGGTCCCGGGCACGGCCGCCGCACCGGCGGCCCAGCCGCAACAGCGGCAGGCCCCGGCCCAGCCGTTGTCACCGGACCGGATACGCAGCAGGATGGCCAGCTACCAGCAGGGAGTGCGCCGGGGTCGGGCGGAAGTACGTGAACAGGAGGAACGAGAGTGAGTGAGCGTCCTGCTAGGGAGGGCGAGTGACGACCCTCAGCCATGAGGCGCACCGGTTCGACTGGCTGATCACCGACTTCGTGCGTAACACGCCCGGAGTCGCGCACGCGGTCGTCGTCTCGGCGGACGGGCTCTGCCTGGCCGCCTCGGAGGGCTTCCCTCCGGACCGGGCCGACCAGCTGGCCGCGGTCTCCGCGGGCCTGCTGAGCCTCACCGTGGGCGCTTCCCGGGTGTTCGAAGGCGGATCGGTCTCGCAGACCGTCGTCGAGATGCAGCGTGGACTGCTGATCGTCATGGCGATCAGCGACGGCTCGGTGCTGACCGTGCTGGCCGGGCCCGACTGTGACATGGGGCTGGTGGCGTACCAGATGACGCTGCTCGTCGACCGGGCGGGCCAGGCACTGACCCCCGCCCTGCGGGCGGAGCTGCAGGCGGCCAGGACGCGGTGATGCAGATGACGGGAGTGGGTCGTGTACGGCAGTGACGGCGCAGGGGACGACGAGCCCCTGTTCCGTCCCTACGCGGTGACCGGCGGCCGTTCGGAGCCGCGTTACCACCTCGCGATGGAGACGCTGATCTCGTCCATGTCCATCCCGGACGACGAGATGGCCCTGCTCACCCCGGAGCAGGAGGCGATCATGCAGCTCTGCAGGTCGTTCCGGTCGGTCGCAGAGATCTCGGCCCTGCTCCGCGTCCCGCTGGGCGTGGCTCGCGTGCTCGTCGCAGACATGTCGGACGAAGGGCTCGTCCGGCTGCACGCGCCACGCCTCAGCCAGGGACAGCCAGACCTCAATATGCTCGAAAGGGTGCTCAGTGGACTTCGCAGGCTCTAGCCCCGGGCTGACGTCGACGAAAATCGTCGTCGCGGGCGGGTTCGGCGTCGGCAAGACGACGTTCGTGGGGGCGGTGTCCGAGATCCTGCCGCTCACCACGGAGGCGGTGATGACGGACGCGTCCGCGGGCATCGACGACCTCGGTCTGACGCCGACCAAGCGGACGACGACCGTCGCCATGGACTTCGGGCGGCTCTCGCTCGACCGTGACCTGATCCTCTACCTGTTCGGCACGCCCGGACAGCACCGGTTCTGGTTCATGTGGGACGACCTGGTGAAGGGCGCGATCGGCGCGGTCGTGCTGCTCGACACGCGGCGGCTGGCCGACAGCTTCCCGGCCATCGACTACTTCGAAGAGGCGAAGCTGCCGTTCGTCATCGGGATCAACGGGTGGGACGGGCAGTTCCTCCACACCGACGACGAGGTGCGCGAGGCGCTGGCGCTGTCGTCGCACGTCCCGATCGTGCGCACGGACGCGCGCAACCGGGAGTCGGTCAAGGCGACGCTGATCTCGCTGGTCGAGCACGTGGTGCGGCTGCGGGCCGCCCCCGTGCGGTGATAGCTGGAATTGTCGGATTTATCGGGCATGATCACACTACGCTGCTAGGTCTTCTTCGGATCCCTGAAAGAGGCACGGAAAAGGCATGCACAGGAGTGTGAATCGTGTGGATCGCGGTCGTTGTGGCACTGGCCGTCGCCGGGGTGATCGTCTGGTCGTTCCGGCGCCGGGCCACCGGCGCTGACGAGGCGCCGGACCCGGCCTGGGAGTGGGAGTCCCGGCTGGAGGAGAACGCCCGGGTGGCGTTCATGGAGGGCCTGCGGGCCTGCCACGACCAGGCGGCCGTGAGCGAGGAGCGCGGCGTGCTCCGGCTCTTCGGACCGCCGTGCGCGATCTCGCTGTCCCTGCTGGCCGACCGCTTCGCCGCGCGCGGCCAGGAGGGACTGCACGACCCCGAGGGCGTGGTGCGCGAGCTGGTCGAGAAGTGCGCCGCCGCCGAGCAGCCCGGTGTGCTCCACGTGACCGAGGGCCTGCCGGGCGACGACGCCTCCGACGGCGCCTCCGATGACGCCGGCGGGATGGACCGGGCGGCGTTCGGCGCCGCCGTGCGCGAGCTCGTCCGGCCGGACGGCGCGCCCGGCGGCTCCTGGTATCTCGACGAGGCCGGCGGCTGCCTGGAGGTCGTCGTGCCCGGCGAGTACGCCACCACGCTGCTGCTGGACCTGGGCCGGCTGCGCGAGCGCCATCGCGCGGCGCGCGCGGAACGGCCCGGGATGCCCGCCGCCGCCGTGCTGCGCGACGTGGTGTTCGGGCTCATCGCCGAGGACGGGCCCGGCGTGACCTGGACCAGGCCGCCGTCGGAGCGGCACCGCACCGCCGTGCTGCCCGCCGGCGAGCGACGCACCGCGAGCTGACCCCCTCCTCAGCCCCGGGTACGCCGCTCGACCAGCGCCTCCACTCCGTCGAGCAGCCGCTGCAGGCCGAACTCGAAGGCGTGCCCGGCGCTGTAGGCGGCCCCCATGGCCTCGGCCGCGGCCTGGCCCACCCGGGTGGCCGTGGGGAACCGGCTGGCGTCGGCGATCCGGTTGAAGAACGGCGCGTGCGCCGCCCACCACTGCTCGTCGGTCACCCCGGTGTGGCTCTCGGCCTGCGCCGCCTCCACCGCGCCCCGCGCCGTGCCGTGCACGAACCCGGACACCAGCGTGATCACCGAGTCCATCTCCACGTCCGTCAGGCCGATGCCGTCGACGGCGCGCAGCTCGTGGTCGTACTTGGCGGTGGCGTTGGGGCCCAGCACCGGGCGGCTCGCCGCCACCTGGAGCAGCCACGGGTGGCGCAGGTAGAGGTCCCAGTTGTCGCGTGCGATGCGCTCCAGCCGGTCGCGCCAGCCGCCCTCGGCGTCCTCCAGCGGGACCTCGCCGTAGACGGTGTCGAGCATGACGTCGAGCAGCTCCGGCTTGCCCGGCACGTACGTGTAGAGCGACATCGTGCCCACGCCCAGCCGCTCGGCCACCCGGCGCATGGACAGCGCCTGCAGCCCCTCGGCGTCGGCGACGTCGATCGCCGCGCGGGCGATCCGGTCGACGCTCAGGTCGGGCTTGCCCTTGCGGCTGACGCGCTCGCTGGTGCGCCAGAGCAGCGCGAGGCTGCGGGCGGGGTCGCCCTTGCCGCTGTACTCCACAGTCACCCTCGTACGGTACACCGTACGGTCAATCATGCGCGGTAGAAGGGCACAGGTTCCGGGGGGAGCGGCGTGTTGCCGAGGACGAGGTCGGCGGCCTTCTCGGCGATCATCATGACCGGCGCGTAGATGTTGCCGTTGGTCACGTACGGCATGACCGAGGCGTCGACCACGCGCAGCCCGTCGAGGCCGTGCACGCGCATCGTGGCGGGGTCGACGACCGCCATCGGGTCCACGCCCATGCGGCTGGTGCACGACGGGTGCAGCGCCGTCTCGCCGTCCCTGGCCACCCAGGCGAGGATCTCCTCGTCGGTGCGCACCGACGGGCCCGGGCTGAGCTCGCCGCCGTCGAGCCTGGCCCAGGCGGGCTGGGAGAGGATCGCGCGGGCGTGCCGGACGGCCTCCACCCACTCGCGCCGGTCCTGCTCGGTGGACAGGTAGTTGAAGCGCAGCGCCGGCTTGACCCGCGGGTCGGCGGAGGTGATGCGCACCGAGCCGCGCGCGTCGGAGTACATGGGCCCGATGTGCACCTGGTAGCCGTGGCCGCCGGCGGGGGCCGAGCCGTCGTAGCGCACGGCGATCGGCAGGAAGTGGAACATCAGGTTCGGGTACGCCACGTCGTCGTTGGAGCGGATGAAGCCGCCCGCCTCGAAGTGGTTGGTGGCGCCCGGCCCGCCGCGCAGGAACAGCCACTGCGCGCCGATGAGCGGCCTGCGCCACAGCGACAGCGACGGCTGCTGCGACACCGGCCGCGTGCAGGCGTGCTGGACGTACACCTCCAGGTGGTCCTGAAGGTTGGCGCCGACGCCCGGCAGGTCGTGGCGCGCCTTCACCCCGGCGGACGCCAGCACGGCGGCCGGGCCGACGCCGGAGACCTGGAGGAGCTGCGGCGTGTTGATCGCGCCGCCGCACAGGATCACCTCGCCCGCCGTGATGCGCTCCCCGTCGCACACCACGCCGGTGGCGCGCGTGCCGTCGAACGTGATCCGCTCGACGAACGCGCGCGTCCGCACCGTGAGGTTGCGCCGCCGCCGCACCGGATGCAGGTACGCGCGCGCCGCGCTCAGCCTGCGCCCGCGGTGCAGGGTGCGGTCGAACGCGGCGAACCCCTCCTGGCGGAACCCGTTCACGTCGTCGGTGAGCCGGTGCCCGGCCTGCTGCACGGCTTCGAAGAACGCCTCGAACAGCGGCCCGCGCGCCGGCCCGCGCTCCAGCTTGAGCGGCCCGTCGCCGCCCCGGAAGCGCGACTCCGGGTCGGCCAGGCAGTTCTCCATGCGCTTGAAGTAGGGCAGGCAGTGCGCGTGGTCCCAGCTCGCCATGCCGGGATCGGCGGCCCAGCGCTCGTAGTCGAGCGGGTTGCCCCGCTGGAAGATCATGCCGTTGATGCTGCTGGAGCCGCCCAGCACCTTGCCCCTGGCGTGGTAGACACGGCGGCCGTCCATGAACGGCTCGGGCTCCGACTCGTAGCGCCAGTCGTAGAACCGGTTGCCGATGGGGAACATGAGCGCCGCCGGCATGTGGATGAACACGTCCCACAGGTAGTCGGGCCGCCCGGCCTCCAGCACGAGCACGGACGCCGACGGGTCGGCGCTGAGCCGGTTGGCCAGCGCGCAGCCCGCCGACCCGCCGCCGACGATGACGTAGTCGTAGCCGGTGCTCACCGGGGCATCCAGTCCTTCCACACGATCGCGTTCTCCTCGACCCACCGCCTGGCGGCCTCGTCGGCGGTGATCTTCCGGTTGACCATGTCGGCGGCCACGGCGTTCTGGTCGGCGTTGGTCCAGGTGAAGTTGCGCACCAGCTCGTAGGCCCGGCCGCCGCGCTCGGCGAACCGCTTGCTGACGATCTTGTCGAGCAGGTACGGGGGATAGTCGCAGGCGACCTCGGCCGGCACGGTGTCGCAGCCGATGGCGTGCGGCGGAAGATTGACCTTGACCAGTTTCACCTTGCTGAAGAGCCATTGCGGTTCGTAGAAATACATCAGCAGGGGCGTCCGATTCTTCGTCGCCGCCTGGGCCGCCTTGATGAGCGCGGCTTCGCTGCCGGAGTAGACGACGCGGTAATTCAGGTCGAGGTTCTTGACGATCGCCTCGTCGTGGGTGACGAACGTCGGATCGCCGTCCAGGACTTGCCCGGCATTTCCGGATCTTGAAGTTTTAAATAGATTCGCGTACTTGTTCAGGTTCCGCCAGTCGGTGATGTCTGGATATTTCTTGACCATCCACTCCGGGACATACCAGCCGATCACCCCTTTGTTCCCCGTGAGACCGGCGGAGAGCGCCACCTTCCTGCGCTCGACGTACTCCTCCTTCAGCTGGTTGTGACCCCAGTTCTCCACGATCACGTCGACCTCGCCGGACTCGAACCCCGCCCAGGAGTCCTCCTCCTTCATCGGCCGCCGCTCCACCCGGTACCCCAGCTCGTGCTGGAGCAGGTAGGCCAGCACGGCGGCCTGGGCCTCGTACCCGTCCCACGCGTGGACGTCGATCCTGACCGTGCGGTCCCCGGTGGCCACCGGGACGGCGGGCCGGGAGCCGGTGCAGGCCGCCAGCAGCAGGACCAGCGCCAGCGGGCCCGCGAGCATCGTCGTGATCCGCATGGCTACCGGGGGATCCAGGCCTGCCACTTGGCCGGGTTGGCCTCCACCCACTTCTTGGCGGCCTCCTCGCCGCTCATGCCGCCGTTCGTCATGTCGTCGGCCACGGCGTTCTGGTCCTCGTTGGTCCAGCTGAAGTTCTTGACCAGCTCGTACGCCTTGCCTCCGGTCTGCGCGAACTTCGTGCTCACGATCTTGTCGAGGTCCATCTCCGGGTAGTCGCAGGCCACCTTCTTCGGGTCGGCGTCACAGCCCTCGGTCCACTCCGGCAGCTTGACCCGGACCAGCTCCGTCTTGCTGAACAGCCAGTGCGGGTCCCAGAAGTAGAACAGCAGCGGCTTCTTCTGCGCCTGCGCCTGCTGGGCGCCCTTGATCAGCGCCGCCTCGCTGCCCCCTGTGACGATCTTGAAGTCGAGCTTGAGGTTCTTGATCAGCGCCGCCTCGTTCGAGACGTACGACGGGTCGCCGAACAGGAGCTGGCCCTTGCCGCCCGACTCCGACGTCTTGAACAGGCCGGCGTACTTGTTCAGGTTGCGCCAGTCGGTGATGTCCGGATACTCGTCGGCCATCCACTTGGGGATGTACCAGCCGATGACGCCCTTGTTGCCGGTGGACCCGGCCTCGACCGCCGTCCTCTTCTCCTGGATGAACTGCTTCTTCAGGTCCGGGTGGCCCCAGTTCTCGATGATGACGTCCACGTCGCCGGTCTCGAAGCCCTCCCAGGCGAGCTGCTCCTTGATCTCCGGCAGCTCCACCGTGTAGCCGAGCTCGTTGCGCAGCAGGTACGCGACCACGTTGGCGCTGGCCTCGTAACCCACCCACGGGTTGATCGCGATCTTCACGGTCCCGGCGGGCGCCGGCGCGCTCGCGGAGCCCTCCGCGGCGGTCGCACTGGGCGCGGTCTCCACGGTGGCACCGCCGCAGGCCGTGGCGAGCCCCAGCGCTAGCAGGCCTGCGAGCAGGCGAATCCTCATGTGACTGTCCTTTGGTGGGGGGAGGTGCGCCTGTCGGCGCCCTGCGTGATGCGGTCGAGCATGACGCCGAGCAGCACGGTCGCCACGCCCGCGATGAATCCCATGCCGAAGTCCGTGCGCTGGGAGAAGCCCAGCACCACGTCGTAGCCGAGCGCCCCGGCGCCCACCAGCCCGCCGACCACCACCATGGCCAGGGTCATGACGATGCCCTGGTTGGCGGCCAGCAGGATGGCGCGTCTGGCCATCGGGAGCTGGACCTTCCACAGGAGCTGGCCGGGCGTCGAACCGGCGGAGACGGCCGCCTCGACGACCGGGCCCGGCACGTTCCTGATGCCCTCCTCGACCAGCCGGACGACCGGCGGGACGGCGTAGACGATCGAGGCGAAGATCGCGGTGAACCGGGTGGTGCCGAACAGCGCGAGCGCGGGCAGCAGGTAGACGAACGCGGGCATCGTCTGGGCCGCGTCCAGCACCGGCCGCTGCACCGCCGACCAGCGCGCCGAACGCGCCGCCGCCACGCCCAGCGCCAGGCCGACGACCAGCGTCACGCTCACCGCGACGGCGACCGTGGTCATCGTCCGCATGGCGTGCTCCCAGGTGCCCAGCAGCGCGATCGCGAGCAGGCAGCCGAGCGCCGTGAGCGCGGGACGCACCCCGCTCACCCGCCAGGCGACGAGCAGCACCGCGGCGGCGACCAGCCACCACGGCGCCGACGTGAACAGGCTCTCCAGCGGGTTCAGCAGCAGGTAGGAGGTGGTGTCCTTGACGAACGTGGTGACGCCGTACCAGCTCGTCTCGGCCCACAGGACGGCGTCGTTGATCTCGGCGGCCAGGTCGATCGTCAGCGCCCGCGGCCACTCGCGCGGCAGCGCGAACCCGAGCGCCACCCCCGCCACCGCCAGCGCGCCCGCGCCGGCCAGGCGGGCGCGGCCGATCCGGCTGTGCGGGCCGCGCCTGGCCACCGCGACCGTCATCCGGTCCAGCAGCATCGCCATGACCACGATCGCCACGCCCGCCGGGAGCATGATGCCGACCTGGGCGCGCGACAGCCCGAGGATGATGTCCGAGCCCAGGCCCGGCGCGTTGATCAGGTTGGCGATGACCACCATCGACAGCGCCATCATGATCGTCTGGTTCACCGCCAGCGCCATCGTCGAGCGGGCCAGCGGCAGGTGCACCTTGACCAGCGTCTGCGCCCGGGTCGCGCCGAGCGAGGCCGACGCCTCCACGGCCGTGGGGGAGACCTGCTGGATCGCCAGCGCGGTGATGCGGATCGCGGGCGGGATCGCGTAGATCATCGTCGCGATCGTGCCCGCGGGCGCCCCGATGTGGAAGAACAGCGCCAGCGGCGCCAGATAGGCGAACGTGGGCATGATCTGCATGACGTCCAGCACCGGCGTGACCGTCCGGTGCACGCGCCGCGACAGCCCCGCCCACACGCCGAGCGGCACCCCGATCGCCAGCGACAGCAGCACCGCCGCCGCGACCAGGGCCAGCGTCTCGACGCTCGACTCCCACAGCCCCAGCACGCCGAACGAGCAGAACCCCGCCACCGCCGCTGCCGCGATCCGCCGGCCGCCCGCCAGCCACGCCAGCGCCCCCATCGCCCCGATCAGCCCCGGCCACCCCAGCGCGGTCAGCGCCGCGTGGAACGCGCCGTAGACCCCGCCCACGAACAGCCGGACGTAGTTGAGGAAGTACAGGAACACCGGGTTGTCGTTGCGGTGGTCGTCGATCCACTCGCGCAGCTCGGTGACCGCCGCGAACTGCGGGGCCTCGCTGTCGTGCGGCAGCGTGCCGGTGCCGCGGAAGACCAGGTACGCCGCCGCGAACCCGGCGGCGATCCCGGCGGGCGCCACCCATCGGGGCACCCGCAGGCCCCGGGGCGTGCTGACCGCCGTGCTGCTCATGCCGCCGTCACTCCGGCGCCGCCCGTCTCCTGACCGGACAGGAAGGTGAGCAGGTCGACCCGGTCCACCAGGCCGACCAGCTCGTCGCCGTCGACCACCCGGATCGGGCGGGACGACTCCGAGGCGGCGGCGACGGCGTCCTTGATCACGGTGGTGGCCGGGAGCGCCGGGCCGTCGAGCGGCTCCCCCGGCTCGGGCGGGCGGGCGATCCAGCGCAGCGACAGGACGTGGCCGCGCGGCACGTCGCTGACGAAGTCGGCCACGTAGTCGTCCGCGGGCGCGCCCACCAGCTCCTCCGGCGTGCCGAGCTGCACGATCGACCCGGCCCGCATGATCGCGATGCGCTCGCCCAGCTTGAGCGCCTCGGCCAGGTCGTGGGTGATGAACACCATGGTCTTGCCCACCTCGCGGTGCAGGCGCATCACCTCGGCCTGCATGTCGCGGCGGATCAGCGGGTCCAGCGCGCTGAACGGCTCGTCGAACAGCATCACCTGCGGATCGACGGCCAGCGCCCTGGCCAGCCCGACCCGCTGCTGCATGCCGCCGGAGAGCTGGTCGGGGTAGGCGCCGGCGTGCCCGTCGAGGCCGACGAGCGACAGGATCTCCGCCGCCCGCGCGTGCCGCTCGGCCCGGGCCACGCCCTGGACCTCCAGCCCGTACGCCACGTTGTCGATCACCCGGCGGTGCGGCAGCAGGCCGAAGTGCTGGAAGACCATGCTGACGTGGTGGCGGCGCAGCTCGCGCAGCCGGGCCGGGCCTGCCGCGCCCACGTCCTCGCCGCCGATCGTGACCCGGCCCGCGGTCGGCTCGACGAGCCGGGTCAGGCAGCGGACGAGCGTGGACTTGCCGCTGCCCGACAGGCCCATGACGACGAACACCTCGCCGGGCCGTACGTCGAAGCTCACGTCCCGCACGGCGGCCGTGCAGCCGGTCTTCTCCCTGAGTGCGGCGGGGTCCAGAAACCTGTCATCGCACGCCAGCACCTTCGCCGCCTTGGGGCCGAAGATCTTCCACAGTCCCTCGACGCCGATGGCCGCGCTGTCGGGAGAAACCCGCACCTCTCGCCTCCTCGGTTTGAGGGGGCAAACATATGTCGGGATTCACGACAATCTCAATGCTGTGACTGGGGGGAGGCGGTGACGGATGTGCCCTGTTATGAACGTGGAACGCGACAAACGCCCATCAACGGACATTCGCCGATTTGGAGTGGTATTTCGCGCTGAAGGTGCGCTATATGTGGAGCTCCAGCTTCTATGCTCATGAGTCACACTGGTTGACTTATGTCGCGTTATGTTCTCTTGGCCGAGCTGGTCGGCATGTGTTCCAATTACCAGGATTTCCCCGCGAGTCGCATATAGCGCCGATTCGGGCGAGAGGTTGCGTTCGGTGAGTACAGAGTTAGGGCGGCGGCCGCCAGAGGAAGGCAACTGGCGACTGCGCAACTGGCGCGTCCGCGCCCGCCTCGTCGCGCTCATCCTCGTGCCCACCGCCGCCGCCGTGCTCCTCGGCGGCTTCCAGGTGTTCACCTCCACCGGAGCCGCCGCCGACTACGAACGCACCAGCCGCCTCGCCCAGCTCTCCGGACAGGTCGGCGCCCTCACCCACGAGGTCGCCGCCGAACGCGCCCGCATGGCCTGGCACATCGCCCGCGGCCGCCCCCAGTCCCGGCTCGCCGACGTCCACGAGCGGATCGACCGCGCCGACGAAGCCATCCAGCGAGTACGCGGCAGCGCCACCGCCATCCTGCCCGCCGTGTCCGGCCGCACCGCCGACCAGATCGAGAACATGCTCAACCGGCTCGACGACCTGCTCACGCTCCGCCAGCAGGCGCTCAAGGGCGACCTGCTCGCCGCCCCCGCCGTCGACCTCTACACCGTCGTCATCGACGACCTGCTGTCCGTGCACGACGAGCTCATCAAGGGCAGCCAGGACGACGAGCTCATCCGCCAGTCACGCATGCTGCACGCCCTCGCCGGAGCCAAGGAGAGCCTCTCCCTCCAGCAGGCCGTGCTCACCATCGCGCTCACCGACGGCGCCATCAGCCAGGAACAGCTCAAAGGACTGCTCGGCGAGCTGTCCCGCGAGGAGAACGAACGCGCCGCCTTCGCCGACGAGGCCACCGCCGCCGAACGGCGCTTCTTCGACGAGACCGTCAACGGCCGCAGCGCCGACGCCATGCTCTTCCTGCGCGAACTCGTCCTCATCCGAGCCACCGCCGGCCAGCCCCTGCGCGGCCTCGACCAGAACACCGCCGACGACGCCGGACTGTGGTTCAAGGCGTCCACCACCGTCGTCGACTCCCTGCGCACCGTCGAACAGCGCCAGGCCGGCGGCATCCTGGCCCGCTCCCACGCGCTCAGCGCCGACGAGCGACAGCGCGCGTACGTGATCGCCGGAGCCGTCATCGCGCTGCTCCTCGCCGTCCTGCTGATCACCACCGGCGTCGCCCGCTCCCTCGTCCGCCCCCTGCGCCGCCTGCGCTCCGAAGCCCTGGAGATCGCCGGCCGCCGCCTGCCCGACTTCGTCCAGCACCTGCGCGAATCACGCGACGGCGACATCGACGCCGAAGTGCCGCCCATCCACGTCTTCACCCGCGACGAGGTCGGCGAGGTCGCCCGCGCCTTCGACGAGGTCCACCGCGAGGCCGTACGGCTCGCCGGCGACGAGGCCCGGCTGCGCGCCAACGTCAACGCCATGTTCGTCAACCTGTCCCGCCGCAGCCAGACCCTCGTCGAACGCCAGCTCACGCTCATCGAACGGCTCGAACGCGGCGAACGCGACGACACCCGGCTCGGCGACCTGTTCAAACTCGACCACCTCGCCACCCGCATGCGCCGCAACAGCGAGAACCTCCTCGTCCTCGCCGGCCAGGAAGCCGCCCGCCGCTGGAGCGAACCCGTCGAGCTCATGGACATCGTCCGCGCCTCACTCGGCGAGGTCGAGAACTACGACCGCGTCAGCGTCCAGATCCAGTCCCAGTCCGCCGTACTCGGCCAGGCCGTCAACGACGTCGTCCACCTGCTCGCCGAACTGATCGAGAACGCCGTGTCGTTCTCCGCGCGCGACACCAAGGTCGTCATCTCCAGCAACCGCATCGACGGCGGCGGCCTCATGGTGTCCGTCTCCGACAGCGGCATCGCCATGACCCCCGACGAACTCGCCCAGGCCAACTGGCGCCTGGCCAACCCGCCGGTCGTCGACGTGTCGGTGTCGCGCCGCATGGGGCTGTTCGTCGTCGGACGGCTGGCGCTGCGCCACAACATCAAGGTCCAGCTCCGCCGCCAGGACACCGGCGGGCTCACCGCCATGGTCGTCCTCCCCGAAGCCCTCCTCACCCCCATCCCCCACCCCCCGACCCCGGCCCTCGACACCACCCCACCGCCCCCCGTCCCCCCGCTCCCCACCCCCGAGCCCCCCACCCCGCCGACCCCCGGCCCCCCAGCGGCCGACGCCACCCCCGAACCCTCCTCCTGGTTCACCACCGACCACGCCCCCTCCACCGAACCGCCCGCCCCTCCCCGCCAGGGCGACTTCCTGCCGATCTTCGCCTCGCTCGAGTCCAGCTGGTTCACCAAACCGTCCCCCACCCCCGACCACCGCACCCCCGGCGCCTCCGCGCGGGCCATGGGGGAGGCGCCGTCCGCCACCGCCCCCGCCTCCACCGGTCCGGGTGCCGCGCCGTCCTCCGAGGGCGCGCAATCCCCCGAGGGCGGGTCGTCCCCAGTGGGCGGGCCGTCCCAGGAGGGTGGGCCATCCCCGGAGGGCGGGGCGTCTCTGGTGGGGGAGGGCTCCGGTGCGCCACGGCTGCCGCGACGCTCCCCCGTAGGCGGCCCGGCTGCGGTTGAGGGAGGGGGTGCCTCCGGAGCTCCTCGCCTCCCGCAGCGGTCACCGGCCGGGCGGTCGGGTGGCGGGTCTGCGGTCGGCTCGGGACTGTTCGTGCGGGCGGCGGAGGGTGCGCCGTCCGGGGACGCGCCCGCCGCAACCGGGCCGGGCGACGCGACCTCCCCCGAGGGCGGGCCGTCTTCGGTGGGGATGCCGTCCCGGGAGGGTGGGCCGGCTTCGGTGGGGGCGCCGGCTGTGGTGGGGGAGGGGTCCGGTGGGCCGCGGTGGGCGCCTGGGGGCGGCTCGGGTGCGGCTGAGGGTGGGGGCGCCGATGGTGAGGGGCGGGTGCCGGGCGGTGGGGGTGCCAACGGCTCTGCGGGCACGTCCGGTACGGCGGTCCAGGGGGCGGGGGAGGGCGCGGTGACCCGGGCGGGGCTGCCGCGGAGGACGCCGCGGGCGAACCTGGTGGCCGGGTCGGCGCCGCCGTCGTCGTTGCCGCCGCCCGCGCCTCCCGTGTCGCCGGACCGGTTGCGTACCAGGCTCTCCAGCTACCAGCAGGGCGTCCGCAAGGGCCGGGCCGAGCTTGAGGAGGACGGATGAGGAACCTGAGCCAGGGCGCCAGGGACGTGAACTGGCTGGTCAGCGGTTTCGTCGACGAGGTGCCGGGCGTGGCGCACGCGGTGGTGGTGTCGGCGGACGGCCTGCCGATGGCGTTCTCTCGCGCTTTCCCGCAGGACCGGGCGGACCAGTTGGCGGCGATCGCGGCGGGGCTGGTGAGCCTGACGCAGGGGTCGGCGCGGGTGTTCGAGGGCGGGGAGGTCGTCCAGACGCTGGTGGAGATGGATCGCGGCCTGCTGCTGGTGATGGCGATCAGCGATGGTTCGTGCCTGGCGGTGCTGGCGGCGCCGGACTGTGACATGGGCCTGGTGGCCTATCAGATGACGATCCTGGTCGAGCGTGCCGGGCAGGTGCTGACGCCTGATGTGCGCGCGGAGTTGTCGGCCGCGCGCCCCTGGTGATGGGAGTGGACGTTGGCATCGTGGCATGGCGGGGAGCCGGAGCGCAGTTCGCTGGTGCGGATGTACGCGGTGACGGGCGGCCGGACGGCGCCGCGTGGCGGGCTGGCGATGGAGGCGCTGGTGTCGTCGGCGACGTCGGCGCGGCTGGGCCCGGCCTATACGCGCGAGTACCGGCGGATCAGCGAGCTGTGCCGCCAGGTGCGTTCGGTGGCGGAGATCTCGGCGCTGCTGGCGGTGCCGCTGGGGGTGGCGCGGGTGCTGGTGGCGGACATGGAGGCGGAGGGGCTGGTGCGGGTCTACCAGCCGCGGCTCGACGCCGGGTTGCCTGAGCGGAGCCTGCTCGAGCGGGTGCTGGGCGGGCTCCGCCGGCTGTGACCTCGACGAGCTACTGGGCGGCCCACCAGTAGGCGGCGACGAGCTCGGCGACCAGCGTCTCGGTGAGGAGCGCGACGTCGGGGTCGGTGTCGTGGGCGTAGCGGATGACGGCGGCGGTGTCCTTGACGTCGGCGCCGACGGAGATCACGGTGGAGCCGCGCTGCCGGACCCAGTCCATCGCCTGCTCGTCGTAGCGGGAGCCGGGGTAGAGCAGCGCCCGGTAGTCGAGGGTCTTGGTCAGGTAGACGTCCACGTGCGCCCAGTCGCCGGTCTCGCAGGCGTCGGCGGCGCGGCGCGGGCCTTCGCGGACCATGAGCGCCGACTGCTGGGCCGACGACAGCCGTTCGGCGGGGGCCAGGGCGTAGACGCCGTGGGGGCCGTCGAGGAGTTCGAGCGTCAGGGGCAGCCAGTCGTCGCGGCGGTCGAGCAGGTCGGCGGTGGCCTCGGCGGCGCGGCGTACGAGGGCGGCGACGTCGCGGCCGGAGCCGGTGAGGCGGGATTCGAGCGCGAGGAGGAGCGCCAGCGTGTGCTGGAAGGTGCGGCAGGCGACGCCGCCTTCCTCGGGGCCGGCGAGCAGCGGGACGACCAGGTCGGCGCCGGCGGTGAGTGCGGAGCCGGGGGTGTTGGTGAGGGCGGCGACGGGGGAGGCGCCGCCGGTGTAGCGGGCGAGCGCGTCGAGGGTCTCGCGGCTGCCGCCGGTGGCGGAGATGGGCACGACGAGCGTGCGGGGATCGGGCGGGTAGGAGGCGGCGGCGGAGGCGTACTCGGCGTGGGCGGAGACGCCGGCGGCGCGCAGGCGCAGGGCGGCGACGCCGGCGGCGTAGCGGGAGCTGCCCATGCCGAGGAACAGCACCCGCTCGATGCCGCCGGGCAGCGCCGCGAACGGGTCGGCGGCGTCGAGCGAGTCGGCGAGCGCGGTGAGCGCGGCGGGTTTGGCCTCCAGGTCGGCCAGGTAGAGCTCGGGGTTCATGGGGTCTCCTCGTGGTACCAGGTGCGCAGCACGCCCATGGGGGCGTAGCGCCATCGGGGCAGGTGGCGGGCCGCGTAGATGAGCTCGCGGCACTCCTGCTCGATCTCGAACGGGCGGATCAGGGTCTCGTCCAGCAGGCCGGCGCGGTCGTGGCGGGCCAGGTGGGCGCGGTAGGCGTCGAGCATGGCGGCGCGGGCCCCGGCGGCCCAGCGGGCGGCGTCGGCGGGCGCGGTGCCGCGGCGCTTGATCGCGACCTGGGCGACGTGCTGGAGGCTGGTGGTGAGCTGGGCGACGTCGCGGGCGGCGGGCTGGTACGGGTCGGCGCCGGTGAGCGTGGGGTTGCCGTCGAAGTCGATGACGGCGTAGCCGTCGCGCCACCGGAGGATCTGGCCGACGTGGAGGTCGCCGTGGACGCGGATCAGCGGGCCGGTGACGGGGCTGTCCAGCGGGGCGAGCTCGGCGCGCAGGCGGTGGGCGTGGCGGGCGAGCCAGTCGCCGTCGTCGCCGGTGGTGAGGTCGAGCGCGTCGCGGAGCGCCGTGCCGGCCCGGCCGGACAGGTCGGTGCCGCTGGGCGGGGCGCCGGGCAGGGTCGCCAGGGCGAGGTGGAGCCCGGCGGCGAGTTCGCCGAGCGCGGGGGCGAACCCGGTGCGCCCGGCGGCGGCCTCGTCGGCGCACCATTCCCACCCGTCGGTGGCTTCCGGCAGGTAGCCGGTCACGAGGGCGAGCAGGAGCTCCCGGTCGCCCTCGGCCCGGGTGAGGGCGGCGTACGGGGGCGCGGTCTGTTTGAAGCCCGCCTCAACGAGGTGGGCGAACACTTCGGGAGTGGGGTGGGGCAGGGGCACGGGCGGGGTGAGCCATTTGACGACGACCTGCTCACCCACGATCACCGAGTAGTTTGTCTGGTCTACGTGTGGTCCGAAGTCGCGTTCGGCTGGGACCCCAGTGTGGAGATCCTCTGGGCTGTGCGAGAAAGTGGGCAGCGGCAGATACCGGCGGACGGCGAAGGGCGGCGGCACGGGGCCGTCCAGCGACGCCAGGAGAGCCGCCGTGAGGCCGCGATCCCGCGCGGTGAGCGGGTTCTCACCGAGAGAGATCAACCGGCTCCATATTGAATCCGAATTCAACAGTTGGACCAAACTTCCAGGTAGCAATGTCCGCCAAAGTCTTGCTCATGTTGATTTCTGCTGCAACACTCCTGCTCTGGTCTGCCGTGTCCAGTTGGTCGCGAGACCCCTCGTACATCGCCATTTCATAAGGAGTAGCGGCCTTGTCCCGTACCCGGTTCACCCGTCGTCTTCCGGCCGCCGTCGCGGTGGCCGGCCTCGCGCTCGCCGCAGCGGCGTGCGGCGGTGAGTCGACCAACAGTGCAGAGACGGCGACCCAGGCGACGGCCGCCGCGCTCAACCCCAACGCCGACCTCACCAAGCAGTCGCTGGCCGTGACCGTGTGGGAGGGCTACACCCCTGAAGAGCTTCAGGCCATGGTGAAGAAAGAGCTCAAGATCAAGGAGCTCACGGTCACCCTGCACGAGACCAACGAAGTGGCGATGACGAAGCTCACCGCCGGCGGCGACCACGGGATCGACGTGGCGTTCGTGTCGGGCCAGTACGCCCAGGCGCTCAACGAGCAGGGCCTGCTGGAGCCGATCCACCCCGAGCTGATCCCGAACCTGGCCAACCTCTACCCCGAGGCGACCCAGCTCTCCTACGACAAGGGCAACAAGTACTCCGTCCCCTACACCTGGGGCACCACCGGCATCTGCTACCGCAGCGACCTGGTGAAGTCGAAGCCGACGAGCTGGAACGATCTACTGAAGCCGCCGGCCTGGGCCGACAAGAAGGTCACGCTCATGACCACCGAGCGCTGGCTGGCCCTGCCCGCGCTCAAGTCGCTCGGCTTCTCGGTCAACACCGACAAGGACGAGGAGATCGCCAAGGTCAAGGAGGTGCTGCTCGCGGCCAAGCCGCACCTGCTCGCCTTCGACGACACGACGTTCGGCGACAAGCTGATCAGCGGCGAGGCCCTCATGGTCGAGGCGTGGGACGGCTGGTGCCCGACCACGCACGAGAAGCAGAACATCAAGTTCGAGGTGCCGAAGGAGGGCAGCGACCTCTGGGTGGACACCATGGTGATCATGAAGTCCTCCAAGAACAAGGAGGCCGCGCACGCCTTCATCAACTACATCCTCAACCCCGAGGTGCACCGCTGGGCCGCCGAGAACATCAACTACAAGGTGCCCAACAAGGCCGCTATGGAGAAGGTGAAGATCGCGCCGGGCTCGCTGCTGGGCATCAAGCCCGCCGAGCTGCTCAACGGCGAGTCGATCATCGACCTCGGCCAGGCGTCGACCAAGTTCACGCGCCTGTCCTCTGAGATCACGGCCAGCTAGTTGCGGTGAAGGCTGATACCGAGGCCCGGCCGGTGTCCCCCTCGCGGGGCCGCCGGCTGGGCGCGTTCGTTTTCCTCTCGCCGGGGCTGACCTACCTGATCGTGCTGCTGCTGGTGCCGCTCGCGATGGTGCTCAGCTACACGGTCTTCCAGCGTGGCCGCTTCGGCGGCGTCGTCTACGAGTTCACCACCGAGAACTTCTCCCGCCTGTTCGACCCGCTCTACCTGAGCGTGGTCGTCGAGTCGCTGAAGCTGGCCGGCCTGGCCACGCTGATCGCGTTGCTGGTCGGCTACCCGACCGCCTACCTGATCACGCGGCTGCCGGGCAGGTGGAAGACGGTGGCGCTGGTGATGATCGTCCTGCCGTTCTGGACGAACTTCATCATCCGCGTCTACGCCTGGATCATCCTGCTCAACGGCGAAGGCCTGATCAACAGCGGGCTGGAGGCCATCGGGCTGGGCCCGTACGAGCTGCTCTACAACCAGGGCGCCATCGTCACCGGGCTGGTCTACTCCTACCTGCCGCTGATGGTGCTGCCGCTGTACGCGACGATCGAGAAGCTCGACCCGCAGCTCCGGGAGGCGTCGGCCAACCTGGGCGCGTCCGGGTTCACCACGTTCCGCAAGGTGACGCTGCCGCTGACGCTCCCCGGCGTGATGACCGGCAGCCTGTTCGTGTTCGTGCCGAGCCTGGGCAACTTCGTGATCCCCGAGATGCTGGGCGGCGGCAAGTCGGCGATGGTGGGCAACCTGATCCGCAAGGAGTTCCTGTCGGCGCGCGACTGGCCGTTCGGCTCGACGCTCGCGCTGGCGCTCATCGCGGCGCTGCTGGTGCTGCTCGTCGTGCAGGCCTGGGTGGCGCGCCGTGCGTAGCTCCCGCCTGCTCCACGTCCCGTTCTGGCTCACGTACGTCTTCCTGTACGCGCCGATCGTCGTGCTCGTCGTCATGTCGTTCAACTCGGGCGAGTCCGCCTACACCTACGAGGGGTTCAGCCTCAAGTGGTACGGCGAGCTCGCCAAGGACGAACGGGTGCTGAAGGGCCTGGTCAACACGCTGATCGTGGCGACCGGCGCGACGCTCATCGCGACCGTGCTGGGCACCCTGCTGGCCGTCGGCCTGGCCCGCTACTCCAGGTCGAAGACGCTGGAGGCGCTCTCGCTGATGCCGGCGGTGCTGCCCGACCTGGTGATCGCGATCGGGCTGCTGCTGTTCTTCGGCATGATCCAGCTCACGCTCGGGCGCTACTCGGTGGTGCTCGCGCACGGCCTGTTCGCGATGGCGTTCGTCGCCGCCGTGGTCCGCACCCGGCTCAGCGGCACCGACACCTCGCTGGAGGAGGCCTCGCGCGACCTCGGCGCCGGACCGGTCACCACGTTCATGAAGGTGACGCTGCCGCAGCTCGCCCCGGGCATCGTGGCGGGCGCGCTGCTGGCGTTCACGCTGTCGCTGGACGAGTTCGTCATCGCGTTCTTCACGATCGGCAACATGGAGCAGACGCTGCCGATCGTCATCTATTCAATGATCCGTTTCGGGGTGACCCCGGAGATCAATGCGCTGGCCGCGATCCTGCTCCTGGTGAGCTTCACCGCGGTGATCGCGGGGCAGCGCCTGACCAAGATCGGGGAGTCGCGTGCTCAAGATTGACGGGGTCACCCGCAGGTTCGGTGACGTCACCGCGCTCGACGGGGTGTCGCTGGAGATCGGGCAGGGCGAGTTCTTCGCCCTGCTCGGCCCGTCGGGCTGCGGCAAGACGACGCTGCTGCGCATCATCGCCGGCTTCGAGACGCCCGACAGCGGCACCGTGACGCTCGACGGCGAGGACCTGCTGGCCAAGCAGCCCAACCGGCGTCCGATCAGCCTCATGTTCCAGTCGTATGCGCTGTTCCCGCACATGACCGTGGCCAAGAACGTCGCGTACGGGCTGGAGCGGGAGAAGCTGCCCCGCGACGAGATCAAGAAGCGGGTCGGCGAGGTGCTGGAGACGGTGGGCCTGTCGGCGCACGCCGGGCGCAAGCCGCAGCAGCTCTCCGGCGGCCAGCGGCAGCGCGTGGCGCTGGCACGCTCCATCGTCAAGCGGCCCCGGCTGCTGCTGCTGGACGAGCCGCTGTCGGCCCTGGACAAGAAGGTCCGCGCCGACATGCAGCTGGAGCTCAAGCGGCTGCAGAACGAGGTCGGCATCACGTTCGTGGTCGTCACGCACGACCAGGAGGAGGCCATGTCGCTCGCCGACCGCATCGCGGTCTTCGAGAGCGGCAGCGTGCGCCAGGTGGACGCGCCCGTCGCCCTGTACGAGCGGCCGCGCACCAGGTTCGTGGCCGACTTCGTGGGGGCCAACAACCTGTTCGAGGGCACCGTGGGCGGTCCTGAGACGTTGGCGGCGGGGGAGTTCGGCGACCTGCCGGGCACGCCGCTGGGCGAGCTGGAGACCGGCGCCAAGGCGCTGCTCGGCGTCCGGCCGGAGAAGATCAGGCTGGCGGAGAGCGGCGGCCTCAGGGGCGCCGTGCTGGACGTCAGCTTCTACGGCGGCGTCTCGCACATCTCGGTCGACGTGCCGGGGCGGGTCAAGCCGGTGCTGGTCGCCGTGCAGGGCGCCGGCACGGTCCAGCCGGGCGAGGAGGTCTCGCTCAACTGGACGGCCGGCGACGCGGTGATCATCCCGGTGGATCAATGAAGCAGGTCGTTGCCCGTCACCGTGCGCGCGTAGGACAGGATCAGCTCGGCCGCCTCCTCGGGGCCGATGATCGGGTGCCGGGCCGTGATGCGGTAGCCGTAGGCGTCCTCCAGCGCCACCAGGTTGCGCGAGATCGACAGCGCGTCGGCCGTCAGCCTGAACACGCCCAGCGCCTGCCCGGTGTCCAGGATCGACTGGTACATCGACACCTGGCGGTCGTACAGCGACGTGAGCAGCACCCCGTAGACGCGGTTGCGCCCGGCGGCCCCGCCCAGCTCGTTGAGGAGCCGCACGTCCGGGTCCAGCGGCCCGGTGGGCAGCCCGGAGCGGATCGTCAGCACCAGCTTGGCGACCGGGTCGGTGAGCGCGGCGATCTGCCGCAGCCGCTGCTCGTAGAAGCGTTCCATGCCCGCGTGCTGCGCCTCGACGAGCAGTTCGCTCAGGTCGGGGTAGTGGTAGAGCACCGCCCCGGAGGTCAGCCCGGCCTCCTCGGCGACGTGCGAGAGCTGCACCCCGTCGATGCCGAAGCGGATGATGGCCCGCCGCGCCGCCTCGATCAGGTCGATGCGCCGGTCAGTACGGCTCTTGCGCTGGGCCATCTTCACCACCTTGCCCTCATGTTCGTCTGTCGTTCAGTAATCCGTGACAATAGTGCCCTGAAGTTGACCAACGCGCTAGATGCGTATTTGAATTCCTCTTCAAATGGCTAGATCCCCCCGGAGTGTGCCCATGTCTCTCACCATTCTGTTCATGCCGGAAAGCGCCTACGGGCCGACCAACAACAGCATCGGCATCGGCGACATTCTGCGCCGTCGCGGCCACCGTGTCGTCTTCGCCGCCGAGTCGTCGTGGAAGGGCAAGCTGGAGGCGCTGGGCTTCGAGGAGGACCTCGTCGACCTGGCACCGCCGGCCGAGGAGGAGCAGGACGCGGGCCAGTTCTGGAAGGACTTCATCCGCGACACCGCCCCCGAGTACCGCAAGAGCACCCGCGAGCAGCTCGAGACCGTCACCAAGCCCATCTGGGAAGAGCTCATCGAGGGCGCCAAGTACTGCGAGCCGCAGCTCAAGCGCATCATCGAGCGGGTCCAGCCGGACGTCATCGTCGAGGACAACGTGATCACGTTCCCGGCGCTGCTCACGGCCGGCAAGAAGTTCGTCCGCATCGTCTCCTGCAACCCGCTGGAGATGCGCGGCGAGAACATCGCGCCGGTCTTCTCCGGCCTGCCCGCCGCCGACCGCTCCGAGTGGGACGACTTCCGCGCCGAGTACGACCGCACCCACCGCGAGCTGTGGACCGCGTTCAACGAGTGGTGCGTCGAGCAGGGCACCGAGCCGCTGCCCGACCTCGACTTCATCCACGAGGGCGACCTGAACCTGTACGTCTACCCGGAGATCCTCGACTACGTGGCCGACCGGCCGCTGGGCGACACCTGGCACCGCCTCGACTCGTCGGTCCGCGAGACCGAGGAGGAGTTCGAGCTGCCGTTCGCGCGCAACGAGGGCTCGCTGGTCTACTTCTCGCTCGGCTCGCTCGGCTCGGCCGACGTGGAGCTCATGCAGCGGGTCATCGACGTGCTCGCCACGACGCCGCACCAGTACATCGTCTCCAAGGGCTCGCTGCACGAGGAGATCAAGCTGGCCGACAACATGTGGGGCGCCGAGTTCGTCCCGCAGACGAAGGTCATCCCGCTGTGTGACCTGGTCATCACGCACGGCGGCAACAACACCACCACCGAGGCGATCCACTTCGGCAAGCCGATGATCCTGCTCCCGCTCTTCTGGGACCAGTACGACAACGCGCAGCGGGTGGCCGAGTTGGGCTATGGTGTCAGGCTTTCGACCTACACGTTCACGGACGAGGAGCTGAAGGGCGCGCTGGAGCGCCTGCTCGGCGACGACGACCTCCGCGCGAGGCTCGCCGCCGCCGGTGCGGAGGTCCGCGAGCGTGACGGTCTGCGCAAGGCCGCCGACCTCATCGAGCAGCTCGGCCAGAAGTAGGTACGGCCCCCCGTACCGAGCAGGGAAAGATATCCATGCGTGAATTGATCAACCCGGCCACCGGTCTCGTGTGCGCCGAGGTCCCCGACAGCTCCGTGGAGGCCGTGGCCGCCGCCGTCCGGCGGGCCAGGGACGCCTACGCCGAGTGGGCGCAGACGACGCCCGCCGAGCGCTCGCGGCTGCTGCTGCGGCTCGCGGATCTGGTGGAGGCCGACGCTGAGGAGCTGACGCGGCTGGAGGTCGAGGAGACGGGCAAGCCGGCGGCCGTGTTCAGGGACGGCGAGCTGCCGTTCGCGGCCGACAACCTGCGCTTCTTCGCCGGGGCCGCCCGCTCGCTCGACGGGACCGGCGCCGGGGTGTTCAGCGCCGGTTACACCTCGGTCCTGCTGCGCCGCCCCGTCGGGGTGGTCGGGTCGATCGCGCCGTGGAACTTCCCGTTCATCATGGCCGTGTGGAAGGTCGGCCCGGCCGTCGCGGCGGGCAACGCGGTGGTGATCAAGCCGGCCCCGCAGACGCCGCGCACGACGCTGCGGCTGGCCGAGCTGTTCGCGAAGGCGGGCGCGCCCGACGGGCTCGTCCAGGTCGTCACCGGCGGCGCGGACGTCGGCCAGGCCCTGGTCACCGACCCGGGCGTGGACATGGTGAGCGTGACCGGCTCGACCGAGACCGGCCGGGCCGTCATGACCGGCGCGGCCGGCACGCTCAAGCGGGTGCACCTGGAGCTCGGCGGCAAGGCCCCCGCGCTCGTCTTCGAGGACGCCGACCTGGCCGAGGCGGCGCGCGGCGTGTCGATGGGCGCCACCTACAACACCGGTCAGGACTGTACGGCGGCTACGCGCGTGTACGTCGCCCGCGAGGTCTACGGTGACGCCGTGGAGGCGTTTCGGGCAACTCTTGCCGAAATCTCGGTGGGTGACCCCTGGGACCCGGCCACCGACATCGGCCCGCTCATCTCCGCCGCGCACCGCGACCGGGTGCACGGCTTTGTCTCCCGCTCGGGCGGCCGGGTGCTGCACGGAGGCGCCCCGATCGAGGGTCCCGGCTTCTACTACCCGCCCACGCTTGTGACCGATGTCGCACAGGAGAGCGAGATCGTCCAGGGGGAGCTGTTCGGCCCGGTCCTCGTGGTGCTGCCGTTCGACGGCGAGGACGAGGCGGTCCGGCTGGCCAACGACACGCCCTACGGTCTCGCCTCGTCGGTCTGGTCGCGTGACGTGGCCCGCGCGATGCGGGTGTCGCACCGCCTGGACGTGGGCGTGACCTGGGTGAATGATCATCTCCCGATCGCCAGCGAGGCGCCTCACGGCGGCGTCAAGGGCAGCGGCTTCGGCAAGGACATGAGCCAGGAAGCGGTCCAGGAGTACGCGGTGACCCGTCACCTAATGATCAAGCACGCGGCCCCGGTCGAGCGGGACTCGTTCCGTCCGGCCTGAAAAACGTGGACGGCGATAAGTCCCCCAAACGGCACACCTGGGGGACTTTGATGGGATATGTTCGGTTGGCCGATCTGGTACGGGTTGTGTTCCAATTACCCAGCCCGGCAGAATCCCATGCGCCACACGCGTGTCTGATTTTCTTCGAGCACGTTACGGCGAGAGGTTGCGAGAGTCAGTGAGGACGGAAAACCCCAAGCACACGAGGCCGGGGGAGTACACAGGCGGACGGTTCCGGCTGGCCAACTGGCGCGTGCGCTCGCGGCTGGTCGCCCTGATCCTCATCCCCACGGTCGTCGGCGTGCTGCTCGCCGGCCTTCAGCTGGCCAGCGCCATCGGCACCAGCGCCGAGTACCGCCGCCTCACCCAGGTGGCCGAGCTCGTGCAGCGGGTCGGGGCGCTCTCCCACGAGCTGGGCAAGGAGCGCACGCTCACCGCGTGGTACCTGTCCGACGGCCGCCGCGCCGGCCGCCTGGCCCAGCTCCGCACTCAGCGTGGAACGGTCGATTCCGCGCTGAAGAAGGTCCTCGACGCCTCCGCCGCGATCGACGCCTCCCACTCCGCGCGTGTCCGCAGCCAGGTCGAGGAGATCCGCCGCTGGCTCAACGGCCTCGACGGTCTGCGCAAGTCCATGGTCGGCGAGAGCACCCCGCCGCGCGCCACGATCAGCACGCTGTCGACGCTCATCGAGGTCCTGGGCGCGCTCCAGGACGACCTGAGCGAGGGCGTCACCGACGACGCCCTCCAGGGTGACGTCGCCGCCCTGGCCGCCATCCAGCGCGTCAAGGAAGAGGTCTCCCGCCAGCAGGGCATCCTCATCGTGGCCCTGGAGCAGCGCAGCCTCGACAACGACGACCTCTCCGACTTCCTCGGCTCCTGGAACCGCCAGCAGGACGAGCTGGCCCGGTTCGAGCAGGAAGCCGGCGAGCAGGACCTGCGCGCCTACCGGCAGAACGTGCGCGGCCAGCAGATCGACCGCGCCGACGCCATGCGCCAGCGCGCCCTGGCCCAGCTGCGCGAGTACGACACCATCCGGGACCTGGACAACACCACCCGCCAGGACATCAACGTCTGGTACAACAGCACGCTGCTGACCACCAACGCCATGCGCAAGGTCGAGGACGGCCTGGCGACCCGCGTCGTGACCCAGACCCGTGAGCTCAGCGACAGCGAGCAGCGCAACGCCATCATCTCCGGCGCGACCATCCTGGTCCTGCTCCTCCTCGTCCTGGTGATCACCACCCGGGTGGCCGGTTCGCTCGTGCGCCCGCTGCGCCGGCTGCGCGCCGAGGCCCTCCAGGTCGCCACCACGCGGCTGCCGGAGACGGTCCGCGTGCTGCGCGAGTCCGGCGACAGCGCCGAGGTGCCCGACGTGCCGTCGGTCGGCGTCAACACCCGCGACGAGATCGGGGAAGTGGCCCGGGCCTTCGACGAGGTCCACCGCGAGGCGATCCGGCTGGCCGGCGACGAGGCCAAGCTGCGCGCCAACGTCAACGCCATGTTCGTCAACCTCTCGCGCCGCAGCCAGACGCTGGTCGAACGGCAGCTCCAGCTCATCGAGGGCCTGGAGCAGGGCGAGGAGGACGAGAACCGGCTCGCCAACCTGTTCCGCCTGGACCACCTGGCCACCCGCATGCGCCGCAACAGCGAGAACCTGCTGGTTCTGGCCGGCCAGGAGGCCGCGCGCAAGTGGAGCGAGCCGGTCCCGCTCGTCGACGTCGCCCGCGCCTCGCTGTCGGAGGTCGAGGGCTACGAGCGGGTCCAGATCCAGATCCCGTCCAGCACCCAGGTCGCCGGCCCGGCCGTCACCGACGCCGTCCACCTGCTGGCCGAGCTGATCGAGAACGCCATCTCGTTCTCCCCCCGCGAGAGCAAGGTCCAGGTCACCAGCAACCCCACCGAGGGCGGCGTGCTCGTGACGATCAACGACCTGGGCATCGGCATGAGCCCCGAGGAGCTGGCCGAGGCCAACTGGCGCCTGGCCAACCCGCCGGTCGTGGACGTCGCCGTCTCGCGCCGCATGGGCCTGTTCGTGGTCGGCCGCCTGGCCCTGCGCCACGGCATCCGCGTCCAGCTCAAGATGCGCGAGCGCAACGGCCTGACCGCCCTGGTGCTGCTGCCCGACATGTTGCTCGTCGGCTCCCAGCCCGCCGGCGGCCCGCAGCCGCGCTCCCAGTACGACGCGTTCACCAGCTTCGACCCCGGCATGTTCGAGTCGGGCCAGTTCGACGCCGGCCAGCCGGCCGCGGCGAGCAACGGCACCGGCGTCTACGCCGCGCCGGCCGGCTTCGAGACCACCGACGTGCGCGGCACGCGCGACGTGCCGGTGGACACCGAGTGGCCCGGATCGCTGCCCGCGCCGGGCGGCGGCGAGGCGTGGCCGTCGTTCGGCGAGCCGCCCGCGCAGGAGACCCGGCAGGACCAGCCCTGGCCGTCCTTCGCCGAGCAGCCCCCGCCGGCCCCGGCGCAGGCTCCGCAGGTGCCCGCGCAGCAGCAGGAGGAGCCGCGCTGGCCGTCGTTCGCCACCGAGCCGCCCCCGATGAAGGAGGAGCCGCGCTGGTCCTCGTTCGCCGAGGAGCCGCCGGCGGCGAAGGAGGAGCCGCGCTGGCCGTCCTTCGCCGAGGAGCCGCCGCCCCTCCAGCAGGACGAGCCGCGCTGGCCGTCGTTCGCGACCGAGCCGCCCGCGATGAAGCAGGACCCCCAGCAGGACGAGAGCCGCTGGACGTCCTTCGCCGACCCGCTCCCGCGCCGCGACCCCCTCGGCGACGAGCTGCCCCGCCGCGACTCGTTCGGCGAGGACCTGCCGCGCCGCGAGGAGCTGCCGCGCCGCGACGCCGCCTTCGGGGCCGAGCCCGGCAGGTCCGCGTTCGGGGACGACGACCGGCCCTGGCCGTCGTTCGCCGAGGGCCCCAAGCCCGGCGACGCCGGCTACAACCCGTTCGGTCCCGGCGACTACTCCTCCCAGGACCTGACCGGCCCGCTTCCCGTGGTGCGCAGCTCGCCCATGGAGGAGCAGAGCGAGGAGTTCCTGCCGATCTTCTCCTCGGTGGGCTCCGACTGGTTCCGCCGGCCCGACCCCTCGGAGCCGGCCGCGCCCGCCGAGGCGGCCGAGCCGGAGTCCCCGGCGCCCGCGCCCCTGGCCGCCGAGCCCGCCGCGCCGTCGGCGCCGTCAGCGTCCGCCGGAAGGTCGGCGCTGCCGCAGCGCCGGCCGGGCCAGTCGGGCGCCGGCGCCTCATGGTCCTCTCCCGCTGACAGCGGCTGGCAGGCCGCCGAGGCGGCGGCCAAGCCCGCCCAGGCCGGCACCACCGCATCCGGCCTGCCGCGCCGCGTGCCCAAGGCCAACCTGGTGCCGGGTACGGCCAGCCTCGCGGAACCGCCGGTCACCTCACCGGCGCCGCAGATCTCTCCTGAGCGCCTGCGGAGCCGGCTGTCCAGCTTCCAGCAAGGTGTACGGCAAGGCCGCGCGTTCACTCGCGGAGAAGAGAATGAGGAGGAGAAATGAGAGAGCTGAGCCAGGGAGCGCGTGGCATCAACTGGCTGATCACTGATTTCGTCAACAACGTGCCCGGTGTCGCGCACACCGTGGTGGTGTCGTCCGACGGCCTTCCGCTGGCCTTCTCCGAGGGGTTCCCCAAGGACCGGGCCGACCAGCTCGCCGCGGTGGCCTCGGGCGTGATCAGCTTGACCCAGGGCGCGGCGCGCGTGTTCGAGGGCGGGATGGTGACCCAGACCGTCATCGAGATGCAGCGCGGGCTGTTGATGATCATGTCGATCAGCGACGGCTCGTGCCTGGCCGTGCTGGCCGCGCCCGACTGTGACATGGGCCTGGTGGCCTACCAGATGACGCTGCTGGTCGAGCGTGCCGGGCAGGTGCTCACGCCGGCCGTACGCGCAGAACTGCAGGCGGCCCGCCCCCGCTAGACGGGCGGTGACAGGAGATCATGGTGTCAGGTCAGGGTTGGGCTGGTGATAGCACTCCGCCGCATCCGTCGGCTCCCCGTGCGCCGAAATCAAGTTCCCTGGTACGGCCTTACGCCGTGACCGGGGGGCGTACGGCCCCGCGGATGAAGTTCGCCATGGAGGCGCTGGTGTCCTCCGTGACGTCCGAATACCAAGACATTTCCCTACTAAGTCCGGAATATCAGGCGATCATCCAACTGACACGGAACGTTCGGTCGGTTGCTGAGATCTCCGCCCTTTTACGGCAGCCTCTCGGGGTGGTCCGGGTGCTGATCGCCGACATGGCGTCGGAAGGCCTGATCCGCGTGCACCAGCCTGCTCTGGACGCGGGCAAGCCGGACCTCAACCTGCTCGAAAGGGTGCTCAGTGGACTTCGCAGGCTCTAGCCCCGGCCTAACCTCGACGAAGATCGTCGTGGCCGGCGGCTTCGGCGTGGGCAAGACGACGTTCGTGAAGGCGGTGTCCGAGATCCTGCCGCTCACCACGGAGGCGGTGATGACGGACGCGTCGGCCGGAGTGGACGACGTCTCGCTCACGCCGAACAAGACGACGACGACCGTGGCCATGGACTTCGGCCGGGTGTCGCTGGACAGGGAGCTGATCCTCTACCTGTTCGGCACGCCAGGACAGCACCGGTTCTGGTTCATGTGGGACGACCTCGTACGCGGCGCCATCGGGGCCGTCGTGCTGGTCGACACCCGCCGGCTGGCCGACAGCTTCCCGGCCATCGACTACTTCGAAGAGGCGAAGCTGCCGTTCATCATCGGGATCAACGGCTGGGACGGGCAGTTCGCGCACGCGGAGGAGGAGGTGCGTGAGGCGCTCTCGCTGGGCGGCCACACGCCCATCGTCCGCCTGGACGCCCGCTCCCGCGACTCGGTCAAGGCCACGCTGATCACGCTGGTCGAGCACGCGCTGGCCCGCCACATGCACGCCCCGGCCTGACCGTCGCAGTCCCGCCCGCCGTGCCGCCAGACCTCAGGTCCGGCGGCACGCGGCGTCAGCGGGCCCTTTTCAGGTCGGTACGCCCTCTCAGTGGGTGAGGGAGTGGCCGCGGACCAGGCGGCCGACCTCGGCGCGCAGGTGCACGAAGTCGTGGTGCTCCCGCGTGGAGATCTGGTCGCGGGGCTCGGGCAGCTCGACCTTGAGGTCGCCCACCACGTGCGCGGGCGCCTTGGACAGCACCACCACGCGGTCGCCCACGTAGACGCTCTCGTCGATGTCGTGCGTGATGAGCACGATCGTCATCTGGTGGTGGCTGCGCACCTTCAGCACGAGGTCCTCGAGGTCCTCGCGGGTCTGCGCGTCGACCGACCCGAACGGCTCGTCCATCAGCATCAGCTTCGGCCGGTACGCCAGCGCGCGGGCGATCGCCACCCGCTGCTGCATGCCGCCCGAAAGCTGGAACGGGTATTTGCGCCCGGCCTCGGACAGGCCGACCGACTCCAGCGCCTCCTGGGCGGCCTCGCGGCGCGCCTTCTTGTCCATGCCCTTGCGCCGCAACGGCAGCGCCACATTGTCGGCCACCGACATCCACGGAAACAGCGAACGGCTGTAATCCTGGAAAACCACGGCCAGATTGTCGGGCGTCTGCTTCACCAGCACGCCGTCGACCTTGATCTGCCCGCCGGTGGGGGTGATGAGCCCGGCGATGGACCGCAGCAGCGTGGACTTCCCGCATCCGGACGGCCCGACGATGCACAGCAGCTCGCCCTCGGCCACGCTGAGGTTGAGCCCGTCGATGGCGTGGTGCTCGTTCGGTCCGCCGCCACCGTAGACGTGGGTGAGGTTGTCTATCTCGAGCAAGGGATTTCCTAGGGATGGGTCCAGAGATAACACGGCGACTCTATCGAAGGGGACATTCCTTGCACATGGTAAGGAAGAGGTGCTCTGCCCCATTTCTTCTGTTTATTGCTCTCATCTGTCTGTAGTGTGAAGGACCTGATGGACGGCTTCAGCGAGGCGGAGCTCGCTTACCTGCGCGAACACGACCTGGCGAGGCTGGCGACGGCCACGGCCGCCGGGGCGCCCCACGTCGTACCCGTCCGCATCCACCTCGGCGTCCAGCTCGGAGGCGACCGCGCGGGCGGCAACGGGTCCCCGGACGGCGAACGGCCCCTGGTGATCGGCGTCGGCTCGCTGCGGCTGCCCGGCGGCCCCCGCCACCGCCTCTACCGGCAGCACGTCGAGGAGAACGACCAGCTCGCGCTCGTCGTCGACGACTTCACCCCCGACGGGCCGCGCGGCGTCGCCGTCCACGGCATCGGCCGCGTCCACCCCGACGGCGGCGACCGGCTCGACAACCGCTTCGAGCCGGTCTGGCTCGCGATCGTGCCCACCTGGATCTCCTCCTGGGGGATCGACACGCCGCCCATGGACCCGCCCCACAGCCGCCACGTCAGGTCTCCAGCCGCCGCTCGTGATGGTGCCAGGCCAGCACCCGCCGCTCCACGAGCAGGAACAACTCGTTGAGCAGATAGCCGAGAATGCCGAGCAGCACGATGCCCGCCCACATCGCCGGCAGGTTGAACGAGGAGTAGGCCACGGTGAGCTGGAAGCCGATGCCGTTCGTGGTGCCCGGCAGCAGCTCCGCGAACACGGTCACGATCAGCGACAGCGACAGGGCCAGCCGCAGCCCGGCGAAGATCTTCGGCAGCGCCGACGGCAGCACGATCCGGAAGACCCGTTCGGCCCGCGACAGCCGGAACGCCTGCCCGGTGTCCAGATGCAGCGGCTCCACCGAACGCGCCCCGTCAGCCGTGTTGAGCAGCACCGGCCACACGATGCTGAACATGATGAACGCGAGCTGCATCTTCAGCCCGAACCCGAACACCACCAGGAACACCGTCACCAACGCCGGCGGCGGGATCGCCCGCAGAAACTGCAGCACGCCGTCGAGATAGTCGTACACCCGCGCCGACAGGCCCAGCGCCAGCCCGAGCGCCACCCCGGCCGCCGCCCCGCCCACCAGCCCACCGGCCATCCGGCCCAGGCTCGGCAGCACGTTCTCCACGGCCAGCTCGGTCAGGAACAACCGGTCGGGCGGGCCGGAGAACCACATGGCGTGCATCCGCGTCGCGATCGTCGACGGCGGCGGGAAGAACGCGCTCCCGGCCGCCCGCGTGGCCCACTCCCACACGGCCACCAGCACCACGAGCAGCAACCACCGGGAAGCCACCACCCGCCAAACCCGCCCCGCCATTCCCTGACGACCCCGCCGCCCTGCAGCCCGCCCCTGACCGATCAGGTCGCCCCGGGCTCGGTTGCCTCCGCCATCGGGCGGCCCGCTCGCGGGTCCGTCGGTCTCGCGCTGCCCGGTACCGGGCTGGGCGCGGCCATGCCGCCCGCCGGCCCGTGCTACGTCGGCTTGGCCCCTGTCGGGCCGGGCGCGTCCGCCCTCGGGCGGCTCGCCCGAGGGTCCGTCGCCCTCGCGCTGCACGGCCTGGGTGCGGCCATGTCGCCCGCCGGGGCGGCCCTCGCCGGTGGGGTCACCGGCGACGCGCCTCCCCCCGCCGTTGCCCGCGCCGTTTGCGGGCTCGGGGTCCTCGCCAGGGCGGGTAGGGGCATGCCGTCCGCCTGCGTTGGGGGACCGGTCCTCGTCGGGCGGGGTGATGTGGGGGTGGTCAGGGGACGGGGTGGGGAGGGGTGGGTTGGCGTCCGGGGTGCGGGTGGGGTGGGCGGAGTCGGGGAAGCGGCCGCGGGCCGGGGGCGGTGGGGCGGTCATGAGAGGCCTCCGTTCCGGGCGTGGTGCCAGCGGAAGAGCCTGCGCTCGGCGGCCACCAGGAGGGCGTTGACCACGACGCCGAACAGCCCGACCCAGACGACCCCGGCCAGGATGTCGTCCATGCGCGCCGGTACGGCGATGCCCGCGAAGTAGATGAACACGCCGACGCCCTCTCCCCGCCCGGCGACGATCTCGGTGCTCACGGTCAGGATGAGCGCGACGCCGGTGGCCAGCCTGAAGCCCGTCATGATGAACGGCGCCGCCGAGGGCAGCGAGACCCGCCACAGCACTGCCAGCGGGCCGAATCCGTACGACCTGAGGGTCTCCTTGGCGACGGGGTCGACGCCGCGCAGGCCGTACATCGTGTTGTAGAGGATGGGCCACAGCGCCGCGTAGATCACCAGGGTGACGCGGAGCTGCAGGCCGGTGCCGATGACGAGGGCCACCAGCGGGATGAGGGCCACCGACGGGATGGGCCGCATGAACTCGACGATGGCCCGGGTGGCGGAGTCGATCACCGGGACGCTGCCGAGCAGCAGGCCGAGCGGGACGGCGACGAGGGCGGCGATGCCGAGGCCGATGGCCCAGGCGAGCATGCTGGTGGCGGCGTGGGCGCGGAAGGCGGGGTCGAGGAGCAGCCCGCCGGCCCGCTGGAGGATCTCCGAGGCGGGCGGCAGGAAGGCGGCGGAGACGAGCTCGGCCCGGCCGAGCGCTTCGAACAGGGCGGCGAAGACGAGTGCCCCGGCCGCCCGGCGCGTCCACCGTGCGGTGGCCGTGTTCGGGCGGTCGCGGACGAGGGCGGGCGCGCTCACCCTGACGTGGTGGGGGACATCAGCGAGGCGACGTCGATCTCCTTGGTGAGCCACTTGGCTTCGTGCATCCAGTCGGCGACCCGCTGCAGCCGCACCGGGTTGTCGGAGCTGGAGAACAAGGGGAACGTCACGGTCGCGGCTGTGGCCTTGTCGATCTGGGTGAAGTTGGGCAGCACGTCGGCCACCACCTCACGGTTGTTCTCCATGAGCTTGGCGGCGTTGTGGAGGGCGCGCTGGAACGCCGCGGCTGTCTTGGGATATTTGTCGTACCATTCCTGAGTACTGACATAGCCGGAAATGGGGAATTCGGCCGCGGGTCCTGAGGCCGGATCCAGGATCTTTCTGGCGCCCATTGACGAGGTCGCGGCGGTGACCATCGGCTCGCCGAGATAGGCCGCGTCGAGCTGGCCCTTCTGCCAGGCGGGCATGATGTTCTGGAACGTCACCTGAACGTACTTGATCTTCGCCGGATCGATGTTGTTGGCCTTCAGGACCTGCGTGAGCGCGAGCTCCTGGAAATTGTGCAGAACGTTCACGTTGATCGTCTTGCCTTCGAGGTCCTTCGGCGACCTGATCGGCGAATCAGGCAAAGCCATGATGCTCAGGGAGTCCGGGGCCGCGCGGGAGCCTTCGGCCAGGATGCGCAGCTTCAGCGCGCCTTGGTCGTGGGCCTGGAACATCGACACGTAATTGCCGAACATGGCGTCGATCTCACCGTTGAGCAACATCGGAATGGCCTCGGGCGACGCCTGGACGATTTGCGGCGTGACCTTGAGTCCTTCCTTCTCGAAGAGCTTCTGGTCAATGGCCACGTACATGGCCGCGGTGTCGATGGCCGGCAGGCCCGCGACCTTGAGCTCCGTCTTCTCCAGGCCGCCCGCGTCGGCGGCGGTGGAGGACTTCGGAGCGGCGGACTCCGGCTCGGCGGTGCAGGCGGCGATTCCCAGCGCCAGGGCAAACCCGATGACGGCGACTCTGCTGGAACGGGCAAGCCTCATGTCGGGGACTCCTTTCACGAGGGGGGGTGTGGAGCCTGGAGGGGTAGGGGGGTGCTGTTACTCACGGGACGTGTGCCGTACGCACAACAAGCACTGACGGTAGCACCACATGGGGCGTCATCATCGCAAAAATAACATCTGTGGTTGCAAGGTCAGTTTGGCGCTATATCGTGGTCAATGACCCCATGAATTTCCAGTCTAGGTGCTTTTGCCTGATTTGGTGTGGTTCGTGAGAGCCGTGCCGTGAGTGAAGGGAGGGGCGACAGGCGGGGCTGTCTGTGGCGATGGCGAGCGATCTTTTGTTGGGACAAATACCCAATGAATGAGTCAATGCTGAATTCATAGTGTTTGGTGGTGGTAGTCGCCGTATGCTCAAAAGGCCCTCATCTCGATTTCACATAGTGCCCCCCACGGTCATCGAGATCCCCCTCAGGGGCGAGAGGTTGCGAAAGCAGTGAGTACGCAGAGCGCTGGTGCTTCCGTTGACCACGAGCCGCACGGCCATCAGAAGCGCAAGGTGCCCCGGCCGGCCAGATTCGGCCTGGGCAACTGGCATGTCCGATCACGCCTCGTCGCGCTGATCGTGGTCCCGACGGCGGTGGCGGTCGCGCTGGGTGGCCTGAACGTGGTCACCTCGCTCAGCGACGCCAACACCTACCAGACACTCAGAGAGGTCGCCGAGTTCAGCGAGAGCCTCGGCGCCGTCAGCCACGACCTCGCCTCCGAGAGGGACGAGACCGCGCTCTACATCGCCCAGGGGCGACCTCCGGCCAAGGAGCCACAGCTCAGAGGCACCTACGCCGGAGTCGACGACCTCATCGGGGAGGCCAAGCGGAGCGCCCAGGCGATCAACGACTCGCACGGTGACGCCGTACGACCCGTCCTGCGCCGCCTGGAGGAGATCTCCGCGCTGCGTGAGACGGCGGTCAAGGGCAAGATCCAGCCCCTGCCGATGATCGAGAAGTACACCCAGATCATCGCCGCGCTCGTGCAGTTCCACGACCAGGTCGGCCAGGTGGCGGTGGACGAGCAGGTCGCGCACAGCGCCGGCGCGATGGCCGCGATCGCCCGGGCCAAGGCCCAGTCGTCCAAGCAGCGCGGCATCCTGGCCGGAGCCCTGGACAACAAGGCGTTCGACGCGGGCGAGCTCGACTCGCTCACCGCCGCCAAGGCGCGTGAGGAGAGCGAGGTGACCCTGTTCGGCACGCTGGCCACGCAGGATCAGCTGGAGCTCTACCGCAACACCGTCGTCGGCCGCGACATCGACCAGACCGACCTGTTCACGCTGCGGGCGATGGCCCAGTCGGCGGAGAACAAGCCGCTCAGCATCGGCAGCCGCGACGTGGCCACCTGGTTCGACGTGAGCACCGGCAAGATCGACGCGTTGCGGAACGTGGAGAAGAGCATGTCCGCCTCCGTCATCCTGCGCGCCCGCGCGCTGGAGGACGCGGCCAACAGGTCGGCGCTCATCTCCGGCGTGCTCATCCTGATCCTGCTGGCCGTGGTGATCGCGATCATCTCGCTCATCGCCCGCTCGCTGATCAGGCCGCTGCGCAAGCTGCGGGGCGAGGCGCTGGAGGTGGCGGGCAAGCGGCTGCCCGAGACCGTGCGGACGCTGCGCGAGAGCGGCGACGGCGCGGTCCCGGCGGTCGCGCCGATCGGCGTCACCACCCACGACGAGATCGGCGAGGTGGCGCGGGCGTTCGACGAGGTGCACCGCGAGGCGGTCCGCCTGGCGGGGGAGGAGTCCCGTCTGCGCTCGAACGTGAACGCGATGTTCGTGAATCTTTCACGGCGTTCGCAGACGCTGGTGGAGCGTCAGATCACCCTGATCGACGGGCTGGAGCAGGGCGAGCAGGACGAGCAGCGGCTGGGCAACCTGTTCAAGCTGGACCACCTGGCGACCCGCATGCGTCGCAACAGCGAGAACCTGCTGGTCCTCGCCGGCCAGGACCCGCCGCGCCGGTGGAGCCAGCCGGTCAAGCTCGTCGACGTCGCCCGCGCCTCCCTGTCGGAGGTCGAGAACTACGAGCGGGTCCTGCTCCAGGTCCCCGACGGCATCTCGATCGCCGGCCAGGCCGTCAACGACATCATCCACCTGCTGGCCGAGCTGGTGGAGAACGCCCTGTCGTTCTCGCCCAGGGAGACGCGCGTCTCGCTGTCCGGGAGCAGGATCGACGGCGGCGGCGTCATGCTGTCCATCACCGACTCCGGCATCGGCATGACGCCGGAGGAGCTGGCCCAGGCCAACGACCGGCTGACCGACGCGCCCAGCATGGACGTGTCGGTGTCGCGGCGGATGGGCCTGTTCGTGGTCGCCAGGCTGGCCCACCGGCACGGCATCCGCGTCCAGCTCAGGCCGCACGGCGCGGGCGGGCTCACCGCGATGGTGCTGGTGCCCGAGTCGCTGCTCGCCCAGTCGCCCGCGCTGGCCGGCGCGTCCAGCGGCCCGCAGGAGGAGCCCTACACCGGACCGCAGCCGGCGCCCATGCCCTACCAGCTCGGCCCCGGCCACCCCTCCTACCCTTCCTATCCGTCCAACCCGGAGGGCCCCGGCTGGCCCGCCCCGCCCTGGCCGCCCGAGCAGCGCGGCCTCACCGGCAGCGGCTGGCCCGCCGACCCGCGCGGCAACAGCGGCAACAGCGGCGGCTTCGACTCCGCCGACGTGTGGATGCCCCCGCGCCCGCCCGGCGCCGGCAGCTCCGGGGGCTGGAACGGCTCGTCGGGCTCGCCGCCGCTGCCCCGGCGGCCGACGCCCGGCCCGCAGCTCGGCGACTGGACGCAGGCCGAGCGTCCCGACCCGCCGCTGCCGCCGGAACGGCCCAGGTACGACCTCCCCGAGCCGGAGAGCCCGGCCGGCAAGCCCGCCTCCGCCGGTGACGAGTACCTGCCGATCTACGCGGCGGTCGAGTCGGCCTGGTTCGAGCGGGGCGGCAGCGCGAGCTGGAGCTCGTCCAAGGCGGACGAGGGCTGGTCGGCCGCCAAGGCCGTGGTCGAGCCCGTGCGCGACGGCGCGACGGCCGCCGGGCTGCCGAAACGGGTGCCGAAGGCCAACCTGGTGCCCGGCTCGGCCGAGACCGCGACGGCCCCGTCGGGCGTCTCGCCGGTGCCGTCCGTGTCGCCGGACCGGGTGCGCTCCCGGCTGTCCAGTTTCCAGCAGGGCTTCCGCGCCGCCCGCGACGACATCAACGGCGGCCGCGCGAACGCCGGACCCGGATTCGGCCCGCCGCCCCGCTCCGCGGACGGCGGGGAAGGCCGCGAGGAGGAATCATGAACGAGCTGAGCCATGCCGCCCGTGGCGTGGACTGGTTGATCACCGATTTCGTGAGCACCGTCCCCGGTGTCGCGCACGCGGTGGTGGTGTCGTCCGACGGGCTGCCGCTGGCGGCCTCGTCGGGGTTCCCGGCGGACCGGGCCGACCAGCTCGCCGCGATCGCCTCCGGGCTCGTGTCGCTCACCGCGGGGGCGGCGCGGGTGTTCGAGGGCGGCGCGGTCAACCAGACGATCGTGGAGATGCAGCGCGGGCTCATGCTGATCATGTCCATCTCGGACGGGTCCTGCCTGGCCGTGCTGGCCGCTCCCGACTGCGACATGGGACTGGTGGCGTACCAGATGACGTTGATGGTCGAGCGCGCCGGACAGGTGCTCACGCCGGCGGTGCGCGCGGAGCTGCGCGCGTCCCAGACCAGGTGATGTGGTGACGGATCCACGATGGAACAGCGGCGGCTGGGAGCCGGAGTCCCAGCCGCGGCTGCAGGCCGACCCGGCCTCGCCGGTGCGGCCGTACGCGGTGACGGGGGGCCGCACGGCCCCCCGGGTCAAGCTGGCGATGGAGGCGCTGGTGTCGTCGGCGACGGCCGAGCACCGGGAGTTCTCGCACATCACGCCGGAATACCAGGCGATCTCCCAGCTCTGCCGGCAGGTGCGCTCGGTGGCCGAGGTCTCCGCCCTGCTGCGGATCCCGCTGGGAGTGGTTCGCGTGCTGATCGCGGATATGGCGGCGGAGGGCCTGGTGCGCGTGCACCAGCCCGCGCTGGACGCCGGTCAGCCGGATGTCGACTTGCTGGAGAGGGTGCTCAGTGGACTACGCAGGCTCTAGTTCGGGCGTGGGTCTGACTTCGACGAAGATCGTGGTGGCCGGTGGGTTCGGCGTGGGGAAGACGACGTTCGTGGGGGCCGTTTCGGAGATCATGCCGTTGACCACCGAGGCCGTGATGACCGACGCCTCGGCGGGCATCGACGACCTCGGCATGACGCCGCTGAAGTCCACCACCACCGTGGCGATGGACTTCGGCCGGGTGTCGCTCGACCGTGACCTCATCCTCTATCTGTTCGGCACGCCGGGGCAGCACCGGTTCTGGTTCATGTGGGACGACCTGGTGCGCGGCGCCATCGGCGCGGTCGTGCTGGTCGACACCCGGCGGCTGGCCGACAGCTTCCCGGCCATCGACTACTTCGAGGAGGCGCAGCTCCCCTTCATCGTCGGCGTCAACGGCTGGGACGGGCAGTACCCGCACAGCGACAGCGAGGTCCGCGACGCGCTCACGCTGGCCCCGCACATCCCGCTGATCCGGCTGGACGCCCGCTCCAAGGACTCGGTCAAGGGCGCGCTCATCCACCTGGTCGAGCACGCACTCAACATCAGGACCGCGGTGCCGGGCTGGAGCGGCTGAAGCCGTTGACGCGCCGCCGCCGGCATGATCACAATGGCGGCGGATCGCCTCCAGTCCGAGGGAGCACGCAGCATGGCCGCAGTCCGGGGCACGGCCCTGTCGTGATCAGGAACCCGCTCACCGGGCGGCCGGACCGGCCGCCCGCGCCCGTCCCGCCGGACCGGCTCGCCGCCACGGCGGCCGAGCTGCGCGCGCTCGCCCCCGCGTGGCGGGCCGCCGGGCGCGGTCCCGTCCTGACCCGGTTCGGGCAGGCGATCGCCGCCGACGACGACCTGCTCGCGGCGCTGGTGGCCGACACCGGGCGGGTCGCCGAGTCGGTGCTGGAGCGGCAGATCGTGGCCGGTCTCGTCGACCGATGGGTACGGGCCGCGCCCGCGCTGCTGGAGCCCCCGGCCGAGTTCCCCGCCTCGCTGCCCGGCGTCTTCGTCGGCGGCGACGCGGTCCCGTACGACCTGGTGGGGGTGATCAGCCCGTGGAACTTCCCGCTGCTGCTCGGCCTCATCGACGCGGTGCCGGCGCTGGCCGCCGGGTGCCCGGTGCTGGTCAAGCCGAGCGAGGTGACGCCGCGCTTCATCGAGCCGCTGATGCGGCTGGTGCCTGACGACCTGCCGCTGCGCGTCGTCGAGGGCGACGGCGAGACGGGCGCCGCGCTGGTCGGGCTGGCCGACGCCGTCGTGTTCACCGGCAGCGTGCCGACCGGGCGGCTGGTGGCCGAGGCCGCCGCCCGCGCGTTCGTGCCGGCCTTCCTGGAGCTGGGCGGCAAGGACCCGGCGATCGTGCTGGCCGGCGCCGACCTGGACCGGGCGGCCTCGGCCGTGCTGTGGGGCGGCACGGCCAACGCCGGGCAGTCCTGCCAGTCGATCGAGCGGATCTACGTCGAGCGGCCGGTGCACGACGAGTTCCTGGACCTGCTGGCCGGCAAGGCCGCCAAGGTGGGGCTGACCTGCGAGGGCGGGCCGATCGGGCCGATCATCGGGCCCGGCCGGGAGGACGTGATCGCCGCCCACCTGGCCGACGCGGTGGCCAAGGGCGCCGTCGTGCACACCGGCGGCACGGCCGAGCGCCACGGCGGCGGCCACTGGTTCCGGCCCGCCGTGCTGTCGCGCGTCGACCACTCGATGCTCGTCATGACCGAGGAGACGTTCGGGCCGGTGCTGCCCGTCATGGCGGCCGACCACGCCGACCACGCGGTGGCGCTGGCCAACGACTCGGTCTACGGCCTGTCGGCGGCCGTCTTCGCCGGCTCGGAGGAGCGCGCGCTGGCCGTCGCCGCCCGGATCAGGGCGGGCGCGATCAGCGTCAACGACGCCGCCCTGACCGCGCTCGTGCACGAGGGCGAGAAGCACTCCTTCCGCCTCTCCGGCCTCGGCGGCTCGCGCATGGGCGCCGCCTCCATCGGCCGCTTCCTGCGCCGCCGGGCCTTCCTGGTCAACCGATCCCACGCCGCCGACCCCTGGTGGCACCCGAGCGAGGAGTGAGAGATGGGACTGCGCGCCGAGATGCCGCTGCTGGCGCGGCACGAGGGCGAGTGGGACGGCACGTACGTGCACGTCGACGCCGACGGGACGGTCGTCGACCGGCACCGCGCCCAGCTCACCTGCGCCATCGTGGACGACGCCGTCTACCACCAGACCAACCGCTACACCTGGGACGACGGGCGCGCCGAGGTGCACGAGTTCCCCGGGACCTACCTGGGCGGCGGCCGGTGCGGCTTCGACACCGACCGGCTCAGGGGCGAGTTCTGGGAGCTCGACGAGAGCAGCATCTACCTGTCGTGGCAGTTCAAGGCCGAGGGGGAGGACCTGAGGCTGTTCGAGCTGATCGTGCTCAGCGACGACGGCGACACCCGCAGCCGCGTCTGGCAGTGGATCAAGGGCGGCGAGGTCGTCCGGCGCACGCTGATCAACGAGCGCAGGGTCGGATGACGGCGCTGCGCGCGCTGGCGCTCCAGCTGGAGACCCGGGCGGTCAACGACGCCGCCGACCCGCGCGCCGCGATCGGCGCGGCCGTCACCCGGATCGACCGGCAGGTCGGCGCGTCCAAGGCGTGGATCGGGCCGGACCTGCGGCTGGTGGTGCTGCCCGAGTACGCGCTGACCGGCTTCCCGCTGCGGGAGAGCCTCGGCGAGTGGCGGGACAAGGCGGCGCTCGCCCCCGGCGGCCCCGAGTACGCGGCGCTGGCCGGCGTCGCCCGGCGGCACGGCGTGTTCCTCTGCGTCAACGCCTACGAGAGCGACGAGCACTTCCCCGAGCTGTACTTCCAGGCGTCGGTGATCTTCTCTCCCGAGGGCGAGCCGGTGCTGCGCTACCGGCGGCTGCACTCGATGTTCACCCCGAGCCCGTACGACGTCTGGGAGCGCTACCTGGAGGTGTACGGGATCGACGGGGTCCTGCCGGTCGCCGAGACGGAGATCGGCGTGCTCGCGGTGGTCGCCTCCGAGGAGATCCTCTACCCCGAGCTGGCCCGTTCGCTGGCGCTGCGCGGCGCGGAGATCATCTGCAACCCGACCTCCGAGGCGTCGTCACCGGAGCTCACCCCCAAGGCGATCGCCCGCCGCGCCCGCGCCGTGGAGAACCTGGCCTACGTGGTCTCCGCCAACAGCGGCGGCCTGAGCGGGATCGCCATCCCCGGCGACTCGACCAACGGCGGCTCGGAGATCGTCGACCCGGAGGGCCGGGTGCTGGCCAGGGCCGGGGCGGGGGAGTCGCTGGTCGCCGCCGCCGAGCTGGACCTGGCCGCGCTGCGCCGGCTGCGCCGCAGGCCCGGCATGGGCAACCTGCCCAGCCGGGTCAAGTCGCGGCTGTGGGCCGAGGAGTACGGCCGCCACGACGTCGAGCGGCCCGGGGCGCTGACCGGCGCCCCGGACCGCGCCTGGTTCGCCGCCCGCCAGCGCGAGGTGATCGAGCGGCTGTACGGCTGACCGCTCAGGCGCGGGCGCCGTGGTGCCAGCGCAGCACCAGCCGCTCGACGGCCAGGAACCCCGCGTTCAGCAGCACGCCCAGCAGGCCGAGCAGCACGATCCCGGCCCACATCGCGGGAATGTCGAACTGGCTCTGCGCCTCCAGCAGGCGGTGGCCGATGCCCTCGGTGCTGCCGTACAGCTCCGAGATCACCATCATGATCAGCGCCAGGGACACGCTGAGCCGCAGCCCGGCGAAGATCTTCGGCGCGGCGGCGGGCAGGATGATCCGCAGCAGCCGGGCGCCCGCCCCCATCCTGAACACCAGGCCGGTCTCGACGTACTGGCGGTCCACGTACCGGCTGCCGTCCATCGAGTTGATCAGCACCGGCCACACCACGCCGTACACGATCGAGGCCACCTGCATCGGCGTGCCGATCTCGAACAGCAGCAGGAACACCGGCAGCAGCGCCGACGGCGGCACCGAGCGGCCGAAGTGCAGCAGCGGCTCCACCAGCGCCGACAGCGTGCGCGAGCGGCCCAGCGCGACGCCGAGCACGACGCCCGCGAGCGCCGCCAGCGCCCACCCGCCGAACAGCCGCGCCAGGCTCGGCAGCAGGTCGGCCACCGCCTCGTCCGTCAGGAACAGCCGCCCGGCCGGCCCGGAGAACCACAGCTCCCGCAGCCGGGGCACGATCACGCTCGGCGGCGGGAAGTAGACGGCCTGCGCCGCGCGGGCGGCGACCTCCCAGGCCAGCGCCGCCACCGGCAGCATCCAGTACCAGCCCAGCCGGGTGATCATGACGTCTCTCCCGTCCTGGCGTGGTGCCAGCGGAACAGCCGCCGCTCCCCGGCCGTGAACAGCAGGTTGGCGGCCAGGCCGAGCACGCCCGCCCACACCGTCGCCGCCAGCACCCGGTCGGTGCGGGCGGCGCTGCCCGCCTGCACCAGGTAGGCGCCGATGCCGCCGTCGCCGCCCGCGATCAGCTCCACGCTCACCGCCACGATCAGCGTCACCCCCACCGCGATGCGCACCCCGGTCGCGATGAACGGCGCCGCGCTCGGCAGCGACACCCGCACCGCCACCGCCACCGGCCCGAACCCGAAGGCCCGCAGCGTGTCCTTGCCCAGCGGGTCCACGTCCGCCAGGCCGTACAGCGTGTTGACGAGCAGCGGCCACGCGCACGTGTAGACGATCAGCGATGTCTTGGCGTCGCCGCTGTCGGGGAACAGGAACATCGCCAGCGGGATCAGCGACACCGACGGGATCGGCCGCAGGAACTCCACCAGCGGACGCACCGAGCGCTCCACCACCGGCACCGTGCCCAGCAGCAGCCCCGCTGGCACCGCCACCGCCACCGCGATCAGCAGCCCGGCCGCGCACGCCGACAGCGTGATCAGCACGTGCCGCAGGAACTCGCCGTCCGCGGCCAGCTCCGCCGCCGTCACCAGCACCACCGAGACGTACGGCAGCGCGTCGCGGTCGATCAGGCCGATCCGGCCCGCGGCCTCAAGCAGGACGAGGAAGCCCAGGACGCCGGCGGCGCCCAGGACCCCCCGCCTCATGCGCGCTCCGGTCATCCGCCGACGGCGGCGATCTGCTGCGTCACGTCCGGCTTGGTCTTGAGGTAGCCGTAGCCGGCCAGCAGGTCGGCCAGCTTCTGCAGGCTCGCCTTGTCGACCTCCATCGAGAACACGCCGAGCTTCATCGCGGCCGCCGCCTGCGCGTCGATCTGCGTGTAGGTCGGGATGACCTCGTTGATGGCGGCGCGGTCCTCGCTCGCGATCTTCTGCGCCTTGGCCAGCGCCCGGTGGAAGGCGGCGGCGGTCTTCGGGTTCTGCGCCAGCCACGCCTCCGACACGCCCCAGCCGTCGATCGGGATGCCCGCGGTCACGCCGTCGGTGGTGTCGATCACCTCGGTCGCGCCCATCTTCGTCTTGGCCGCCGTCAGGAACGGCTCCACCAGCCAGGCCGCGTCCACCTGGCCGCCCGACAGCGCGTTGAGCTGGTCGGCGAACGGCACCGCGACGAACTTGACGTCCTCCGGCTTCAGCCCGGCCTCCTGCACGTGCGCGTTCGTGAGCGTCTGGCCGAGCGCCTTCAGCACGTTGACCGCCACCGTCCTGCCCTTGAGGTCGGCCGCCGTCTTGATCGGCGAACCCTTGGGCACCACCACGCCCGCCACCCCGGGCGCCGCCTCCTGGCTGTGCTGGAGCAGCTTCAGTTTCGCGGCCCCCGAGTCGTTGATCGCCAGCAGCGACACGTAGCTCGTCAGGAAGGCATCCATGCTGCCGTTCAAAATCTTCGGCATGACGGCCTGCGGCGCCTGGATCACCTCGGTCTTGACCGTCAGGCCCTCCTCCTTGAAGAAGCCCCGCTTCTCCGCGATGAACAGCGGCGCCGACGACGGCACCGGGACGATGCCCACGGTGAGCTGGGTCTTCTCCAGCCCGGAGCCGCCGGTGGCGGGGGCCGGGCCGTCGTCGCCACAGGCCGCGAGGCCGAGGACCAGCGCGAGCCCGAGGGCGCACGTGCGTGCCAACCGCATGTCACTCCTTACTGAACGCAGGTTCAGCGCACGCTCCACGAGGGTCGCTCGTTGAGCGCGCGCACATCGGAATCGGTGATCGCGTGCTGGGCGTCCGCCAGGGCCGCCAGCTCGTCCTCGGCCAGGACGTCCCGGATGTCGGCGAAGCCGCCGGGAGCCCGCCGCTCCACCAGCAGGACCATCTCGTCGGCCGGCAGCGAGCGGTGGCCCAGCACCAGCTCGGAGGTGACCGGCCGGCGTTCGGCCTCGTAACCGGCCAGCGCCTCGGCCGGATCGGCCGTGGTCGCCAGGTGGCGGGCCAGCACCCGGGCGTCCAGCACCGCCTGCGACCCGCCGTTGGAGCCGACCGGGTACATCGGGTGCGCGGCGTCGCCGAGCAGCGTCACCCGGCCCGTCCCCCAGAACGGCAGCGGATCGCGGTCCACCATCGGGTATTCGAGGATGCGCGCGGAGGAGGCGATGAACGACGGGATGTCGAAGTGCCGGTACGCCCACCCGGCGTAGTGCGGCGCCACGTCCTCCAGCCGCCCCGGCCGCGACCAGTCGGCCGCGCCCGTCACGCCCGGCTCGGCCACCTTGACCTCGGCGACCCAGTTGACCCGGCGCGGATGGGCGGGGGAGATGTGGTACGAGACGAACTTGCCCGCCGCGTTGGTGCCGGAGACCAGCACGGTCGAGCCGTCGAGCACCCGGTCGGCGTCGGCCACGCCGCGCCACATGCGGATCCCGTTCCAGCGCAGCGGGTCGCCCGACGGATGGAGCTGGGCGCGCACCGCCGACAGCACGCCGTCGGCGCCGACCAGCACGTCCGCCCGCTCGCGCAGCACCTCGCCCGACGCGGTGTCGCGCAGCGTGACCGTGACCCCCGCGGCGTCCTGCTCGAACTCCTCGAACCGGACGCCCAGCCGGACCGGCCCGACCCGCTCGCGCACCGCGGCGAGCAGGAGCATCTGCAGCTCACCCCGGTGGATCGAGTACTGCGGCCAGCGGTAGCCCGCCAGCCGGCCGCGCGGCAGCGCCAGGATCTCGCCGCCGAACCGGTCGGTGAAGGTCATGTACGTGGTCTCGACGCCGGTCGCGGCCAGCTCGGCGGCCAGGCCCAGCTCGGTGAGCTCGCGCACGGCGTGCGGCTGCAGGTTGATGCCCACGCCGAGCGGCAGCATCCGGGCGGCGCCCTCGACGACGACGCAGCCGATCCCCGCGGCGTGCAGGCTGAGCGCGGCCGTCAGGCCGCCGATCCCCCCGCCGACGATCAACACCCGCATCGGATGTCCCCCTGTCATGAGGCGGGGAGCGCCGCACCGGACGCTCCCCGGGCGATCACTTGGGAACGGCCTCGATGAGGCTCGCCGCCGCGCCCAGCTCGATGACCTCCGTCAGCCGGAGACCGGCCTCATCGAGAAGTGTGGCGTACTGCGCGGCGCTGCGCTCGGTGCCGCCGTCGAAGATGGCCAGCATGCGCATGTCCAGGTCGTTGCCCAGGTGCGGAGCCGGCTCGTCCGGCAGCACCACCTCCAGCACCAGCACCCGGCCGCCGGGGCCCATCGCGGCGCGGACGTTGCGCAGGATCCGCACCGCGTCCTCGTCGTCCCAGTTGTGCAGGACGCTGGACAGCAGGTAGACGTCGGCGCCGGCCGGGACCCCGTCGAAGAAGCTGCCCGCCACGACCTCGGTCCGGTCGGCCAGGCCCTCGGCCGCCAGCGCCTCGCGGGCGCTGCCGGTCACGTGGTCGAGGTCGAACAGGATGCCGCGCATGCCGGGGTTGGCGTGCAGCACCGTGGCCAGGATGTGCCCCCGGCCGCCGGCGACGTCCACCATGGAGGCGGCGCCGGCGAAGTCGTAGCGCTTGACCAGGCCGTCGGTGAACGTGATGGCCCGGGTGCTCATGTACTCGTCGAACAGGCGGCTGGCCTCCGGCTGCGCCGCCAGGTGGTCGTACAGGTGGCCGTGGCGCCTGGCGAACGCCGAGCTGCCCTCGCGCACGGTGGACGGCAGGTTGCCCATGGCGTACCAGAAGCTCTCCTCGCCCAGCATGCGGATCGAGCTGCGGATCGAGCCGGGCACGTCGGAGCGCAGCGCGGTGCCCCGGGCGGTCAGGTCGTAGCCGTCGTCCCCGTGCGGCCTGACCACGTCCATGCCGGCCAGCTCGCGCAGCACCCGGCGGAGCGCGGGCGGGTGCGCCCCGCTGCGCCGGGCCAGCTCGCCGGTGTCGAGCGGCCCGTCCGCCAGGTGGTCGGCCAGGCCCAGCTCCGCCATGGTCAGCAGAGCCGCGAATCGAGAAATGTCGGATACGGCCCCCCAGAGGAGGTCTTCAGATGGGGACATGTGCCCTTCCGTAGAGATAAGAGGTCAAACCGTGCGGTTGGCCTGCCGGTGCCACACCAGCACGCGGCGCTCCGCCAGCACGAACAGCCCGTTGACGGCGTACCCGAGCACGCCGAGCAGCGCGATGGCCGCCCAGACGCCGGGCGCGTCGAAGGTGCGCTGCGCGTACAGGAGCTGGTAGCCGATGCCGTCGGTGCCGCCGAACAGCTCCGAGATCACCATGAGGATCAGCGCGAGCGACAGGCTCATCCGCAGTCCGGCGAAGATCTTCGGGGAGGCCGCCGGGATGACGACCACGCGCAGGCGCTCGGCCCTGGACAGGCCGAACACGGTCGCGGTCTCGGTGTAGGTCCGGTCGATGGCCCGGGCCCCGTCGATCGTGTTGAGCAGCACCGGCCAGATCACGCCGAACACGATCACCGCGAGCTGCGTCGCCAGCAGGCCCTGCAGCAGGACCACGAACAGCGGCAGCAGCAGGGGCGGCGGGATGGCGCGGCCGAACTCGATCAGCGCGTCGACGTAGTCGGTGGCCACCCGGGAACGGCCGAGCAGCACGCCCAGCACCACGCCGATCAGCGAGGCGAGGATCCACCCGCTGAACATGCGCCCGAGGCTGGGCAGCACGTTGTCCATCGCGTCGTCGGTCAGGAACAGCCGGGAGGCCGGGCCCGAGAACCACAGCTCGTACATGCGCGCGACGATCGTCGTCGGCGGGGGGAAGTCGAGGTCGCCGGCGGCGCGCGTGACGAGTTCCCACACGACGAGGACCACCGGGACGAACCACAGCTTGTTGAGCGTCTTCACGAGCGTGCCGCCCCCGTCCGCAGCGCGTGCCACCGGAACAGGCGGCGCTCCCCGGCCAGCAGGGCGAGGTTCGCCAGCACGCCGAAGACGCCCGCCCACACGGTCGCCGCCATGATGAGGTCCATCCGGTTGGCGCTGCCGGCCATCACCACGTACACCCCCAGCCCGTCGGAGCCGCCGGCGACCAGCTCGGCGCTCACCGCCAGCACCAGCGCGATGCCGGCGGCGATCCGCACGCCCGTCGCGACGAACGGCGCGGCGTTCGGCAGGCTCACCCGCCTCAGCACGGCCAGCTCCCCGAACCCGAAGGTCCGCAGCGAGTCCTTGGCCAGCGGATCGACGTCGTGCATGCCGTACAGCGTGTTGATCAGGATCGGCCACAACGACGCGAACACGATGACCGAGACCTTCATCCACTGGTCCGACGGGATCAGCAGGATCGCGAGCGGGATGATCGCGACGGACGGGATGGGACGCAGGAACTCCACCAGGGGCCGCACCGCCTGCTCCACCGGCGGCACCGCGCCGAGCAGCACGCCCAGGGGGACGGCCACGGCCACGGCGATCAGCAGGCCGAGCCCCCAGTTGCCGATCGTCGTCAGGCTCCCGGCCAGGAAGTCCGGGTCGGCGGGGAGCCGCGCGGCCTCCAGGAAGATGACGGACGGCGGCGGGAACAGCAGATCCTCGCTCATGACGAAGCGGATGAACAGCTCGCCGGCCACAAGGAAGCCCGCGGCGCCGATGACGCCGCGGGTCAGGCGCGCTCTGGTCATCCGCTCGTCGGCGCCGGGACGATGACCGAGGAGACGTCGATGGGGCTGCTCAGGTACTTATACTCGGCCATGAGGTCGGCGACCTTCTGCAGGCGGTCGCGGTTCAGCTCACTCGGGAAGGTGCCCAGGGTGATGACCGACGCGGTCTTGGCGTCGATCTTCGTGTAGGTCGGGATCATCTTCTCGATCTCCTTGCGGTCGCTGGAGGCGAGCTCCTGCGCCTTGGAGATGGCCCGCTGGAACGCGGCCAGCGTCTTCGGGTACTTCTGCACCCACTCGTCGGTGGCCATCCAGCCCGCGATGGGCAGGTTCTCGGTCTGGCCGGTCATCGTGTCGGCGAGCTTGGTGAAGCCGAACTGGCTCTGGTTGGCGGTGATGAACGGCTCGGTGATCCAGGCCGCGTCCGCCTGGCCGCTGTTGACCGCGTTGCCCATTTCGGGGAACGGCTTCTCGGCGAATTTGACGTCGTCTTTAGTTAGCCCCGCGACCTTCAGCTGAGTCTCGACCGCGAGCTGGGCGACGTTGTTCAGGTTGTTGACCAGGATGGTCTTGCCCTTGAGTTCAGCCACCGTCTTGATGGGAGAATCCTTGGGCACCATGATGTTGAAGGTGTTCGGACCTGCCTGATACATGTCGGCAACGAGTTTGATCTTCTCGCCCTGTGCCACGGCGGCGAACGTCGAGACGTAGTTGGTCTGCGAGATGTCGAGCTCGCGGCTCTTGATTTTCGGGATGGCCGCCGCGCCACCGGTGATGATGACCGGCTCCACGGTGAGGCCTTCCGCCTTGAAGAAGCCCTTCGCGTTGGCGATATAGACGGAAACGGGGTCGGGGATGGGGAGCACCCCGACCTTGATGGTCGTCTTCTCGAGCCCTGAGCCGTTCGCGGACGTCGTGCCGGCCTCCTCGCCGGCACCGCAGCCGGCGAGGGTGAGCGCGAGCGCGGCGCCGACGACGACCGCGCGACCGCGCAAAGTGCGTGTCATGGGAAGGTCTCCTACCAGGGGGGAAGCTTTTAGAGACTGGCAATCGGTTGCCGGGCGTGAGCGTACCGGAGCAGGGGATCATAGCTGAAGCACTATGCCGCGTATATGTTAATTTTTCTGCTTTGAGGTGTAATTATCGCGTTATGCCGCTAGAACCTGCCCTATTGGGTCTTACGGGGTATATGTCCGGATTGGCGGCGGTCGCGCTCCGTGTATGAAACCTCGCGACGTGCACCAAGGCGGGCTTGGAACGGTCTAATACTTGTGAGACGTTGGCTGAACTATGAGGTTTGTGCTCAAATTGGGCCCGAACTTGCCTGCGATCACTCCGTCGGCGTGACAAAGCCGCTCATCCCCCAGCAGGCCATGGCGAGAGGCTCCACAGTGAGGACAACAACGACCGAAGCCGGTCGTCGTAGGGCTCCAGACATGCCGCAAGAGCCCGCGCCGGCTCGGGCGCCGGTGCCGGAGGCGCCCAAACCGGGCAGCGCTTTCGCGCTGCGCAACTGGCGTGTACGCACCCGCCTCATCGCCCTCATCGCCATCCCGACCATCGTCGGCGTCATCCTGGGCGCGCTGCGCATCACCACCTCGTTCAGCAGCGCCCAGGAGTACCAGCGCATCGGCGAGACGAGCGCGCTGGTGGCGCAGGTGGGCGAGCTCTCCCGCGAACTGGCCCTCGAACGCGACCTCGCCACCCGCTTCGTCGCCCAGAACAAGCGGCAGGCCGACCTCCAGGCGCTCACCTCGCAGTACGAAATCGTGAACGTCAGCGTCAAGCGGGCCGAGGAGGCCGCCACCTCGGCCGAGGCGTCGCTGTCCGACCTGGGCCGCAGGCGCCTGGCCAACATCCGCGTCCGGCTGGACCAGATCCCCTCGATGCGCGAGACGGTCACCAAGACCCAGCTGCCGCCGCTGCCGACGATGGAGAAGTACTCCGAGACCATCGCCGAGCTGCTGCAGCTCTACGACGAGGTGGCGCAGGGCTCGACCGACGAGCAGCTCACCGCGACGAGCTCGGCCATGCGCGCCGTCGCCCGCGTCCAGGAGGAGGCCTCCAAGCAGCGCGCCCTGCTGTCCATCGCGCTGATCCGCGGCGAGTTCAGCGAGCCCGGCTTCAACGCGTTCCTGGACGCCCGCGCCCGCCGCGAGAGCGAGCGGACCTCGTTCCGCGCCGTCGCCACCGCCGCCCAGCGCCAGTTCTACGACAACACCGTCACCAGCCAGGAGATCGGCCGCGCCGAGTTCTACGTGGCCAGAGCCGTCTTCCTGCACAACGGCGGCGTGCCGCTCCAGCGGCTCGACACCACCTCCAGGAACGACGTCAGGCTCTGGTTCGACGCCATCAGCGAGACCGTCGACAAGCTGCACGTGGTGCAGAAGTCGCTGTCGCAGCAGATCGCCACCCGGAGCGCCGACCTCCAGAGCGCCGACCGGCAGGCCGCCGCGATCAGCATCGGCGTCGTCGTCGCGCTGCTGCTGCTGGTCCTCGCCGTCACCGCCGTGATGGCCCGCTCGCTCGTGCGCCCGCTGCGCCGCCTGCGCGGCGACGCGCTCAAGGTCGCCGGCAACACGCTGCCCGAGCTCGTCCGCCAGCTCCGCGAGAACGAGGTCCAGCCCGAGCAACTGCACGTGCCGCCCATCGACATCGCCTCCAAAGACGAGATCGGTGAAGTCGCCCGCGCCTTCGACGAGGTCCACCGCGAAGCGGTCCGCCTGGCGGCCGAGGAGTCCCGCCTGCGCTCCAACGTCAACGCGATGTTCGTGAACCTTTCACGGCGTTCGCAGACGCTGGTCGAGCGTCAGATCACCCTGATCGACGGGCTGGAGCAGGGCGAGCAGGACGAGCAGCGGCTGGGCAACCTGTTCAAGCTCGACCACCTGGCCACCCGCATGCGCCGCAACAGCGAGAACCTCCTGGTCCTCGCCGGCCAGGACCCGCCGCGCCGCTGGAGCCAGCCGGTCAAGCTCGTCGACGTCGCCCGCGCCTCCCTGTCGGAGGTCGAGAACTACGAGCGCGTGCTCCTCCAGGTCCCCGACGGCGTCTCCGTCGCCGGCCAGGCCGTCAACGACGTCATCCACCTCATCGCCGAGCTGGTCGAGAACGCCCTGTCGTTCTCCCCGCGCGAGACCCGCGTGACCGTCTCCGGCAGCCGCATCGACGGCGGCGGCGTCATGCTGTCCATCAGCGACTCCGGCATCGGCATGACCCAGGAGGAGCTGGCCCAGGCCAACGACCGCCTGACCGACGCGCCCACCGTCGACGTGTCCGTCTCGCGGCGCATGGGCCTGTTCGTGGTCGCCAGGCTGGCCCACCGGCACGGCATCCGCGTCCAGCTCAGGCCCCAGGGCGGCGGCGGGCTCACCGCCATGGTCCTGGTGCCCGAGTCGCTGCTCGGCGCCCAGACGGCCGCCTTCGACACCCCGGCCGCCGCGGGCGCCGCCCCGGTGGCGCCCGCCCCGGTCGCCGACCGCGGCGGCCGCATGGACGCCTTCACCCCCGCCCAGCCGGCGACGGCCGCGGCGCCCCCGTGGCAGGGCGGCTCGTTCCAGATGAGCCCCGCCCACCCCTCGTACCCGGGCGCCGACCCCACCGGGTCCTGGCCGTCCGCGCCGCAGTGGCCCTCCCAGGCCGACGGCTGGCCGTCCGACCCGCGCAGCACCAGCGGCGGCTACGACACCGCCGACGTGTGGATCCCCTCCCGCGTCCCCGGCGGCTGGGCCGGCGAAGGCGAGCCGCTGCCCAAGCGGCCCACCGAGCAGCCGGTCCCGCGCGAGTTCGACGACTGGCCCGACACCGGCGCGCAGAAGCGCAACCGCTACGACTTCCCGGAGACCGAGTCCGCCGCCACCGGGCCCATGCCCGTGGTGGGCGGCAACGCCCCCTCCGCCGGCGACGAGTTCCTGCCGATCTTCGCCTCGGTGGAGTCGGCCTGGTTCGAGCAGGGCGGCAGCGGCAGCGCCAACTGGGGCTCGTCCACGGCCGACGCCGGGTGGAGCGCCGCCCAGGCCGCCGCCGAGCCGGTGCGCGACGGGGCGACCGCCTCCGGGCTGCCCAAGCGGGTGCCGAAGGCCAACCTGGTGCCGGGCTCGGCCGACACGGCATCGGCCCCGAAGGGCGTCGTCCCGATGCCCACGGTCTCGCCCGACCGGGTACGCAGCCGCCTGTCCAGCTTCCAGCAGGGCTTCCGGGCGGCACGCGACGACATCAGCGGGGGCAGGGCATTCTCCTCTGACCCGAGGAAAGACGACAACAGGGAGGAGGGCGCGTGAACGACCTGAGTCATTCGGCGCGCGGCGTCGACTGGCTGATCACCGACTTCGTGAGCACCGTCCCCGGCGTCGCGCATGCGGTGGTGGTGTCGTCCGACGGGCTGCCACTGGCCGCGTCGTCGGGGTTCCCGGCGGACCGGGCCGACCAGCTGGCCGCCATCGCTTCCGGCCTGGTGAGCCTGACGCAGGGCGCCGCCCGGGTGTTCGAAGGCGGTGCGGTCAATCAGACCATCGTGGAGATGCAGCGGGGGCTGATGCTGATCATGGCGATCAGCGACGGCTCCTGCCTGGCCGTGCTCGCGGCCCCCGACTGCGACATGGGACTGGTGGCGTACCAGATGACATTGATGGTGGATCGCGCCGGACAGGTGCTTACCCCGGCGGTGCGCGCGGAGCTGCGCGCCAGCCAGACCAGGTGATGTAGGTGACGGACCCCAGATGGAACACCGGCGGCTGGGACCCTCAGCCGCCCCCGCAGCCGGCCTCCGACCCCGCGTCGCCGGTCCGTCCCTACGCGGTGACCGGCGGGCGCACCGCGCCCAAGCTGAAACTGGCGATGGAGGCGCTGGTGTCGTCGGCCACGGCCGAGCACCGGGAGTTCTCCCACATCACGCCGGAGTACCAGGCGATCAGCCAGCTCTGCAGGCAGGTGCGCTCGGTGGCCGAGGTCTCGGCGCTGTTGCGGATGCCGCTGGGCGTGGTCCGGGTGCTGATCGCCGACATGGCCGCCGAAGGCCTCGTCCGCGTCCACCAGCCGCAGCTGGAGGCCGGAAGGCCGGATGTCAACCTGCTTGAAAGGGTGCTCAGTGGACTTCGCAGGCTCTAGCCCCGGCCTAACCTCGACGAAGATCGTCGTGGCCGGGGGATTCGGGGTGGGCAAGACGACGTTCGTGGGGGCCGTGTCGGAGATCATGCCGCTCACGACCGAGGCCGTGATGACCGACGCCTCGGCCGGCATCGACGACCTCGGCATGACCCCGCTCAAGTCGACCACCACCGTCGCGCTCGACTTCGGCCGCGTCTCGCTCGACCGCGACCTGATCCTGTACGTGTTCGGCACGCCCGGGCAGCACCGGTTCTGGTTCATGTGGGACGACCTCGTACGGGGCGCCATCGGGGCCGTCGTGCTGGTCGACACGCGGCGGCTGGCCGACAGCTTCCCCGCGATCGACTACTTCGAGGAGGCCCAGCTCCCGTTCGTGGTCGGGATCAACGGCTGGGAGGGGCAGTACCCGCACACCGACGCGGAGGTGCGTGACGCGCTCACGCTGGCCCCGCACATCCCGCTGGTGCGGCTCGACGCCCGTTCCAAGGACTCGGTCAAGAGCACGCTCATCAACCTGGTCGAGCACGCGCTCTCGGTCCGGATGGCCGTGCCAGGCTGGAACGGCTAGCGAAGCGGATAGGCTGAGACCAGACCCACATTCGCTTTCGAGGACTGGCCAACCACGTGTTCGAGACGCTATCCGACCGGCTGACATCGGTCTTCTCCTCCCTCCGATCCAAGGGGCGACTGTCCGAAGCGGACATCGACGCCACCACCCGCGAGATCCGCATCGCGCTGCTCGAGGCCGATGTCGCGCTGCCGGTGGTCAAGGCGTTCGTCGCCCAGGTGAAGGAGCGCGCCCGCGGCGCAGAGGTCTCCCAGGCGCTCAACCCGGCGCAGCAGGTCGTCAAGATCGTCAATGACGAGCTGATCGAGATCCTCGGCGGCGAGACCCGCAGGCTCCGCTACGCCAAGACGCCGCCGACGGTCATCATGCTCGCCGGCCTCCAGGGCGCCGGCAAGACCACGCTGGCCGGTAAGCTGGCCCGCTGGCTGCGCGAGCAGGGCCACGTGCCGCTGCTCGTCGCCGCCGACCTCCAGCGGCCCAACGCCGTCGGGCAGCTCCAGGTCATGGGCGAGCGCGCCCAGGTCGCCGTCTACGCCCCCGAGCCCGGCAACGGCGTCGGCGACCCGATCGCCGTGGCCCGCCAGTCGATCGACGAGGCCCGGCGCCAGCAGCACGACATCGTCATCATCGACACCGCCGGCCGCCTGGGCATCGACCAGGAGATGATGAAGCAGGCCGCCGACATCCGCGACGCGGTGCGGCCCGACGAGGTCCTGTTCGTCGTCGACGCCATGATCGGCCAGGACGCCGTCACCACGGCCCAGGCGTTCATGGAGGGCGTCGGCTTCGACGGCGTCGTGCTGACCAAGCTCGACGGCGACGCCCGAGGCGGCGCGGCCCTGTCGGTCAGGCACATCACCGGCCGGCCGATCATGTTCGCCTCCACCGGCGAGAAGCTGGAAGACTTCGACGCCTTCCACCCCGACCGGATGGCCTCCCGCATCCTCGACATGGGTGACATCCTCACCCTGATCGAGCAGGCGCAGAAGACGTTCGACGAGGAGCAGGCCGCCAAGATGGCGGGCAAGCTCACCTCGGGCGAGAACTTCACGCTCGACGACTTCCTCGAGCAGATGATGATGGTCCAGAAGATGGGCCCGATCAAGAACCTGCTCGGCATGATGCCCGGCATGGGGCAGATGCGGGACCAGCTCAACGCCATCGACGACCGCGACCTCGACCGCATCGCCGCCATCATCCGCTCGATGACGCCCGGCGAGCGGCAGGACCCGAAGATCATCAACGGCTCCCGCCGCGCCCGCATCGCCGCCGGCTCCGGCGTGACCGTCAGCGCCGTCAGCAACCTCGTCACCCGCTTCTTCGAGGCCCAGAAGATGATGAAGCGCATGGCGGGCGGCATGGGCATCCCCGGCATGCCGGGCGGCCGGGGCAAGGCGCAGAAGGCTCAGAAGAAGGGCAAGAAGGGGCGCCGCGTGAGCGGTGACCCGCGCAAGGCGGCCCTCGGCAAGCAGGCCCAGGAGGCGCCCGCCGACGAGCCCAAGCCGGGCGGCGTGCTGGGCAACCTGGGCGGCAAGCTGCCTCCGGGCATGGAGCTGCCGCCGGGCTTCGACCCGTCCAAGCTCAGGCTGCCGGGCCAGAAGTAATTTTTGCCGCGCGACGCCGGTGCGGAGTGCGGGGCAGTGGCGCGCGTCTGGCACAATGGCATGTTGGAACACCGTGACCAGGCGGGTGCCCTCTCACCTCCCGCCGGCCGCGTTTGTCCCTGGAGTCGGATTCGCATCGTGCCCCACTCGATGAGGAGCCGCTCACCCGCGCTCTAATGCAGGAGAGACCACACCCGTGGCAGTCAAGATCAAGCTCAAGCGGCTCGGCATGATCCGCAACGCTCAATACCGTATCGTCGTCGCCGACAGCCGCACCAAGCGTGACGGCCGGGCGATCGAGGAGATCGGCCTGTACCACCCGAAGGAGAACCCTTCGCGCATCGAGGTCAACGCCGAGCGCGCCGCTTACTGGCTGGGAGTCGGCGCGCAGCCGACCGAGCCGGTGCTCAAGCTGCTCAAGCTCACCGGTGACTGGCAGAAGTACAAGGGCGAGCCCGCGCCGGCGCCGATGAAGGTCGCCGAGCCCGCGCCCGACCGTCAGGCCCTCTACGAGGCCGCGGCCAAGGAGGCGCTGTCCGGTGGCGACACCGGCACGGCCGCCACCACGCCGAAGAAGGCCAAGAAGAAGGACGAGGCCGAGGCCCCTGCCGAGACCCCGGCCGAGGCGGAGGCCTGAGGTGCTCGAGGAGGCCCTCGAGCACCTCGTCAAGGGCATCGTCGAACATCCCGACGATGTCCGGGTCCGCGCACGCCGCATCCGCAGCGGGCGCGTCCTGGAGGTCCGGGTGCACCCCGAGGACCTGGGAAAGGTCATCGGACGCGGTGGGCGCACCGCCAAGGCGCTGCGCACCGTCGTGAACGCCCTGGCCGACGGGAAGTACGTCCGGGTCGATCTGCTCGACCTGCACGAAGCAGTCCGTTAGCGTCAGGAAATTCCCGCGCCCTCATCGGTTGCCGCCGATGGGGGCGCTCCGCGTTGGAAAGAGGTACAGGTGCAGCTGGTCGTCGGCCGGATAGGCCGCCCGCACGGCGTACGCGGCGAGGTGACCGTCGAGGTGCGCACCGACGATCCCGAGGTGCGCTTCGCCGCCGGCACGTCGATCGCCACCGACCCGCCGGCCCGGGGGCCGCTCGTCGTCGAGAGCCGCCGCTGGCACAAGGGCATGCTCCTGGTCGCCTTCGCCGGCGTCGCGGGCCGTGACGCGGCCGAGGAGCTGCGCGGCACCATGCTGGTCATCGACTCCGCCGACGTGGCGCCGACCGGCGACCCCGACGAGTTCCACGACCACCAGCTCATCGGCCTCGCGGTCGTCACCACCGGCGGCGAGCCCGTCGGCGAGGTCACCGACGTGCTCCACCACGGCCAGGACCTGCTCGTCGTACGGCGCGCGGGCGGTGGGGACGACGCGCTCATCCCGTTCGTCAAGGCCCTGGTGCCGGAGGTGGACCCGGAGGGCGGCAGGCTGGTCGTCGACCCGCCGGAGGGCCTGCTGTGACCCGGCTCGACATCATCTCGATCTTCCCCGAGTACTTCGCGCCGCTCGACGTCTCCCTCATCGGCAAGGCGCGCGAGCGCGGCATCCTCGACGTGCGCACCCACCAGCTCCGCGACTGGGCGCACGACGTGCACAAGACCGTCGACGACACCCCGTACGGGGGCGGTCCCGGCATGGTGATGAAGCCGGAGGTCTGGGGTGAGGCGCTCGACGACGTCATCGGCGACGGGGCCCCGCGCATGATCGTGCCGACGCCGAGCGGCCGCCCCTTCACCCAGGAGCTCGCCCAGGAGCTGGCCGCCGAGCCGTGGCTGCTGTTCGCCTGCGGCCGCTACGAGGGCATCGACTCGCGCGTCATGGCCGAGTACGGCACGCGGCTGCGCGTCGACGAGGTCAGCATCGGCGACTACGTGCTCGCCGGCGGGGAGGTGGCGGTGCTGGTGATGGTGGAGGCCATCGGCCGGCTGCTGCCCGGCGTGCTCGGCAACGCCCATTCGGCCGTCGACGACTCCTTCGCGCCCGGCGCGATGCGCAACCTGCTCGAAGGCCCCGTCTACACCAAGCCGCCGGTGTGGCGCGGGCACGAGGTGCCCGCCGTGCTGCTGTCCGGCCACCACGGCAAGGTCGCCCGCTGGCGCCGTGACGAGGCGCTGCGCCGCACCGTCGCCAACCGGCCCGAGCTGGCGGCGGCGATCGACCCCGCGACGCTCGACAAGCACGACCGGCGGCTGCTCGACGAGCTGTCGTTTCGCCTCCCGCCGGAAGATGTGGCACACTGAAGCGTTGCCAATCGTCAGGTGGTTGGTCAGCCATGCCCGGGAAAGCGTTCCCGGGTCCACCAGATCAGCAAGCGTGTCCGCCACGAGCCCAGGCCGGGTGGACCTCCGCGTGCTCGCGAGACTTGAGGAACAGCTCTCATGCACACGAAGATCCAGGAGCTCGAGAAGGCGACCCTGCGCAGCGACGTGCCGGACTTCCGTCCCGGTGACACGCTCGAGGTTCACGTCCGAGTCGTCGAAGGCAACCGCTCCCGCGTCCAGGTCTTCAAGGGGTTCGTGCTGCGCCGTCAGGGCAGTGGCGCCCGCGAGACCTTCACCGTCCGCAAGGTGAGCTACAGCGTCGGCGTCGAGCGCACCTTCCCGGTGCACAGCCCGGTCATCGAGAAGATCGTCCTCGTGACCCGTGGCGACGTCCGCCGCGCCAAGCTCTACTACATGCGCGACCTGCGCGGCAAGGCCGCCCGCATCCGCGAGAAGCGTGAGAGCACGCCCGCGAAGTAAGCATGCTTTCCCGAATGGCCCGCACCGAGGTGCGGGCCATTCGGTTTTGCGGGGCCCTTTCCTTTATGTGGAGCGACTCGTGAGCGGTGTAACGTCGGTCGAGGCTTGTCGGGCCGGGACATCATCTAGGCTCGTCAGCAATGACTAGCGAGAGCCAGGAGCACGGCGCGCCGCGCCGCCCTGTCGAGGACGAGGTGGACGTGGTCGCCGAAGACACTCAGAAGCCGGCAAAAGATGGGAAGAAAGAGAAGAAGAAGGGGTCGTTCTGGAAAGAACTTCCCGTTCTGGTCGTCGTGGCGCTGGCGCTGGCGCTGATCATCAAGACCTTCGTCATCCAGGCCTTCTACATCCCGTCCGAGTCGATGGAGAACACGCTCCTCACCAACGATCGGGTGCTGGTCAACAAGCTCGTCTACCACACACGCGACATCGAGCGCGGCGACGTGGTCGTCTTCTCCGGCGTCGACTCCTGGGACGGCGAGTTCCAGTTCGAGGAGCCGGCCAACCCCGTCGCGGGCTTCTTCCGCTGGGTCGGCACCGCGTTCGGTGTGGTCCCCGGCGAGAAGGACTACATCAAGCGCGTCATCGGCGTCGGCGGCGACCACGTCAAGTGCTGCGACTCCCAGCAGCGCATCACCGTCAACGGCGTGGCGATCGACGAGAGCGCCTACCTCTATCCGGGCAACCTGCCCTCGCGGGAGCCGTTCGACATCACGGTGCCGCCCAACCGCCTGTGGGTGATGGGCGACCACCGCCAGGTCTCGCTGGACTCGCGCTCCCACACGGGCGACCCCGGCGGCGGGTCCATCCCCGAGAGCCAGGTCATCGGCCGCGCCTTCGTGATCGTCTGGCCGTTCTCCCGCGCGACCACGATCCCGATCCCCGACACGTTCGCCCAGCCCGCGCTCCAGGCGCTGAGCGGGTCAGCCCCGCTGGTCGCCGGATTCGCGCTGGCCGTACCCTTGGTCGTGGTCCGTCGGCGCTGGCTGGTGAAGAGGCGATGACGGCCGTCACCGAGAAGGCAGAGGGCGTGGAGAAGAAGAAAAAGGGCGGCTTCCGCGAGACGATCTACCTGCTGGTGCTGGGCGTGGGGATCGCGCTGGTGCTCCAGGCGTTCGTGATCGGGTCGTTCTACATCCCCTCGGAGTCGATGGAGAACACCCTCAAGATCAACGACCGGGTGTTCGTCAACAAGCTCGCCGGCGCTCCCGGGCGGGGCGACATCATCGTCTTCAAGGGCTGGAACGGCGAGGACACGATCAAGCGCGTCATCGGCGTGGCCGGCGACCGGGTCGTGTGCTGCGACTCCAAGAAGCGCCTGACGATCAACGGCAAGGCGCTGGACGAGCCCTACCTCTTCCCCGACGACTTCCCCTCCGACGAGAAGTTCGACATCACGGTGCCCAAGGGCAAGCTGTGGCTGATGGGCGACCACCGCAGCGCCTCGGCCGACTCGCGCAGCCACATGGAAGAGCCGGGCAAGGGGTTCATCTCGGTCGACGACGTGATCGGCACCGCCGTGGTGCGCTACTGGCCGCTGTCGAGAGGGACGATCTTCACCACTCCCGACAGCTTCGCGAAGATCGAGTAGCTTCGGTCGCGGTATGCGGCGAATGGGGCGTACGCTTCGTGTGTCATGACAGTTGCGTTCCGCCCTCGACCGAGCGTCGTCCGGCGTGATTCCGAATCTACGCCTACGAGCGGGCGCTCGCCCGGCGCGGCCTCACCCCCATCGCTGGGGTCGACGAGGCCGGTCGCGGGGCCTGCGCGGGCCCGCTCGTGGTCGCCGCGGTCATCCTGCGCAAGGAGATCAACGGCCTGGGCGACTCCAAGCTGCTCTCGGCGCCCGTACGTGAGCGCCTCTACGAGCGGATCGTCGACACCGCCCACGTGGGCGTCGTCGTCATCCCGCCCGGCGAGATCGACGCGCGCGGCCTGCACAAGTGCAATGTGTCGGGCATGCGGCGGGCGGTCGCGCGGCTGTCCTGCGACCCTGGGTACATCCTGACGGACGGATTCCCGGTGCCGGGCCTGCCGGCGCCGTCGCTCGCCGTGTGGAAGGGGGATCAGGTGGCCGCCTGTGTGGCGGCCGCGTCGATCGTGGCCAAGGTGACGAGGGATCGGTTGATGGTCGCGCTGGACGACGACTATCCGCTGTACGGTTTCGCCGAGCACAAGGGGTATGTGACACCACAACACCGTCTCGCACTGGGGACGCACGGCCCGTGTCCGCACCACCGTTACTCGTTCGTCACGGTGGCCAGGGAGATGGGCGAGAATGAAATGGGGGCCGGCGTTGCCTAGCCGGGCACACCGGGGGACCGGTACGACAGGAGGACCGCGATGAGCGCAGAGGATCTCGAGAAGTACGAAACCGAGATGGAGCTGCAGCTTTACCGCGAATACCGCGATGTCGTCGGGTTGTTTACGTATGTGGTGGAGACGGAGCGGCGCTTCTATCTGACCAACTCGGTCGACCTGGAAGTCCGCACGGCGGAGAACGGTGACGTGTTCTTCGACGTCAAGATGCAGGACGCCTGGGTCTGGGACATGTACCGACCGGCGCGCTTCGTGAAGAATGTCCGGGTGGTGACGTTCAAGGATGTGAACGTCGAGGAATTGGCCAAGGCCGACCTGGAAATGCCGAAGGAGGGCTTCTCGGGCTGACCGCTTCCGGGGCTGACCGCTTCCTGAGCTGACCGTTGCCGGGGCCGACCGCTTCCTGGGCTGGCGGTTTCCTGGAGCTGTTCGTTTCCTGCAACTGATCGTTTCCGGGGACTGGCCGTTTCCTGGAGCTGGTCATTCCGGGGGCTGGTCATTCCGGGGGACTGGTCGTTTCCGGCGGGCTGGTGACGGCGCGTGCGCGCACGCGTTCGTCCACAGGCCCGGCCCCAGTGCCCCGCACTTATCCCCAGAACCCCGTTCGGCCGCTGCCGGCCCGGCCTCCATGAGCGAAAGTCGCTCCCCGGAGGTGCCACATGGCCGCGAAGAACGACCTGGGCAGGCACGGCGAGCGACTGGCCGCCGACTACCTGCGCTCCCAGGGCATGACCATCATCGACCGCAACTGGCGCTGCCGCCGGGGCGAGATCGACATCATCGCCGAGGACGGCGCCACGCTCGTCGTGGTCGAGGTCAAGACCCGATCGAGCAGATCCCACGGCACGGCGCTCGAGTCCGTCCGCCCCGCGAAAGTGGCCAGGCTGCGCGCACTGGCCGCCACCTGGCTCGCCGCCCAGCCCCAGCCCTACGCGACCGTGCGGGTCGACGTGATCGCGCTGGAGCGCTTCGCCGGCGACTACTCCCTGCGTCACGTGCGGGGGGTGAGCTAGATGGCGGTCGCGTCCACCCGCAGCGTCGCCCTCGTCGGCGTCACCGGCAGCACCGTCGAGGTGGAGGCCGACGTCGGCAGCGGGCTGGCGGGCATGCACCTCATCGGCCTGCCCGACACCGCGCTGAGCGAGGCCCGTGAGCGCGTCCGGTCGGCCATGGTCAACAGCCACTACGCCTGGCCCGACGCCCGCATCACCGTCAGCCTCTTCCCGGCCAGCCTGCCCAAACGCGGCAGCCAGTTCGACCTGGCCATCGCCGTGGCCATCCTGGGCGCTGCCGGGCTGGTGCCCGCCCAGCGGGTCGCCGAGATGTTCTTCCTCGGCGAGCTCGGCCTCGACGGGCGGCTGAGGCCGGTGCGCGGCGTGCTCCCGTCGGTCCTGGGCGCCGCCGGGGACGGGGCCGCCACCGTGGTCGTCCCCGCCGCCAACGCGGCCGAGGCGGCCCTGGTGCCGGGCGTGCGGGTGGTGCCGGTCGCCGACCTGCGCCGGCTCGTCGAGTGGCTGCGCCGAGGCGACCCCCCACCCGCCGTCCCGGCCCCCGCTTCGGGCCCTGCCGTGGCGCCCACTCCAGGCTCCGCGGTGGCGTCCGCTTCAAGCCTCGCTTCAGGCCCCGCTTCAGGCCCCGGTTCGAGCCCCGGTTTGAGCCCCGGTTTGAGCCCCGCTCCAGGCCCGGCTTCGGGGTCCGCTTCGGGGTCCGCTTCGGGCCGCGCTTCGACGTCCGCCGAGGCTTCCGGGCCCGCCGTCCAGGCGGAGGCCGGCGGCCCGGCCCCCGCCGCCCGCCCCGACCTGGACCTGTCGGACGTGGTCGGCCAGCCGATGGCCAGACGCGCCCTGGAGGTCTGCGCCGCGGGCAACCACAACCTCTGGATGCTCGGCCCGCCCGGCACCGGCAAGACCCTGCTGGCCGAACGCCTCCCGACCCTGCTGCCCGACCTGGAGCTCGACCACGCGCTCGAAGTGACGGCCATCCACTCGGTCGCGGGCGTCCTGCCGCCCAACAGCCCCATGGTCAGCCGCCCGCCCTTCGTCAACCCCCACCACACCGCCTCCGCCGCGGCCGTCATCGGGGGCGGCAGCACGGTCGTGCGCCCCGGCGCGATCTCCCTCGCCCACCGGGGCGTGTTGTTCATGGACGAAGCACCGGAGTTCCCGCGCCACGTCCTCGACTCGCTCCGCCAGCCGCTGGAGTCGGGCCAGGTCACGGTGGCGAGATCGGCGGGCTCGGTCACGTTCCCGGCCCGCTTCATCCTGGTGCTGGCCGCCAACCCCTGCCCCTGCGCCCAGCCCCAGGACCAGGGTGAGAGCTGCCACTGCTCGCCCACGGTCCGGCGCCGCTACCTGGGCAGACTCTCGGGCCCGCTGCTCGACCGCATCGACATGAAGGTCACCGTGGCCCGCTCCAGCAGGCGCGAGCTCCTGGCCGACCGGCAGTTCGTCGAGTCCAGCCGCACGGTCGCCCAGCGCGTCCTGCTGGCCCGTGAGCGCGCTGCCAAGCGCTTCGCCGGCACCCCCTGGCGCACCAACGCCGAGATCCCCTCGTCGACCCTGCACGCCGACTATCGCCCGCCGGACGCCGCCATGCGCCCCATCACGAGCTGCCTCGACTCCGGCACCCTCAGCGCGCGCGGCCTCGACCGCGTCGTCCGCGTCGCCTGGACCCTCGCCGACCTGGCCGGCAAGGACCGCCCCGACGAGGACGAGACCTCCGCCGCCCTGGCGCTGTGGCTCGGCCTGACCCCCTGACCCCTGACCCCTGACCCGCCCCTTTCCCCTGCCCGTTCGCCGTCCGTCTCCAGGAGAAGACCCACCGTGCACACCCCCGACCACGAGGCCCGTGCCGCCCTCATGCGCGCCGCCGACGCCGGCGACACCGCGATGGGCCGCCTGGTCTCCCACTACGGCGCCGTCCGGACCGCCGAAGCCGTACGCGCCCAGCGCCTCCCCGACCCTGGCGACCCCCTCCCGGCCGAAGGGGACCACCCCCGAGACCACTCCGGAGACCGCCCCCGAGACCACCCCCGAGACCACCTCGGAGACCGCCCGGGAGACCACCCGGGAGACCACCCCGGAGACCTGAGCCACCGCCTTGCCACCTGGCACACCCGCCTGGCCACCTGGCACGCCCGCTTGACCGCCGCCGACCCCGCGGCGGACCTCGCCGCCGGCCACCAGGCCGGAGCCAGGCTCGTCATCCCGGGCGACCCGGAGTGGCCCACCCAGCTCGACCAGCTCGGCCCCGGCCGCCCGCTCGGCCTGTGGCTCCACGGCAACGCCGACCTCCGCTTCTCTTGCCTCAGATCAGCGGCCGTCGTCGGCGCCCGGGCCGCCACCCCCTACGGCGCCCACGTCGCCGCCCAGTTCGGCATCGGCCTGAGCGAGTCAGGCTGGACCGTCATCTCGGGCGGCGCGATTGGCATCGACGCCGCCGCCCACCGAGGCGCCCTCGCCGCCGACTCCCCGACGGTCGTCGTCCTGGCCTGCGGCGTGGACATCCCCTACCCGGCCGAACACCGGCCCCTCTTCGCCGCCGCCCGAGACCAGGGCGTCCTGGTCAGCGAGTGCCCGCCGGGCGTCCACCCCACCCGAGCCCGCTTCCTCATCCGAAACCGCCTGATCGCGGCACTCTCCCGGGGTACGGCCGTCATCGAAGCCGCCCTGCGCAGCGGCGCGCTCAACACCGCGACCCACGCCCTCACCCTCGACCGCCACCTGGCCGTCGTCCCCGGCCCCATCACCTCGGCCCAGTCCGCAGGCTGCCACCGCCTCCTCAGAGAGCAGAAGGCCGTCTGCGTGACCTCCCCCGAAGAGCTCATCGAACTCGTCGGCACGATCGGCGACGACCTCGCTCCGCCCCAGCGCGCTCCGGCCCTACCCAGAGACGCCCTGTCACCCCAGACCCGCGCCGTCCTGGACGCCATCCCTTCCCGAGGCGGCGCCGGCCCGGCGACCATCGCCGTGGCCGCGGGCGTCCCCCTCAACACCGCCCTGAGCGCCCTGGGCTCCCTAGCGGCCGCCGGCTACGTCGAACGCGTCCCAAAGGGCTGGCGCATCCGCAAACCCCCCTCGCCCGTCTACCCCAAAGCCACCCCCACCGCTGTAGACCAGCCCACGCCCCCTCCGGAACAGCACGCCGTCCCTTCCGAGCACCACGCTTCCGAGCACCACGCTTCGGGGCAGCGCGCTGTCTCGCCGAGGCCGCCCGGGGCGCCTCAAGAGCAGGGCGCCGTCTCCACAGGGCCGTCTGGCGTCCCTTCCGGACAGCCCGCTGTCTCACCGGAATCGCCCAGGGTGCCTCCCGAGCAGCGCGCCGCCCCACCCAGCGTCCCGTCGGAACGAGACGCTGCGCCATCGGAGCCGCCCGCGGGAACAGCGCAACCACCCGCTCATCCGCCCGGAATGCCCGGATCGCCCGTCCCTTCGGACCGCCCACTGCCCGACGCCTCCGCCACACCCGAGCGAACCTCCCCTCCTCGCCCGGCTTCCCCCGAGGGACGGCCCACTCTCATCCCCTCACCCCGCACCGGCTCTCCGGCGCTAACGCCCCCGCCCAACGCCAGCTCACAAGAGGACGAGACGCCGCTCCCCTCACCGACGCCCGCGTCGCAGCCCTGTCACCCGGAGAATCAGATGATCCCGTCACCCCGCCCGGAGCCGCCATGCTCGACGTTCGCCGTACGTCGAGCGCGTCGCTTCCCATACCCCTGAGCAGGGATAGCTCCGTCAATCGGCGCGTATCGACCTCCGGTGCCGCCGGCTCGTGCTCTTGACGACCCGGGCCGCGGAGTCGCCGGATGGCCAGATCTGCAGGAAGTAGCGATCGGGCGCCTGCTCCTCGTAATAATCGCAGTGGCTCTCGTCCAAACCGTGAACGTGATACCGCAATCGGTACTGACCAGGACCGGAGGGAAGGGGCGGGAGCGCGTAAATCTCCTCGTCTCCCCACTCATGAAGCGAAACGCTCCCCGTCGCCGAGGAGAACCCAATCTCCACGATGTCCTCGTACGCGTCCAAGTCCGGATCAGGCTCGAACGGCGTCACTTGAACGTCGAACCGCACCTTGCCGTAGTGTGTGCCGATGGTCAGCAGAGCGGCGCCTTCCATCACGCTGATGACCCCGAGAGGTTGCCCTTCATCGTCCTGACCTAAGCGCTCGGGAATGTCCGTCTCGTCATAGTCGTCGAGCAGGTACGCCTGGCCGTAATCGACACCGAGGGCGATGGTCATGGTGTGAGCGCTGGGCTGGGGTTCCGTCATGAGCCGTGATCGTAAAGCTCAACGCAGACATTCTGACTGGCGCTGGGACCGGCCATTTCGACACGGCAACTGAATGTCCCCGCCCTGTCGCCCGCTCGGAATCCGCCGCCCTTTGTACGGGCGGCCTTCTGTACGGGCCGCCCTCTGTACAGGCTGCCTCCTGCACAGGTCGTTTTGGTGCGGCGCGATTTTGTGCGGGGCGCCATCCGTGCGGGCCGCTACCGTGCGGCGCGATTTCGTGGGGGGCGCCATCCGTGCGGGCCGCTACCGTGCGGCGCGATTTCGTGGGGGGCACCATCCATGCGGGCCGCTTCCTGGTGGGGGTTCTCCATGGGGACCGGGTTCCACTCGGATCGGCTTTCGTGTGGACCAGCTCCCGTGTGGACCGGCTTCCGGGTGGACCGGTTTCGCGCGGGTGTTGCCTAATGTCGGCTTCAGGTATGGGCGGCCCTCAGCAGGGAGGGAGTCGGTGGTAGGGCTGGCCTCCTTGCAGGCCGGGGGTGTGCGGGAATGTGTCCGCATTCGGCGAGGGGGACTCTGGGCGTAGCTCCGGTTGTCCTCCAGGAGGTGCCGTGTCCGCTGTTCTTGGTGCGCTGCTTCGCCGGGTGGCGCGGTGGCATCGGCCGTTGATGTTGATGGTCGCCTCGATGCTGTTGCTGCTGGTCGTCGCGGCGGTTGGGCTCGTGGTCGATGACCGGGTGCTTCTGGGGGCTCCCGTGTGGCTCAAGCCGTTCAAGTTCGCGGTGTCGATGGCCGTTTACGGGACCACGCTGGCCTGGATGCTGTCTCTGCCTCATCGGGGCAGCAAATGGACCTCTGGGCTGGCCACGGTTTTCGCCGTCACCGGGTTCGTCGACACTGCCATCGTCGCGATCCAGGCTGCTCGGGGCACCTTCAGCCATTTCAACAAGTCCACCGAATCGGCCGAGAGAGTCATGCAGGTCATCTTCGGCAACGGAGTGCTTCTGATCATGCTGGCCAACATCGCGCTGGCGGTCATTCTGGCCGTACAGCGCGTCCATGCCGATCGTGCGATGAGCCGGGCGATTCACGCGGGGCTCACCCTGGCCGTCGTCGGCATGGCCCTGGGCTTCCTCATCCCCATGCAGGGCAAGGCGGAGATCGCGCTGACCACCGGGGGTGAGCGGGTGTTGCTGAGCAGCGGGCACAGCGTGGGCGTGCCCGACGGCGGCCCCGGCCTTCCTTTGACGGAGTGGAGCACCACGGGTGGTGACCTGCGGATTCCTCATTTTGTCGGATTGCATGGGCTTCAGGTCATGTTGATCGGCGCTCTGCTGCTGGCTGCTCTGGCGGCTCGCTACCCGCTCTTACGTGACGACCGGACTCGTGCTCGGCTGATCGGTGTGGCCGCCGTCGGCTACACCGGCCTGATTGCTTTGCTCACCTGGCAGGCACTGCGTGCTCAGCCCTTGATCCGGCCTGACGTCCTGACGTTGGCTGCCGGCGCTCTTCTGGCGGCGCTCACTGCTGTTGCGGCTGCTGCGGTGCTGGTAGCGGCTGGGCCAAGGAAACCGTAAACCGTGCTCGCTTTGGCCAGTGGGCTCGCGAGGCGCCCTTGCTGGCCGCAGCCGAACTGGAGATGCAGGTAGTGGGGCGGACGCCCCGGTGTAGCGGCTCCGGGTGGGAGAAGGGGGGAGCTTGGCTTCGGGGTAGGCGGGTGGAGGTGCGGTGAAGGTAGGGGGTGCGGGGGCAGACTGGGAGTGGTGTTCAGGCGTGCAGTTCGTTAGTGGTTGAGCAAATGGAGGCGGTTGTGGGGGATGGGCCTGCGGTTGGGGACGTTGTTGCGGAATTTGAGGCCTATTTGCGGTTTGAAAGGGATTTGTCGCCTCATACCGTGAGGGCCTATCTGGGAGATGTGGCCGAGCTGCTGGCTTATGTGGGCGGGACGGTGGAGGCGCTGGATGTGGTGGCGCTGCGGGGGTGGTTGGCGGCGCAGCATGACGCGGGGAAGGCGCGGGCGACGCTGGCTCGGCGGTCGGCCTGTGTGCGGACGTTCACCGCCTTCTGCCATCGCAAGGGGTGGCTCGGCAGCGATCCCGGGTTGCTGTTGGGGACGGCCAAGGCGCCGCGGCAGTTGCCCGCCGTGCTCGATCAGGAGCAGGCGCGTCGGGTGTTGGACGTGCCGGTGGAGGGGGAGCCCAAGGATCTGCGCGACCAGGCCCTGCTGGAGCTGCTGTACGCCACCGGGATTCGCGTGTCCGAGTTGTGCGGGCTGGATGTGGATGACGTGGATCGGGAGCGGCGGGTCGTACGGGTGCTGGGGAAGGGACGTAAGGAGCGGTCGGTGCCGGTCGGGGGGCCGGCGATGCGGGCGTTGGACGGGTGGTGCGTGTACGGGCGGCCGTTGTGGGTGCGGCCGGGGTCCGGGGCGGCGTTGTTCCTGGGGGTGCGGGGCGGGCGCATCGATGCCGGGACCGTCCGGCGGGTGGTGCATGCGCGGGTGCGGCAGGTGGAAGGGGCGCCCGACATGGGGCCTCATGGGTTGAGGCACAGCGCGGCTACCCATCTCCTGGAGGGTGGGGCGGATCTGCGCAGCGTGCAGGAGTTGCTGGGGCATGCCTCGCTCAGCAGTACGCAGGTGTACACGCATGTGTCGATCGAACGGCTGCGTAGCGCCTATCGGCAGGCGCATCCGAGGGCGTGACCGCGGGACCTCCTGCGGGTGCTCAGCGGGGTGGGCGGCGGCGGGGGCGGCGAGGCTTGCGGTGCTGGCCGGTGAGAGTGGGCGGGGGATCGGCGGTGGGCGTTCTTCTCTTGGAGTGTCTGCCTTCTGGTGGGCGGGGGCGGTGGCGGCGGATCAGGAGGAAGAGGAGAAGGGCGGTGCCGATGAGGGCTGCCAGGGCGATGGGCGGGGGTGCCGGGGTTGAGGCTGAGCGGGGGATGAACGGCGGGGCGGGGGGTTGTTCCGGTCCTGGGGCTGGTCCTGGTCCTGGTCCTGAGGCGGGGGCTGGGGTCGGTGTTCGGGGTTGTTCGGCCTTGAGGCTGAGGGTTGATGCCTGGCTCCGGGTTGGAGGCAGGGATTGCCAGAAAGGAAGGAGGCGGACGGGGGCTCGGGCCAGGAGCAGGAGCGGGTCGAGGTAGGTGGTGTCGCGTTTGAGGCCCCAGTGGAGGCAGGACTCGGGGCAGTGCGGCGGTGGTGAAGGGGCGATGGCGCCCAGGCGGTCTCCGAGCGCTACGGGGTCGCCTCGGCGTACGGCGGGGATGACCGGGAGGTAGGTCGTGCGGAGGCCGTCCGCGTGGTTGACCGTGACCACGCCGCGGCCTGCCACGGGGCCGGCGAAGCCGACCGTGCCCGGGCCTGCGGCGAGGACGGGGGTGGCTGCTGGAGCGGCCAGGTCCACGCCGCGGTGGCCCGCCAGCCAGGGGGCCGGGGGTGGGGCGAAACGGCTCAGGATGCGGGGTGCGCCGTCGAGGGGCCAGCGCCAGGGTGGGCGGTCCGCGGTGGCCGGGGTCGTGGGGACGAGGACGGCGCAGGTCAGGGCGAGGATGATCGCCAGGAGTCTAAGCGCGGTGCGGGGTGAGGGGCGGCGGGGCATGGGGGGAGTCTGCGGCGGGGGCAGGGGGGCGCGGGGGGCCGAGCGGGGTTCTGTGGATAAGGGGTTCTGCGGATAAGGGGAAGGGCTCAGCGGGAGCGGAGCGGGGAGGCCCAGATCCAGGCGGTGCTGAGGGCGATGCCCGCCGCGCAGATGAAGATCACGGGGCGTAGGCCGAGGACCTCGGCGAGGAGGCCGCCTGCGAGGCCGCCGAGGGCCATGACGCCCTGGACGGCGAAGGTCATGGTGGCGTTGACGCGGGCGCGGAGCTCGGTGGGGGAGTCGCGCAGCGTGATGGCGCCCATGCAGGTGGCGAAGGCGACGACGATGCCGCCGGTGAGGACGCCCGTGGTGGCGAGGACGACGAGCTTCCACCAGAGGGCGCCGTCGAGGAGGCCCACCGCGAGGATCTCCAGAGGGAAGAACAGCACCGATCCGAGGAGGATCCGGTTCTCGCCGAAGCGCTTGGCCAGGCGGGTGGTGACCCAGGCGCCCAGCAGGCCGCCGGCGCCGCTGAGGGCGATGAGGACGCCGATCAGGCCCTGGGGGATGCCCAGGGTGTTCACCATGTAGAGGATGTGGACGGCCGTGTAGGCCATGGCGAAGAAGTTGATCGTGACGCCGGCGCCGAGCAGGGCGCGCAGGGTCGGGATGGTGATGCTCGTGCGCAGGCCCTCGACGATGTCGCGCCACATGCCGCGGGTGGGGGCGGGTTCGGCGTGTTCGGGGGTGCGGATCGAACGCAGGAGCAGCGCCGAGCCCAGGAAGGAGAGCGATTCGGCGAGCACGGCCAGCGGTGCGGTGAGGATCTGCACCAGCAGGCCGGCTAGGCCGGGGCCCGCCACGGACGCCATCGAGTAGGAGGCGTGGAAGCCGGCCAGGGCGCTGGTCCGCTGGTTCTCGGGGACGATCGCGGCCAGGTGGGGGAAGTTCGCCGCGCGGAAGGCGACGCCGGCGGTGCCGATCACGAGGGCGACGACGATCAGCCACGGGACCGTGAGCACGCCCAGCAGCCAGGCCACGGGGACGGTCACGGCGGCCACGGCCGACACGAGCTCGCAGGCGATCATCAGGGGGCGGTGGCGGCTGAGGCGGTCCGCGACGGCTCCGGCCTGGAGGCCGAACAGCAGGGCGGGCAGCGAGGCGGCGGCGGTCAGGATGCCCATCTCGGCGGGACCGGCGGCCAGGAGGGTGACCGCCGTCAGGGGGATCGCCAGCTTGGAGACCTCGGAGCCGGTGATGGAGATCGTACGGGCCGACCAGAGCAGCCGGTAGTCGCGCTGCTTGCGAAGAGGAAGGTCGGACAGCGGAGGGTCTGGCAGTGGGGAATCGGTGTGGGGTGCGCCGGTCATGGGGGACTCCAAGAGGATGCAGATTTGTGAAGGGAACCCTTCACAAATCTGAAAGTAGTCCTTCAGAGTTGTGAAGGCAACCTTTCACGAATGTCCCGGTACCGTTGGCGCATGGAGCTGGACGATCCGAAGGCGATGCGGGCACTGGCCCATCCAGCCAGGCTGGCCATACTGAACCGGCTCGGCGCCGGAAGGAGCGCGACCGCCACCGAGGTCGCCGAGGACGCCGGGATCACCCCCAGCGCGGCCAGCTACCACCTGCGGATGCTCGCCAAGTACGGCTTCGTGGAGGACGCCCCGCCGCGCGGCGACGGACGCGAACGGCTGTGGAAGGCCGTCGACAGGTCCCTCGCGATCGGCATCCTGCCCGGCGACCGGCCCGAGGTGCGGGAGGCCAAGGACCTGCTCATCCGGGCGGTGCGCAAGGACGCCGAGAAGGAGCTGGAACGGGCCCTGTCCAACCTGCCGCAGGAGCCCGAGGAATGGCGGGACGCGAGCCGCTTCAGCCGGATCACGCTGCGCCTCGACGCGCAGGAGATGGGACGCCTGTATGCCGACATCGAGAAGCTGCTCGCCCCGTACATCGCCCGTCACCGCAGCCCGGAGGACGCGCCACCCGGGGCGCGGGTGGCGGAGGCGCAGGTGAGCCTGTTCCCGCAAGCCGACCGGCCGGTGCCCGGGCTGCCCAGCGAGGACCACGACGCCGGTGGCTGAGCCGTGCGCGCCGCCGGTTGACCTCGACGGTCAGGCGGGGGTGGCATGGGAGGTAGACTTTTCGATGGCCTGTGACCACAGGCCGACTTCGCATGCCTCACGAAGGACCGCACCATCGGTCCGGGCCTCGGCCCGGCTGGAGCGGTTCCGGGGCATCAGGGCGGTAGCTCGCCGGCTGCCGCGGCACAACCGAGAATCGCGCCCACTCGCGGGGCGCCCTGACTTGGAGGACCAGCACATGGCCCCCGTCGTCACCATGCGACAGCTGCTCGAGAGCGGCGTTCACTTCGGCCACCAGACCCGCCGCTGGAACCCGAAGATGAAGCGCTTCATCTTCACCGAGCGCAACGGCATCTACATCATCGACTTGCAGAAGTCGCTGTCGTACATCGACCGTGCGTACGACTTCGTCAAGGAGACCGTCGCCCACGGCGGCACGATCCTGTTCATCGGCACCAAGAAGCAGGCTCAGGAGGCCATCTCCGAGCAGGCCGCCCGGGTCGGCATGCCGTACGTGAACCAGCGCTGGCTGGGCGGCATGCTCACCAACTTCTCCACCGTGCACAAGAGGCTTCAGCGTCTGAAGGAGCTCGAGGAGCTCGACTTCGACAACGTCGCCGCGTCGGGGCTCACCAAGAAGGAGCTCCTCATGCGCCGCCGCGAGAAGGACAAGCTCGAGCGCACGCTCGGCGGCATCCGTGACATGGGCCGCGTGCCCAGCGCGGTGTGGATCGTGGACACCAAGAAGGAGCACATCGCGATCAGCGAGGCCAAGAAGCTTGGCATCCCGGTCGTCGCGATCCTCGACACCAACTGCGACCCCGACGAGGTCGACTACCCGATCCCGGGCAACGACGACGCCATCCGCGCCGTCGGGCTGCTCACGCGCGTCGTGGCCGACGGTGTCGCCGCCGGTCTGATGGCCCGCTCCGGCGCCGCCCGCGGCGACGAGAAGCCGGCCGCCGCCGAGCCGCTGGCCGAGTGGGAGCGCGAGCTCATCGAGCAGGGTGGTGGCGAGCAGGCCGCCGCGGCCGAGGCGCCCGCCGCTGAGGAGGCCGTCGCCGAGGCTCCGGCCGCTGAGGCCCCGGTCGCCGAGGCCGCTCCCGAGGCTGAGGCGGCTCCCGCCGAGGCTGAGGCCGCGGCCGAGGGTGAGACCGCCGAGACCGCCGAGACCGAGCAGCAGGCCTGACGCCTTCCCGCCCGGGCCTTCGGGTCCGGACCGGGCCAGGGGTTCCGGGGTCCGGCTGATCGAGAGGTCGGCCGGACGCCCACCGGGACGCCGGGGCATCGGACCGGCGGGTCAGGGGCTCGGGGTGGTGGTTCGCCACCGCCCTCGGGTCGACGGCTCGCCGCCGGGCCGGCTCGGCGGCCGCCGCGAGTGGCCGCCAACAGGTGGCACCCGGGGTGAGCCCGCCGCAGCCGACAGGCCGCCGTAAGGGGTGAGCCGCCGGACCGCCGGCCGGACCGGTGGGCCGCCGCAGGCTCCGGTAGGTGGACCGCTAGCTTGGAGCGGTGGCCCGACGCCGCAGGCGACGGGCTGGTGGACTTCCGCAGGCTCAGGCCGGTGGGGTCCGCAGGCCGCAGTCGGTGGGGTTCCGCAGGCTCCGGTCGGTGGATGCCACGGGCCGGGATCGGCGGGCCGCCGCAGGTGGCGGGACGCCTGACCGCACGTTCGGTCGGTGGGCCGCCGCAGGTGGGCGCAGGGCCGGGGTCGCAGGCGGCAGTACGGCGGGCCGCGGGGTTCGGGCGGGTGACCGCCAAAGCCCCGAGACCCAGGGTCCCGAGGCCCCACAAGGCCACGGTCCCAGGCTCCACGGTCCAAGGGCCACGGTCCAAGGGCCACGGCTCACGGGCGACGGCTCAGGGCGTACGGCTTGCGGGTCGGGCTCAGGGGCCGCGGATGAGACGGTGAAGCGGTTCGGGAGCCCCCGGGCGAGGGTCGAAGGGCACGGCCCGGGGCAGAGGGTATGGCTCCCGGGCCCATCGAGAGGCTTCTGTGCGGCACCCGGTGCCGTACCGACAAGCGGGTGGGCGGCCCCCACCCCTTCCACGACGAACAACCCACGACGACATCCCACGAGGAAAACGCAATGGCTTCCGTGAACATGGCCGACGTCAAGCGGCTTCGCGAGATCACCGCTGCAGGCATGATGGACTGCAAGAAGGCTCTTGAGGAGGCTGAGGGCGACTTCGACCGCGCCATCGAGCTGCTCCGTCTCAAGGGCGCCAAGGACGTGGGCAAGCGCGAGGCGCGCACCGCCTCCAACGGCCTGGTCGCGCTCCAGCAGGACGGCGACTCCGCCGCGGCGCTGCTCGAGCTCAACTGCGAGACCGACTTCGTGGCCAAGGGCGAGCGCTTCCAGGAGCTGGCCTCCCAGGTCGTCGCGCACGTGCTGGCCACCAAGCCGGCTGACGTGCCGTCGCTGCTGGAGTCGTCCTTCGACGGCAAGACGGTCAAGGAGCACCTGGACGTGGCCAACGCCGCGCTCGGTGAGAAGATCGAGATCCGCCGCTTCAAGGTGCTGGAGGGCGGCTACATCGGCGCCTACATGCACCGCACCGACCCGGCGCTGCCGCCGGCCGTCGGCGTGCTCGTGCAGCTCGACAAGGCCAACCCCGAGGTGGCCAAGGACGTCGCGCAGCACGCTGCCGCGATGGCCCCGCAGTACCTGAACGCGGACGCCGTGCCGGCCGAGGTCATCGAGAAGGAGCGCAAGCTCTTCGAGGAGATGACCCGCGAGGAGGGCAAGCCCGAGGCCGCGATCGGCAAGATCGTCGAGGGCCGGGTCAACGGCTGGTACAAGGACTTCACGCTGCTCCAGCAGGCGTTCGTGAAGGACAACAAGAAGAGCGTGGGCAAGTACGCCGAGGAGAACGGCGCGCAGGTTCTGGCTTTCGTCCGGTTCAAGGTCGGCCAGGCATAGGCTGGAGCGAAGTTCTCCGGCGTCGCACCGGCCAAGGCCGGTTCCGGTGCGACGTCACGCGACGTAACGCGTGGAATCCGGTCGGATCGGGGTTGAACGCCCCACCGGCCGGAGCAAGTCCAACAGAACCGCCAATAGAGGGAGGCCGCCGCCGTGCAGGACAGTCAGGAGCCCGCCACGTCGGCGGCTTCTTCGTCCCGGAACCAGAGTCCGCTGCGCTGGAAGCGGGTGATGTTGAAGCTGTCGGGTGAGGCGTTCGCCGGCGGCGAGCCGCTGGGCATCGACCCCGGCGTGGTCGAGCAGCTGGCCGATTCGATCGCCGAGGCCGTGCGCGAGGGCGTGCAGGTCGCGGTCGTGGTGGGCGGCGGCAACATGTTCCGCGGCGCGACCTTGTCGGAGGGGGGCATCGACCGGGCCCGCGCCGATTACATGGGCATGCTCGGCACGGTCATCAACTGCCTCGCGCTGCAGGACTTCCTTGAGCGGCGCGGCGTCGAGACGCGCGTGCAGACCGCCATCACCATGCAGCAGGTCGCCGAGCCGTTCCTGCCGCGCCGGGCGATCAGGCACCTGGAGAAGGGGCGCGTGGTCATCTTCGGCGCCGGGCTCGGCTCGCCGTACTTCTCCACCGACACCGCCGCGTCCCAGCGGGCCCTGGAGATCGGCGCGGAGGCGCTGCTCAAGGGCACCCAGGTGGACGGGATCTACGACTCCGATCCACGGAAGAATCCCGATGCGGTGAGGTTCGACCACCTGGACTACGGCGAGGTGCTGATTCGTGACCTGGCGGTCATGGACGCCACCGCGATCAGCCTGTGCAAGGACAACGACCTGCCGATCGTGGTCTTCGACCTGATGGGCGAGGGCAACATCCTGCGTGCGGTCCGCGGTGAGAAAATCGGCACGCTGGTGAGTCCCGCAGGCAAATGAGGGTGCGAGCCCGACACCGCCAGCTAGAAGACAGGGAGCCGCTGTGATCGACGAAACCCTCCTCGAAGCCGAGGAAAAGATGGACAAGGCCGTTTCGGTCGCGAAGGAAGACTTCGCGGGCATCCGTACGGGCCGTGTCACCCCCTCGATGTTCAACAAGATCAACGCTGAGTACTACGGTTCGCCGACCCCGATCCAGCAGTTGGCCTCGTTCCATGTGCCCGAGGCCCGCATGGTCATCATCCAGCCTTACGACAAGGGCTCGATGGCCGCGATCGAGAAGGCGATCCGCGACTCCGACCTCGGCGTCAACCCCGGCAACGACGGCCAGGTGATCCGCGTGTCGTTCCCCGAGCTGTCGGAGGAGCGCCGCAAGGAGTACATCAAGGTCGCCAGGAACAAGGGCGAGCACGCCAAGGTGTCGGTGCGCAACATCCGCCGCTCCGCCAAGGAGATCCTCGACAAGATGGTCAAGGACGGCGAGGCGGGCGAGGACGAGGTCAGGCGTGCCGAGAAGGAGCTTGACGACCTCACGCAGAAGCACGTCGCCAAGATCGACGAGCTGCTGAAGCACAAGGAAGCCGAGCTGCTCGAAGTCTGAGCGGTTCGCCGCGCGGCCCTCGCCTGATGGCGGGGGCCGTGGCTCATGGAGACTCTGTGGAAGAACGTACGGCCGGGACCAGCCGCACCGGCCGGAACCTGCCTGCCGCGATCGCGGTGGGCGTGGGGCTGGGCGCGCTGGTCATCGTCTCCCTCTACACCATCAAGGAGCTTTTCCTCGTGGTGGTCGCGGGGGCCGTGGGCGTCGGCGTGATGGAGCTGGTGCGGGCGTTCGCGACCCGCGGGATCCAGGTTCCGGCCGTGCCGGTGCTGGCGGGCGTGGTCGCCATGCAGGCGGGCGCCTACTGGGGCGGCGGCGTGTGGCTGCTGGGCACGTTCGTGGTGTTCGCGTTCGCGCTGCTGATCTGGCGGATGGTCAGCGCCGGCACCGAGGGGTACGTACGGGACGCGACGGCGTCGGTCTTCACTCTGTTCTATCCGCCGTTGCTGGCCGGGTTCGTGGCGTTGCTGCTGGCGCCGGACGACGGGGCGCACCGGGTGGTGGTGTTCATCGCGGTGACGGTGGCGAGCGATGTCGGCGGCTATGTGGCGGGGGTGCTGTTCGGCAGGCACCAGCTTTCGCCGATCAGCCCGAAGAAGACGTGGGAGGGGCTGGCCGGGTCGGCGGTGGCGTGCACGGCCGTGGGGGCCTGGCTGGTGACGTGGCTGCTGGACGGCGAGCCGTGGCAGGGCGCGGTGATCGGGGTGCTGGCGGCGCTGCTGGCGACCGTGGGCGACCTCATCGAGTCGATGATCAAGCGTGATCTCGGCATCAAGGACCTGGGCACGATCCTGCCGGGGCACGGCGGGCTGATGGACCGGCTGGACTCGCTGGTGGCCACGCTGGTGCCGGTGTGGCTGCTCCTGGCGCTGTTCGTCTGAGGGCCGGCTGCTCGTGTGAAACTCAGCTGAGGGCGTCGGCGGTGGCGGGCGTGAGCCAGAGCCAGCGGACGATCTCCCCGCCAAACGCAAATCCTGACATGTCGGGCATGTTGGGGGCGTCGGCCTTCATGGTCACCCCCGCGTACCGCGCGCCCATCGGGAACGTCGACGGATCGTGATACCACTTCGCGGTGTGCCCGTTGCCGAGCCAGGTGACCGAGTGCCACGGATACTGAGCCAGCCACACCAGCAGCAGCGCCGCGTCGCGCGGATCCTCGCGGGTGGCGACGGCCAGCTCGATCCTGGCGTACGCGCCGGGCGTGTCGAGCCACTGCTCGACCGTCGGCATCCGCTGGCAGCTCATCCCGACCGTCGACAGCACGGTGAACCCGCGCTCGCCGTGGGGCGGACGCTCGGTGATGCCGACCGTGGGCAGCCGGTCGCCGCTGGCGTCCCAGTAGCGGCCCGCCGGGCCGAGCACCCGGTCGAGGTGGCCCAGCACGAACTCCTGGAACGACGGCCACGACCCCTCCGCCTGCCGCCAGCGCCAGTAGGAGTGCGCGTTGGAGATGCGCGGGCGCAGCCCTTCCAGCGCCTCCGACAGCGCCCAGGCGAACGGCGACTCGCCCACCGCGTCACGCGCGTAGCCGGGCATGCCGCGGTGCATGTCGGCCCAGCCGGGGATGACGGCCAGCAGGTCGTCCTCCTCGTAGAGCGCCACCCCGTCGCCCTCCTCGAACCACAGCGGCGTGAGCTGCCCCAGCGGCCGGCGCCCGTCCGGGTGGAGGGTGTTGGGTCGGGGCATCAGCGGCGGCAGCCCGGCGTTGACGCGCGACAGGTCGATCACGGCGGGCGCGGGCCGATGGTTGGCCAGCCAGACCGCGCCCCGCACGGCGCCGTCGGGCGCGCACAGGTAAGCGACCGAGGAGTCCTCGTCCCGTTCGACCACGAGCGTCCGGCTACCGTAGGGATTGCCGGCCGTGAGGACGACCTCGGTATGCCCCTCGCCCGACGCAGACCGGAAAATCGCCATACGTGAGAACTGTAGATCCCCAGCCAGGCTCTCCGGAATGACACCGGCGAGGTAGGCGTTCACTACCCTGGTCGGAAACCGTACGAACAAAGGCAGGAACGTGTCCCAGCAGCCAGGCCAGCTCACCTTCGTCGCGCCGCGCCGGGCCAAGCCGGCCAGGCACCTGGCGGACCTGTCCATGGCCGAGCGCAGGGCGGCCGTCGCCGAGCTCGGCGAGAAGGCGTTCCGCGCCGACCAGCTCTCCCGCCACTACTTCGAGCGGCTGACCACCGACGTCGAGGCGATGACCGACCTGCCCGCCGCCGCCCGCGAGAAGCTGTCGGCGCTGCTGCCGCCGCTGCTCACCTCCGTCAGGGAGATGACCACCGACGGCGGCACCACGCGCAAGACGCTGTGGCGGCTGTTCGACGGCGCGCTGGTGGAGTCGGTGCTCATGCGCTATCCCGACCGCGCCACGATGTGCGTCTCGTCGCAGGCCGGCTGCGGCATGAACTGCCCGTTCTGCGCCACCGGCCAGGCGGGGCTGACCCGTAACATGTCCACCGCCGAGATCGTCGAGCAGGTCGTCTCCGGCGCCCGCGCGCTCGCGGCCGGCGAGGTGCCCGGCGGGCCCGGCCGGGTCAACAACGTGGTGTTCATGGGCATGGGCGAGCCGCTGGCCAACTACAAGCAGGTGATCGGGGCCGTGCGCCGCCTGGTGGAGCCCGCGCCGCACGGCCTGGGCATCTCGGCCCGGGGCGTCACCGTCTCCACGGTCGGCCTGGTGCCCGCCATCGGCAAGCTCGCCGACGAGGGCCTGCCGGTGACGCTCGCGCTGTCGCTGCACGCGCCCGACGACGAGCTGCGTGACACGCTGGTGCCGATCAACACCCGCTGGAAGGTGGCCGAGGTCCTCGACGCGGCCTGGGCCTACGCCGCCAGGACCAAGCGGCGGGTCTCCATCGAGTACGCGCTGATCAAGGACATCAACGACCAGGAGTGGCGGGCCGACCTGCTCGGCAAGCTGGTCAAGAACAAGCTGGTGCACGTCAACCTGATCCCGCTCAACCCGACGCCGGGCTCCAAGTGGACCGCCTCGCGGCCGGAGGACGAGCGGGCGTTCGTGCGGCGGCTGCAGTTCCACGGCGTGCCGGTGACGGTCCGCGACACGCGCGGGCGCGAGATCGACGGCGCCTGCGGCCAGCTCGCCGCCGCCGAATAGCACCGGCCCGCAAGCGAGCAAGCCCAGGCGAAAAGCACCGGCCCGCAAGCTACGCCCCGCCTCAGGGGCGGGTACGGCGTAGCCACGCGTACGCGGCCAGGCCGATCAGGCACCAGGCCAGCGAGGCGGCGGCCAGCGCGGGAAGCCGGTCGGCCAGCAGCCCGGAGTTCGCGGCGCGCATCCAGGCGGTGACCGGCACGCTGAGCCAGTGCAGCGGTGACGCGCTCACCATCAGCATCGCCAGGAAGCCGCCCACCAGCGCCATGATCGAGACGGCCGGTGACGGCAGGATCGCCCGGCTGGTGAGCGCGCCGAGCGCCAGGCCGGTGAGGATCGCCAGGGCGTGCAGGGCCAGGACGGCGGCCAGCTCGGCGCCCTGCGGCGTGGCGCTCACGCCGAGCAGCAGCCCCCACCCCAGGGCCAGCGCGTCGAAGGCGACGCAGGCGGCGAGGGCGGCCAGCAGCCCGGCGGCGAGCTCGCGCCGGCGCCCGCCCGCGAGGGTGGCCGACAGCTCGCGCTGGCGGTCCGGCTCGGTGTCGAGCAGGCTCCTGACGGCCCAGGCGAGGAACGGGATGATCAGGGCCGCCGAGTCGGTCAGCGCCGCCGCCTCCAGCCCCCGGGGCGCGCGGCTGCCGTGCAGGATGGCGAGCAGCGCCAGGATCGCCAGCAGCGCCTGGTAGACGCGGTGGGAGCGGACGTAGGCGGCGACGCGGAAGGTGGCCAGGGCGATCATCGGGTCTCCTCGCTCAGCTCGCGGGCCGCGTAGCCTTCGGCGCGCATGCGGCCGAGGAACGCGGCGACCTCCCCGGCCGGCACCGTGACCTCGACCGTGACGGGCCGCGTCTCCAGGACCGGCTCCGCCGGGGCAGCGGGTTCCGTGAGGAGGCCGCCGGTGAGCGACCAGTGGCGCAGCGACGGCAGGCCGCGCAGCCCGCCCTGGTGGTCGCTGGCCACGACGACGACGCCGCGCGCGGACAGGTCGGCGACGATCGGCGGGAGGGCGTCGCGGGTGTCGGCGTCCAGCCCGGCGAACGGCTCGTCGAGCAGCAGGAGCCCCGGCTCGCCCATCAGCGCCTGGGCCAGCCCCACCTTGTGCGCGCTGCCCTTGGACAGCTCGCCGAGCCGCACGTCCAGCAGGTGTTGCATGGTGAGGCGTTCGGCCCACGGCCGCCAGCGGGCGCCGCCGCGCACCCGGGCCATGTGGTCGAGGTAGCGGGCCACGGTGAACGGCTGCTCGGTGGGGAAGCGGTCGGGGGCCAGGCCGACGACCGCGGGCCGGTCCGCGATGGTCCCGGAGGTGGGGGTGAGCAGCCCGGCCAGCAGGCGCAGGAGCGTGGACTTGCCGGCGCCGTTGACGCCGGTCAGCTCGATCACGTCGCCGGGGGACGCCTGTGCGTTGACATCCCGGATGACGGATTGGTCACGTCTTCTGTAGCGGAAGGACACGTTGGTCAGGCGCATGGTGCTGTAACGGTATAGCCCGGCTCGCATTGTCGTGATAAATGAACTCCACAATGGGAGGCGACCCCGGCAGAACTCAGGAGGAGTGGGCTTGAACCGCTTTCCACGCGTCATGGGTATGCGTTCAGGCTATGACCCCGTCGAGGTCGACACGCTGATCGGGCGGATCGAGGCGACGCTGGGCAGGGGGCCGCGCGACCTGGAGCGCGTCACCGCCGACGAGGTGCGCACGGCGACGTTCCGGGCGCGGCGCGGCGGCTATCAGGAGACGGCGGTCGACTTCGCGCTGGAGGCGTTCGTGGTGGCGCTGGAGACGATGGCCAAGGCGCCGGTCCGGCTGGCGATGGCCGAGCCGACGGGGGAGATGCTGCGCGAGGAGTGGTTCGAGGGCCAGGCGGCGCGGGTGGAGCGGGTGGCGTTCCGGCCCGGCCGGATGGGCACCGGCTACAACGAGGACGAGGTCGACGCGTTCCTGGACCGGATCGTGGCCACGCTGCGGGGCACTACGGACTACCCGGTGTCGGCGGCCGAGGTCAGGGCGGCGAAGTTCGCCACTGTGATGTTCCGGGCGGGCTATCTGATCGCCGACGTGGACGAGTTCCTGGCGGGCATCGCGGACGTGCTGGAGCAGCGGTCCTGAGGACCCGAGGGCGGCTCAGATCGCCCGGACGAGCCCGCGCAGGTCGGGCTGCGTCTCCTGGGGGATCGCGGGGTCGGCGGGCCGCTCGCCCTGCCGGTTGATCCACACGCGGCGGATGCCGAGCTGGTGCGCCGGGACGAGGTCGTGCACGTAGCTCTGCGCCACGTGCACCCAGTGGGTGGGCCGGTGGGCGCGTTCGAAGGCGGTGAAGTGGGCGTGCGACGGCTTGTAGGCGCCCACCTGCTCGGAGGTCACCACGGCGTCGAAGGGCACCGGCAGCCGGCGCAGCGTCCCGGCGATGAGGTCGCGGTCGCAGTTGGTGAGCAGCGCCAGGTTCCAGCCGGCCTCGCGCACGGCCGACAGCTCGGTGCCGACCTCGGGGAAGACCGGCCAGTAGGGCAGGGTGTCGCCGAGCACGAAGGCGTCGTCGGGGCCGAGCGTCACCTTCTCCTGCGCGCAGGCCCGGCGCAGCGCCTCGGCCAGCACCTGCCGGTAGCGCATCGCGGGGTTCTCGGCCTGCACGTCGAGCTCGTGCCTGACGTACGCCTCCAGCAGGCGCTCGCCGTGACCGGGGGCGATCAGCTCGGCGCCGGAGCGGATGCCGTGCCGCCAGTCGACGAGCGTGCCGAAACAGTCGAACGTGACCCATCGCATAAGGCTCATCATGCGCCCTTGGCGATCTTTACGCGACCCGTCGCGCCGGTCAGGCGCGAGCCGGAGCCGGAGTGCCGGATCCTCTGAGGTGCCCGTGGCTCAGCAGGGCCACGATGACCGAGGTCACCGGGGCGGCCAGGAACGCGCCGGTGATGCCGGCGATCACGCTGCCGACCGTGATGGCCACGAGGATGACGGCGCCGGGCAGGTCGAGGGCCTTGCCGTAGATCTGCGGCGCCAGCACGTGGCCCTCGATCTGCTGCACGAGCACGGTCACCGCGACGACGATCAGCGCGACCAGCCAGCCCTTGGCCACGAACGCGACCACCGCCGCCAGCAGCCCGGCCATGAACGCCCCCACGACCGGCAGGAACGCGCCGACGAACGTGAGCACCGCCAGCGGCAGCGCGATCGGCACGCCGAGGATCCACAGCGCGAGCCCGATGAAGAACGCGTCGACGAGCCCGACGAGCGCCACCCCGCGGATGTAGCGGCCGATCACGGAGAACACCAGCTCCCCGGTCTCCATGAGCCGCTGCCGCGCGGAGGCGGGGAACAGCTCGACCAGCCAGTGCCACAGCCGGTCGCCGCCGTGCACGAAGTAGACCGCCAGGATGACGGCCAGCACGCCGCCCACCACGATCTCGCCGGCGGTCCGCACGCCGGCGATCGCGCCCGTGGTGATCTGGTGCTCCTGCTTGGCGAAGTAGTCGCGCGCCTGCTGGAGCAGCTGCTGGTCGTCGAGCCCCAGCCAGGCGGTGAACCGGTGCAGCTCCTCCAGCACCTTGCCGACGCTGGCGTGCATCTCGGCCACGCTGGCGATGGTGGGCGGCACGAGCAGCGCGCCCAGGCCGACCGCCAGCAGCAGGCCGCCGACGAAGACGACGGTGGTGGCGAGCGCCCGGTTGAGCCCGCGTCGCATCAGCCAGCGGGCGGGCGGGTAGAGCAGGGCGGTGATGAACAGGCCGATGATCACCGAGAGGACCACGGTGCTCACGATGGAGTAGCAGTAGAGCACCACCGCGATGATCGCGATCCAGCCCAGCGCCCGCCACGGCCTCATCCCCGCCCCCCCTTTTCGCTGCTCAGAGGCCTTCCCCCCGCGGCCCGGGGCAACCCCTCCGAGAGGGCTAAGCGGGCGGAGCCAGGTGCGGGCGTTGCTCCAGCTTGTCCTTCTCGTACGCGCCGCGCGCCTCGCCCGCCGCCCGGGTGGTGGACACCTCGGCGACCGGGACGTCCCACCACGCCTCGGACGACGGGGTGTCGACGTGCGGGTCGGTGACCACGTGGATCACCGTGGTCGTGGTGGCGGCGCGGGCCTCGTCCAGGGCCTTGCGCAGCTCGGCGAGCGTGCCGGCGCGCACGACGGTGGCGCCGAGGCTGGCCGCGTTGGCCGCCAGGTCCACCGGCAGCGGCCCGCCGTCGTAGCGTCCGCCGCCCCGGTAGGCGTAGGCGGTGCCGAGCCGTTCGGCGCCGACGCTCTCGGAGAGTCGGCCGATGGAGGCGAAGCCGGAGTTGTCCACCAGGACCACGGTCAGCTTGACCCCTTCGGCGACGGCTGTGACGAGCTCCTGCGCCATCATCAGGTAGGACCCGTCGCCCACCATGACGAACACCTCGCGTGACGGGTCGGCGAGCTTGACGCCGAGCCCGCCGGCGATCTCGTAACCCATGCACGAGTAGCCGTACTCGACGTGATAGCTGCCCGGCCCGCTGGGCCGCCAGAGCTTGTGCAGGTCGCCGGGCATGGACCCGGCGGCGCAGATCACCACGCCGTCGTCGCCGGCCGCGGCGTTGACCGCGCCGATCACCGCGGGCTGCGGCAGCGGCGAGCCGTCGAGCGCGTACGCCTCGTCGACCAGCGCGTCCCAGGCGCGCGACAGCTCGGCGGCGCGGGCGCGGTGGGCGGCGGGGGCGGCCCAGCCGTCGCAGGCGGCGGCCAGGTCGGCCAGGCCCTCGCGGGCGTCGGCGACGAGCTGGAGCCCGGACAGCTTGGCCGCGTCGAAGCCGGTCACGTTCAGGTTGACGAACCGGGCGTCCGGCGCGAACAGCGAGCGGGAGGCCGTGGTGAAGTCGCTGTAGCGGGTGCCGATCCCGATGATCACGTCGGCCTCGCGGGCCAGCGCGTTGGCGGCGGTGGTGCCGGTCGCGCCGACGGCGCCCATCGCCATCGGGTGCCCGTACGGCAGCGCGCCCTTGCCCGCCTGCGTCTCGGCGACGGGGACGCCGAAGGTCTCGGCGAAGGCGCGCAGCTCGGCGGACGCCTCGCTGTAGAGGACGCCGCCGCCCGCGACGATCAGCGGGCGCTCGGCCGACCTGATCACCTCGGCGGCGCGGGCCAGGGCGGCGCGTTCGGGCCGGGGCCTGGGGACGTGCCACACGCGCGGGGCGAACAGCTCGGCGGGCCAGTCGGCGGCCTCGGCCTGCACGTCCTGCGGCAGCGCCAGCGTCACCGCGCCGGTCTCGGCCGGGTCGGTGAGCACCCGCATGGCCGCCAGCAGCGACGACGGGAGCTGCTCGGGCCGGTTGATCCGGTCCCAGAACCGGGAGACCGGCTTGAACGCGTCGTTGACGGAGATGTCGTACGAGCGCGTGTCCTCCAGCTCCTGGAGCACCGGGCTGGCCACGCGGGTGGCGAAGATGTCGCCCGGCAGCAGGAGCACCGGCAGCCGGTTGATCGTCGCCCCGGCCGCGCCGGTGATCATGTTGGTCGCGCCGGGCCCGATGGAGCTCGTGCAGGCCAGCGTCGACAGCCGGTTGCTCGCGCGGGCGTAGGCGGCGGCGGTGTGCACCATCGCCTGCTCGTTGCGGCTGAGGTAGTAGGGCAGCTCCGCGCCTGGGGCGGCCAGCGCCTGGCCGAGCCCGGCGACGTTGCCGTGACCGAAGATGCCGAAGCAGCCGCCGAACAGCCGGTGCTCCACGCCGTCGCGCTCGGTGCGCTGGGCGGCGAGGAAGCGGACCACGGCCTGGGCCACGGTAAGCCTCATGAGGTCCTCCCGAAGGGCAGCCTGGGGTCGATCTCCTGGCCGGTCCAGGAGCCGCGGATCCAGGCGTGGCGGGGATCGTCGCAGAACGCCATCGACCGCTCGGCGGCGGGTCCGGCCAGCACGTTCAGGTAGTACAGGTCGTAGCCGGGCGCGGCCATCGACGGCCCGTGGTAGCCGTAGGGCACGAGCACCACGTCGCCGGAGCCGACCTCGGCCAGCGTGTCGACGTGGCCCCGTCCGGAGCCGTAGACGCGCTGGTAGCCGAGGCCCTGGTCGGCCACCTCGAAGTAGTAGATCTCCTCCAGCACGGCCTCGCCTGGGCCGGCGGTGTCGTGCTTGTGCGGCGGGTAGGACGACCAGTTGCCGCCCGGCGTGAGCACCTCGACGGCCACGAGCTTGTCGCACGCGAACGCCTCGGGTGAGGCGAAGTTGTTGACCTGGCGGCTGGCCTGCCCGGCGCCGCGCAGCTCGACGGAGACCGCCGACGCGGGCACGTACCGGGCCTCCAGGCGGCGGCCGGCCCGCGCGGACGGCAGCGCGATCCGGCCGGCGCCCTCCAGCACGACGTGCTCGCCGATCGGGACGTAGGCGAAGTCGGACGGCCCGTCGAACACCGACGGCCGCCCGGACAGCTCGAACGTGCCGGAGCCGTGCGTGACCGTGCACGAGCCCGACAGCGGCAGGACCAGCATCTCCTCGCCGCCGGTGTCGAAGGCGACCGGGGCGCCGTCCAGGTCGGCGATCCGCAGCCCGGAGTAGTCCCACCCGGCCAGGCCGGGGGTGATCTCGACGGCCCAGGGAGCCGCGGCGGCCTTGCCGTACGGAATGTAAGTCATGAACCAGCCTCTCGCACCAGGGCCGCGGCGCCGTCCACGGCGGTGGCGACGTCGTCGTCCGGAGGGTAGAGCAGAGCGCGCCCGACCACGAGCCCCCGCACGCCGGGCAGCAGGAGCGCGCGCCCCCAGTCGGCGTAGGCGGCGGCCACGTCGGGCGGGTCGCCGCCAAGCAGCAGCGCGGGCAGCGTGGTGGCGGCCATGACGCGCTCCATCTCGGCGACCGCGGGGATCTTCAGCCAGGTGTAGGCGGAGGTCACGCCGAGGGCCTGGGCGACGCTGATGGCCCGGATGACGGCGTCGGGCGACAGGTCGTTGCGCACGGCCCCGCTCTCCGAGCGCACCGACCAGAACGGCTCGACCATGGCCACGAGCCGGCGCCGGGCCAGGTCGGTGACGGCGCGGGCGCACGACTCCAGGGTGGCCACGCTGGCGTGGTCGCCGGGGTCGATGCGGCAGAGCATCTTGCCGCCGTCGAGGCGCATGTCGTCGATGGAGGCCGCGTCGAAGCCGGTGAAGCGGTCGTCCAGCTCGAACACCGAGCCCTGGAGCCCGCCCCGGTTCATGGAGCCGAAGGCCAGCTTGCCTTCGAGCGCGCCGAGCAGGAGCAGGTCCTCCAGCACATCGGGGGAGGCCAGGATGCCGTCGACGCCGGGCCTGGCCAGCGCCACCTGGAGCCGGTCGAGCAGGTCGACGCGGCTGGCCATGGCCAGCGGCCGGTCGCGCACGGCCAGCGCGCCGCGCGCCGGATGGTCGGCGGCGATGATGAGCAGGCGTTCGTCCTCGGCGGGCAGGCCGCGCCGCTGCCGGCGGGCCGCGGCGTGGGCGATCTCCTCGGGCCGGGTGGCGCGGATGTGGGTGAGCTGCTCGTAGCCGACGCTTCGGGGCAGCGTGATGTCGCTCAAGGACGGGCTCCCGTCTGGAGCGCGAGCACCTCGTCGGTGGAGGGCATCGCGTCGGCGCAGGCCAGGCGGGCGGCGACGTGCGCGCCGGCCGCGTTGGCGAAGCGGAGGGTACGTTCCAGCGGCCAGCCGCGCACCAGGCCGAGGCAGAGCGCCCCGCCGAACGCGTCGCCGGCGCCGAGCCCGTTGACCACCTCGACGGGCACGGGCTCGACGACGACGTGCTCGTCCTTGGTGCGGGCCAGCACCCCGGCGGGGCCCAGCTTGACCACGGCCACCTCCATGCCGGCGTCGAGCAGCGCCTGCGCCGCCTCTTCGGGGTCGCGGGTGCCGACGGCGATCTCCACCTCGTCGAGGTTGCCGACGGCCACGTTCGCGTGCCCGAGCGCGCGGCGCACCTCGCGGCGGGCGGCCTCGGGCGACTCCCACAGCGTCGGGCGGTGGTCCAGGTCGAACACCGTCCACCCGGACGTGCGGGCCTCCAGCGCGGCGGCGTGCGCGGACCGGCTGGGCTCCTGGCTCAGCCCGGTGCCGGTGAACCAGAACACCGACGCCTCGCGGATCGCGGCCAGGTCCAGCGACTCGGGTGTCAGCCGCAGGTCAGGCGGATGCTCGCCCCGGTAGAAGTAGATCGGGAAGTGGTCGGGCGGGAAGATCTCGCAGAACGTGACCGGGGTGGGCGGCCCCTCGACCGTGCCCACGAAGGCGTCGTCCACACCGAACCCGCGGATCGCCTGCCGTACCCATTCGCCGAAGGGATCCGCGCCCACGGCGGTCACCACGGCGGAGCGCAGCCCGTGTCGGGCCGCCGCCACCGCGACGTTGGTCGGGCTGCCGCCGAGGAACTTGCCGAAGGTCTCGACGTGGGCCAGGCCCACGCCGGTCTGCAGCGGATAGATGTCGACGCCGCAGCGGCCGATCGTGATCAGGTCGAACAACGCACCTCCAGAGATGGAGCCTTCCGCCCAACACTATGGCATATTGTCATGACATTCGGATGTCCGCTATGTTACTCAATGTGCCCTGGCCGTATCCCCCGATGGGCGGCCCCGCCGACGCGTCGCATAGTGTCGGGCTGGCGGTCCGTCTCCCAACGGGCAAAGTCGCAGCATGAGGGCACGCTCCTGGATATGGCAAGGTCTTTACGTCATATGGATGTCATGACATATTGGCCCTGACTTCCTCCCTTTTAGGACGTGTCGGAGGGTTTGCATGGTGTTGCGGAAAAGGTCGGTGGTCGCGGTGTTGGCCGCGTCCGCGCTGGGACTCGCCGGGTGCGGCCAGTCGTCCGGCGGTGGCGGAGGTGACGCCATCGAGCTGACGATCAGCCAGAACGCCATCGCCGGCGGCAAGAACGCGGCAGCCGCCGACCACATCGCCAACTGGGTGATCCCCAAGTTCGAGGAGGCCCAGAAGGCCAAGGGCAAGGACGTCACGGTCAAGTTCGTCCCCAGCGGAGTCGACGACGAACAGTACAAGACCAAGCTCTCCCTGGACCTGAAGTCAGGCAAGGGCGCGGACGTGATCGACATCGACGGCATCTGGGCGGGCGAGTTCGCCGAGGCCGGCTACATCAAGCCGCTGGCCGAGCTGGTCGGCCCCGAGGCGGACAGCTGGGACGGCTGGCAGCAGATCCCCGAGGCCGTGCAGGGCCTGGCCACCTTCGAAGGCAAGAAGTACGCGCTGCCCGTCGGCACCGACGGCCGCGTCCTCTACTTCAACAAGACGCTGTTCACCAAGGCCGGGCTGCCCGCCGACTGGCAGCCCACGAGCTGGCAGGAGATCCTCGACGCGGCCGCCAAGCTCAAGTCGTCCGGCGTCCCCGTGCCGATCCAGCTCAACGCCGGCACCGCGATGGGCGAGGCCACCACGATGCAGGGCGTGCTGCCGCTGCTCGCGGGCGCGGGCGGCGAGGTGCAGAAGGACGGCAAGTGGACCGGCGCGTCCCAGCCGCTGAAGGACACCCTCGGCCTCTACCAGAAGATCTACGGCGGCGGCCTCGGCGACCCCAAGCTCCAGCAGGAGGCCAAGGGCCGCGACAAGTCGTTCCAGCAGTTCGCCGAGGGCAAGATCGGCATCCTGCTCGAAGGCGACTACTTCTGGCGCGGCGTGGTCAACCCCAAGGACGGCGTCGCCAAGATGGACGACCGCGACCAGGTCGTCGGCTACGCCAAGATCCCGGCCATCGAGCCCGGCAAGGGCATCCGCGGCCAGGACTTCGTCAGCATGTCCGGCGGCGCGCTGCGCACGGTCAACCCCAACACCAAGCACCCGAAGGAAGCCTTCGAACTGCTCGCCTTCACGCTCTCGGCCGACGCGCTGAAGGAGGAGACCAAGGACGGCAACGTCCGGATCACCCCGCGCAGCGACGTCAACAAGGAGATCCTGGCCGGTGAGCCGCTGCTGACCTACATCTCCGAGCAGGTGCTGCCGCTGACGGCCTACCGGCCGCCGGTCGCTCTCTACCCGCAGGTGTCGGTCGCGCTGCAGGAGGCCACCGCCGCGGTGGCCGGCGGCACCCCGGCCGACCAGGCGGCCGCGGACTACCAGAAGAAGCTCGAAGGGCTCGTCGGTGGCGCAGGTAACATCGCCTCCTGAGCCGGCCGAGGTCGTCAGCCCGGCCCCCGCCCGCCGCTACAGCTCCGACGCGGCGGGCCTGGGCCGGCTGCGGGCGGGCGCCTTCGTGGCGCCCGCTCTGGCGCTGATCGCGGTCTTCCTGGTCTTCCCCGCGCTCTGGGTGATCTACCTGGGGCTGACGAACTACCGGCTGACCGGCGCCGCCGCGGCCGAGCCGCAGTTCGTCGGGCTGGACAACTTCGTCAAGGCCGTCACCGACCCGGAGTTCTGGGACTCCACCTGGCTGACCTTCCAGTTCGTGCTGGGCTCGGCCGTCATCGGGCAGGTGGTGCTCGGCTTCACCCTGGCCTGGATGCTGAAGGACCGGCGCGGCACGCTCAAGAGCGTGGTCGAGGGCCTGGTCATCCTGGCCTGGATCCTGCCGAGCGCCGTGGTGTCGTTCCTGTGGGTGGCGCTGCTCGACCGCGACGCCGGCACCCTCAACGCGCTGCTCGGCATCCCCGGCTTCGCCTGGCTGCTCGACCACCCGATGCTGTCGATCATCATCTTCAACACCTGGCGCGGCACCGCGTTCTCGATGATGCTCTACGGCGCGGCGCTCGGGAACGTGCCGCCGTCGCACCTGGAGAGCGCCCGGCTGGCCGGGGCGTCCGGCTGGCAGCAGTTGCGTGACGTGGTGTTCCCGCACATCCGCGGGCACATCCTGACCAACCTGCTGCTGATCAGCCTGTGGACGTTCAACGACTTCAGCCCCTTCCTGCTCACGGCGGGCGGCCCCGACGGCAAGTCCGAGGTGCTGGCCGTGCACGTGTACAAGGTCGCGCTGCAGAACGGCGACCTGGGCTACGGCGCGGCGATCTCCACCGTGATCCTGCTCATCAACCTGGTCGTGGCGGTGTTCTACCTGCGGCTGCTCAGGAGCAAGAAATGACCCGCACCTGGGCCGGGCGGATCGGCTTCTACACGCTGATCGCGGTGCTCCTGGCCTTCTTCACGATCCCGCTGCTGTGGCTGGCGGCGGCGCCGTTCACCTCGGACCCGACGTACGAGGTCCGGATGCCGGACTTCACGTTCGAGAACTTCCAGACGATCATCGAGCACCCGTACGCGCTCGGCTCGCTGGTGAACTCGCTGATCCTGGCGATCGGCACCGCGCTGCTCGTCGTGGTGCTGTCGGCGCTGGCCGCCTACGCGCTCAGCCGGGTGCGCATCCCGGGCCGCGACGCGCTGCTCTACGCGCTGCTGCTGCTCTCGTCGATCATCACCGGGACCGCCGCGATGGTGCCGCTGTTCCAGCTCGCCATCGAGCTCGGCCTGATCGACTCGCACACCGGGCTGATCCTCATCCTGACCGGCGGCCTGCTGCCGGCCGCGATCTTCATGATCAAGGACTTCATGGACGCCACGCCGAAGTCCTACGAGGAGTCGGCGCGGGTGTTCGGCGCCTCGCCGCTCCAGATCGTCCGCCACGTGGTCACCCCCGTGGTGCGGCCCGGCCTGGCGACGATCGCGGTGTGGACGATCGCCAACGTGTGGGGCAACTTCCTGATGCCGTTCCTGCTGCTCAGCGACGTGGAGAAGCAGCCGGCCGCGGTGATCATGTACACCCTCTACACCGAGGGCGGCCAGGCCAACCTCAGGGTGCTGTCGACCTTCGGCCTGCTCTACTCGGTACCGGTCGTGCTCATGTACCTGTTCGTCAGCAAGAAGTACGGCTTCCGCTTCCACGGAGGGATCAAGCGCTAAATGGCCGCTATCGAACTTCGGGGCCTGACCAAGGTCTATCCCGGCGGGGTGAAGGCGCTCGACTCGCTCGACCTGACCGTCCCCGACGGCGAGTTCTTCGCCCTGCTCGGCCCCTCGGGCTGCGGGAAGACCACGCTGCTGCGCACGATCGCCGGGCTGGAGACCGCCACCGGCGGCGCCGTCGTGATCGGCGGGCGGGACGTGACCGGCGTGCAGCCGGGCGGACGCGACATCGCCATGGTCTTCCAGGACTACGCCCTGTTCCCGCACATGGACGTCAGCGACAACATCGCCTACCCGCTGCGCATCAAGAAGGTCCCCAAGGCCGCCCGCCTCGCCAAGGCCGCCGAGGTCGGCGCCAGGCTCGGCCTGGAGCAGCTCATGGACCGGCGGCCCGGCCAGCTCTCCGGCGGCCAGCAGCAGCGCGTCGCGCTGGCCCGCGTCATGGCCACCCAGGCGCAGGCGTTCCTGTTCGACGAGCCGCTGTCCAACCTGGACGCCCGGCTGCGGCTGGAGGCGCGCACGTTCCTGAAGAAGCTCCAGCGCGAGCTCGGCGTCACGACCGTCTTCGTCACCCACGACCAGGCCGAGGCGCTGGCGATGGCCGACCGCATGGCGGTCATGGAGGCCGGGCACATCCGCCAGATCGGCACCCCCGCCGAGGTGTTCCAGCGGCCCGCCAACACGTTCGTGGCCGCCTTCATCGGCTCCACCCCGATGAACCTGCTGGACGCCGTCGTCAGGGGTGACACGCTGGAGGTGGCCGGGTGCAAGCTGCCCGTCCCCGCCTCCGCGGAAGGACTCCTGACCGAGGGGGAGAAACTGGTGTACGGGGTGCGTCCCGAATACATGACCTACTCGGCGCAGCCGGTCGACGGGTCGCTGACCGGCGGCGTCGTCATCCTGGAGAACCTGGGGGCCTCCCATCTGGTCACCCTGGACGTGTCGGGCGTGCTCGTGCAGGCCGTCGTCCCCGAGGGGCACGAGCCGGCGCTGGGCGAGCAGGGCTACGCGGTGCCCCGGGGCGACCGGGCGCTGGTCTACCGTGACGGCGAGCTGGTGACGGCATGAGCGTGATCCGCGGGCACTGGAGCCTGGACGACCGGCTGGAGCGCATCCTGCGCGAGGTGCCCTTCGAGGTGCCCGAGGGCGCCCCGGCGGTCACCGTACGGCTGTCCTACGACCGGTCGCAGGGCGTGCTCGACCTCGGCTGCGGCGGCCCCGGCGGGTTCCGCGGCTGGTCGGGCGGCGCCCGCGACTCCTACACGATCACCCCGGGCTGGGCCACGCCCGGCTACCTGCCCGGCGCGCTCGAAGCGGGCCAGTGGCGGGTGTGGCTGCGGCTGCACCGCGTCCCGCCGCAGGGCCTCGACTACACGCTGGAGATCGACACCGCGCCCGTGCCCGAGCCGGAGAGCGCCGAGCCGCCGCACGGGGAGCGCCCGCCGCGCCGCGACATCCCGGACGTCGGCGGGCTGCGCTGGTTCGCCGGCGACTTCCACGCCCACACGCTGCACAGCGACGGGGCGCTCACCGTCGCCGAGCTGGCGGAGCTGGCCCTGGGGCGCGGCCTGGACTTCCTCGCCGTCACCGACCACAACACCGTCAGCCACCACCCCGAGCTGGCCAAGGCCGGCCGGGCCATCACGCTGCTGCCCGGCCAGGAGGTCACCACCGACCGGGGGCACGCCAACGTGTTCGGCGACGTCGGCTGGGTCGACTTCCGTCAGCCCGCCGACTCCTGGGTCGAGCACGCCGATCGGGCGGGCGGGCTGATCTCCATCAACCACCCGCTCGGCGGCGACTGCGCCTGGCTGCAGCCGCTCACCGAACGGCCCAGGATCGCCGAGGTCTGGCACTCCGGCTGGTGGGACCGCCGCTGGGGCGCGCCCCTGGCCTGGGCCGACGCCTGGCACCCCGACCTGGTGGCGATCGGCGCCAGCGACTTCCACCGGCCCGGCTCCGACGGGCTGCCCGGCTCGCCCACCACGTGGGTGCTGGCCGAGGACCCCGGCGCGGCGTTCGACGCCGTAGCGGCGGGCCGTACGGCGATCTCCGCCGGGCCCGGCGCGCCGCTGCTCCTGCGGCTGGGCGACGAACTGCTCGCCCTGGACGCCGACGGGCTCATCCTGGTCCGCCCCGGCGGCGCCCGCCAGGTGATCCGCGGCGACCGCGTGCTGCTGCCCGCCGCCGAAGGGCGGCACCGACTCGAAACCTACGAGAACGAGGTGATGGCTCTATGCGCCTGATCAGTGTCGCCAACGCCCCGGTGAGCTTCGGCGTGTTCGAGCTGAGCGACGCCCCGCCGCCGCTGACCGCCGCCGAGATGGTCGGCGCGATCGCCGGCGCCGGCTACGCGGGCATCGACCTCGGCCCCATCGGCTACCTCGGCACCAAGGACGACCTGGCCGAGCGGCTGGGCGGGCTGCTGCTCGCGGGCGGCTGGGCCGACCTGCGCTACAGCGACGCCGAGGCGTTCAAGCAGGGGCTGGCCGCGCTCGACGCGACGCTCGACGTGTTCGACGCCGCCCCGGCCGCGCCCGCGCACCTGGCGCCCCGGCCCACGCTCGGCTGCTCCGGCTCGCCCGCGCGCTTCGCCCGCCCCGGCGGGAACGCGCCCGGGCTGGAGGCGTCCGAATGGGCCGGTTACGCCTCCCGCGTCCAAGAAGCGGCCCAGCGCTGCCGCGACCGCGGCTACGAGCCCGCCTTCCACCACCACCTCGGCACGTACGTCGAGACGCCCGAGGACGTCGAGCGGCTGCTGGAGCTGACCGACGTGCAGCTCTGCCTCGACACCGGCCACCTGCTGCTGGCCGGCGGCGACCCGGTGACCGCGCTGCGCGACTGGTCGGGCCGCGTCGGCCACGTCCACGTCAAGGACGGCGACCGCGCGATCCTCGCCCAGGCCCTGGCCGACGGCGTGGACCTGCGCGAGCTGATGGGCCGCGGCGGCTTCGCGCCGCTCGGCGAGGGCGAGCTCGACCTGCCCGGAGTGATCAGCACGCTCGGCGAGATCGGCTACCAGGGCTGGGTCATCATCGAGCAGGACACGCTGCCCGGACGCCGGTCAGTTGAGCGGAACATCGCCGATCAAGCTGCCAATCGCGAGAAGCTACGGGAACTCGGACTTTGAGGCCACGCCGGAGGGGCTGGCTGGTTGAGACCATGCTGGAGGAGCGGGTTTGAAGATCGCGCTTGTCGGGTGCGGAGCCGTCACGCAAGCGGTGTACGTGCCGTTGCTGTCGCGCCGCCGAGATCTGTTCGAGGTGACGGCCGTCTGCGACCTGTCGCGGACGCTCGCCGACGCCGTGGGTGACCGGCTCGGCGCCCCCGGCCGCTACACCGAACTCGCCCGGATGCTGGAGGCCGGCGGCTTCGACGCCGTGCTCGTGCTCGCCTCCGGCTCCCACGGCGAGACCGTGCGGCAGGCGCTCGCGGCCGGCTACGCCGTGCTGTGCGAGAAGCCGCTGGCGCTGACCCGCGCCGAGGTGGACGCGCTGCCCGAGGGGCGGCTCATGGTCGGCTACATGAAGCAGTACGACCCGGCCGTGCGCCGGGCTGAGGAGTTGCTGGCCGAGCTCGGCGGCCCGGGGCGGATCCGGTCGGTCGAGGTGACCGTGCTGCACCCGAGCGGGGAGTCGCAGCTCGCCTTCGCCAACCTGACCCAGGCCCGCGACGTGTCCCCGGAGCTGCTCGCCTCGCTGCGGGCGGCCGAGGACGGCCTGGTGTCGAAGGCGCTCGGCGAGTCCGCGCCCGCCGCCGTGCGCTCCCTGTACGGGGTGGCGCTCGGGTCGATCTGTCACGACCTGTCGCTGCTGCGCCGCTTCACCGGCTCCCCCCACGAGATCGCGTACGTCGAGACGTGGGGGGAGGCGCCCGGGTCGATCGAGATCTCCGGGCCGCTGCCCGCCGCCGGCCGGTTCGCCATCCGCTGGCACTACCTGGAGGACTACCCGGCCTACCGCGAGAGCGTGGTCATCCACCACGACAGCGGCTCGCTGGAGCTGGTCTTCCCCTCGCCCTACCTGATGAACGCGCCCACCACGCTCACCGTCGTGTCCGGCGGCGAGAGCCGCACCGAGTGGCGTGACGTGACCGAGGCGTTCGAGGTGCAGCTGGCCGCCTTCCACGCGTTCGTCAACGACGGCAAGCCGCCGCTGACCGACGCCGCCGGAGCGCTGGAGGACATCGTCACCGCCCAGCGCATCGCCGCCCGCTACGCCGTCCAGCACGACCTGCCGATCGGAGGCGAAGCCGCATGACCGCGGAGATCGTCGTCGTCCCGCACACCCACTGGGACCGCGAGTGGTACGAGCCCTTCCAGCGTTTCCGGCTGCGGCTGGTGGCGCTGCTGGACGAGGTGCTCGACACGATGGAGAAGGACCCCGACTACCACTTCACGCTCGACGGGCAGCTCGCCTGCGTGGACGACTACCTGGAGGTGCGCCCGGAGAACCGCGACCGGATCGCCGCCCTGGTCGAGTCCGGGCGGCTGGCGGTGGGGCCGTGGCAGATCCTGCTCGACGAGTTCCTGTGCTCCGGCGAGAACATCGTGCGCAACCTGGAGCTCGGCATGGCCAGGGCGGACAAGCTCGGCGGCGCGATGGCCGTCGGCTACCTGCCGGACATGTTCGGGCACACCGCGCAGATGCCGCAGATCCTCAGGCGGGCCGGGCTGCTGCACGCCTGCGTCTACCGGGGCGTGCCCGCGTCCGTCACCACCGACGCCTTCGCCTGGGTCGCGCCCGACGGCACCGCCATCCGGGCCCAGTACCTGCCCGCAGGCGGCTACGGCAACGGCGCCCACCTGTTCGAGGACCCCGCCCAGCTCGGCGAGCGCGGCGCCGCGTTCGTCCGCACCATGCGCGGCTGGCACGGTCCCGACGGGCCGCTGCTGGCCATGTACGGCACCGACCACTCGGCCCCGGTGCGCGGCCTGCCCGACATGGTCAAGCAGCTCGGCGCCCGCATGGACACCCTGTCCGGCTACATCGAGGCGCACTCCGCCGACGTTACCGGGCTGCCCCGCGTCACCGGCGAGCTGCGCTCGCACGCCCGGGCCAACATCCTGCCGGGCGTGATCTCCGTACGCGCCCACGTCAAGCAGGCGATGGGCCGCGCCGAGCGGATGGTCGAGCGCTACGCCGAGCCGCTGGCCGCGCTCTGGGGCGGCGAGTGGCCCGGCCGCTTCCTCGACATGGCCTGGTGGCGGCTGGTCGACGCCAGCGGCCACGACTCGGTCACCGGCTGCGGCGTGGACGAGACCGCCCAGCAGGTGGCGGCCCGCATCGCCGAGGCCGAGCACCTGGGCCAGGCCGTGCGCGACATGGTGACGGCCCGGCTGGCCGGAACGGTGCCGTCCGGCGCCGTGCTCGTCGTCAACCCGACGCCCGCCCCGAGACGCGGCGTCGTGGCGATCAACGTGGCCGGCAGCGACCCGCTGCTCGACGCCGACGGGGTCAAGGTCCCGCTCCAGCCGCTGGAGTACGCCCCGACACTGCTGCTCGACGAGGAGATGGACCCGGCCACCGCGCTGACCTTCATCCACGGCACCGAGCTGTACGGCCAGCACATCACCGGCTGGTCGGTCGACGACGGCGTGCTGACCTTCACCGTCGCCCGCGAGTCGAGCGCGGCCTTCAACGTGGGCCAGGTGCGCGGCGCGCTGGAGGGCGTGACCCGCGTCCGCATCCTCGCCGAGGCCCGCCGCACGCTGGCCGCGTACGTGAGCACGCCGCCGCTCGGCCACGCCGCGGTGCGCACCGCCCCCTACTCGGAGGTGGCCGGGGCCCCGTCCGGCGACCCGTTCGTGCCGGTGCGCGCCGAGGAGCGGATGCTCGACAACGGGCTGCTCAACGTCGAGGTGGCGCGTGACGGCACGCTCACGCTGACCAGCGCCGACGGCGTCACGCTGACCGGGGCGGGGCGGATCGTCGACGGCGGCGACGTGGGCGACAGCTACAACTACGCGCCTCCGGCCCACGACCGCGTCGTGCAGGACCCGGAGTCGGTGCACGTGTCGAAGGTGTGCTCGGGGCCGCTGGTGGCGGCGTTCGACGTGTGGCGCACCTACCAGTGGCCGGCCGCCGGCGACGGGATCGACGGCACCCCGGAGATCCCGGCGCAGTCGCGTACCGAGGTCACCGAGGAGATCGCCGTGCGCACCCGGGTCGAGCTGCGCGCGGGCGAGCCGTTCGCGCGGCTGACCGTGGAGTTCGACAACCGGTGCGCCGACCACCGGGTGCGGCTGCACGTGCCGCTGCCCGAGCGGGCGACGCGGTCGCACGCCGAGGGGCAGTTCGCCGTCGTCACGCGCGGCCTGGACGCCGAGGGCGGCTGTGGCGAGGAGCCGCTGCCGACGTTCCCCGCCTCCTCGTGGGTGGCGGCCGGGGGAGTGGCGGCGCTGCTGGAGCACGTCACCGAGTACGAGCTGGTCGACGACGGGAAGGAGCTGGCGCTCACGCTGCTGCGCTCGATCGGCTTCCTGTCGCGCAACCGTCACGTGCTGCGCCCCGAGCCCGCCGGGCCGCAGCTGCCGACCCCGGCGGCGCAGTCGCGCGGGCTGCGCTCGGTGGAGCTGGCGCTGATGCCCTACAGCGGCACCTGGAAGGCGGTGCCGGAGGCGGCCGAGACGTTCCGGCACGACCTGCTGGCCGTGGCGGGCACCGGCGACCCGGCGCTGCCGCTGCCCGCGCCCGCCGCGGGGCTGTCGGTGGCCGGTGACGGCGTCGTCATGACGTCGCTGCGGGTCCGCGACGGGTGGCAGGAGCTGCGCGTGGTCGCGCTCACGGACGAGGCGACCGAGGCGGTCGTCGAGGGCGGGTTCACCCGGGCGCGCCTCGCCGACCTGCGCGGGCGTCCCGGCGCGGAGGTGCCGGTGACCGGCGGGGTGCTGCGGCTGCCGCTGTCTGCCTGGGAGATCGCGACGGTGCAGCTCTCCTAGTCGTGCAGGCCGAGCTGGCGGGCCGCCTGGAGGGCCAGCCAGACCTCGGCGAAGGCGGCGCTGGACGACAGGTCGCGGCCCGTCAGGGCGGCGAAGCGGCGCAGCCGGTAGGCGAGCGTGTTGGGGTGGACGTGCAGGGCGGCCGCCGCGTCCTCGGTGCGGCGGTCGCGTTCCATCCAGGTGCGCACCGAGGCGAGCAGCCGTGAGTCGTGCGCCTCGTCGTAGGCGAGCACCTCGCCCAGCACGTCGTCCACCAGCGCGGTGAGCGTGTCGGCGTCGTCGGGCAGCCACCGGCCGGTGGTGTCGTCGCCGTAGTGGACGAGCGGCCGGCCTGACGCGGCGGCCCGGTCGGCGGCCCAGACGGCCTCGCGCCTGGCCACCCGGGTGGAGCCGCCCGCCGCGAACGGCCTGCTCACCCCGGTGCGCGCCCCGGCCGGCGCCGTGAGCGCGTCGCCCAGCCCGGGGGCGCCGAGCACGTAGTGGTCGCTGCCGCGCCGCAGCATCAGGTGCGGATGGTCGGCCAGCGCCCGGCGCAGCGCGTCGTCGGCCGCGCCCCGTACGACTATCAGGACCGTCTCCCCGTCGGCGGCCAGGCCGAGCCGGGCCAGGCGGCGGCGGGCCGTGGCCGGGTCGAGCACGTCCTGCAGCAGCTCGGCCAGCGTCTCGGCGCCCTCGCGGCGCAGCGTCTCGCGCTCGTGCCTGGCCATCGCCACCTGGAGGGCCGCGACCGTGGCGATGTGCTGCACCACGGCCAGCCCGGCGGGCCTGGCGCCCTCCCGCTCGAAGGCCACCAGGAACCCGGCCGGGCCGCCGGGCGCGGGCACCGGCAGCGCGAAGCCGCCCGGGATCGTGGGCGGCGCGTCGGGGGCCGACGGCAGCGCGTCGAGCGACGGCACGGGCACCCCGGGCAGCAGCGGACGCCCCTGCGGCGTGCACAGGTAGACGTCGTAGCCCGACAGCCGCTCCAGCCGTTTGAACAGCGTGGCCGTGTCCAGGTCCTCGGCGGCCAGCCAGCGCAGCGCGCCGAACACCTGCAACTGCGCGCCCAGCCGGTGCCGGGCGTCCTCCTGCACGGCCGCGGCCACCTCCTGGGCGATCGCGATGAACGGCACCGCCAGCGGCACCTCCAGCACCGGCATCCCGCGCGCCTCGGCCGCCTCGAAGAACGCCTCGTGCAGCGGCGGCACGTGGAGCTGCGCCGACAGCGCCAGCGCCGAGACGCCCGCGTCGTCCAGCCGCTCCAGGTAGGCGCGCTGCCGGGCCGCCGCGCGTGGCACGCCGATGCCCGTCGTCATGATCACCTCGGCGCCGAGCAGCCACGGCGTCGGGTCGTCCAGCTCGCTCACGTGCGCCCACGACACCGACCGCCCCACCCCGGCCTCGCCGGCGAGCAGGCGGAGCTGGAGCGCGGGCGAGCGCAGCAGATCCTCGACCGTCACCTTGTGCTCAGCCACAACCCCCACCGTAGTACTTCGTGAATCGCCCAATTGCCGCAGGTCAGCGGCGTGACGTTGACTGCGTGCATGCACACAGGCCCCGTCGACTCCGCCCGGGTCCCGCGTTTCGCCGGACCCGCCACCTTCGCCCGTCTGCCCCGCCTCGACGAGGTGGGCCGCGCCGACGTGGCCGTGGTCGGAGTGCCGTTCGACAGCGGCGTCTCCTACCGGCCCGGCGCCCGGTTCGGCCCGTCGGCCGTGCGCGAGGCGTCGCGGCTGCTGCGGCCCTACCACCCCGGCCTGGACGTCTCCCCGTTCGAGCGGGTCCAGGTGGCCGACGCCGGTGACATCGCGGCCAACCCGTTCCACATCGGCGAGGCCATCGAGAGCATCGAGGCCGCCGCCGACGCGCTGGACGCCCGGCTGGTGACGATCGGCGGCGACCACACGATCGCGCTGCCGCTGCTGCGCTCGGCCGCCAGGAAGCACGGGCCGGTGGCGCTGCTGCACTTCGACGCCCACCTCGACACGTGGGACACCTACTTCGGCGCCGAGTACACGCACGGCACCCCGTTCCGGCGGGCCGTCGAGGAGGGCATCGTCGACACCGAGGCGCTCAGCCACGTCGGCATCCGCGGCCCCCTCTACGGCAAGAAGGATCTGGAGGAGGACCGGCGGCTCGGCTTCGGCATCCTCACCGCCGCCGACGTGCTGCGGCGCGGCCTCGACGAGGTGATCGACGCGCTGCGGCAGCGGATCGGCGACCGGCCGCTGTACGTGTCCGTCGACATCGACGTGCTCGACCCGGCGCACGCCCCCGGCACCGGCACCCCGGAGGCGGGCGGCCTGACCAGCCGCGAGCTGCTGGAAATCCTGCGCGGCCTGGCCGGGACGAACCTCGTCGGCGCGGACGTGGTCGAGGTGGCCCCCGCCTACGACCACGCCGAGATCACCTCCGTCGCCGCCTCCCACGTCGCCTACGACCTGGTCAGCCTGCTCGCCCTGCGGGAGAAGCCATGAGCACGAGCATCACCGAGATCGAGACGTACGGCGTCGAGCGCATCCCCGACGCCGAGCGCACCGCCCGGCCGGTCGACCTGTTCCGGGTCGCGTTCGGCGGCGCGAACACCTTCGCCACCTGCGTGCTGGGCGCCTTCCCGATCCTGTTTGGGCTGTCGTTCTGGCAGGGGCTGGCCGCGACCGTGCTCGGGCTGGCCGTCGGGGCGCTCATCCTGGCGCCGCTGTCGCTGTTCGGGCCGCTGAACGGGACCAACAACGCGGTGTCGTCCTCGGCGCATCTGGGCGTGCACGGCCGGATCGTCGGCTCGTTCCTGTCGCTGCTGACGGCGATCGCGTTCTTCTCCATCTCCGTGTGGTCCTCCGGCGACGCGCTCGTCGGCGGTGCGCACCGGCTGGTGGGGCTGCCCGACACCGACGTCACCTACGGCGTCGCCTACGCGCTGTTCGCCGGGCTCGTGCTGGTGGTGTGCGTGTACGGGTTCCGCTTCATGCTGTTCGTCAACAAGATCGCGGTGGCGGCGGCGTCGCTGCTGTTCGTGCTGGGCGCGGTCGCGTTCGCCGGCGACTTCGACCCGTCCTACCCGGGGACGCTGGCCGCCGGTGACCCGCTGTTCTGGCCGTCGTTCATCGGGGCGGCGCTCATCGTGCTGTCGAACCCCGTGTCGTTCGGCGCGTTCCTGGGCGACTGGTCCCGCTACATCCCGGCCTCGACGCCGCGCTCGAAGGTGATGGCCGCCGCGTTCCTGTCGCAGATCGCCACCATCCTGCCGTTCTTCTTCGGCCTGGCCACCGCGTCGATCATCGCCGCCAAGGCCGCCGAGTACATGGACCCGGCCGCGCCCAACTACGTCGGCGGGCTGCTGGCCATCGCGCCGGCCTGGTACTTCGTGCCCGTCTGCCTCATCGCGCTGATCGGCGGCATGTCCACCGGCACCACGTCCCTCTACGGCACCGGGCTGGACTTCTCCAGCGTCTTCCCGCGCTTCTCGCGGGTGCGGGCGACGGTGTTCATCGGGACGCTGTCGATCGTGTTCATCTTCGTCGGCCGCTTCGCGGCCAACCTCACGCAGAGCATCTCCACGTTCGCCACCCTCATCATCACCTGCACCGCGCCGTGGATGGTGATCATGATGCTGGGGTACGTGACCCGCCGGGGCTGGTACGACCCGGAGGCGTTGCAGGTGTTCAACCGGAGGCAGACAGGCGGCCGCTACTGGTTCGCCCACGGCTGGAACGCGCGGGGGCTGGCCGCCTGGCTCGTCTCGGCGGCGCTGGCGCTGGCGTTCGTCAACCTGCCCGGCCAGTTCGTCGGGCCGCTCGGCGGGCTGGCGGGCGGGATCGACATCTCGCTGCCGGTCGGCCTGGGCACGGCGGCGGTGCTCTACCTGGCGCTGCTGGCCGCCTTCCCGGAGCCGCGCGAGGTCTACGGCCCCGACGGGCCGCGCCTGGTGCGCTCGGCCGACACCCCGGTGCCGCCGATCGCGGGGGCCGAGGCGGCGGCGTGAGCGGGGAGCTCGTCGACCTGTCGGTGCCGCTGGCCACCGGGATGCCGGTCTACCCGGGCGACCCCGAGGTGAGCGTCGAGCCCGCGCTGACCACCGGCCGCGACGGCGTCAACGTGCTGCGGCTGCACCTGGGCTCGCAGTCGGGCACCCACGTCGACGCGCCCTACCACGTCGACGACACGCTGCCCCGGCTCGACGCCCTGCCGCTGGACCGCTTCGCCGGGCCCGCCGTGGTGGTGGACGCGCGCGGGCTGGGACCGCGGGCCGCCATCACGCCGGAGCGCCTGGGGGCCGTGCCCGCCGGGGCGCCGATCGTGCTGGTGGCGACCGGCTGGTCGGCCCACTGGGGGAGCGAGGCGTACCAGGCGCACCCGTACCTGACCGAGGAGGCGGCGGAGCTGCTGGTCGCGGCGGGGACGCGGACGGTGGGGATCGACGCGCTGAGCGTCGACCCGACGCCGGCGGCGGACTTCCCTGCGCACCGGGTGCTGTGCGGCGCCCACGCGGTGATCGCCGAGAACCTCACCGGGCTCGACCGGCTGCTGGAGGCGCAGGCGGCGGGCCTGGCGGTCGAGGTGTGGCTGATGCCGATCCGGCTCGACGGCGCCGACGGGGCGCCGGTGCGGGCGGTGGCCCGCCTGGGTCAGCGCGTGCCCCAGGAGTAGGTCTGCTTGCGCAGCTTCAGGTAGACGAACGACTCGGTGGCGCGCACCGCCGGGATGGCGCGGATCTTGCTCAGGATCTCCAGCAGGTGACTGTCGCCCTCGCACACCACTTCCACGATGACGTCGAAGGAGCCCGCCGTGAGCACCACGTAGTCGATCTCCGCGATCGCCGAGAGCTCGTCGGCCACGGCCTCCAGGTCGCCCTCGCAGGTGACGCCGATCATGGCCTGGCGGGGGAAGCCGAGCGTCAGCGGGTCGGTCACCGCGACGATCTGCATGACCCCGGCGTCCTGGAGGCGCTGGACCCGCTGCCGCACGGCCGCCTCGGACAGGCCGACCGCCTTGCCGATCGCGGCGTAGGGTTTGCGGCCGTCCGCCTGGAGCTGCTCGATGATCTGCTTGGCCAGGTCGTCGAGAACGACCGGACCCGGCGAGGCGCCGGAGCCGCGGCGCACCCGAGGCGGCGTCGTCATGGCGAGGAATCCTCCTAGCGGTCCGGCGTTACGGGGGCGTTCCCGCCGGGTTGCCGTCCTGGTGCGACATGTTGTCAGTTCTCGGCGCTCTGTCAAGCGAATTCGTAGCAATTTGATATCTTCACCACGAAATCCCTTGTCCTGATGCAAGTGCTCTGTAAGAGTCGCGGCATCTCAGCCACCCCACCAGGAGGTCATCACCTTGACCACCCGTCTGCAGAACTACGTCAACGGTGAGTTCGTGGACGCCAAGAGCGGCCGTTTCTCCGACGTCGTCGACCCGTGCACCGGGGAGGCCTACCTCCAGGCCCCGATCTCCGGCGCTGAGGACGTCGACGCGGCGTACGCCGCCGCGGCAGCCGCGTTCGAGTCGTGGGGGCGGACGACCCCGGGGGAGCGGGCGAACCTGCTGCTCAAGGTCGCTGACGCGATCGAGGCGCGGGCCGACGAGATCAACGAGGCCGAGTGCCTCAACACCGGCAAGCCGCGCGCCCGCATGGCCGAGGACGAGACCCCGGTCGCCGCCGACCACTTCCGCTTCTTCGCCGGCGCCGCCCGCACCCTGGAGGGCCCGACGGCCGGGGAGTTCCTGGCCGAGCACACCAGCGTCATCAGGCACGAGCCGATCGGCGTCATCGGCCAGGTCACGCCGTGGAACTACCCGATGATGATGGCGGTCTGGAAGATCGCCCCCGCGCTGGCGGCCGGCAACACGATCGTGCTCAAGCCGTCCGACACCACCCCGGCCTCCACGCTGAAGCTGGCCGAGATCCTGGGCAGCGTGCTGCCCGCGGGCGTGTTCAACGTCGTCACCGGTGACCGCGAGACCGGCGCCCTGGTCGTCGGTCACCCGACCGCCGCCATGGTCGCCATCACCGGCTCTGTCGGCGCGGGCATGTCGGTGGCCAGGAGCGCCGCCGACGACCTCAAGCGCGTCCACCTGGAGCTCGGCGGCAAGGCGCCCGTCGTGGTCTTCGACGACGTCAAGGACCTGCGCAAGGCCGCCGCCGACATCGCCGTCGCCGGCCTCTACAACGCCGGCCAGGACTGCACCGCCGCCTGCCGCGTGCTCGTGCAGGAGAGCGTCCACGACGAGTTCGCCGCCGCGCTCGCCGAGGCCGCCGCCGCGACCGTGACCGGCGACCTGTCCAACGAGGACGCGCTGTACGGCCCGCTCAACAACGAGCAGCAGCTCGCCCGCGTGCAGGGCTTCGTCGAGCGCGCCCCCGCGCACGCCAAGGTGCTCACCGGCGGTCACCGCGTGGGCGAGAAGGGCTACTTCTTCGCCCCGACCGTCATCGACGGCCTCAAGCAGGACGACGAGATGGTGCAGAACGAGGTCTTCGGCCCCGTCATCACCGTCCAGACGTTCACCGACGAGGCCGACGCCCTGGCCAAGGCCAACGACGTCCGCTACGGGCTGAGCAGCTCGGTGTGGACCTCCGACCACGGCCGGGCCATGCGGATGTCGAACCGGCTCGACTTCGGCGTCGTGTGGGTCAACACGCACATCCCGTTCGTCTCGGAGATGCCGCACGGCGGCTTCAAGCACTCCGGCTACGGCAAGGACCTCTCGGTGTTCGGCCTGCACGACTACACGAGGGTCAAGCACGTCATGCACTACATCGGCGAATAACGTACAAGGGACGAAACCTGGATATGGCCGAGCAAGGTTTGATCGAGCGGAGTGCGATCGAGCTTGAGGGGGTTGTCAAGGAATACCTCTCACATGGCGAGGTCGTCCAGGCGGTCAAGGGCGTGACGCTGGACATCGCCGAGGGGGAGTTCTTCTCCCTCCTCGGCCCGTCCGGGTGCGGCAAGACCACGACGATGCGCATGATCGCGGGCTTCGAGGAGCCCTCCAAGGGCGTGGTCCGGCTGCACGGCCAGGACGTCACGAACGTCCCGCCGAACCGGCGTGACGTGAACATGGTCTTCCAGTCCTACGCGCTGTTCCCGCACATGAGCGTGTGGGACAACGTGGCCTTCGGGCTGAAGCAGAAGAAGACGCCGCAGGAGGAGATCCGGCGGCGGGTCGGCGAGATGCTGGAGATCGTCGACCTCGGCGGCCGGGAGAAGCGCCGCCCGCGCGAGCTGTCCGGCGGGCAGCAGCAGCGGGTCGCGCTGGCCCGGGCGCTGGTCAACCGGCCGCGCGCGCTGCTGCTCGACGAGCCGCTCGGCGCGCTCGACCTCAAGCTCCGCCAGGCGATGCAACTGGAGCTCAAGCGCATCCAGCGCGAGGTCGGCATCACGTTCGTGTACGTGACGCACGACCAGAGCGAGGCGCTGACCATGAGCGACCGCATCGCGGTCATGAACGACGGCCTCGTCGAGCAGCTCGCCGGGCCGCGCGAGATCTACGAGCGGCCCGCCAGCACCTTCGTGGCGGGCTTCATCGGCACCTCCAACCTGCTGTCCGGCACCGCGGCCGGCGGCGTGCTGGAGACCGGCGGCGGCCGGGTGCTGGTGCCCGGCCACGACGGCGTGGTGTCGGTGACGATCCGGCCCGAGAAGATCCGCATCTCCGCGGACAAGCCCGACGGCGAGCTGAGCGCGCTGCCGGGCACCGTGGCGGAGGTCGTCTACCTGGGCACCTACACCAGCTATGCCGTGACCCTCGCCGACGGGGCCGAGATCACGGTGTTCCAGCAGAACGCGCAGGACGCGACCACCACCGCGGAGCGGGGCGACTCCGTGTGGCTGTCGTGGCAGGCGCGCCACTCCTACGTGATGGAGAGTCGATAGCACATCATGGACCGCCTGCACACCCCCGCCCTCGTCAGAGGGATGACCCAGCCCCGCACCCGCCGCGACGCGTTCAGGCTGGCCGGCCTGTCCGCCGCCGGGCTCGCGCTGGCCGCCTGCGGCGTTCAGGGCCAGAAGGCCGCGCCCCCCAAGCCCGACGCCGTCAAGGACTTCTGGGCCAAGCAGAAGAAGAACGGCAAGGTCGTCTTCGCCAACTGGCCCGAGTACATGCCCGAGGACCACGGGCCGCTGAAGAAGTTCCAGCAGGAGACCGGCATCTCCTACGAGTACAAAGAGGACATCAACGAGAACGCGGAGTTCTTCGGCAAGGCCGACCCGGTGCTGCGGGCGGGCCAGTCGCTGGGCTACGACATCGTCGTGATGACCAACGGCATCCAGCTCCAGCACATGATCGAGCTCGGCTACGCGGTGGCGCTCGACCAGAGCAGGATGCCGAACTTCCAGGCCAACGCGGGCGCCAAGTACAAGGAGCGCTCCTACGACCCCGGCAACGTCTACACGATGCCCTACGCCTCCGGCGTGACCGGGATCGCGTACAACACCAAGTACGTCAAGGACGAGCTGACCAGCATCGAGGCGCTGTTCGACGCCAAGTACGAGGGCCGGGTCGGCATGATGGCCGACGCCCAGGAGATCGGCAACTTCGGCATGATCGCCCTCGGCGTCGACCCGGAGAAGTCCACCGAGGACGACTGGAAGCGGGCCGGCGAGAAGCTCAAGGCGCAGCGCGAGGCCGGGATCGTGCGCAAGTACTACGACCAGAACTACATCGACGCCGTCTCCCGGGGCGACGTGTGGCTGACCATGGCCTGGTCGGGCGACGTGTTCCAGCGGCAGCTCGCGGGTGAGCCGGTCAAGTTCTACGTGCCCGAGGAGGGCGGCACGATCTGGACCGACAACATGCTCATCCCCAAGAACGCCGCCAACCCGGTCGACGCCATGACGCTGATGGACTACTTCTACAAGCCGGAGATCGCCGCCGAGCTGGATGAGTTCATCCAGTTCGTCACGCCGGTGCCCGCCGTGCAGGACCTGCTGCGCAAGAAGGCCGGGACCGCCTCGGGCGAGGACAAGCAGGCGCTGCTCGACATGGCCGACAGCCCGCTGATGTTCCCCACCGAGGCCGACTACGCCAAGCTGCGCAACTACACCAAGCTGACCACGGCGCAGGAGCAGGTGTTCAACCCGATCTTCCAGTCGATCACCCAGGCCTAGGCCGATGCGACGTCTCACCCCCTACCTGCTCGCGCTGCCGGGCTGGATGTGGCTGGCGATCTTCCTGGTGGTGCCGCTGGCCGCGATGGCATCGGTGTCGCTGCAGACCGGCAACGTGATCGACGGCTTCGTCATGACGTTCAGCGTCTCCAACTACGGCGACGCCATCGGCGGCTACAGCACCCAGCTCGTCCGCTCCCTCGTGTACGGGGCGTGCGCCACGGTGGCGATGCTGGTCATCGGCTACCCGGTGGCGTACTGGATCGCGTTCAAGGGCGGCAGCCGCAAGTCGGTCTACCTGTTCCTGCTGCTGCTGCCGTTCTTCGTGTCGTTCGTGCTGCGCACGATCTCGTGGGGCTTCCTGCTGGCCGACGACGGCGTCCTGCTCGGCACGCTGAAGTCGTGGGGGCTGCTGCCGGCCGGCTTCCACGTGCTCGCCACGGCGTTCGCGGTGGTGGCGGGGCTGACGTACAACTGGCTGCCGTTCATGATCCTGCCCATCTACGTGGCGCTGGAGCGGGTCGACCCGCGCGTGGTGGAGGCGGCCCAGGACCTGTACGCGACGCGCGGGGCGGCCTTCCGCAAGGTGGTGCTGCCGCTGTCGCTGCCGGGCGTGTTCGCCGGGGTGCTGATGACGTTCGTGCCGGCGACGGCCGACCCGGTCAACGCGCAGGTGCTCGGCGGCACCGGCAACACCATGATCGGCAACATCATCCAGACCGAGTACCTGGTCAACAACGACTACCCGACGGCCTCGGCGCTGTCGTTCACGCTGATGGCGGTGCTGCTGGTGGGCATCTTCGCGTACGCCAGGGTGCTGGGCACCGAGAACGTCCTCGAGGCGGCGGCCCGATGAGGGGCGGCAGGCTGGGCGACCGGCTGCTGCACGCCTACACCTGGCTCATCATCGCCTGGCTGTCGGCGCCGATCGCGGTCATGGTGCTGTTCGGCTTCAACGACAAGCAGAGCAAGTCCAACGCGAGCTGGCAGGGCTTCACGCTGCGCTGGTACGAGGAGCTGTTCGCGATCGAGGGCCTGACCGAGGCGCTCGCGAACTCGCTGAAGATCGCGCTGGCCAGCACCGTCATCACCGTGGTGCTCGGCACGACGCTGGGGCTGGCGCTCGGCAGGCACCGCTTCCGCGGCCGGGGCGCGACGAACTTCCTGGTGTTCGCCGCGATCTCCACGCCCGAGCTGGTCATGGGCGCGTCGCTGCTGTCGCTGTTCGTCTCGGCCGGCGTCTGGCGTGACGCGATGACGATCACGATCGCGCACGTGCTGTTCTCGCTGTCGTTCGTGACCGTGACGGTCCGGGCCAGGGTCGTCACGCTGGACCCGGCGCTGGAGGAGGCGGCCAAGGACCTCGGCGCGTCCGCGTGGGGCACGTTCCGGCAGGTCACGCTGCCGTCGATCATGCCCGGCGTGCTGGCCGGGGCGATGCTGGCGTTCGCGCTGTCCATCGACGACTATGTCGTCACGAGCTTCGTCAACGGCTCCACCCCGACGTTCCCGCTGTGGATCATCGGGTCGGTGAAGACGGGCATTCCTCCGCAGGTGAACGTGATGGGTACGCTGATCTTCGGCATCGGCGTGCTGATCGCGATCGTCAACGCGGTCGCCGCCCGCCGCCGGATGTGACACGTACTTCTCGGCCACGAGCAGTTTCCGACCCAGAACAGGGAGGCGAGATCGGATTCCGGCGGGGGGAACCCGCGCGTGATCACCAATTTGGTCCCGCAATTTCACAAATTAAGACACCGTAAGGGAAGTGGGATTTGTGGATCCGCTGAAGGCGCTGGCTGACGCGGAGCGCAAGCCGTACTGGCTGGACAGCCCGGCCAGACCCGAGCCGCGACCGCGGCTCGACAGCAACACCACCGCCGACCTCGTCGTCGTCGGCGGAGGCTTCTCGGGGCTGTGGACGGCCCTGATGGCCAAGGAACGCGACCCCGGCCAGGACGTCGTCCTGCTGGAGGGCCGCCGCATCGGCTGGGCGGCATCCGGCCGCAACGGCGGATTCTGCATGGCGACCCTCACCCACGGCCTGTCCAACGGGCTGGAGCGCTGGCCGGACGAGATCGACCGGCTGGAGCGCATGGGCGCCGACAACCTCGACGAGATCGAGCGGACGCTGGAGCGCTACGGCGTCGACTGCTCCTTCGAACGCACCGGAGAGCTCAACGTCGCCACCGAGCCGTGGCAGCTCGACGCTCTCCAGGAGAACCTCGACGTCATCGACCGGCTCGGCCTCGACTACGTGCCCCTCGACCAGGACCAGGTCCGGGCCGAGGTCAACTCGCCCACCTACCTGGGCGGGCTGTGGGAGCGCAGCGGCTGCGCCATGCTCGACCCGGCCCGGCTCGCCTGGGGACTGCGCGACGCGTGCGTGCGCCTCGGCGTGCGGGTGTACGAGCGCAGCCCGGTCCGCTCGATGCACGACGACGGCGTCACGATCGAGCTGCGCACCCCCCGGGGCGCCGTGTCCGGCCGCCGGGTGGCGCTCGGCACCGGCGTCTTCCCGCCGCTGCTGCGCCGGCTCAAGCACTTCGTGGTGCCGGTGTACGACTACGCGCTGATGACCGAGCCGCTCAGCGACGCCCAGCTCGCCGAGATCGGCTGGCGCAACCGGCAGGGCGTCGGCGACTCGGCCAACCAGTTCCACTACTACCGGCTGACCGACGACAACCGCATCCTGTGGGGCGGCTACGACGCCGTCTACTACAACGGCGGCCAGGTCAAGGCCGAGTACGACCAGCGCGACGAGACGTTCGTCAAGCTCGCCGGGCACTTCTACACCACGTTCCCGCAGCTCGACGAGGTGCGCTTCACCCACCGGTGGGGCGGCGTGATCGACACGTGCAGCCGGTTCAGCGCCTTCTACGGGCAGGCGCACGGCGGCAGGCTCGCCTACGCCACCGGCTACACCGGCATGGGCGTCGGCGCCACCCGCTTCGGCGCCAACGTCATGCTCGACCTGCTCTCCGGCGAGCGGACCGAGCGGACCGAGCTGCGCATGGTCAAGGAGAAGCCCGTCCCGTTCCCGCCCGAGCCGGTGCGGTCGGGGGTGATCCAGTTCACCCGCTGGTCCATCGCCCAGGCTGACCAGCACCAGGGCAGGCGCAACCTGTGGCTGCGCACCCTGGACCGGATGGGGCTCGGCTTCGACTCCTGATCGCGACGCCCGCGGCCCCGCGCCGCGGGCGTTCCGCGTCACACTGGGAGCATGAGAGTCGAGTTCGCCGTCGACGGCGTCGTGCTGGTGGGAGACCTGCGGGTGCCCGGCGGGCCGGGGCCGCACCCCGCCCTCGTGTTCACCGGCCCCTTCACGGGCGTGCGTGACCAGGTCACCGGGCTCTACGCCGAGCGCCTGGCCGCCGAGGGCTTCGTCACGCTCGCCTTCGACCACCGCAACTGGGGCGAGTCGGGCGGCGAGCCGCGCTGCCACGAGGACCCCCAGGGCAAGCTGCACGACCTGCGCGCGGCGGTGTCGTTCCTGCGCGCCCGGCCCGAGGTCGACCCCGGCCGGATCGGGGCCGTGGGCATCTGCCTGGGCGGCGGCTACGCGCTCAAGTTCGCCGCCTTCGACCCCCGCGTCAAGGCGTTCGCGGGCATCGCCGGGGCCTACAACAACCCGTACGCGATGCGGTCGGGCATGGACTACGCGGCGGTGCTGGCTTCGTTCGCCGAGGTGCTGGAGCGCCAGGACCAGGGCGGGCCGGTCGCCTACCTGCCCGCGGTGGCCGAGGAGGGCGAGGCCGCCATGCCCGGCGACGAGCCGTACGCCTACTACGGGACCGACCGCTCCGCGTCCCCCCACTGGGAGAACCGGGTCACCCGGGCGAGCGTCCGCGAGCTGGTCACGATGGACAACATGATGGGCGCCGACTTCCTGTCGCCCCGCCCGGCGCTGATCGTGCACGGCGTCGTGGACCGGTTCTGCTCGCCGGAGGGCGCCGAGGAGGCGTACAAGCGGCTCGACGAGCCCAAGCGGCTCGTCTGGATCGACGCCAAGCAGCACGTCGACCTCTACGACCGCGAGCCGTACGTGACGCAGGCCGTCGAGGCGACGGCCGGGTTCCTGCGCGAGCACCTCTAGGGTTGGCGCGCGCGGCGGCTGGGCAGGAGATCGGCTGACCCCCGGTGAGATCACGGGGGGTAGGGCGTGCGTGCGCGATCATGGGCCGCGGTGGCGGTTCTGCTGCTGGTGACGGGGTGCGAGAGCGAGGCCGCGGCGCCCGTGCGGGGCTCGGCGGGCGTGGCGGCGCGGCTGCCCGCCGCGGCGGCCCGGTGCGTGCTGACGCTGCCCGACGCGAAGGCGGGCCGGACGGCCAAGGCCAGGCTGACACGCCAGGTGGCCCGCTACCTCGACCGCAGGCCGGGGCGCGTCGCCTACAGCGCGCTCGACCTGGTCTCCGGCGTGACGATCGGCCACCGCGCGCACGAACGGGGCATGATCACCGCCAGCGGGTCCAAGGTCGACATCCTCATGGCCCTGCTGGCCCGCCGGAAGCAGCCGCTGCGCGGCAGCGAACGCGACCTGGCCGCGCGCATGATCAGGGAGAGCGACAACCAGGCCGCCGACACGCTGTGGTGGCGGGCCGGCGGCGGCCCCGGGCTGGCCGCCTTCTACCGCAAGCTCGGCCTGCGCGAGACGACGCCCGGAGCGGGCCGCTACTGGGGCGGTACCACCACCACGCCCGCCGACCGCGTCAAGCTGCTCAAACTGCTCGCCGAAGGCGGCAGAGGACTGCGGGCCGCCGACCGGGAGCACGTGCTCGGGCTGATGGGCCGCGTCCACCGCGACCAGGACTGGGGCGTCAGCGCCGCCGCCAGGCCCGGCGACCGGGTGGCGCTCAAGAACGGCTGGACGCCCCGGCCGTTCGTGCACAACACCTGGGCCGTCACCAGCTACGGCCGCGTCACCGGGCCGGGGCGCGACCTGCTGCTGTCGGTCCAGACCGACCACCAGCCCGGCGAGAGCCACGGCATCGCCACCATCGAGGGCCTGGCCAAGCTCGTCGGCGACCGCCTGGACGCCCTCGCGCCCAGCAGGACCCGGGCCTGCGAGGCCGGGCCGACCGCGTAGGATGACTCCGTCGCGTCTCGCACGCGCCTGATTGACCGCTCGGCGGCCGGCCCTCCTGCCGGTATCACCCCGGTCGAAGCCCACCAGACGGTGCGCTCCTCCGGGACGGCTCCGTCTTGACCTGGACGGAGACCCCCCTTTGAAGAGCTACCTCCCGGTGCTGGCCACGCCCGGCGCCTGGCGCTTCCTGCTGCCCGCGCTCGTGGCCCGGCTGCCGTTCGCGATGACCCAGCTCGGCGTCCTGCTGCTGGTGGAATGGTCCACCGGCGCCTACGGGCCGGCGGGCGTCGCCGCCGCGGCGGCCGCCGTGTCCCAGGCCCTCGCCGGGCCCCGCTTCGGCCGGCTCGCCGACCGCCACGGCCAGGCCAGGGTCCTCGTCCCGCAGGTCGCCGCGCACGCGCTGGCACTCGGCGGGCTGGTGGCGCTGGCCGCCGCCCACGCCGCCGTGCCGCTGCTGGTCGCCGCCGCCGCGCTGACCGGCGCGAGCGCGCCCCAGGTGGGCGCGATGGTCAGGGCCCGATGGGCGCACCGGCTCAGCGGCCCGGAGCTCAACACCGCCTTCGCCGTCGAGTCCGTCACCGACGAGCTCACCTTCACCCTCGCCCCGGTCGTCCTCGTCGCCCTGTCGACGTCGTACTCGCCGGTGGTGGCGCTGCTGGTGGCGCTCGTGCTCGTCGTCACCGGCACGCTCACGTTCGCCGCCGTGCGCACCGCCGCCCCGCCGGGCTCGGCCCGCTCGGCGGCCTCGCCCGGCCCGGGGCGGGCGGCCGGGGTGCTGCGCCTGCGCGGCGTGGCGCTGCTGGCGACCGCCTTCCTCGCGATGGGGTCGGTGTTCGGCAGCCTCCAGGTCGGCATCACCTCGCTCACCGAGGCCCTGGGCACCGCCGCCTCCGCCGGACCCGTCTACGGCGCGTTCTCCGGCGCGAGCCTGGCCGGCGGGCTGCTGTACGGGGCCGTGCGCTGGCGCGTCCCCGCGACCGTCCGGCTCGGCTGCGGGCTCGTCCTGCTCGCCGCCGCGACCAGCGCCCTCGTCCTCGCCGGCTCCCTGCCCCTGCTGTACGGCGCGGCGGCGCTGGCCGGGCTGGTGATCGCGCCCGTCGTGATCACCGGCTACACCATCATCGACGGACTGGTGCCCGCCACCGCCCGCACCGAGGCGTTCACCTGGCTCAACGGCGCCATCGGGCTGGGCATCGCCGTCGGCTCGTCGGCGGCCGGGCAGCTCGTGGACCGGTTCGGCCCGTCGCTCGCCTTCGTCGTGCCGCCGCTGATCACCGGCCTGGCGGCGGCCCTCGTCCTGGCCCGCCGCCGCGCCCTGCTGCCCCGCCCGGCCGTCACGAGTGAGCGCGTGCCAGCACTTCCTCGGGGATGACCTTCGGCACGCCGCGCAACCCGACCAGCGCCAGCAGAGCCACCAGCGCCAGCATGCCGGCCGTGGCGAGCGAGGTGACGTGCACCGCCTCCACGAACGCCGTCCGCGCCGCCTGCACGAGCTGCCCGGCCTGCTCGGCGGGCAGCGTCTCGGCCAGCGCCATCGCCCCGGCGATCGACTCCCTGGCCGGCTCCGCCGGCACCCCGGCGGGCACCCGCACCCCGCTCGTGTAGGTGCTGTTGAGCACCGTGCCGAGAATCGCGATGCCCAGCGCGCCGCCCAGCTCGAACGACGTCTCCGACACCGCCGCGGCCGCCCCCGCCCGCCGCGCCGGCGCCGTGGCCAGCACGTTGTCGTTGTTGACGGTGAACGCCAGGCCGATCCCCATGCCGCCCAGCATCATCACGGCGGCGATGGCCAGGTAGTTCACCTCCATGCCGAGCGTGCTGTAGTAGAGGAACGACAGCGCGTTCATCGCCAGCCCCAGCGCGACCACGCCGTTCCTGCCGATGACGCCGATGAGCTTGCCGGCCAGGATGCCGCCGATGGCGCCGCTCAGGCCGCCCGGCAGCCCCGCGAGCCCCGCCTGCAGCGGCGACCAGCCCAGCACGAGCTGGAAGTACCAGGCGAAGATCAGCGACATCGCCATCATCGTGAAGATGGCCAGCAGGTTCGTGCTGATGGACGCGGTGAACGCGCGCCTGCGGAAGAGCCGCACGTCGATCAGCGGCTCGGCCAGCCGCGTCTGCCGCCACACGAAGACCACCAGGCAGAGCACGCCCAGCGCGGCGGCGACGAGCACGTCCGCGTCGGGACCCCGGTGCGCCACCTCCTTGACCGCGTAGATGACCGCCACGACCCCGGCGAACGAGAGCACCACGCTCGGCAGGTCGATCCGCCCGGCCTCCGGGTTGCGCGACTCCGGCAGCACCAGGAAGCCCCACACCAGCACCACGGCCATGATCGGCAGGTTGATCAGGAAGACCGAGCCCCACCAGAAGTGGTCGAGCAGCAGCCCGCCCACCACCGGCCCCACCGCGAACCCGGCGGCGCTCATGCCGCTCCAGATCCCGATGGCCGTGGTCCGCTCGGCGGCGTCGGTGAACACGTTGCGGATGATCGACAGCGTGGACGGCATGATCGTGGCCCCGGCCACGCCCAGCAGCGCCCTGGCCACGATCAGCAGCTCGGGGCTGGGCGCGTACGCGGTGACCGCCGAGGCCGCGCTGAACGCCACCGCCCCGATCAGCAGCAGCCGCTTGCGGCCGATCCGGTCACCGAGGTTGCCCATCGTGATGAGCAGGCCGGCCAGCGCGAACCCGTAGATGTCGCCGATCCACAGGAGCTCGGTCGAGCTCGCGCCCAGGTCGCCGACCAGCCGGGGCAGTGCGAGATGCAGGACCGTCATGTCCAGCGAGAGCAGGAGCGTGGCCAGGCAGGCGACAGCCAGACTGGCCCATTTCTTCGTCATGCCGCCACTGTCGCGGCAGGCGCTGACCGCCCGCCTACCGCCGGCTGACGGCCCCGCCGGCCCGCGTCAGCAGGGCGGCGACGCGCTCGCGCACGTCGGCGGTGCTGTGCCACTCCTCCGGGCACTCCTGGCTCGCCTGCTCGGCCCACCGTCGCGCCGTGGCGAGATCGCCCGCGGCCAGCGCCAGCTCGCCCAGCCCGCAGTGCGCCCGGGCCAGCGTGTCGGACGCGCCGATCCGCCGCGACAGGCGCGCGGCCTCCCGGTAGTCGGCACGCGCCCCCTCCAGGTCGCCGACCCGCGCCCGGGTGTCGGCCCGGCGGCACAGGTTGTCGCTGGTGTCGGCCAGCGCGCCCAGCTCGCGCGACAGCCGCAGCGCCTCGTCGGCCATCGCCGCCGAGGCCGCGTAGTCGCCCTGCATGAACGCCACGTCGCCGAGCCCCGACACCACGAGCATGGCGCCCCACCGCTCGCCCATCGCCCGGAAGATGTCCAGCGACTGCTCGAACTGCGCCTTGGCCTCCTCCAGCCGGCCCTCGAACTGCATGATGAACGCCTCGCCGCTGTGCATGAGCGCCCGCTGCCAGGGCGGCAGCCGATCGACGAGCTGCCGGGCGACGTCCACCGACCGGTAGTCGGTGGGCGGGCCGGTGAACATCGGCAGCAGCAGCGTCAGGAACTCCAGCCGCCGCAGCAGGTACTCCTCCGGCAGCAGCCCGTGCAGCGCCTCCAGCCGCGCCGCCATCTGGTCGTCGATCGCCCGCCCGGTCCAGGCGGCGACGAGCACGCACATCGCGTACTCCTCGTCCATGCCCTCCGGGACCGTGTCGTCCAGCCGCCCCAGCAGGTCGGCCGCCAGCGTCGCGCTGGTGACCCGGTGCCCGCGCATCCACCAGTAGCAGGCGGAGTAGGCCACCAGGCGCAGCGCCAGCTCGGTCCGGCCCGACTCCGTCGCCCACCGCACCGCCGCGTTCAGGTCGTCGCCGGCGGAGTCCAGCCGGGCCAGCCACTCCAGCTGCTCGCTCCGCCGCAGGTGGGCGTCGGCGGTGCGGACCAGCTCCAGGTGGTAGGCGGCATGCCTGTCGCGCAGCTCGTGGCTCTCGCCCGACTCCTCCAGCCGCTCCGCGCAGAACGCCCGGATCGTCTCCAGCATCCGGTAATGGCCGCCGACGGACTCGACCAGAGACTTCTCCGCGAGCGAGAACAGCACCTCCTCCGGCTCCCCGCACACCCGCTCGGCGGCCTCCGCCGTCGCCCCGCCCACGAACACCGTCAGCCGCCTGGCCAGCCGCTGCTCCGCCTCGTCCAGCAGGTCCCAGCTCCACGCCACCACCGCGCGCAGCGTCTGGTGCCGGGGCAGCGCCGTCCGGCTCCCGCGCGCCAGCAGCCGGAACCTGTCGTCCAGCCGCGCCGCCACCTCCCGCACCGTCAGCGTGCGCAGCCGGGCCGCGGCCAGCTCGATGGCCAGCGGCAGCCCGTCGAGCGCCCGGCAGATGCGCGTCACGTCCGCGGCGTTGCCGTCGCCGACCGTGAACCCCTGCCGCACCGCCGCCGCCCGGTCGGCGAACAGCCGCACCGCCGGATAGCCGAGCGGGTCGGCGGCGTCCGGCGGCGGCAGCCGCAGCGGCGGCACCGGCAGGATGCGCTCGCCGATGATGCCGAGCGCCTCCCTGCTGGTCGCCAGCACGCGCAGCCCCGGGCAGGAGGCCAGCAGCAGGTCGGCCAGGTCCGCCGCGGCCTCGACCAGGTGCTCGCAGTTGTCCAGGACGAGCAGCAGCGTGCGGTCGGCGAGCGCGGTGACCAGCCGCTCGGCCGGCTCGACGGCGGGCAGCTCGGCGCCGTGCGTGCGGTCGCGGATGTCCAGCGCGGCCAGCACCGCCGCCGCCACCTCCGCGCCGTCGGACACCGGCGCGAGCTGCACGAAGCACACGTCGCCCTCGGCCCGCCCGGCCACCTCACCCGCCAGCCGCGTCTTGCCGGAGCCGCCCGGGCCGATCAGCGTGACGAGCCTGGCCTCGGCCAGCTCGGCGCGCACCTGAGCGAGCTCCTCGGCCCGGCCTACGAAGCTGGTGAGCTGGGCGCGCAGCCCCTGCCGGGTCGAGCCCGCCGCCGGCGCGCCCAGGGACGGATCGGCCCGCAGCACCGCCAGGTGGGCGGCGGCCAGCTCCGGGCCCGGCTCGACGCCCAGCTCCTCGTCCAGGATGCGCCGCCCCTCCTCGAACGCGGCCAGCGCCTCCGCCTGCCGGCCGCTGCCGTACAGGGCGCGCATGAGCTGGGCGCGCGGCCGCTCGCGCAGCGGATGGTCGGCGGTCAGCCGTCTCAGCTCGGCGACGACCTCGCGGTGGCCGCCCAGCGCCAGGTCGGCCTGGACGCGGTCCTCGACGGCGGCCAGGCGCAGCTCCGACAGCCGGGCCGCCGCCGCCTCCGCGTGCGGCGCGTCGGCCAGCGCCGCCCCGCGCCACAGCTCCAGCGCCTCGCGCAGCAGCGCCGCCGCCCGGCGCGCGTCACCGGCCGCCAGCGCCTCCCGGCCCTGACCGGCCAGCCGCTCGAACCGGTGCGCGTCGACGTCCAGCGGATCGGCCACCAGCCGGTAGCCCGCAGGGTGGAACTCCACCCGGTCCCGCCCCAGCACCCGGCGCAGCCTCGACACCTGCGACTGCAGCGCGTTGGCGACCCCCTCCGGCGGGCGCGACCCGTACAGGCCGTCGACGAGCTGCTCGGCGCCCACCACCCGGCCGGCCTCCAGCGCCAGCAGCGCGAGCAGCGCGCGCACCCGGGGCCCGCCCAGCGGCACCGGGGTGCCGTCGTCGCCCAGCGCGGCGCTGGGGCCCAGGATCTCGAAGCGCATGCCCCGATTATCGTGGCTCGGGCAGCATGGCGGTGATGTCCGCGTAGGAGGGCAGCTCCGGCTCGTCCTGTCCGCGTACGGCCCGCAGCGCCGACAGGGCGCCGCGCAGGCTCGCCCGGTAGAGCAGCGAGCCGGTGCTCACCCGGGCGACGCCCACCCCGGCCAGCTCGGCGAGCGACGGGCCGCCCGGCTGGTAGAGCACGTTCACCGGCAGCGGCGTGCTCTCTACCAGCCGGGCGATCTCCCCCAGATCGCTCAGACCGGGCACGAAGATGCCGTCCGCGTGCCCGTACGCGCGCACCCGCTCCAGCGTGTCGCCGGTCCCCAGCCAGCGGGTGTCGGTCCGCGCGTTGACGAACACGCCGTGCCCACGGGCCGCCTCGATGATCGCCTGGTGGACGCCGATCGGCCGCAGCGTGCCGTCGGCCCGGCCGTCCTCCAGGTTGACCCCGGCCACGCCCAGCCCCGCCAGGGTCGCGATCAGCTCGGCCACCTCGCCGGGGTCGTCGCTGAACCCGCCCTCGACGTCGACGCTGACCAGCACGTCCAGCGTCCGCAGCGTCGCGGCGAGTGCCACCGTCTCGTCCCTGGTCGCGCCGCCCGCGTCAGGCTTGCCGTACACGGCCGACACGCCCAGGCTGGTGGTGCCGACGGCCGCGTACCCCTCCCCGGCCAGCACCGCGGCCGACCCGTAGTCCCACGCGTTGGGCAGCAGCAGCGGCTCGCCCGGCCGGTGCAGCGCCCGGAACCTCTCGCTCATCGTCCCTCCCCGATCTCCACCAGCGCGTCGAGCACCCCGGCGGCCAGCGCCAGCGCGTGCCGCGACGCCGGGCAGGGCCGCAGCCCGGCGCCGAACGTCAGATGCGGCGCCTCCCCGCGAGCCGGGTCGAACCGCTCCGGCGACGCGAACACCTCAGGGTCGCGATTGGCGGCCACCAGGTCGATCACCACCTCGTCCCCGCTCTCGCGGTCCACCCGCCGCGTCACCTTCAGCGGCGGGTCGTGCCGCAGCGTCTCGTGCAGCAGGTCGTCCACCGCGACGCCGGGCGCCGCGTGGGCCAGCGCGTTGCCGATCAGCCCCTCGACGGAGGCGTGCGCCTGCAGCAGCAGCGTGACCAGGGCGATCCGCTCGTCCTCCGGCCCGGCCGCCCGCTCGGCGAGCTTCACCAGCTCGGCCACGGCCGCGTCGGCCGCGCCGGACTCCTCGCCGGACAGGTAGCCGGGCGCCGCCGCCCGGACGGCCTCGGCCAGGCGGCCGGGCTCCGCGAACCCGAGCGCCTCGCCCAGCACCTCCGTGGGCACGTCCCGCCACTCGCCCCGCCGGGCCGCCGTCAGCGCCCGGGCCGCCTCCCGCAGCACCGCCGGGCCGAACCGGGCGAGCGGCGCCGACAGCGTCGCCCGGCGGCGCGCGTGCTCCTCCCCGGAGCTGAACCTGGACACCCGGGCGCGCAGCCAGGCGAGCGTCCCCACCGGCGCGCCCTGCCGCACGGGCGGCGGCACGTACCGGGAGTCGGCGAGCACGGAACAGGCTTCGGAATGACGTGTGACGAGCATGTGATCACGCTAGCCCGGCAACGGTTCGCCGCCCGTCTAACCATGCCGGTCGTCCGCGCTGATCAGGCGACCAGCCGCTCGCTCTCCTGCGGCGGACGCACCGGCTCGGCCGCCGGGACGGGAAGCGGCGTCCGGGCGGCGACGGCGCGCCCGCCCGCGGCCACCGCCATGGCGACGATCAGCGCGATCTCGGCCACCACCAGCGCCCGCTCCAGCAGGCCGTAGTAGCCGGCGCCGCCGATCCACGCCGAGGTGAACGAGGCGGGGTGCGCCGCCAGGTAGACGGCCAGCGCGACCACGGACGTCAGGCTCAGCGCCCGGACCGCGTTCCAGCGCGGCAGCGCCTCCCGGCCCCGCGCCAGCGACCACCCGGCCACCGGCAGCGTGGTGAAGACGACGGCGGCGGCCCACCGGTGGATCTCCCCGGTCAGCGTGCCGATCTCCGACCCGCCCGGATCGGTGGGGAAGACCGCGCTCATCATCAGCCCGGCCGCCGCCGCCAGCAGCAGCACCCTGGTCGCCGCCGTGCGCCCCGGCTCCCGTACGGCCAGCCCGTACGCCAGCGTCAGGCACGCCCCCGCGAGCGCCAGCATGCCGGCCAGCACGGGCAGCAGCCCCCCGGCCACCAGCGCGTAGTCGCTCAGCAGCGGCTGCGACGGCAGCGCGAGCTGCGCGTAACCGAGGGCGAGCACGGCGACCAGCGCCCCCGCCACCGTCCCGCCGACGGCGAACCCGATCGCGCCCTGCGGGGCGCCCTGCCTGGATGTCATCGCGTGACCTCGTCATAGATCTGCTCGAACCGGGCGAGCGACGTCTGGTGATCGTGGGTGAGCGCCAGCTCGCGGCTGGCCTTGCCCAGCCGCTCCCGGAGCGCGTCGTCCGAGAGGATGCCGGACAGGTGCCGGGCCAGCGCCATCACGTCGCCCGGCTCGTACAGGTAGCCGTTGCCCGCCACCAGGTGCGGCAGCGCCATCGCGTCGGCCGCCACCACCGGCAGCCCCGACGCCATCGCCTCCAGCGTGGCGATGCTCTGCAGCTCGGCGACGCCCGGCATGGCGAACACGTCGGCCGCGGCGAACGCCTGCGGCATGCTCTCGTCCGGCACGAAGCCGAGGAAGAACGTCCGCTCGCCCACCCCGATGCGCCGGGCCAGCCGCTCCAGCACCTCGCGCTGGTTGCCCTTGCCGACGAACGCCACCTGCGCGTCGGTGTCGTTCAGCACGTACGGGAGCGCGCGGACGATCTCGTCGAGCCGCTTCTCCTCGTCGAGCCGGCCGACGAACAGGACCGTGGGCCGGTCCGGCAGCCCGAACGCCTTGCGCGCCCACGCCTTCGGCTCCGCCCGAGGCTGGAACCGGGCCAGGTCGATGCCGCACGACACCGCCTCCACCTCGCGGGTGAAGCCCTGGTCGCTCAGCAGCTTGGCGGCCAGCGGCGTCGGCGTCGTGATGTGGTCGGCCTTGCCGAAGATGCGGCCGAAGTCGCGCCAGGCCAGCCGCCCGGCCTTGGCCCGCAGCCGCGCCGGGATGTGGCCGAACTGGAAGAGGTTGTCCGGCATGAAGTGGTTGGTCGCCACCACCGGGATGTCGCGGCGGCGGGCTGCGGCGATGGCCGCCCGGCCGACGACGAAGTGGCCCTGCGTGTGCAGCACGTCCGGCTCGATCGCGGCGACGAGCCGGTCCAGCCGCGTCGGGACGGTCACCCGCATGGTCGGGTGGACCAGGACCGGAGCCGAGCGCAGCCGGTGCACGATCACCCCGTCGACCACGTCCGCGCTGGCCGGGCCCAGGTCCGACTGGCACACCACGTGCACCTCGTTGCCGCGCTCGGCCAGGCCGGTGGCCAGCCGGTGGGTGAAGTAGGCGGCGCCGTTCACGTCGGGCGGGTAGGTGTCGGTGGAGATCAGGATGCGGCGCGGGCGGGCGGGGACCGGGACGAGGGCGGCCGAATCGTCGACCGCGTGCAGGGGCATGGCCATGGTGGTGACTCCGTTGTGTCGAGGTTGGAGGAGCTTCACGTGTGTGGTGCGCGCTGTGGCGGTCATGTCCTGGCCTCCAGCGGCGTGGTGCGGGCCAGGGCGACGGTTCCGGCGGCGGTCAGCGCCGCCGCCGCGATCGGCAGGACCCCCGTCGGCACCGGCTCACCGAGCAGCAGCGCGCCGAACGCGACGGCGGTGAGCGGGTCGGCGATCTGCAGCGAGGCGAAGGACACCCCGAAGTGGCCGACGGCGTAGGCGCGCTGCAGCATCATCAGCGCCAGCAGCGCCGGGACGGGCAGCGCCAGCAGGTACCACCAGTTCCAGCCGCCGTCGACGAGCACCCGCAGGAGCGTGGCGGTGGCGCCGTAGAGGACCCCCGAGGCCGTCGCCAGGAGCGCGGCCCGGCCCGCGTGGGAGGCGGCCTTCGACCCCGCCCACAGCAGCACCGCCGCCACCCCGGCGACGCCGAGCAGCGTGAGCACGCCGGTCGGGTCGAGCCTGGTCGGGCCGTCGGACTCCGGCACCAGCAGCACCAGCCCGATCAGCCCCGCGGCCACCACGCCCGCCGCGGCCAGTTCCCGCCGCTCCGGCCTGCGGCCGTGCAGCGTGGCGGCGATCGGCAGCGCGAACAGCAGGCTCGCCACGCCCATCGGCTGGACGACCGTCAGCGGGCCGAGGCCGAGCGCCACGATGTGCAACCCGCCTCCCACCAGGATCGACGCGCCGCCGATGAGCCAGCGCGGCCGCCGGAGCAGGGCGAGCAGGCCGGGCTTGGCCGTGCCGACCGCTTCGAACTGCTGCAACGCGGCTCCGAGCGCGAAGAACAGCGAACCGATCAGGGCGATCACCGCGGCCAGCACAGTCATGCCCACTCCTTTCAACCTGGATAGTCGCCAAAAAGGGTCAAACGGACGTGTCCGCCGGAAGGCGCTCGGGAGAAGCCTTGATGGCGCGCCGCTTCCTGATCCACCGGACGATCTCCACGACGGCCGTGACCGACAGCGCGATGCCCAGGCCGAGCAGCAGACCCTTGATCGGGTCGTTCTCGAACGCCATCCCGCCGAAGAACCCGATCAGCCCCGAATAGACGCCCCACGAGACCGCCGCGATCGAGTCGAAGAACGTGAACGACCGCAGCGGATAGCGCACCGCGCCCATCGTGAGCGTCGTCGCCGTCCGCCCGCCCGGGACGTACCGGGCCACGACCAGCACCAGCCCGCCACGCTCCGCCAGCGCGCCGCGCGCCCACACGAACGCCTTGCGCTCCCGCAGCCTGCCGCCGCCCTTGTGGCCCAGCAGGTAGGAGATGTGGTCGCCGCAGAACGCGCCGAGCGCCGCCACCACGATGACCAGCGCCAGGTTCGTCTGCCCGCTCGCCGCGAACACCCCGGCCGTGATGACCGAGGTCTCCGCCGGCACGACGGGGAAGAACCCGTCGAGCAGGGCCAGCGCGAACAGCGCGACGTACAGCCACGGTGACGACATCACCTGCTGGAGCCACTCCAGGATGGTGTGGGACATCAGTGTGTTCTCCGATCAGTCAGGAGCGCTCTCAAGCCTGGTGGCGTGAGGGACGACGGGACATCGGGGATGCCCCCGGTCGAACGCGGGCCCTTCCCCGAGCCGGGTCAGGGCCAGCGCACTCCGAAACTAGGAACCCCGCGGGTGCCGGCACATCGGCCGATCGGCATGCACCACCCCCGACTTTCGTCAGGGGCGGCCTGCGACCTGCTTCGATCAAACCGGTTCAGGAAGCCCGGCACAGGAGTGGAGGTATCCGCCTTTGTGGTGGTGCTAGCCCCACCAGCGCCGGGGGACGGCGCACCACCCCTGACTTTCGTCAGGGTCCCGCACCGACCATCGGCGGCACCGGCCGGTCGTGCGCCGCCGGTAGCTTCGGACCCGTGAAACGACTGCGCCGCGCGAACCGTCAACAGGTGATCCGGGACGTGCTCCTCTGGTTCCTGCTGTCCGTCGCGGTCTCCATCATGGGCCCCGACCCGCTCGACGGGCTGCCCACCTTCGCCCTGGTCACCGTGCCCCGCATCGCGCTGATGGGCGTGGTCGTCCTCGTCGGCCGGCCGTGGCCGCTCGCCGCCGTCGCGCTGCTGCTGCCGTTCGGGCCGTGGGACTTCCGCGAAGGCTTCGCCACCACCGACCTCACCTGGCTCTCGCCGCCGTCCAGCGGGGTCAAGATCCTCCCGCTCCTGCCGGTCTCGGTGTTCGTCATGTGGTACGCGTACCTGACCGGACGGCGGCTGCCCCGCGTCTGGCCCGCCCTCGCCCTGGCCGCCGTCGCCACCGGCATCGGCGTCGTCCTCGTCCTGACCAGAGGCGGCACCCTCGCCCTCTGGGTCACCATGACCTCCGGCCTCGCCGGCACCTACGCCGTGCCGTACCTGCTCGGGCTCCTGCGCCGCCGCCTCCTCCAGCAACGCGCCCAGGCCCGCCACTCCACCGCCGAACAGGCCCGCCTGCGCGAACGCGCCAGGATCGCCCGCGACATGCACGACTCCCTCGGCCACGATCTCGCCCTCATCGCCGTGCGCGCCGCCGGGCTCGAAATGTCGCCCAACCTCGACCCCGCCCAGGTCAAGGCCGCCGGCGAACTCCGCCTCGCCGCCGCCGACGCCACCGAACGGCTCCACCAGATCATCGGCGTGCTCCGCGACGACGCCGACACCGCGCCGCTCGTCCCCGTCCACGAGGACGTCACCGCCCTGGTCGAACGCGCCCGCGCCTCCGGCATGCGCATCACCCTCGACGTCACCGGCCCCGTCCCCGACCTCGCCCACGCCGTCGTCCAGGAAGGCCTCACCAACGCGGCCAAACACGCCCCGGGCGCCGCCGTCACCGTCGAGATCGGCCCCCACCGCGTCACCGTCCGCAACGGCCCCGCCACCGCCCCCCGCCCGGCCCTCCCGGCCGGCGGCGGCCTCGGTCTCGCCGGCCTCCGCGAACGCGTCCGCCTCGCCGACGGCACCCTCACCGCCGGCCCCACCCCCCAAGGCTGGACCCTGACCACCACCCTCCCCTGACCTTCCTCCGTACGCGACCTCCCACCGCCGAGCGGCACCCCGCCGGCCACCGCCCCGTAGGCCCCTACGGCGGGGGCCGCGTCCGCCGCTGGGGACGGCGGCGCTCACGCCGAGCGGCCCGGTACATGCGGGGTCCCCCGGAGGGGGGAGGGGGGTCCCCTGGGGGCGGGAGGTGCGGGGGGCGGGGCCGGGGGAGGGTCGGGGTATGACGACTCCGAGGGCCGGAATCGGCCGGATCACCGCGGCGCTCGTGGCGATCGCCGCCATGCTCCCCTACCTCACCATCAAGATCCTCTGGCTGACCGGCAGTTCGCTGGGCGTCACGGACCCGAACCTCATGGGCACCTCCACCATGCTCGGCATGAACGCGCTGACGTTCGGCATGGACGCCGTGGCCCTGGTGCTGGCGCTGGCGTTCACGATGCGGTGGGGGATGCGGCTGCCCGCCTGGCTGGTGCTGCTGCCGCTGTGGGTGGGCACGGGCCTGCTGTCGGTGGTGATGATGACCGCGCCGCTGGGCCTGGGGCTGGAGGGCGTGGGGGTGTTCGCGAACGGCGGCCCGATCGAGCCGTGGGTCTACCTGGCCGTCTACACCGGTTTCTTCGGCCAAGGCGCGGGCCTGCTGACGGCGTTCGTGCTGTACGCGCGCGACCGCTGGCCCGCCCTCTTCTCCACCCCGATCGGGTACGGTCCCGCGCCGGCGACCAAGCCGTTCCAGCTCGTCGTCGGGTGGGGCGCGCTGCTGGTGGTCGCGCTGCTCGGCGGGACGCGGATCGTCTGGGCGCTGGGCGGCGGGCTGTCGGCGGTGGCGGCCGCGCAGGGCGTGCTGAAGGGCGGGCTGGCGATCGCGGCCGGGGCGGCGCTGCTGGTCGTCGTGCGGGGGAGCGGGCGCAGGCCGTTCTGGCAGCCGCTGGCGGCGGGCTGGCTGGGCTCGGGGGCGATGTTCGGCTGGGGCATGTACGCGCTGATCGTGATGATCGTGGGCGGCCCGCTCGGCGTCGAGATCGAGGCGGCGGCGGGGCTGGTGGAGCTGTTCACCACGCTGACGGGGCTGGTGATCGGGATGTGCGGGGGATTCGTGCTGGTGGAGAGGCTAGCCGTGGGCGACGTGCAGCCGCCGCAGCACCCGCTTGAAGGCGAAGACCGAGACGGCGATCGCCAGGCCGCTCATCACGGCCACCGCTGACGTGCGCAGCAGCATGAACCCGCCGAGCGATCCCGCCAGCGACTCGTACACGGCCAGCGCGATGCTCACCGTCGAGTTGGCCAGCAGCACGAACGCCCACAGCAGCGTGATCCTGGCGAAGAAGCGGCGTACCCGCTCGTGCTTGAGCACCGCGTTCGGCAGGTGGATGTAGTCGAGGGTGAGCTTCTGCACGAGCGGCCGGTTGAGCCGTACGGAGGCGAGGAAGGCCATGCTGATGCAGATCGTGCCGAGCTCGGGCTGGATGAAGTACCACATCCAGGTGCCGGTCCACAGGCCGACGATCGTCCGCAACGTGATCGCGGCGGCGGCCAGCAGCATCGTCGCCGGCACCGGGATCCGCCTGATCAGCCGCCACGCCACGCCCCCGTACACCCAGGCGCACGTCAGGATGAGCGCCCACTGCAGCCCCAGCACGACCATCGCCAGGTAGAACACCGCCATCGGCGCCACCACGGCTTCGAGCAGCCGGGGCGCCGCCTGGCGGGCGAGGGCGGTGAGACGGGGCAGGGTCACGGGTGGATGATTCAACGCTGACTCCGCTGATAGGCCGATGGCCGGGGCACTACCCGGGCTTACGGGCTGGCAGGCTTGCCGGATGGGCCGCTCGATGTCACCTGGCGGTCACCCTGACGCCTGAGACGATCGCACCGGCGGGTTGCCGGTCACTTACCGGTGGCTTACCGTACCTGAGGTCCCGGGCCGCGACGGCCTGTTTTGCCGCGTTCCATCGGACGCCCGGCCGTTACCGCATGTCGGAGCCGCCATACCGCTTGGGAAAGAGTTCAGCCGAGCGACGTCGTGGCCAGCTTGGCCCCGAACCCGACGAACAGCGCCCCCACGCCGGACGTCAGCCCGGCGCTCAGCCGCCTGCGCGAGCGGAACTGCGCCGCCAGGAAGCTCCCGCCGAAGATCAGCGCCGTCAGGTAGAGCAGGCTGAACACCTGGATGATCGCCCCGAGGATGAGGAACGACAGCGCCGGGGTCGCGTAGCCGGGGTCCACGAACTGCACGAAGAACGAGATGAAGAACAGGATGGCCTTCGGGTTGAGCAGGCTGATGGCGAGCGCCTTGCGGAACGGCCGAGGGTCGCGCACCGGCCGCGCCTCCGCCGCGGCCTCGGCGGGCGACGGGTCACGCCAGGCCCGCCACGCCCCGCGCAGCATCTGGAAGCCGATCCACATCAGGTAGCCGGCGCCGGCGTACTTCACGACGGAGAACAGCAGCGGCGACGACTGCAGCAGCGAGGCCGCCCCGACGGCGGCGAGCGCCATGAGCACCGTGTCGCCCACGAACACCCCGGCCGCGGCCCGATACCCCTCGCGCACCCCCCGCTGCGCGGCCAGCGTCAGCACGAACAGCGAGTTGGGCCCCGGCAGCAGGATGATGAAGAAGGCGCCGATGACGTAGGTCCACAGGTCGGTGATACCGAAGAACATGCCGCTGCACTCCAGGTGAAACGTGGTGACACATCACGGTATCGCCTGGCGGGACTCAGCCGAAGAGCTCCTCCGCCGAGCTGACCTTCAACGACCGCACGAGCAGCTCGTCGAGCAGGTCGGTGTCCGTACAGGCCATCACCCGCTCCCGCACCGCATCGGGCACCTGAACCCCCCGCTGCTCCAGCACCTTCAGCACCGACTTCGCCTCTCCTTCGGCGAGACCCTCGGCGCGGAGCTGCTGAGCGAATTCGGACTGGTAGCGGTACGTCTTGGTGGACATCAGCTCTCTCCAAAGTCGTCGGGCCTTGGTGTCACCGAGACCCACCTCGGTGAACTCGGCGAGGAACCCAGCATGGTCGCTGTCGATGGTGTCCAGGGCGGCTGCCAGCGCATCCAGTATGACATTCACCCTGCGTGAGGTCCCGTGCGTGATGGCGGAGAACGCCGCCAGCACCACGTCCTTGGCCGCCTCGGACCGGTCCGTGATCGCCGGGACGTTGTCGGGCCCGAGCACGACCGGGTAGAGGACCGAGGTGGGCCTGCCGGGCAGGCCGATGGTCTTGGGCTCGCGGGCCCACCGGGCGGTGCCCGGCTTCTGGCAGATGACGATCAGCACGACCTGGTGGCCGTACTTGGCCTTGAGGTAACTGACGTAATAGGCCCAGGCGTCGCCCTTGGCGGCGTCCTCCTCCAGCTGGGATTCGATGATCATCGTGTACGGCCCGTCGGGGCACCTGACGTCGAGCAGCGTGTCGCAACGGCGCTCGACCGGCACGATCTCGGTGAGATCGGCGTTGATCACTGTTACCTCGCACTCATCCGGAAAGGGGATATCCAGGATCTGGAGCGTGCGGGGAAGCAGCGAGGGTTCTGCCTGGAACAGGCGGTGAAGTGCCTCGTGTCTCGCGGTCACCATGTACGGAACGTTACCGAATCATCGCACAGAGTTTCCGGGGAATCGGTGGGCGGCGAGGGGGTGGACGCGGTGGGGGACGACGGTGGAGAGGGTGATGACGGTGGTGCTGCGGCGGACGCCCGGGATGGCGAGCATGCCGTCGATGACCTGCTGGACGTGTTCGTTGTCGCGGCCGGCGATGCGGCACCAGACGTCGCCGGGGCCGGTGACGATGTGGGCTTCCAGGAGTTCGGGCATGGCGTGGAGCGCTTCGGAGATGTGCGCGCGGGCGGCCTGTTCGACCTCCAGGGTGGTGAACGCCTGGACGGGGTAGCCGAGGGCGGCGGGGGAGAGGGCAGGGCCGAAGCCGGTCACGACGCCGTCGGCGGTGAGGCGGTCGAGGCGCGCCTGGACGGTGCCGCGGGCGACGCCGAGCAGGCGGGCGATCTCCAGGAGCCCGGCGCGGGGCCGCTCGGCGAGGAGGCGCAGCAGCCGAAGGTCCAGTTCGTCCAGTCCGTGACGCCGTGCTGGCATATTTGCCTCCTTAAACCGAAATTTCGTGTCGAAACGTGCAGCATAGACGGCCCCCTGTTGTCACAGAAGCGAGGCGTGCGGAGACTGCGGGGTCATGGAGCACCCTTTCATCCCTTATGCCCCACCCCGCTACACCCCCGAAGAGATGATCAGGCGCGGCGAGGAGTTCTACGCGTTCGCCGACTCCCGGCGCAGCGTCCGCATGTTCAGCGACGAGCCGGTCCCGTACGAGGCCGTGGAGCTGGCCGTGCGGGCGGCCGGGACCGCGCCGTCGGGCGCGCACCAGCAGCCGTGGACGTTCGTGGTGATCGGCGACCGGGAGACCAGGAAGCGCATCCGCGAGGCCGCCGAGGTGGAGGAGCGCCAGAACTACGAGGGCGGCCGGCTGCCCCCGGAGTGGCGTGAGGCGCTGGCCCCGCTGGAGACGAACTCCGACAAGGGCTACCTGGAGGTGGCGCCCTGGCTGGTGGTGTGCTTCGCGCAGAAGTACGGGGTCCGCCCCGACGGCTCCCGGGTCAAGCACTACTACGTCAACGAGAGCGTGGGCATCGCCTGCGGCCTGTTCATCGCGGCGCTGCACTCCATGGGCCTGTCGACGCTGACGCACACGCCGAACCCGATGGCGTTCCTGACGGAGATCTGCGAGCGCCCGGCCAGCGAGCGGCCCTACATCCTGTTCCCGGTGGGCTACGCGGCCCCCGGCGTGCGGGTCCCCGACCTGGCGCGCAAGCCGCTGGAGGAGACACTGGTGCCGTTCCCGCCGGATTTGGGCCTTTCCTAGCCGGGCCGTCGTCTTCACTCTCAGTTCAGGCGCGTGTCAACACCGAGCCCACGCGCCTGGGAGGACGAAGGTGAAACGCCGATTAGTCATCCTGCTCGCCGTCCTGGGTCTGATCTGCCTGACCGGCGCGACCGGGGCGGGAGCGACCGCGGAGCCGCCGGCGAACAAGCAGTACCGGGTGCAGGGCCCGGCGGACGCGCGGGAGCGCAGCGCGGTCGCCGCGACCGGGGCCGCGATCGACGAGGTGACGAAGGACTCGGTCCTGGTCACCGCCACGGAAGCCGAGGTGTCCGCGATCCGGAAGCTCGGCTACCGGGTGACGGAGGCGCCCGGCCCGTTACCCCCGGCCCGTGCGCGGGTGGCTGACTTCCCGCCCGCGGACTCCGGCTACCACACGTACGCGGAGATGATCGCGTTCATCCAGGACCTGGCGGCCGACCATCCCGGGCTGGTCAGCACGTTCACGTACGGGACCTCGTACCAGGGCCGGCAGCTCGTGGGCGTCAAGATCAGCGACAACGCCGGGACGGACGAGGCGGAGCCGGAGGTGCTGTTCACCGCGCACCAGCACGCGCGCGAGCACCTCACCGTCGAGATGGCCCTGTACATGATGGACCTGCTGACCGACGGGTACGGCACGGACTCGCGGATCACGAACCTGGTGAACACGCGGGAGATCTGGATCATGCCGGACCTCAACCCGGACGGCGGCGAGTACGACATCGCCACCGGCAGCTACCGGTCCTGGCGCAAGAACAGGCAGCCGAACAGCGGCTCCTCGGCCGTCGGCACCGACCTGAACCGCAACTGGGCCTACCAGTGGGGCTGCTGCGGCGGCTCGTCCGGCTCGACGTCGAGCGAGACGTACCGGGGCCCGTCGGCCGAGTCGGCGCCCGAGGTGAGCGCGGCGGCGAACTGGGTGCGCGGCCGGGTCGTGGGCGGCGTGCAGCAGATCAAGGCGCACCTCGACTGGCACACCTACAGCGAGCTGGTGCTGTGGCCGTACGGCTACACCTACAACGACACGGCGCCGGGCCTGACGCAGGACGACCGGGACGCGCACGCGACGCTGGGGCAGAGCATGGCCGCCAGCAACGGTTACACGCCCGAGCAGTCCAGTGACCTCTACATCACCGACGGCACGATCAACGACTGGATGTGGGGCGTCTACAAGATCTTCAGCTACACCTTCGAGATGTACCCGAGGGGCGCCAGCCCCGGCTTCTACCCGCCGGACGAGCAGATCGTGCCGCAGACGACGCGCAACCGGGAGGCGGTGCTGCTGTTCCTGGAGAGCGCCGACTGCGTCTACCGGGTGATCGGCAAGGAGGCCCAGTACTGCGGCACCGGCACCCCGCCGGTGACCGTCTACTCCGACACGTTCGAGTCGGCCACGGGCTGGACGGCGAATCCGGGCGGCACGGACACGGCGACGGCCGGGCAGTGGGAGCGCGGCGACCCGGAGCAGACCGACTCCTCGGGCGTCAAGCAGCTCGGCACCACGGTCAGCGGCTCGAACGACCTGGTGACGGGCCGGTTGGGCGGCTCGGCCGGGACGTACGACATCGACGGCGGCGTGACGTCGATCCAGTCGCCGCCGATCACGCTGCCGGCCTCGGGCACGCTCGGCCTGTCCCTTTCCTGGTATCTCGCGCACGGCTCGAACGCGTCGAGCGCGGACTACTTCCGGGTCAGGGTGGTGGGCGCCACCACGGCCACGGTGGTGAACCAGGCGGGCGCGGCCACCGACCGTGACGCCGCCTGGAGCGTGACGACCGCGAACCTGAACGCCTTCGCCGGGCAGACGGTCCGCATCGTCGTCGAAGCGGCCGACGCGGGAACCGCCTCCCTGGTGGAGGCGGCTGTGGACGACGTCCGCATCACCCAGCAGCCGTAATACCGGAAAGGCCGATTCAGGCATTATCGGCGTCCTTAACCTGGGGAACTGCTTTGGGTCTTGTAAGGCATCGGTGTCAAAGCTACGATCACGGCAACTCTTAGGAAACTTTCCTAAAAGAAATCATGGCCCGCGTGACACCCCCCCAGGAGCCCGCGCCTCGCCGCTGCGGGCTGTGCCGTACGGCTCGCGTTCTCACCCCCCGGCGCGAGCCGTACGGCACATCATCCAGAAGGACGACATGTGAAACCTCGCGTCATCCTCGTAGCCCTCGCGACTCTCGCCGTCAGCCTCATCGCGCTCCCCGCCCAGGCTGCCTCGGCCACCGCCACCTTCGCCAAGGTCTCCGACTGGGGCTCCGGCTTCGAAGGCAAGGTGACCATCACCAACGGCACCACCACCGCCATGAACGGCTGGAACGTCCAGTTCGACGTGCCGGCCGGCTTCACGATCCCGTCCGCCTGGAACGCCAACATGTCCAGGAACGGCCAGCACTACACGTTCACGAACCCGGGCTGGGCAGGCAACCTGGCCGCCGGGGCGAGCGCCAGCTTCGGCTTCAACGGCACGCCCGGCAACTTCCCCGGCATCACCAACTGCACGCTCAACGGCGCGCCGTGCGGCGGCGGCGACAACGAGCCCGGCGCGCCCGGCAAGCCCGGCGCCGTCCAGGCCACCAGCACCGACAACAGCATCGCGCTGACGTGGGGCGCCTCCAGCGGAACCGTCACCGGCTACCGCGTGTACGAGGGCACCGCTGTCAAGGCCACAGTCAGCTCCACCAGCGCCACGATCAGCGGCCTGGGCACCTGCGAGCCGCACACCTACACGGTCAAGGCGTACAACGACCAGGGTGAGTCGGCGGCCAGCGACCCCGTCACCGCCACCACGACCGGCTGCGACACCGGCAACCCCGGCCCGCTGCCCAAGCACTTCCTCACCGGCTACTGGCACAACTTCGTCAACGCCGCCACCGAGCTGAAGCTCTCCCAGGTGCCGGACGACTACGACCTGATCGCGATCGCGTTCGGCGAGGCCACCTCCACGGCCGGCGAGGTCGTCTTCTCGCTCGACCCGGCCCTGGCCAGCGCCGTCGGAGGCTACACCGACGCCCAGTTCAGGGCCGACGTGCAGGCGCTGCACCAGCGAGGCAAGAAGGTCATCCTGTCCGTCGGCGGCGAGGCCGGCCGGGTGCAGGTCGCCAGCGCGGCCGCCGCCACCAGGTTCGCCGACTCGGTGTACGGGCTCATGCAGAGCTACGGGTTCGACGGCGTCGACATCGACCTGGAGAACGGCCTCAACGCCACCTACATGGGCCAGGCCCTGCGCTCGCTGCGCGCCAAGGCCGGCGCGGACCTCATCATCACGATGGCCCCCCAGACCATCGACATGCAGTCGACCGGGATGGAGTACTTCAAGCTCGCGCTGAACATCAAGGACATCCTCACCGTCGTCCACACGCAGTTCTACAACTCCGGCTCCATGCTCGGCTGCGACCAGTCGCAGGCGTACTCGCAGGGCTCGGTCAACTTCATGACCGCGCTCGCCTGCATCCAGCTGGAGAACGGCCTGCGCCCCGACCAGGTGGCCCTGGGGCTGCCCGCCGGGCCGGGTGCGGCGGGCGGCGGCATCGTGTCGCCCACGCTCGTCAACCAGGCGCTCGACTGCCTGGCCAAGCTGACCAATTGCGGGACCTTCCGGCCGCCGCGCGCCTACCCGGGCATCCGGGGCGCGATGACCTGGTCCATCAACTGGGACGCCAGCCACAACTGGAACTTCTCCAGGACCGTCAAGCCGCACCTCCGGGGAATGCCATGAGAATCCGTCGCCTGTCCCTCGCCCTGCTCACCTCAGCGGCGCTGACCGCGTCCGGGGTGGCCGCGATCAGCCCGGCCGCCTACGGCGCCACCGGCAGCGCCACGAGCGCCGCCACCGCCGCCTACCCGGCCTGGGCCGCGTGGACGGCCTACACCGCCGGCACCCGCGTCACCCACAACGGCGCCGACTACGAGGCGATCCAGAGCCACACCTCCCTGCCCGGCTGGGAGCCGCCGAACGTGCCCGCGCTGTGGAAGACGGCCACCGGAGGCGGCAACGACACCCAGGCGCCGTCGGTGCCGGCCAACCTGCGCTCGACCGGCACCACCACGACCAGCGTCTCGCTGGCCTGGAACGCCTCCACGGACAACGTGGCCGTCAGCGGCTACGACGTCTACCGGGGCAGCACGCTGGTGTCGACCGCGACGGGCACGTCGTTCACCGACACCGGCCGCACCCCGAACACCTCCTACACCTACACGGTCCGGGCCCGCGACGCCGCCGGCAACGTGTCGGCAGCCAGCAACGCGGTCACCGTCACCACGCCCGACGGTCCCGGCCAGCCGGACCCGACCAGGATGCCCGGCGCGCCCTACCTCTACATGGGCTGGGGCAGCCCGCCCAACCCGGGCACCGTCATGGACGCCACCGGCGTCAAGTCGTTCACCATGGCCTTCATCCTGGCCAGCGGCGGCTGCAACCCGGCGTGGGACGGCAACCGGCCGCTGACCGGCGGCGCCGACGCCCAGGCGATCTCCACGATCAAGTCCAAGGGCGGCAGCGTCCAGATCTCCTTCGGCGGGTGGTCGGGCAACAAGCTCGGCCCTAACTGCTCGACCCCGCAGGCGTTCGCCGGCGCGGTGCAGCGGGTCATCGACGCCGTCGGCCCGGCCGTGGTGGACTTCGACATCGAGAACACCGACGAGTTCGAGAACTACACCGTCCAGGACCGCATCCTCAACGGCCTCAAGATCGTCAAGCAGAGCAACCCGAACGTCAAGATCGTCGTCACGTTCCCCACGAACAGGAGCGGCCCGAACTCGCACGGCGTCCGGCTGATCAACCAGGCCAAGGCGCTGAACGTGCCGATCGACAACTTCACGATCATGCCGTTCAACTTCAGCGGCTCCAACATGTACCAGGACACGGTCAACGCCTCCGAGGGCCTGAAGACCGCGCTCAAGAACGCCTACGGCTGGACCGACGCGCAGGCGTACGCGCACATGGGCATCTCCGGCATGAACGGCCTGTCCGACCAGCAGGAGCTGACCTCGCCGGCGATGTGGACGCAGATCCGCGACTGGGCCCTGTCCAAGGGCCTGACCAGGCTCGCCTACTGGGCCGTCAACCGCGACCGCCCCTGCCCGGGCGGCGGCGTCACCGCTCACTGCAGCGGCATCGCCCAGACGGAGTGGGAGTTCACGAAGACCACCGCCGGCTTCTGACCGGCAGGTGATCGACGGGGGAGGGCGCCACACCTGCCGGCGCCCTCCCTTTCTCATGCCAGACAAGGAAGGATCACCATGAAGTTCCGAGGGTTCGCGGCGGCGGCCGCCCTCGCGCTGGGCCTGACCGCCCTCCACCCCACCTCCGCCCTGGCCGCGAACATCGTGCTGAACCCCGGCTTCGAGTCGGGCCTGTCCGGCTGGACCTGCTCGTCGGCCGAGGCCGTCTCCTCCCCGGTGCACGGCGGCGCCGGCGCCGTCCGCGGCACCCCCGCCGGCGCCGACTTCGCCCGCTGCCAGCAGACGATCACCGTCCAGCCCAGCACCGCCTACCAGCTCTCCGCCTGGGTCCAGGGCGGCTACGTCTTCCTGGGCGCGACCGGCACCGGCGTGAACGCCAGCACCTGGGGCCAGCCCGGCGCCCAGTGGCAGCAGCTGAAGACCTCCTTCACCACCGGCGCGACGACCACCAGCGTCGCCATCCACGTCAACGGCTGGTACGGCACCGGCGCGTACCTGCTCGACGACGTGATCCTCGACGGCCCCGGCGGCCAGCCCGACACCGAGGCGCCGAGCACGCCCGGCAACCTCGCCGTCGGCAACGCCACCAGCACGAGCCTCACCGCCACCTGGAGCGCCTCGACCGACAACTCCGGGAGCGTCGCCCGCTACGAGGTCTCACGCAACGGCGGCGCCCCCGCCGCCACGACCGGCACCACCCACACGGCCACCGGCCTGACCCCCCAGACGGCCTACCGCTTCAAGGTCCGCGCCTGCGACGCCGCCGGCAACTGTTCCCCGTACACCGGCGAGGTGACCGGAACCACCACGGTGGGCGGTGGCGACGGCGGCGACCTGCCCGAACGGGTCATGGTCGGCTACCTGCACGCCTCGTTCGCCAACGGCTCCGGCTACATCCGCATGAGCGACGTCCCCGCCGAATGGGACATCATCAACCTGGCCTTCGGCGAGCCCACCTCGGTGACCTCCGGCGACATCCGCTTCAGCCAGTGCCCGGTGGCCGAGTGCCCCAACGTCGAGTCCGAGGCCGACTTCATCGCCGCCATCGACGCCAAGCAGGCCCAGGGCAAGAAGGTGCTGATCTCCATCGGCGGCCAGAACGGCCAGGTCCAGCTCACCACCACGGCCGCCCGCGACAAGTTCGTCCAGTCGGTCAGCGCCATCATCGACCGCTACGGCCTCGACGGCCTCGACATCGACTTCGAGGGCCACTCCCTCTACCTCAACCAGGGCGACACCAGCCTCGCCAACCCCACCACCCCGGTGATCGTCAACCTCATCCAGGCGCTCAAGACCCTCAAGAGCAGGTACGGGCCCGACTTCGTGCTGACGATGGCCCCGGAGACGTTCTTCGTCCAGCTCGGCTACCAGTTCTACGGCCCCGGCCCGAACGGCACGGCCGACCGCAGGAGCGCCTCCTACCTGCCGGTCATCCACGCCATGCGCGACGACCTGACCCTGCTGCACGTGCAGGACTACAACTCCGGGCCGATCACCGGGCTCGACAACCAGTACCACACGATGGGCGGCCACGACTTCCACGTGGCCATGACGGACATGCTGCTGGCCGGCTTCCCCATCATGGGCAACGCGGCCAACGTGTTCCCGGCGCTGCCGCCGGAGAAGGTCGCCATCGGCCTGCCCGCCTCGCCCAACGCGGGCAACGGCTTCACCACGGTCGGGGAGGTGCAGAAGGCGTTCGACTGCCTGTCCAAGGGCACGAACTGCGGGCCGTACAAGCCGCGCGGGGTCTACCCGGGGCTGCGCGGCCTGATGACCTGGTCCATCAACTGGGACAAGTACAACGGTTACGAGTTCTCCCGCAGCCACCGGGCCTACCTGGACCGCCAGTAGGGCTCACCGCACCAGGTGCGTCGGCTTGATCGGCAGGCCGGCGCCCGGCGGGCGGTAGACGGGCAGGGCCTCGCCGTACTCGTGCATCCAGGCGTGGTCGATCAGCAGCCGCATCCGCCGCCCGCCGGGCTCCGGCACGTCCGGCCGCCCGGCGTGCCCCGCATGACCCGTGTGCCCCGCATGACCGGCGTGCCCGGCCGACAGCTTGGCCACCGCGTCGGCGACCAGGCCGGGGTCGGGCGGCGCCAGGTCGCACCGGTCGTCCGGCCCGATCAGCAGGTCCACCTCGGGCGGCAGCGGGTAGATCCACCTCGGCAGGCAGAGCACGCGGGGCGGCGGCGCCATCGGCAGCCCGTCGCCCACCGCCTCCAGCAGCATCGACCGCGCCGTCCGCCGCTCGAACAGCCCGTCGCCGAGCGCCCAGCTCAGCGCCCCCACGTCCGCCCGGTCCTCGCCGCAGGCGTGCAGGCACAGGTACGGCACCAGCGGGATGTCCGTCCCGCCCGCCGGCTGCGCCCACCCCTCACGGCACCCGGTCAGCACCAGCAGCGCCAGCATCGCCCGGTAGGCCGTGTCGGCGTGCGGCGTCTCCAGCCGGCCGGGCACCACCATGCACCGCCCGCCCGTCTTCTCCGCCGTCACCCCCAGCTCGCGCGCGATCTTCAGCGCCCGCGACGCGGCCACGCCCGTGCACGCCTCCTGCCAGCCCGGCGTGTACGGCTCGTCCCGGTCGTCGTACCCCGACGGCCACCGGCCCGGCAGCCCCGGCCTGACCACCCCGTACACCGCCAGCAGCAGGTCGAACACCGTCGTCACCAGCTGCCCGCCCTCGGACGTCGCCGGCACCCCGCGCCGCAGCACGTCCGGGCCCGCGTCGAACCGCGGCAGCGCCACCTCGACGCCGTCCGCACCCTCCTCGCCGTACAGGCTCAGCCGCCCCGCCGAGCCGCCGTGCAGCCCGCCGGGCACCAGCGCGCCGCCGCGCTCGCGCAGCCGCACCAGCAGCGGCAGGTCCGTGCCCGCCAGCGCCTGCGCGGCGAACGCGGGCCGGTCCAGGTAGAACTCCTTGAGCAGCACGTGCCCGACCGCCATGGCCAGCGCCCCGTCGGCGCCCGGCCGCACCACCACCGTCTCGTCCGACAGGCGCGTCGGGTGCGGGCCGATCGCCACCACCTTCTGCCCCTTGTAGCGCCCGGCGATCACCCACGGGGTGTCGGGGGAGCGTACGGTCCGGTTGTTCTCACCCCACAGCAGCACGTACGACGCGCGCGCCCAGTCCTCCGGGCGCGGCCCGCGATAGCCCGGCCCGAGCATCTGCGCGGGCGCGTTCGACTGCTCGGTCAGCACCGCGCCGCCGAGCCCCGCCACCAGCCCGGCCAGCGGCGCGGTCGCCAGCGCCGCCACCTGGTCCGCGCCGTGCTCGGACGCGGTGTGCACGATCGCGGCGGCGGCCAGCTCGGCGGCCGTGCCGTCGTCCAGCGGCACCCGCCGCCCGCCGCGCGCCCGGCGGTAAACCTCCGAGTTGGCTGTGAGTTCCGCCCAGGCGGCCACCGGGTCCCCCGGCCCCTCCCGTGCCTCGAAATAGAGCCTGACCAGCGCCTGGTTGACCTGCGATCCCCCCATGGAAAAAGTTCAGCACAGACAGTCATGTTCTGACGCCGTACGACCCGGCATGTCGGGGATAAGAATGTGGCAGCATGCGGGCGCGTACGGCACTCTAGATTCCGCCATGGAACACGCAGTCCTCACGGGGGTCGTCCTCGTCACCGGTGTCGTCCTCGCCCTGATCGCCCAGTGGCGAGACTGGCGGCCGTCCCTGCTCGTCGCGATCCTCGTCGGGATCGCGGTGCGGGTCCTGCTGCTCTTCACAGCGGCGACCGACACCCAGTGGCAGCCGGTCGACTACGTCAACAGCTTCCGCCCGGCCGGCGAGGCCGTGCTGCGCGGCGAGGATCCGGTGCTGGCCAGCAACGGCGGCTGGCACTTCCTGCCCACGATCCCCTACGTCTACGGCATCCTGCTCTGGCTCGGCATCCCGTGGGACTACGCCGGCCGCCTGGTCACCGTGGTGGCCGACATCGTGCTGATCCCGCTCGTGGCCAAGCTCGCCGGCGGCCCGAAGGCGTCGCTGCGCGCCTTCCAGTACGCGCTCAACCCGCTGGCCCTGCTGGTCGCCTCCATCCACGGGCAGGTCGAGCCGGTGGCGCTGGTGTTCGGCGTGGCCGCGTTCGTCGTCGCGCGCGGCCCCGGCTCGCCGCACCGGGTCGGCATCACCGACGCCGCCGTCGGCCGGGTGCGCCAGGCCGTCTCCGAAGGCGGGCTGCGGGTCCTGCCGCGCATGGTGCTCCAGGCGCTGCGGCCCGGCCCCACGGACCGGGCCGACCTCAAACGGGCCGCGCTGGCCGGCGTCCTCATGGGGCTCGCCCTGTGCGCCAAGAGCTGGCCCATCTGGCTGATCCCGGGCTTCCTGCTGCTGCTGCCCCACCTGCGCTCCCGGATCGTGGCGCTGTTCACGACCGGCGCGGTGCCGCTGTTCTTCCTGGTGACGCTGCCGGTGTTCGCCGGCACCGCGTTCGACCAGATCCCCGAGGTCATCCGCACCATCCAGTCGATCCGCCCGATCGTCGGCGAGTGGGGCTGGACCCCGCACTTCACCGGCGGCCACTGGGACCTGCGGCCCGACCTGGCGACGTTCGGCACTTACCTGATCTACGCGTGCGTGGTGGCCGCGATCCTGGTCTGGCGGCGCGCCGACCCGATCGACATGACGATCGCGATCCTGCTCGTCTTCATGGTCGTCACGCCCCGGCTCGGCGCCCAGTACCTGCTGTGGTTCATGCCGTTCCTGGTCGCCAGGCCGACCCGGTTCGCCTGGCCGGCGATCCTCGGCGTCTCGCTCTGGTCGGCCTACGGCTACATCTACATGACGCAGTACCGGGGCGAGGCGTGGGGCGTGCTGCACGCCGACTGGTCGCGGGCCTCGATCGTGCTGCTGCCGGTGCTGCTGCTGGCCATGCCGTGGGGCCGGCGCAAGCCGCAGGTGCCCGGCCTGACCGGGCCCGCCACTCCGGCGGGCCCGGGCGGCCTCACCTCAGCCGGTCGTACAGGGTGATCCACTGGTCGGGCCGCACGTACCCGACCACGGTGTCGCGGGCCACGCCCGCGGCGGCGAGCGCCGCGTCCACGCCCTCGTAGCGCGTCCGCAGCGAGGCGCGCAGCGACCCGCCGACCCCGCTGAAGCCCAGCTCGACCAGCGCCTGATAGTCGCGGCGCGAGCTGGCCAGCGGCTCCGGCCTGCGCTCGACGCGCAGGATCGCCGAGTCGACCGACGGGATCGGCCGGAAGCTCTCCCGGCCGATCCGCTCGCCCAGCCGCCAGTCGAACCACGGCCACGACTCGACCGTGACCAGGCTCCAGCGGCCGTAGTCGCCCGTGCGTTTACGGGCGTACTCCAGCTGGGTGAGCAGGGTCGCCGAGGTCAGCCCCGGCGCCCGCAGGCACCAGTCGACGATCCTCGACGTGACCGCGTAGGGGATGTTGCCCGCGACCGCGAACGGCTCGCGTGGCGCGCGGGCCGCCGTGAAGTCGCCCCGGACCACGTCGATCCGCGGATCGTCGCGCGTCCGGGAGGCCAGCCTGCCGGCCAGCCGGGGGTCGATCTCGTAGGCCGTGACCTGGGCCCCGGCCTCGGCCAGCGCCAGCGTGAGCGCGCCCTCGCCCGCCCCGGGCTCCAGCACGGGCCCGGCCGGTGCGGCGGCCTTGACCACCAGCTCCAGGGCATGCCTGTCGACCAGGAAGTTCTGCGACAGCTCGCGCCGCGCCCGATCCCGGGGCGTGCGGCCACCGCCGGAGCTCCTGGCCTTCTTCTGGGTGTGTGAATAGTTTCCGTGCGCGAAGTTCTGCGCCACAGCTTTCGCCCTCTCGGGTCTTCGAGTCGATGGGAAGCTCGAAGGGCCCCGGGCGCGCCGCGGACGCGCTCAGTCGTCCGCTAGCGGGCCAGAGGCCGGCTGCGGCGCAGGCGCATGTAGACGGTGCCGAACATGCGGCTGATGCTAGGAAGAGCCGCCCCGGCGCGGCAACCGATTAAATCCGCTTTGAGCTGGCATTGAAGTCCCTGAGGTATTCCTTGGCTTATGGACCGTCCGGCCAGGGTGCTCGTCGTCGACGACGAACCCAACATCCGCGCCCTGCTCTCGCAAACGCTGCGCCTGGTCTCCTTCGAGGTCAGGACCGCCGAGACCGGCGCCGAGGCGGTGGCGGCCGCCCGCGAGTTCGACCCCGACCTGGTGGTGCTCGACGTCATGCTGGCGGACATCGACGGGTTCGAGGTCGCCGGGCGGCTCGGCGAGCGCGTCCCGGTGCTGTTCCTGACCGCCCGCGACGCCGTCGAGGACCGGGTGCGCGGGCTGACGCTCGGCGCCGACGACTACGTGACCAAGCCGTTCAGCCTGGAGGAGGTCGTGCTGCGGATCCGCGCCATCCTGCGCCGCAGCCGCACCCCGGCCCCGCCGGACGACGTCCTGCGCTACGCCGACCTGGAGCTCGACGCGGCCGCCCACGAGGTGCGGCGCGGCGGCGTCCCGGTCGAGCTGTCGCCCACCGAGTTCAACCTGCTGCAGTATCTGATGGCCAACGCCGGCCGCGTCGTCAGCAAGGCGCAGATCCTCGACAGCGTCTGGCGCTACGACTTCGACGGCGACTCCAGCATCGTCGAGTCGTACGTCTACTACCTGCGCAAGAAGATCGACCGGTGGGAGCCGCAGCTCATCCACACCGTGCGCGGCTTCGGCTACACGCTCAGGACGCCCCGGTGAGACCCGCCACCTGGACGCTGCGCACCCGCCTCGTCATGGCCGTCCTCGCCCTCACCGCCGTCGCGCTCGTGCTGGCCAACGTGTTCGGCATCACGCTGCTGCACAACACCATGGTCGGCCGGGTGGACAAGGAGCTCACCGGCCTCAGCAAGATCAGCGGCGAGCGGGTCCAGCCCACAGGGGCGGTCGTGAAGAGCGGCGTGCTGGCCAAACGGTTCGCCAGCCAGCTCCGCATCCTCGTCTTCGCCGCCGACGGCGGCATCATCGCCCAGACGCCCGGCGCGGGCAGCCCCGGCCCCGCGATCGAGACCTTGCGGGCGGGCGCCCCGTACACCGTGCCCGGCACCACCGGCGCGTCCTGGCGGGTGCTCGTCACCCCGTCGCCCGACGGCACCGTGTGGGTGGTCGCCCAGTCACTCGCCGAGGCCGAGCAGGTCAGAACCTCCAGCATCGCCATCGCCACCGCCGTCAGCGCGCTCGTGCTGCTCCTGCTCGGCCTCGCCGGCGACGCCCTGGTACGCCTCGGCCTGCGCCCCCTGACCCGCATGGAGCGCACCGCCGGCCACATCACCCGGGGCGACTTCGCCAGCCGCGTGCCCGCCCCCGACCCGCACACCGAGGCCGGCCGCCTCGGCGCCGCCATGAACGTCATGCTCGACCGCGTCGAGTCCGAGATCGCCGCCCGCACCGCCTCCGAGGCCCGCATGCGCCGCTTCCTCGCCGACGCCTCCCACGAGCTGCGCACCCCCCTCACCTCCGTACGCGGCTTCGCCGAGCTCTACCGCCGGGGCGGCGGCGACACCGGCGAGATGATGGGCCGCATCGAGGACGAGGCCGCCAGGATGAGCGTCCTGGTCAACGACCTGCTCACGCTCGCCCAGCTCGACGAGGAACGGCCGCTGGACCGGAAGCCGGTCGACCTGCTGGCGGTGGCCGCCGACTCCATCCGCGACGCCCGCGCCCGCGTCCCCGACCGGCAGGTCAGGCTGGCCGGCCTGGGCGGCGCGCTGGCCCCCGTCTCCGCCCTGGGCGACGAGGCCCGGCTGCGGCAGGTCGCGGCCAACCTCATCGGCAACGCCCTCACCCACACCCCGCCCGAGGCCGCCGTCACCGTCCGCGTCGGCAGCCGGGCCGGGCGGGCCGTGCTGGAGGTCGCCGACACCGGCCCCGGCATCGCGCCCGAGCACGTCCCCCACCTGTTCGACCGCCTCTACCGGATCAGCCAGGGCAGATCCAGGTCCGACGGCGGCAACGGCCTGGGCCTGGCCATCGTCGCCGCCATCGTGCGTGCCCACGGCGGCAGCGTGGACATCGACACCGCGCCGGGCCGGGGCGCCACGTTCTCGGTGCTCCTACCTGGTTCCCAGGCGGCTCCCAGCCCGCTCTGATCCGCGCCCGCCACCGTCAGGGGCATGAGACGAACACTTCTCACCGCGGCCCTGCTCGCGCTGGCCGCGGGATGCGGGACGCAGCAGCCCGCCACCGGCGTCGCCTCGGTGTCGAGCGCCTCGGCCGCGCCGACGGCCTCCGCCTCCCCGGCCGCCACGGCGGACCCGGAGGAGCAGGGCAGGAAGTTCGCCGCGTGCATGCGCGAGCACGGCGTCGACATGCCCGACCCCGAGCCGGGCGGGAACGTGCGCGTGATCGGCAAGGCCCAGGCCGGCAAGGCGGAGTTCGAGAAGGCCATGGCCGCCTGCCGCTCGCTGGCCCCGTTCAAGGACCGCGGCGAGCTCACCCCCGAGGACGAGGAGCGGATGCGCGCCTTCGCCAAGTGCATGCGCGACAACGGCGTGGACATGCCGGACCCGGAGCCCGGCAGTGGCCTCAGGCTCAAGGCCGACGGCCGGATCGACCCGGAGGACCCCGCGTTCCGGAAGGCGATGGACACGTGCCAGGACCGGCTGCCCCGCAACGGGAAGCGGAAGTGACCAGGATGGCCCGCACACCGGAACCCCTGCCGAGGCCCCGGCGGTCGCTGGTGCGCCCGGTCGCCTGGACCGCCGGCGCCGCCCTGCTCGCCGCCGCCGTCACGGCCGCCGCGCTCGGCTTCGGCGGCGACGCCACCGGCCCGGCCGCCGCCGTCCGTACCCCGCCCGCCACCGCCACCGTCACCAGGACGACCCTGACCGAGACCAAGACCGTCGACGGCGCCCTCGGCCACGGCCCCGCCACGACCGTCACCGCCAAGGCGCAGGGCACGATCACCTGGCTGCCCGCCGAGGGCGCCACCGTCACCCGGGGCCGCGCCGTCTACAGCGTCGACGCCGACCGCCGCCCCCTCCTCTACGGCGCCATGCCCCTCTACCGCACCCTCCAGGACGGCGTCGAGGGCGCCGACGTCAAGCTCCTGGAACGCAACCTGGCCAAGCTCGGCTACACCGGGTTCGACGTCGACGACGCCTACACCTGGGCCACCCGCGAGGCCGTCGAGAACTGGCAGGAGGACCTCGGCCTCGACGTCACCGGCCGCGTCGAGCCCGGCGACGTCGTCGTGGCCGGCGGCCCCCTGCGCGTCGCCGAGCTCAAGAAGGCGCTCGGCGACAGCGCGGCCGGCCCCGTGCTCACCGCCACGGGCACTGCCCGCCGGGTGCTCGTCGACCTCGACGTGGCCGACAGCCACCTGGTGCGCAAGGGCATGCCCGCCACCGTCGAGCTGCCCGACGGCACCGAGGTCGACGGCGAGGTCACCGCCGTCGGCCGCGTCGCCGAGCAGAGCGGCGACGCAGATGACACCGCGACCACGGTCGAGGTCGAGGTGTCGGTGTCCGGGCTGAAGAAGACCTACGACAGCGCCCCCGTCGAGGTCACCGTCGTCGCCCGGCAGCGCGAGAACGTCCTGGCCGTCCCCGTCGGCGCCCTGGTCGCCCTCGCCGAGGGCGGCTACGGCGTCCAGGTCGTCGAGGGCCCCGCCACCCGCTACGCCGCCGTGGAGACCGGCATGTTCGCCGACGGCCAGGTCGAGGTCACCGGCATCGCCGAGGGCGTCACCGTGGCGGTGCCCACGTGATCGCCGAGCTGACCGACGTGCGCAAGGAGTACGGCGACGTCGCCGCCCTGCGCGGCGTCACCATGAGCATCGGGCACGGCGAGCTCGTCGGCATCGTCGGGCCGTCCGGATCCGGCAAGTCGACCATGCTCAACATGCTCGGCACCCTGGACCGGCCCTCAGCCGGAACCGTCCGCATCGCCGGGCACGACGTCGGCACGCTCGGCGACAGGCAGCTGTCGGCCCTGCGCGCCAACGTCATCGGCTTCGTCTTCCAGCAGTTCCACCTGGCCGCCGGGGTCCCGGCACTGGACAACGTCGCCGACGGACTGCTCTACAACGGGCCCGCGCTGCGCGAACGCCGCGACCGGGCCGCCGAGGCGCTGGAGCGCGTCGGGCTCGGCCACCGGCTCGGCCACCGCCCGCACGAGCTGTCCGGCGGCGAACGGCAGCGGGTCGCCATCGCCCGCGCCGTCGTCGGCGACCCGGGCCTGCTGCTGGCCGACGAGCCCACCGGCAACCTCGACTCCCGCTCCGGCGCCGGCGTCATGGACCTGCTGCGCGAGCTCAACGCCACGGGCACCACCGTCGTCGTCATCACCCACGACCGCGACATCGCCGCCTCGCTGCCCCGCCAGGTGGAGATGCTCGACGGCCGGATGCTCGACGGGGCACGCCGGTGAACGTCCTGGAAAGCCCACGCATGCGCCCCCGCGACGTGATCAGGACGGGCGGCTCCGGCCTGCGCGCCAGACCGTTGCGCGTGTTCCTGTCGGCGCTCGGCATCGCCATCGGCATCGCCGCCATGCTCGGCGTCGTCGGCATCTCCGCCTCCAGCAGGGAGGACCTGAACCGGCAGCTCGCCGCGCTCGGCACCAACCTGCTCACCGTCGCCCCCGGCCAGACGCTCTTCGGCGCCGACGCCCACCTGCCCGCCGAGGCCGAAGGCATGATCGGCCAGATAGGCCCGGTCACCTCGGTCACCGCCACCGGCCGCACCCCGGCCAAGGTCTACCGCAACGAGCACATCCCGGAGAGCGAGTCGGGCAGCATCTCCGTCCTGGCCGCCCGCCTCGACCTGCCCGCGGACGTGAACGCCACCCTCACCACCGGCGTCTGGCTCAACGAGGCCACCCACCGCTACCCGGCCGTCGTGCTCGGCGCCAAGGCCGCCGACCGGCTCGGCGTCGTCCAGGCCGGCCCCGACCAGCGGGTCCGGCTCGGCGGGCAGTGGTTCACGGTCGTCGGCGTGCTCGCCCACGTCCCGCTCGCCCCCGAGCTCGACACCGCGGCCCTGGTCGGCTGGCCCGTCGCCGATGAGCGGCTGGACTTCGACGGCTACCCGACCACGATCTACGCCAGGGCCGGCGAGCCGTCGGTGACCGCGGTGCGCGACGTGCTCGCCGCCACCGCCAACCCGCGGGCGCCGAACGAGGTCGAGGTGTCCAGGCCGTCGGACGTGCTCGCCGCCAAGCAGGCCACCGACGCCACGCTCAACGCCCTCCTGCTCGGCCTCGGCGGCGTCGCCCTCCTGGTCGGCGGCGTCGGCGTGGCCAACACGATGGTCATCTCGGTGCTCGAACGCCGCGCGGAGATCGGCCTGCGCCGCTCGCTCGGCGCCACCCGGGGCCAGATCAGGCTGCAGTTCCTCGCCGAGTCGCTGCTGCTGTCGGCCATCGGCGGCGTCGGCGGCGTGGCGCTCGGCATCCTCGTCACCGCCGCCTACGCGAGCCTGCAGGGCTGGCCCGCGACCGTGCCCGCGTGGGCGATGGCCGGGGGAGTGCTGGCCACGCTCGTCATCGGCGGCGTCGCCGGCTTCTACCCGGCGGTCCGCGCCGCCCGCATGTCCCCCACGGAAGCGCTGGCCGCCCCCTGACGAGGGCCGATTCGTACAAGAGAACCATGCGGCCGGTGGCGTACCGTCGGCCGCATGGACGTTCTCGACCGTGCGGCCGGCTACCTGCGGCTGCACGCCAGACTCATCGACAGGCTCAGGTTCGAGGCACTGTTCGCCGACGGCTCGCGCGAGCGGGTGGCCGGCGCGCTGCGCGCCTACCAGAACCCCGACGGCGGCTTCGGCCACGCGCTGGAGCCCGACCTGCGCGGCGCGGGCAGCCAGCCGCAGCCCGTCGAGGTCGCCTTCCGGCTGCTGGACGAGCTCGACGCGTTCGGCGACCCGATGGTGGCCGCCGCCTGCGACTACCTCGCCGCCGTCAGCACCCCCGAGGGCGGTGTCCCGTTCATGCTGCCCACCGGCGAGCCGCGCGCCCCCTGGTGGCAGACGCCCGACGACCCGCCCGCCGACCTCAACCCCACCGCCCCGCTCGCGGGCCTGCTCCACAAGCACGGCGTCACCCACCCGTGGCTCGGCCCCGCCACCGACTTCTGCTGGTCGCGGATGGCCCGGATCACCGACAAGACCGAGCAGTACGAGGCCCGCGCCGTGCTCACCTTCCTCGAACACGTACCCGACAGGGAGCGGGCGCTCGCCGAGTTCGCCCGGCTCAAGCCCGCGCTGCTGGCGGCGGTCTCCCTCGAACCCGACCAGCCCGGCCACGTGCACTACCCGCTCGACTTCGCGCCGGAGCCGCTCACGCTGCCCCTGTTCGAGGCCGCCGTGCTGGAGCGCCACCTGGACGTGATGCTGCGCGACCAGGACGACGAGGGCGGCTGGGCGCCCAACTGGGAGATGTGGACGCCGCTGGTGCGGCACGAGTGGGGCGGCTACATCACGGTGGCCAACCTCAACACCCTGCGGGCGTACGGACGCCTCTGAAGTTCTGTCGGTGCCCGTGCGTAGCCTGGGGGCATGTACGCGGAACGGGGTCCGGAGCCGGCGCTGGCCGATCGCGTGGCCTGCCTGTGGCGGCAGGTCAGCGACGACGACCGGGCACAGCTCGTGGTGCCCGACGGCTGCGTCGACCTGATCTGGGGCCCCCGGGGGCCGTTCGTGGCCGGGCCCGACACCCGGCCCGCCCCGGTCGCGATGCGGGCCGGCGACCGGTTCGCCGGCGTCCGCTTCAAGCCGGGCGCCGCCGGCGACGTGTTCGGCGTGCCGCTGTCAGAGCTGCGCGACCAGCGCGTCCCGGCAGCCGCGCTCGACGCCCTCGCCGGGCTGCCCGCCGACCCGCCGGACGACCCCCTGCGGGCGCTGCTCGCGGTGGTGGAGACGCGGCTGCGCCGCACCGCCGCCCCCGACCCGTCCGTCACCGCCATCGCCGCCCGCCTGCGCACCGGCCGCACGGTCGCCGAGACGGCGTGGGACCTGGGGCTCAGCGTCCGCCAGCTCCACCGCCGCTCCCTGACCAGCTTCGGCTACGCGCCCAAGACCCTCCAACGCGTCGTACGGTTCCAGCGCGCGCTCAGGCTGACCCGGGCCGGGGTCCCGCTCGCCGACGTCGCCGCCCGCGCCGGCTACGCCGACCAGGCCCACCTGGCCAACGACGTCAAACGGCTGAGCGGCGTCACGCTGCGCCGCCTGGTGCCCACCGGCTGACCGGGCTACCGGGCTACCGGGGGAGGCTCGCGGGCTTGCTGGAGATGAGCGCACCCGCCCACTCCGCCCGCGGGTCGCTGTCGATCAGCAGCGCCCTGACCAGCAGGCTCAGCGGGATCGCGAGGATCGCGCCCAGCGGCCCCAGCACGAACGTCCACAGGATCAGCGACAGGAACGTCATCGTCGTCGACAGCCCCACCGCGTCGCCGAGGAACTTGGGCAGGATGAACGACTGTGTCACCACGTTGATGGCCCCGTAGGCGGCGACGACCAGCAGCATCTCCTTCACCCCGCCGTGCAGCAGCGCCAGCAGCGCGGGCGGGATCAGGCTCAGCACGAAGCCGATGTTGGGGATGTACATGCCGATCATCGCCAGCACCCCCCACAGGAGCGGCAGCGGCACCCCGATGAGCGTGAGCGCGATGACGTCCAGCACGGCGTTGAGCAGGCCGAACACCGTCGAGACGATCAGGTAGCGGCGCGTCTTGTGGGTGAACCCGGCCAGCGCGATCACCAGCCCCCGCCGGCGCCCCTCGCCTGCCGCGAGGATGCGAGAGGTGATCGGCGCGTCCAGGCACATCGCCAGCAGCAGCACCACGATGAGGAACAGGCTCGACAGCACCCCGATCACGCCGCCCAGCAGGCTCTGCGCGATGCCGAGCAGCCGCTCGGGGTCGAAGCTGTCGAAGGCGCGGTCGATCTGCGCGTCGCTGATGCCGTGCGAGACCGCGAACCGTTCGGCGTCGCCCAGCAACTGGCTGAACTTCCCCGCGTACGAGCTGATCAGGGTGGTGAGCTGCACCGCCGACACCGTCAGCACCGCGGCCATCCCGAGCAGCACCAGCACGAGGATGAGGAACGGCACCGCCACCTGGATCCAGACGGGCGCGCCGTGCCGGGCGAGCCACCCGCGCAGTGGTGACACCGCGATGACGAGAACCAGGGCCAGGATGACCGGCCCGGCGATGGAGGCCACTTCGCGGATCCCGAACAGTGCGATCACCGCGCCGGCGATCCCCATCAGGACGATGAGCGCTCTGGGCACCGGCTGATCATTCACGCGGGGGTTCCTACCCCTGCCCTCGGGAACACACCGCCGCGCGCCGCCGATTTGACGGTTGCGGGAGCCGTACATAGAGTTCACCAGTCCCGCGAGGACGGTGTGATCACCGGACTCGCCCAGGGCACCTCCTCCAACCACCTCCGGTCCGTGGATGCTTCACGTCCACGGGGCGCCGATTCGACAAGAGTCGGAGTTCGGAGTAAGTTAGAAGGGTTGCTCCGGAGACGGGGCGGTCGAAATTCCAGCAGGTCGAGCGAGTCCGGTCAATTTGACAGAGACTTGAACGGCTGAAAGAATTAAGACACAACGAAATGAGCGCCTCTCGCA
>NZ_JBFANJ010000016.1:0-209790 GCF_040674795.1 Nonomuraea sp. NPDC049725 | reverse complement strand
TTCGAGGGGCTCCTGGATGCGCGAAAAAGAGACGCGACGGGGACCGGCGGGTACGGCGGAGGCGTTGCGCGAGGCTGCCAACAGATGTCCTTCCGGAAGGCACGGACGGAATCGGACTGCGCGCATGCCGAACGCCCCGGCAGGAGCCAGGGCGTGGAAGGGCAGCGCGAGGGAGCAGCATAACGCAAACAGGAAACGAATGTCCACACGTACTATAAGCGTCAACCTCGGTGCCGCCTTCAGGATGACACAGCGGGGTGAACTCGTCAACTTTCCCGCCGATCCGAAGCCCCGCGCCTTGACCTGGACAGGTTGCCTGCCCGTCAAATATCGTTAACTCTTAGGAAGGTTTCCTTTTTATTCCTGTCTCATCCCCCCAGGAGCACAGGTGCGCAAGAGCACAGTCGCCGCCATGACCGCCGCCACAGGAATGCTGGTCCTGCTGCCGGCCTCCGCGGCCCACGCCCACGGAACCATGTCCAACCCGCCCAGCCGCGTCTACGTCTGCAAGAACGAAGGCCCCGAGGCGCCGAAGTCCGACGCCTGCAAGGCCGCCGTGGCCGCCAGCGGGCCCCAGGCGTTCTACGACTGGAACGAGGTCTCGCTGCTCGAAGCGGGCGGGCGGCACCGCCAGCTCATCCCCGACGGCAAGCTCTGCAGCGCGGGCCGCGAGAAGTATCGCGGGCTCGACCTGCAGCGCGCCGACTGGCCCGCGACCCAGGTGCGGCCGGGCAACTTCACGCTGACCTACCACGCGTCCGCGCCGCACGGCAACAGCAACTTCGAGTTCTACATCACGCGCGACGGCTGGAACCCGACCATGCCGCTCAAGTGGTCGGACCTCGTCCACATCAAGACGTTCAACGGCCAGAACCCGACCACGTTCACGAACTGGACCATCAACCTGCCCCAGCGCAGCGGCAGGCACATCCTCTACTCGATCTGGCAGCGCGTGGTCGGCAGCAACGAGGCCTTCTACACCTGCTCGGACGTCGACTTCGGCGGCGGCAGCACGCCCACCCCCACCCCGACGCCCACGCCGACCCCCACGCCCACCCCGACCCCGACCCCGACTCCCACCCCCACGCCGACGTCGACGCAGCCCGGCGGCACGTGGAGCGCGGGCACGGCCTACCGGACGGGTGACCGGGTCACCTACGGCGGCGCGACCTACGAGTGCCTGCAGCCGCACACCGCCCTCACCGGCTGGGAGCCGCCGAACGTGGCCGCCCTCTGGAAGCGGATCTAGGAATTGGCCGGAACAGCGGCACGCTGGACCGCCACAGTCCTGAGTCTGCTGCTGGTCGTCGCCTGCGGACCCACCCGGTCCGCAGGCGATCCGGTCAACGCCGAGGACGTGATGTTCGTCCAGATGATGGTCCAGCATCATCGCCAGGGCATCGAGATCGCCGAAGTGGGCGCCGCCAGGGCGAAGACGCCGGAGCTGAAGACGCTGGCGTCGGCCATCGCGCTCACCCAGCAGGACGAGGTCGAGATGATGCTGCGCTGGCTGCACGCCTGGTCGCAGCCCCTGACCGCCGCCTCGGACTCCCACGACCACCACGGCGGCATGCCGGAGACCGACCGGAAGCAGATCGCCGACCTGAAGAAGTCCAAGAGCTTCGAACGTGACTTCCTCAACTTGCTGATCGCCCACCAGGACGACGCCGTCCAGATGGCCGGCGCCGAAACGGCAGGCGGCGCCAACCCGGAGGTGAAGCAGTGGGCGACCCGCGTCGAGGCGTCCCGCAAGGAGCAGATCCAGCAGATGCTGGCCCTGCTCAAGCGCGAACCCGCCAAGCGGACCTAGCCGGCGAACGGACCTGACCGGCAGGTCACCTCTCCACGGGTGGGGCGGTGACGCGCCGGTTGGCGTACAGGCTGGTGAGCGTGACGGTCGTCAGGACCGCGACGATCACCCCCAGCGAGGCGAGCGTGGGGATCTCCGGCACCGCCGGCCAGATGCCGTGCGCCCAGTGCAGCACGAGCTTGAGGCCGATGAAGCCGAGGATGACGCCGAGCCCGTGGTTCAGGTGCCGCAGCTTCTCCAGCACGCCCTGCAGCACGAAGTACAGTGCGCGCAGCCCCAGCAGGGCGAAGGCGTTGGTGACGAAGACCAGGAACGGGTCCTCGGTCACGCCGTACACCGCGGGCACCGAGTCGACGGCGAAGACGATGTCCGTGGCGAAGACGGCCACGATGGCGAGCGCGAGCGGGGTCAGGGCGCGCCGGCCCCCCTCGCGGACCGTCAGGCGGGAGCCCCGGTAGTCGCCGGTGACCGGCATGAACCGCCGCAGCAGGCGCACCGAGCGCATCGAGTCGATGTCGACCTGCTGCTCCCGGCCGCTCAGCGCCTCCTTGAGGATTTTCCAGGCGGTGACGACCAGGATGCCGCCGAACAGCAGGAACGCCCACGTGCCGCTCTGCAGCACCGCGGCGCCCAGCGCGATGAACACCGCGCGCAACACCAGCGCCCCGATGATCCCGTACAGCAGCACCCGCTGGGCCAGCTCACGCGGCACCGCGAACGCGGACAGCAGCAGCATGAACACGAACAGGTTGTCCACCGACAGCGACTTCTCCACCACGTAGCCGGTGTAGAACTCCACCGCCACGCCGCCGCCGAACGCGCTCCACACGTAGACGCCGAACAGCAGCGGGAGCGCCAGGTAGAACACCGACCAGCCGACCGCCTCGCGCATCCGCACCTCGTGCGGGCGCCGCGTCAGGACGAAGTCGACGCCCAGCAGCAGGACCAGGCCGGCGATCGTGACCGCCCACAGGCCGGGTGAGCCGATCGTCTCCAGCTGGGCAGCCGTCATCGAACCGGGTGGAGCGAGCATGGAACCTCCTCGAACGAGAGCCGTTCGAGGTCTCCTTCACCCGCGGCGCGCGGGCGGCCGCCCGGGGACGAGGTCACGTCCGTACTGACCGGGCCGGCGCTTGGGAAGTACTCCCCTCGCCCCCCAAGGGTAGGCGAACCCGCCGGTACGAGCCACCGCAGGGAGACCGATTGACCGGTGCGGGGCCCCGGGACGATAGTGGAGGAAGCACGGAGGGGAGTACCCGCCGTCCGACGTCCCGGCCGTCATCACGGCCTCCGCAGGCCCGGCGGGACGGCCCTTCCCGGCGCGGGAGGGTGCGGGAAGACCTTCGTCCTCGCAGTCGAGGCCGAAGGAGTCCTCATGTTCTTCGAAATTCTGCTGGGCGCCCTGCTGATCCTCTCCGCGCTGGTCGCTGCCGCCGTGCTGTGGGTGGGGCCGCCGCGTTCCTCCGCCGAGCGCCGGCACCGGACGACCCCCGTCGAGGATCGGCCGGACTGGCCGGGACGGCGGGGCTGACGAACCTGGTAAGCTACGTGCCGTTGGTTCGGATTCGGCTGGAGGGAGGTGAGGTTTGATGACCGCGGTGAAGACCGCTGCCCTGCGCAGCGCCCGGACAATCCTCACGTCCCGGGCCCCGGTCTGACCCACTTCCACCCCTTGCCGTAAGCCGTCGGGCTTGCGTGGCGGGGTGATGCCTGCGTCTCGTCGGGGCCCCTTCCCGCAAGGTGTCTCACGTTGCCACAACTTTTCACCGATCCATCCGACGACGGTCTGACCCGATACGGGTGGACCGACGCGCTCGACGAAGACTTCGCCCCTCACCGCGCGGCCGGTCTGGTGCCGGCCCGAATCGTGCGCGTCGACCGCGGCCGCTGTGACGCGGTCACCGAGACCGGCCCCGTACGCGCCGGTCTCGCGGCGCTGCACTCCCCCGATCCGCTCCTGGCGCCCTGCACCGGAGACTGGGCCGCGCTGCGGCCCGGCCCCGAGCCGGAGCTGGTCGCGCTGCTGCCCCGCAGCAGCGCGATCGTCCGCTCGTCGGCGTCCGGCACCTCCCACGGGCAGGTGCTGGCCGCCAACGTCGACGTCGTCGCCATCGCGCTCTCGCTCGCGGCCCCGCTGGACGGGGCCCGGCTCGAACGCATGCTGGCCCTGGCCTGGGAGAGCGGGGCCCGGCCGCTGGTCGTGCTCACCAAGGCCGACCTGGCCGCCGACGCCGAAGCCGCCCGCGCCGAGGCGGCCACGCTCGCACCGGGCGTCGACATCCTGGTCACCAGCGTCACCACCGGCCAGAACATCGACGTCCTCACCGCGTCGCTGAGCGGCACCACGGTGCTGCTCGGCTCGTCCGGGGCGGGCAAGTCCAGCCTCGGCAACGCGCTGCTCGGCGACGACCTGCTCGCCATCGGCGCGGTGCGGGAGCGTGACGGCAAGGGCCGCCACACCACCGTCCGGCGCGAGCTCGTCCCGCTGCCGTCCGGAGGCGTCCTCATCGACACCCCCGGCCTGCGCGGGATCAGCCTGTACGACGCCGCGGACGGACTGGAGCGGACCTTCGCCGAGATCGAGGCGCTGGCCCGCGACTGCCGCTTCGGCGACTGCGCCCACGACACCGAGCCAGGCTGCGCGGTGCAGGCCGCCATCGAGGCGGGCGAGCTGACCGAACGCCGCCTGAACAGCTACCGCAAGCTGCAGCGCGAGAACGCGTGGGCCGCCGCGCGGACCGACGCCCGGCTGCGCGGCGAGCGCACCGACAGGCAGAAGGCCATCACCAGCCATCTGCGTGCCACCTACAAGTTCAGGGACCAGCAGTCATGAGCGCCGACACGCCGCCCGCGGCGGCCGATCCGGTCGTGACCGCGTTCTTCGCCCTGCACGACGGCCTGCGCCGGGAAGGCCCCGGCTCCGACGCGACCACCCGCCGCCTGCTCGACCTGGCGGGGCCGCTGCCGGCGCGCCCACGCGTGCTGGACGCCGGCTGCGGCCGGGGCCCGGCCGCGCTGCTGCTCGCCCGGGAGGCCGGCGCCGAGGTGACCGCGGTCGACCTGCACCAGCCGTTCCTCGACGACCTGGACCTCGCCGCCCGCGAGGCCGGGCTGCCCGTCCGCACGCTGCGGGCGTCGATGGCCGAGCTGCCCTTCCCTGACGGGAGCTTCGACCTGATCTGGGCCGAAGGCTCCGTCTACCACATCGGCTTCGACACGGCGCTGCGCGTGTGGCGGCGGCTGCTCGCCCCCGGCGGCACGCTGGTCGTCACCGAGTGCGAGTGGAGCACCGGCTCCCCCTCGCCCGAGGCACGCGCGTTCTGGGACGGCCACTACCGGCTGCGCACCCACGAGCAGAACGCCGCCGCCGCCCGCGCCGCCGGCTACGACGTCGTCGCGGTGCACCCGCTCCCCGACGGCGACTGGTTCGACGAGTACTACACGCCGCTCGCCGAACGGGCCCGCGCCGCCGACCCGACCGTGCCCGGGATGCGCGAGGCCGTCGAAGCCACCCTCCAAGAGATCGCCATGCGCCGCGACCACGGCGCCGAATACCAGTACACCGGCTACGTCCTGCGCCCGCAGGCCACCACGGAAACGGACACCATGACCACCTCCTGGATCACCCGCCCCGAGACCACCGCCGACCTCGCCCGCATCCGCGAGGTCAACCTCGCCGCCTTCCCCAGCGCGCACGAGGCCGACCTGGTCGAGGCGCTGCGGGCCGACCCCGAGGCGTGGCTGCCCGGCCTGTCGTGGGTCGCCGAGACGGCCGACGGCGAGCTGGCCGGGTTCGCGCTGCTGACCCGCTGCCACGTCGACGGTGAGCCCGCGCTCACCCTGGGCCCGTGCGCGGTCTCGCCCGAGCACCAGCGGACGGGCGCCGGCTCGGCCGCCATCGAAGGAGCCCTGCGCGCCGCCCGCGAGCAGGGCGAGAACCTCGTGCTGGTGCTCGGCCACGCCGAGTACTACCCGCGCTTCGGCTTCACCCCGGCGTCCGGCTTCGGCGTCCGGCCGCCGTTCGAGGTCGAGGACAAGTACATGATGGCGCTGGCCCTCGACCCGGCCCGCCCGGTGCCGACCGGCACGATCCGCTACCCGGCGGCGTTCGGGGTCTGACGGACGCGCGTGGACGGCGGCCGGGCAGTCCGGCCGCCGTCCACCACCCGGGCGTGATGCCGACCACGCCGTCCGCATTCGTCGTCACTGATCCCGGCGTCCAGGGCGCCGCGCACGCCCTGGACGCCGGGATCAGGGCTGCAGGAGGACCTTGACGGCGCGGCGCTCGTCCATCGCCCGATAGCCCTCGGCGACCCGCTCCAGGGGCAGCGTGAGGTCGAAGACCCTGCCGGGGTCGATCGCGCGGTCGCCGATCAGCTCGACGAGCTCGGGCAGGTACTGGCGCACCGGGGCGGGGCCGCCGTGCAGGTGCACGAGGGAGAAGAACAGCTCGTCGCCGGGCAGCGCGACGTCGTGGCTGACGCCGACGTAGCCGACGTGGCCGCCGGGCCGGGTGGAGCGGATGGCCTGCATCATCGACTGCTGGGTGCCGACCTCCTCCACCACCCCGACGTACTCGTGCCCCATCGGGGCGGGCCCGTCCACCTGCTCCACGCCCCGGTACGGCCACAGGTCCGAGCCGCAGACGCAGGTGGCCGTCAGCCGGATGACCGCCGGTCGGCTCGATGATCGCCGGGTCCGGGCGGTCCTTGACACGGACGTCACCCGGGGCGTACAGCACTGCTCCACGCATGAGTGGATCTCCTGCAGACGGCAGCGGATGCCCGTCCTCTTACCGGGAACGGGCCGGGCGGTCCGCGTCCGGGGACAAGATGGCCGTCCCCAGGCCGATGCTTTGCCCCGCTGTGCGCCTACCGCTCCGCCGGCTGGGGAGCGCGGTGGGAGGCGACGAGGCTGAGCACGCCGATGACGAGCACCGGCCAGCCGCCCGTGACCGGGAAGTAGAGGACGCACAGCCCGAGGCCGAGGACGAGCAGGTACCAGCCGAGCTGCGCGGGCAGCCGCCCGGTCGTGCGGAGGATGTGCGCCGCCATCGTGCCCATGGCCAGCAGCGCGACCCCGGCGACCATGAACCACACGCTCGTCTCGCGGGCGTAGTAGTCGGGGACGCTGTCGTCGGCGAGGCTGCGGTAGAAGCCGTCGGCGACGATCGCGCCCCACGCGTTGGGCTGGACGAACGCCCAGGCGAAGTGGAGCAGCGCCGTGGCGATGACGAGCCGGGGGATCCAGCGGGTCAGCGTGTTCATGCGGGCTCTGCCTCCTTCTGCGGGGCCAGCCGCAGCGCGCGCTGGTAGATGTCGCGCAGCTGGGGCGCGGGGACGGCCGGGATGATCTGCTGGGCGCCGATGAGGACCAGGTAGAGCAGGTGGGCCATGGGGTCCACGTCGCTCTCCGGGCCGCCGAGGTCGCGCCACAGCACTCGCAGGTAGTCGATGCGGGTGCGGTCGACGCGCTCCTGCACGGCGCGCACCTCGGCGTCCTGAAGCGCCCAGGCGCGTACCGCCGAGTCCAGGCCCTCGCTGACGCTCTCGTCGTCGAGGACGAGGTCGACCAGGGCGCGTAGCCGGGCGTCGGCGGTCCCCTCCGCCTCCTCCACCGCCGAGATGAAGCGTGCGGTGTGCTCGGCCTCGAAGTGCGCGAGCAGGTCGGTCTTGAAGCCCGCCATGCCTTTGAAGTGGTGGTAGAAGGAGCCCTTGGTGAGGTCGAGCTCCCCGCACAGCCGTTCGATGGTCAGCGCCCGGGCACCGTCCTCGGTGAGGACGCGGAGCCCGGTGCGCAGCCAGTCGCGTTTTGACGCCATGCCAGCGACCATACCGTACCGTATGGTGCTGGGAGGTGAGGGGGTCAGCCGACCTCCGCGAGCACCCTGCGCAAGAAGGCGACCTGGTCGACGGCCACGCGTTCGCGCAGCTCGGGGTCGGTGTAGAAGGTGAAGTGGGTGCCGGGGAAGACGCGCAGCTCGCCGTGCGGCGCCCGGTCCGCGAGCTCCCGGCTCGTCTCCAGCGGCGTCTCGTGGTCGTCGGCGGCGGCGCAGACGAGCAGCGGGCAGCGCAGCCGCGCCGCGGCCTCGGCGGGACGGTAGCGCATCATGTCCAGCAGGGCCCGGGGGGCGATGCTGTTGCGCCACAGCGTCTTCGTGTTCCCGCCGGTCAGCGTGCGGATGTGCGCGTCGGCCTCGGGGGTGGCCGTGACCGCCCGCTCGCCGGGCCGGCCCACCATGGGGATGTAGTGCGGGCTCAGCCCGAGCCTGCCGCGCACCGCGTCCCACACGATGGAGCTCATCAGCCGCAGGGTCTGGGAGGTGTCGCGGTTCTCGACCCCTTTCGGGAACCCGTTGAACGGGATCTGCGCGACCACGGCGGCGACCTCGGGATCGTCGGCGGCCACGACGATGGCGTGCGCGCCGCCGAGCGAGTTGCCCCAGAGCACCACCCGCGCCGGGTCGACCCGCTCGTGGGCGCGGGCGAAGGCGAGCGCCGCGCGCAGGTCGTCGCGCTGCCCGGCGAGGTCGGGAAGCTGCCGGGGCTCACCGCCGCTCTCGCCGAAGCTCCGGTAGTCGAACACGAGCGCGCCGAACCCCTCCCCGGCGAACCCCTCCGCGTACGGGAACAGGCGGTCCATCGTGCCGCTGAAGCCGTGGCACAGCACCACGCAGGGCACCCGCCCGGCGCCCGCGGGCAGGTAGAGGTAGCCGGCGCACCGGACGCCGCCGACGGTGAAGGACACCTGGGTCCGCTCGAACATACGGATCACCTCGAAGCCGTAGACTGACTGTCGGTAAGCACTCTAGCCCCGGAACTGACCATAGGTAAGTGAGATCCATGACACCCCAGCGGATCCTCGCCGCCGCCAGGACCCTGTTCGCCGCCCGCGGCTACCGGGCGACGTCCATGCAGTCCATCGCCGACCGGGTCGGCATCACCAAGGCCGCCCTCTACTACCACTTCGACTCCAAGGAGGAGATCCTCCACCAGCTCACGCTGCCCCTGCTCGACGAGCTGGAGGCGGTGCTCGCCGAGGCCGAGGCGTGCGGCGACCCCGGCGAGGTGCGGTGGCGGGCCGTCGAGGGCTACGTGGACGTGCACCTGCGCCACCGCGAGACGCTCACCATGCTGGTCAAGGACATGACGCTGCTGGTCCAGGCGCCGGTGGCCGAGCGGTTCCGCGCCGCGATCGCGCTGGCCAACGAGCTGGTGGCGGGGCCCGGCGGCGGGCTGGAGCAGCGGGTGCGGGCCTCGCAGGCGGTCGCCGGGCTGGCCGACCCGGTGGTCCTGTTCCGCGACGTGCCCGCCGACCGGCTCAGGGCCCTCATCCTGGACGGCGCCCGCGCGCTCCTCGGCGAACCGCCCCGCCCATCCGAGCCGCCACGCCCGCCCGAGCCGCCCGGTTCCCCGGAGGCGTCCCGCCCGGCGGAGGTGCCCGCCGGGCGGGGGCGCGCACGGGGCAGGAGCGGCGGGCGGCCGGCCGCGCTGACCCCGGAGCAGACCGCGCGGGCCCGCGAGATGCACGCCGAGGGGCGCTCCGCCGAGGAGATCGCCACCGCGTTCGGCGTCTCAAGAGCGACCGTCTACCGCAGTCTCAAAAACAAATGATTATGAGACTTTGATTTCGAGACAAGCGGGTGGAGGCGTGTTGCTGTTTTAGCAAGAATGTTTGCCAGGATGGCGGAGGCTGACGCACCATCACGCCATGATGAAGACGCAGTATGACGTGATCGTCGTCGGAGGCGGCGCCGCCGGACTGAGCGGCGCCCTGACGCTGGCGCGGGCGCGCCGCTCGGTGCTCGTGATCGACTCCGGCCTGCCGCGCAACGCCCCGGCGTCCGGAATGCACAACTACCTGGGACGCGAAGGCATCGCGCCGTCGGAGTTCCTGGCCATCGGCCGCGAGGAGGCGGCCTCGTACGGCGCCGAGATCGTCACCGGCGTGGCCGTGACCGCCGAACGACTGGACGGCGGCGGGTTCCGCGTGGAGCTGGAGGACGGCACCACCCGCACCGCCGCGCGCCTGCTGGTGACCACCGGGCTGGTCGACGAGCTGCCCGAGGTGGCCGGGGTCGCCGAACGCTGGGGCCGCGAGGTGCTGCACTGCCCCTACTGCCACGGCTACGAGGTGCGCGACCGGCGCATCGGCGTGCTGGCGAGCGGCCCCATGGCCGTGCGGCAGGCGCTGCTGTGGCGGCAGTGGAGCGACCGCGTGACGCTGTTCCTCAACGACGTGCCGTCGCCGTCCGGCGAGGACCTCGAACAGCTCGCGGCCCGCGACATCGCCGTGGTCGGCGGCAAGGTCACCGGCCTGGAGGTGACGGACGACGCGCTCACCGGGGTGAACCTGGCCGACGGGCGGGCCGTCCCCGTCGAGGCCGTGGTCGTGGCGCCGCGCTTCACCGCGCGGGCGGGCGTCCTGGCCGGGCTCGGCCTGGAGCCGGTCGACCACGAGATGGCCGGGCACGTGCTCGGCTCGCACATCGCCGCCGACCCGACCGGAGCCACCGAGGTGCCCGGCGTCTGGGTCGCCGGCAACGTCGCCAACGTCGCCGAGGTCGTCATCGGCTCGGTCGCGGCGGGCGTGAAGGCCGCCGGCGCGATCAACGCCGACCTCGTCGCCGAGGAGACCCGCGAAGCCGTCGCCGCCCGCCGCACCCACCCCGCCGAGCACGGCGGCAACCACGTCCTCGGCGGGGAGGAGTTCTGGGACGCCCGCTACAGCGAGAGTGACCGCGTCTGGAGCGGCAACCCGAACGACATCCTGGTCCGCGAGGCCGCCGACCTGCCGCCCGGCACCGCGCTCGACCTGGGATGCGGCGAGGGCGCCGACGCCATCTGGTTGGCCGGGCGCGGCTGGCGCGTCACGGCCGTGGACGTCTCCGGCGTGGCCCTGGAACGCGCCGCCCGCCAGGCGGCCGAGGCAGGCGTCGCCGACCGCGTCGACTGGCAGCGGCACGACCTCGGCCGGTCCTTCCCGGAAGGCGTCTACGACCTGGTCTCGGCGCACTTCCTGCACTCCTACGCCGAGCTGCCCCGCGAGCGCGTCCTGCGCCGGGCCGCCGAGGCCGTCGCCCCGGGCGGGGTGCTGCTGATCGTCGGGCACGCCGGGTTCCCCTCCTGGGAGGAGAACCCGCACCCCGACGTGCACTTCCCCACCCCGCAGGAGGTCCTGCGCAGCCTGGAGCTCCGCGACGGCGCCTGGCAGGTGGAGCTCGCCGAGGAGCACGAGCGCGTCCAGACGCGCCCCGACGGCACTCCCGGCACCCGTACGGACAACGTGCTCAGACTGCGGCGCCGCACCGGTTGAGCGGCGATGACGCTGGACGGGACGCGGGCGCGGCGGGCAACGTGGGGCGGGTGCACCACGAAACCTGGTACGACCGCCCCGCCGCCCGCCGCTGGACCTGCGAGCCCGCCCCCGCCGGGGTGCGGGAGTTCCACGCCGGCCTGGTGGGATACGCGCCCACGCCGCTGACCGAGGTCCCCGGCCTGGCCTGGCCGCTCGGGGTGGGGCGGCTCCTGGTCAAGGACGAGTCGAACCGGCTGGGCCTGCCCGCGTTCAAGGCCCTGGGCGCCTCCTGGGCGATCCACCGGATCCTGGCCGCCCGCCCCGGGAACGATCCCGTACGGCTGGTCACCGCCACCGACGGCAACCACGGCCGGGCGGTGGCGCGGATGGCGCGGCGGTTCGGGCAGCGGGCGCACGTGTTCGTGCCGGAGGGCGTGCATCCGGCGGCGGTGGCGGCCATCGCGGCCGAGGAGGCGCGGGTCACCGAGGTCGCCGGCGACTACGACGAGGCGGTGCGCCGGGCCGCCGAGGCGGCGGAGGAGCCGGGCTCGGTGCTCGTCCAGGACACCGCGTGGCCCGGCTACGAGGAGACGCCCGGGTGGATCGTGGCGGGTTACTCGACGCTGTTCGCCGAGATCGACGAGCAGCTGGGCACCCCGGACCTGGTGGTGGTCCCGGCGGGCGTGGGGTCGCTCGCCCAGGCGGCGGTGATCCACTACCGCTCCGGCTCCATCCCTGTGGCGCTGATGACGGTGGAGCCCGACTCGGCCGCCTGCGTGCTGGCCAGTCTCCGGCGGGGCGCGCCCGTCAGCGTCGGGACCGGCGACACGATCATGTCGGGGCTCAACTGCGGCACCCCGTCCAGCCTGGCGTGGCCGTACCTGAGAGACGGCCTGGACGCGGCGGTCGCGATCGGCGACGACGACAGCGCCGCCGCCGCGCGGGAGCTGGCCGGGCACGGGGTCGCGGCGGGCCCGTGCGGCGCGGCCTCGCTGGCGGGCGCCCGCGCGGCCCTGACCGGCGACGGCGCCGCCGCCCGCCGCGCGGCTCTGGGCCTGGGCCCGGACGCCACGGTCGTCCTGCTCAGCACCGAGGGCCCGGACGCCAACCCCGCCCTCTGACCGAGCGGCGTACGGTCCCCCGCCCAGGTCCCGTGACCTGGGCGATATCAGGATGCGCCGGGCGATGCGGACGCAGTAGCGTCCAGACCCATGACACCCTCACGCACCAGGCCCCCCTTCGTCGCGGACGAGCGCACCCAGCTCGTCGGCTGGCTCGACATGCAGCGCGCCATCGTCCACTGGAAGTGCGAGGGCCTCTCCGAGGAGGACGCGCACCGCCCGGTCCTGCCGGACTCGCCGCTGATGACCGTGGCCGGTCTGGTGTCGCACCTGCGCTGGGTCGAGCACTGCTGGTTCGAGGTGCTGTTCATGGGCGGCCCGGCCGTCGGCCCGCAGTTCGACGAGGACGGTCCCGAGGACGCCGACATGATGGTCGACGACGTCCCGCTGGCCCGCCTGCTGGAGGAGTACGAGCGGCAGTGCGCCGTGTCGAACGAGATCATCGCCGCGCACTCCCTGGACGACGTGGGCAAGCATCCCGACTTCCGCTCCGCCGCCGCCAGCCTGCGCTGGATGCTCATCCACATGGTCGAGGAGACCGCCCGCCACGCCGGCCACCTCGACACCGTCCGCGAGCTCGTCGACGGGACCAAGGGCTACTACTGACGCGGACGCCTCTTGCGGACCGGCGGCGCGCGCGTTCATGCTCGACTGGCAGCACGAGCCGATCCCGGGAGGCGCGGTGCACGGCCAGGTTCCTGACGACGCCCGCCGGAGCCGCCCATGACGGTGACGGTGACGCCGCCGGTCCGGCGCGCGGTGGCGGTCCCCAGGCGGGTGCGCACCCTCGCCGGCCTGTCGCTGCTGTCGCTGGCGCTGCTGCTGACCGCGATCCTGGCCGGCGCGGCCAGCACGGGCGCCAGCCTGCGCACGATCGGGCATGACGCCGGGCCGCAGGTTCTCGCCACCACCGGCCTGTATCGGCAGATGTCCGAGATGGACGCGCTGGTGGCCGAGACGCTGCTGCTGGGCAGGGAGTACGGCCCGCAGCAGCAGGCCGACCTGACCGCCTACGACCAGCGGCGGCTGGAGATCTCCGAAAGCCTGCTCAAGGCCTACCGGCTGGCCCTGGACAACCCCACCGAGCAGCGTACGGTCGAGGCGCTGATCGAGGGGCTGGGCCGCTACGAACGGCTGGCGGCCGAGGCCCGGCTGCTCGACCGGCAGTCCGGGCACACCGCTGGTCAGCCGCCCGCCCCCGTGGTCGCCGCCTACCAGCGGGCCACCGACCTCATGCACCGCGAGCTGCTGCCCAAGGCGTACAACCTGACCTTGGAGACGGGCACGATCGTGCGGCGGGCGCACGACGCCGAGCGGTCGGCCACCGCGCTGGCCCGCACCGCGGTCGTCGTCACCGGGCTGCTCGCGCTCGCCTGCCTGGTGGGCCTGCAGACCTACCTGACGCGCAGGTTCCGCAGGGTGTTCGCGCCGGCCCTGGTGGTCGCGACCGTGCTGGGCGCGGCCGGGCTGGTGACCGGCGCCGTCCTGATCGAGCGGCAGGGCCGGGCGCTGGAGGAGGCCAAGCGCGGCGGGTTCGACGCGGTCCTGACGCTGACCAGGGCGCGGGCGATCAGCAGGAGCATGCACGGCGACCAGAGCCGCTACCTGCTCGACCCCGGGCGCAAGGACACCTACGAGCACACCTTCCTCGACAAGGCGCGGGCGATCGCCGCCGTCGAGTCCACGAGCCTGCCCGACTACCAGAGCAGGCTCGGCCCGGGCTTCCAGGGCCTGCTCGGCGGCGTGACCGGCGCGGACCGGACCAGGCTGTTCACCGCCTACCAGAGGTTCCAGCAGGCCGACGCGCGGATGCGCGGCATGTCGGGCGCGGCGGCGATCAAGTTCTGGGACGGCGAGCTCACCCAGGCGTACGAGGGCTACGACAAGGTGCTGGAGGAACTGGTCCGGCGGCACGAGTCCGACTTCGAGCGGGCCATCGACAGCGGCGACGGGGCGCTGGAGACGCTGTGGCGGCTGGTCCCCGCCGGGCTGGCCGCCGGCGCCCTGCTCGTCCTGGCCGGCGTGTGGCCACGACTCAGGGAGTACCGGTGAGACGACTGCTGATCTGCCTGCTCCTGCTCCTCACCGCCTGCGGCACGGCGCGGCCGGAATCGCTCGTGGACAAGGACGAGGTGGTCGTCGCCATCCGCTCCGACGTGCCGCTGATCAGCTTCAAGGGGCCGGACGGCGCCTACCACGGCTTCAACATCGACGTGGCCGAGGACCTGGTCTCCCGGCTGGGCAAGCGGATCCGCTGGCTGGAGATCACCGCGGGCGACCAGCTCACCGTGCTGACCGGTGGCCGCGCCGACCTGGTCTTCGCCCACATGTCGGTCACCCCGGAGCGCAAGAAGGTGATCGACTTCGCCGGGCCGTACCACGTCGACTTCCAGGACATCGCGGTCCGCCCCGCCGACAAGGACGCCATCCGCGACGTACGGGACCTGGAGGGGCGCAGGATCTGCTGGGTGCGCGGCACGAACATCGCCCAGCGGATCGTCGGCGAGCGCCGGGTCCGGGCGATCCCCGTCGAGGCGCCCGACTACAACGTCTGCCTGGACATGATCGAGGACGGCCGGATCGACGCCATCTCCACCAACGCCCAGATCCTGGCGGGGCTGCTCACCAAGCCGGGCGTCGACCTGCACCTGGTGGGCGCGACGTTCAACGAGCAGCGCACCTCGATCGGCGTGCGCAAGGGCGACGTCGACGGCTGCGAGGAGCTCAACCGGGCGATCACCCAGATGTACCAGGACGGCACCGCCCACATGCTGCTGGACAAGTGGTTCGGCAGGTCGGGCATCGACCTGTCGGTGATCGCCGTCCCCCAGTTCGAGGGCTGCTCCTAGCCGGTTCAGGCGGGTGGCTCGGCGACCTCGGCGCCGAACCTGGCGACGAGTGACTGCTTGGCGCGGCCGGCGGCTTCGACGTCGTAGGGGACGAGCTTGACGGCCGCCGGGTCCGCGGCCTTGGAGTGGGCGGGCACCTCGGTGTTGGTGGGCAGCGCGTAGAACCGCACGAGCGGTCCGAGCCGCTGGGAGGCGCCGCTGAGCGCCCAGTCGACGTACGCGCGCGCGCCAGCGGGGTTGTGCGCCCCGGCCAGCACGGCCAGGCCGCCGAGCTCGTAGCCGGTGCCCTCCTGGGGGAAGGTCACCTCCAGGTTCGGGTAGCCCTGCTCCTGGGCGGCGACGCAGTCGTGGGAGAAGACGACGCCGACCGCCGCCTCCTCCTTGGCCGCCTGCACGGCCGCCGCGCTGCCGGAGGCGTTGTAGCGCAGCACGTTCGGGTGGAGCCGGCGCATGTAGGCGAGCGCGGCGTCCTGGTCGCCGCCGTTGAGCAGCGCCTGGGTCCACAGGGCGGTGTAGGCGGTGCCGGAGGTGGCCGGGTGGGCGATGGCGACGCCGCCGCGCAGCCGCTCGTCCAGCAGGTCCGTCCAGGAGCGGACCGGCTTCAGGCCGCGCCTGGCCAGCTCCTCGGTGTTGTTGCAGAAGGCGAGCACGCCGGCGTAGACGCCGCTCCAGGCGTGCTCGGGGTCGACCCACCCGTCCCGAATTTCTGCGGATTTTTCGGACTTGTACGGCTCCAGTAATCCCTCACCCTTGGCCGCCACGTACGAGTCCGCCGGACCGCCGTGCCACACGTCGAACTCCTGCCGCGCCCGGGCCGACCGGATCCGCTCCAGCGCCTCCCCGCTCGACAGCCGGACGAAGTCGGCCTCCACGCCGGTGGCGTCGGAGAACCGCTTGACCATCATCGAGCACCACCGCTCGCTCGCCCCGCACGCGACCGTGATCTTGTCCCGGCGCTGCGCCGAGCACCCGGCGGCCAGCAGGACCGCCACCAGGGCGATGGCCAACGGCCTCATCGCGTCTCCCCACGGTTCGCCGGTGTTGCGCGGGTGCCGCTCCCATTCGACACTCCGCGGCGAGCCCCGCGCAACCGGTCTCAGCCACGCGGCGCGTACATGATCACCAGGACGCCCGCCAGGCAGACGAGCGCGCCGATGACGTCCCACCGGTCGGGCCGGAAGCCGTCGACGGCCATCCCCCACGCGAGCGACCCGGCGACGAAGACGCCGCCGTACGCGGCGAGGATGCGGCCGAAGTTCGCGTCCGGCTGCAACGTCGCGACGAACCCGTACAGGCCGAGCGCGACGACGCCGGCCCCGATCCACAGCAGGCCCCGCTGCTCGCGCACGCCCTGCCAGATCAGCCAGGCCCCGCCGATCTCGGCGAGGGCGGCCAGGGCGAACAGCAACAGAGAACGCGCGACGGTCATGCGGGCCAGTAGACCGCATCGTCGGCACCGCGTTGACATTCTAGGGCATCTATGTTTCCTTAATGACTCTAAGCAAATTTACGGGCTCTCCAGGAGGACTCCTGACATGCCGCGCAACCCTCTGGCCGCCGTCTTCGGCAAGTACGCCACGGAGGCGACCGTCGCCGTCGCCGAGCACGTCACGCCCACGATGCGGCGCGTGCGCCTCGAGACCGACCGGCCCGTGGACTTCCCCTACACCCCTGGCCAGCACGTCAGGATCCAGCTCAAGGACCCGCTCTCCGTGGCGGGGATCATGCGCCCGGCCGACACGCTGCGCACGTACACGATCTGGGAGCTCTCCCCCGGCCGCCGCGCCCTGGAACTGCGGATCCACCTGTACGACGGCGACGGCATCGGCCTGGAGTGGGCCCGGGCGGTCCGGCCGGGCGACCGGGTGACGTTCTGGTGGCCGCAGGGCGACTTCTTCACCCGCGAGGCGGACTTCCACGTGTTCGTCGGCGACGAGACGGCCGGCGCCGCCTTCGGGCCGATGATCGCCGGGCTGGACGGCTCGGCCGCGGTGTTCGGCGTGCTGGAGAGCGAAGGCCCCGAGCACGACCTGCCGATGCCGGGCGACCCGCCGCTGCGCCGCGTCCACCGGCACGGCGCGCCGGCCGCCTCCTCCCGCGTGCTGCTCGCGGCCGTGGCGGAGCTGGACCTGCCGGGCGACGCCGGGGCCGCCTACGTGGCCGGTGAGGCCAGGACCTGCCAGATGGTGCGCGACCACCTGGTCCGCGAGCGTGGCTGGCCGCGCACCTCGATCAAGGTCAAACCGTTCTGGGCCCCCGGCAAACGGGGCCTGCACTGACCCTTACCGACCTCGACGTCAAGGAGAGACCATGAAAGTGATCATCGTGGGTGGCGGCATCGGCGGCCTCACCGCCGCCGTGGCGTTCCACCAGCGCGGCTGGCAGGTGGAGGTCCTCGAACGCGCCCCCGCGTTCACCGAGGTCGGCGCGGGGCTGTCGATCCAGCCCAACGGCCTGCGCGCGCTGGACGTGCTCGGCCTGGGAGACACGCTGCGCGCCGGCGGCCAGGCCGAACCCCTCGCCGGCGTGCGGCACGCGAGCGGGAGCTGGCTGATCCGCAACGACACCGCCGACCTGAAGCGCAGGTTCGGCCAGTGGGTGATCGTGCACCGCGCCGACCTGGTCGCCCTGCTGTGCTCCGCCCTGCCGGGCGAGGCGCTGCGCGCCGGGGTCGACGTGCGGCACGTCGGGCCCGACGGCACGGTGGCCCACAGCGGCGGCGCCTCCACGGCGGACCTGGTCGTGGGCGCCGACGGCGTGCGCAGCGTCACCCGGCGCTCCCTCTGGCCGCGCCTGCGCGGGCCGCGTTACGTCGGATACACCACCTGGCGGCTCATCGTCGCGCCCCGGCCCATCGAGGGCAGCGTGGAGACGTGGGGCGAGGGGCAGCGGTTCGGGCACCAGCCGATGCCCGACGGCAGCGTCTACTGCTACCTGATGGCCAACGCCCCGGCCAGCTCCCGTCACGGCCTCGACCACCTGCGCGAGCGCTTCGCCGGCTGGCACGACCCCATCCCCGCCCTGCTGGCCGACGCCGACCCGGAGACCGTGCTGCAGCACGACACCTACGAGCTGCCCGGCCTCCCCTCCTACGTCCAGGGCCGGGCCGCGCTCCTCGGCGACGCGGCGCACGCCATGGCGCCCAACCTCGGCCAGGGCGCCTGCCAGGCGCTGGAGGACGCGGTCACGCTCGCCGCCGCCGTCGACACCCGGGGCGTACGCGCCGGGCTGGCGGAGTACGACCGGGTCCGCAGGCCGCGCACCCAGAAGATCGTCCGCCTCTCGCGCCAGGCCGGGGCGCCCGCGCACTGGACCTCCGGTCCCCTGACGGCCCTGCGTGACCTGGCGCTCCCGCGCCTGCCCGACGCGTTCTTCGAGCGCTCGATCGTGCCGACCTACACGTGGACGCCGTGACGCGCGCCCTTGCGCGCCGCCACGACGACGAGGAGCCCGGCGACGACCCCCGCGACGTACGGCGACGGCACGAGCAGGATCCCGCCCACCGCGCACCAGGCGGCGAGTCCCCAGCCGGCCCAGGCGGGCACGGGCACGCCGCGTCCGGCCAGGCGCCAGATCAGGCAGCCGAGCAGGATCAGCGGGACGCTGAAGCTGCCGGGGCCCGCCCAGAAGGTGACCTCGTTCTGCAGTGACCCGACGGTCGGGGCGGCGCCGCCGCCGGTGAGCGCGAGCGGGACGGCCGCCCACAGCCCCCGGCTCGCCCAGCCGGTGATGTCGTCCCACGCGATGAGCGCCAGCAGCGTCAGGTGCCCCGCGCCCAGCACGACCATGATCCCGCTCGCCCAGCGGAGCAGCGGCTTCGTGGAGTCCATCGTGACGTCCCCTTCCGGTGGCCGTGATCTATACGGAGCCGTACAGAACGATGTGTACGGTAACGTACAAACCCGGACGCGATCAACGGAGGTGGCTGCGATCCCCGCCACACCACGCACGACCCGGGCCCGCTGGATCGAGGCGGGCCTCGAAGCGCTCGCCCGCGGCGGCCCCGACGCGGTGCGCGTCGAGACGCTGGCCGCCACGCTCGGCGTGACCAAGGGCGGGTTCTACGGCTACTTCGACGGCCGGCCCGCGCTGCTGGCGGAGATGCTGGACGAGTGGGAGCGCAGCTGCACCCGCGAGCTCATCGCCCAGGCCGAAGCCGAGGGCGGCGACCCGGCCGACCGCATCCGCCGGGTCGGCCAGCTCACCTTCACGGACGACTTCCACCGGGTCGATCTCGCGGTCCGGGCCTGGGCGCGGCATGACGAGGCCGTCGCCGCGCGGCTGCGGCGCGTGGACAACGAGCGCATGGACTTCCTGCGCGAGATGTTCGGGGCCTTCGTCGCCGACCCCAGGGAGGTCGAGGCGCGCAGCATCCTGGCGTTCTCGCTGGCGATCGGGCGCTACTTCATGGCCGTGGACCACCCCGGTTACAGCACGCTCGAAGCCGTCCACCTGGCCGGCGAGCACCTGCTGCGCCCGCCGTCGTGAGCGTGACGGTCAGGCCCAGCGGCCCGTGAACAGCTCCTCGCCCGGCGGGTCGCCGGGCAGGCCGCCGGGGGCGCCGGGGCGCAGCCCGTCGAGCGCGATCGCGACCAGGCGGGCGCGGGCCCGGACGGCGGCGGGAAGCAGGTCGTCCCTGCCCTGCTTGCGGAGCTGATCCACCAGCGGGGAGCGGCCGAGCTGCTCGATCAGCAGGGCGACGTCGACTGCGGCGACGTCAGGGCGCAGCACCCCGGCGTCCTGGGCGCGCCGCACCAGGGCGTCGAGCAGGTCGTCGCCGCGGCGCGACGCGGCGTCCATCTCGTCGCTCACCTCGACGGCTCCGGCGATCGGGGCCAGCGTGCCCTGGCCGAACTCCACGCACGCGGTGACGAATCCGGCCAGCCCCGCCCACGGGTCGGGATCGGCCAGGCCCTCTTCGGCGGCCTCGTTCCAGTGCTCCAGTGACAGCACGGCGAGCCGCTGGAACAGCTCCTCCTTGGTCCGGTAGCGCCGGTAGAGGCTGCCGATGCCGACGCCCGCCCGGGCGGCGATGGCGGCGACGGAGGCGTGCGCGCCGTCCTCGGCCAGGACGGCGCGGGCGGCTTCGAGAAGCGCCCGGTCGTTGCGCGCGGCGCGATCGGTGCGGCTGGTCACCGCTGTGATCCTAGCAGACTTGCGGAGCGATTCACTCCGGTGTAACGTCGCGGTCGAACCGGAGCGAATCGCTCCGCCATTGCTGAGGAGACGGACATGAACACCGAGAGGGCCGCGATCGAGCAGGTCGTCCGCGACGCCGAGAAGCTGCAGAACGACGTGGACGGCTTCACCGGACTGCTGACCGAGGACGTGTCGCTCGTCAACTTCACCGGCATCCGGCTGCGGGGCCGCGAGCAGGTGCGCGAGGTCATGGCCAAGGCGCTGCGCAGCCCGCTGAAGGACGTCCTCACGACGAACGAGCTGCTGGACGTCACCTTCCTGCGGGAGGACGTGGCGCTGGCCAACCTGGTCAAGCACGTCAACGACGGCAGGCGTGGCGCGCTGACGTTCGTGCTGGTCAAGGAGGACGGCCGGTGGCTGATCGCGCTGGCCCAGACGACACCGATCGTCTAGCTCCCGGCCTTGTGGTTCGATCGCACCATAAACCCTGTTATGGTTCGATCGAACCACGAAACAAGGGGAGACACGTCCATGAAGCACGTCGCAGCGCTGGCCGTCGGCCTGCTGCCCCTCGTCCTCGGGCCACAGGCCGCCGCGGCCTCCCCGGCCGCGCCCACCGCCCCCGCCCCCGTCGCCGTGACGGTGACGGGCGCGGTGCGGGGCACGGCCCAGGACGGGGTCCGCCGCTTCCGCGGCATCCCGTACGCCGCCCCGCCCGTCGGCGACCGGCGCTGGCGGCCACCGGCGCCGGCGAGCCCCTGGCCCGGCGTCCGCGACGCGACGACAGCCGGACCGGCGTGCCCGCAGCCCTCCGCGCCCGACATGCCGGAAGGCGTCCCGCAGAGCGAGGACTGCCTGACCGTGGAGGTGACCGCACCGGCCCGCCCCGGGAAGAACCGGCCCGTCATGGTCTGGCTGCCCGGCGGGGGGTTCGTCACCGGCGCCGGCTCCATCTACGACCCGGCCCGGCTGGTCACGACCGGCGACCTCGTGGTCGTGACCGTCAACTACCGGCTCGGCGTGTTCGGCTTCTTCGCCCACCCCGAGCTCGGCAGGACCGGCAACTTCGGCCTCCAGGACCAGGTGGCGGCGCTGCGCTGGGTGCGGGCCAACATCGCCGCGTTCGGCGGCGACCCCGGCGCGGTCACCCTCGCCGGCGCCTCGGCCGGGGGCATGAGCGCGTGCACCCTCATGACCTCACCGGCCGCCCGCGGCCTGTTCCACCGGGCGATCGTCCAGAGCGGCTCGTGCCGCACCGAGCACCCCGCCGGAGCGATGGGCGAGGGCATGCCCGCGATCTCCTCCTGGCACCCGATCGAGACGATCCAGTCCGCCGGGCAGGCCCTGGCCGGGGAGCTGGGCTGCGCCGACATGGCCTGCCTGCGCCGCAGGAGCACCGCCGAGCTGCTGCCGCACACCGCCCGCTTCCCGCTGCTCGCGTACGGGACCCGCCTCGTCCCGCGCGAGCCCGCCCGGGTGTTCTCCGCGGGCGGGCAGGCGGCCGTGCCGCTGCTGCAGGGCAACACCCTTGACGAACACGTCGAGTTCACCCTGGCCACCCGCCCGGGAGGCGTCACCGCCCGCCAGTACCCGGCCCTGCTCAGGACCGCCTTCGCCGACGCCGCGCCCCGGGTCGAACGGCGCTACCCGCTGCGCCGCTTCCCCTCCCCCACGGCGGCGACCGCCCGCGTGTTCAGCGACAGCGGCTGGATCTGCCCGTCGTGGAAGTCGGGCCGCGAGCACGCGAGAAAGGCGCCTGCCTGGGCGTACGTCTTCGCCGACCCCTCGGCCCCCACGCCCGGCGGCAACCCACTGCCCGACCACGTCCGCCCCGCCACGGCGCACGGCGCGGAGACCTTCTACCTGTTCGACTTTCCCGACTCCCCGCGGCTCAGCCCCGGGCAGCGGCGCCTGGCCGACCGGCTCGTCGGCTACTGGGCCGGGTTCGTCAGGACCGGCGACCCCAACGGGCCGGGCAGCCCGCGCTGGCCCCGCCTGGACGCCGCCGACCGTGCGCTCCGCCTCGCCCCCGGCGCGGTACGGCCGTTCAACCTGAAGAACGCCCACCACTGCGGCCTCTGGTCTTGACGGAACAGGGTGCCGCCCGTGCTCACGACGTGACCCGGCCGCGACAAGCTCCGGCGCAGGGGCGCGTCAAGGCCCTGGACGTCGCTGCCACCGGCGGCGAGCACGGTCCCGAGCGGGCTATCGGCTTCAACCACCGCATCGGCGGCACCAGCTACCGTTCCGGCGGTCTTGTGGGGAAGTGGCTGAAGAAGGGCACGACCTGGTGGAAGGACCGCCACCAGACGCACCTCTGGCACACCGAGCTGCTGGGGTATGACGAGCAGCTCGTCAACCCGGGCGAGCCCGCGACGCTGGCCGCCCTGCTGAGGAACGGGGTGCGGAGCGGCGACACCGTCACCGGCGCGATCACGTTCAAGGAGCTCGAGCGGGTCTCCCGGTGGGCGGAGCACGCCTCGCACATCGGCTGGGACGGGGACACGAGGGTCTCCTACACTCTCACGCTGAGCCCTTCGGGCCTGGTCAGCGGTGTGCGGAGCACGTTCACGCTTGCCGCCGGCCTCGACGAGCTGGTGGGGAAGATTGTCCACGTCGACACCCGCTACGAGCGGTGGGGCGGCATGGTGCCGATCAAGGCGCCGGACCCCCGGAAGACGACCTCCGAGCTGTGTGTCGAGAAGCTGTGCAAGTGGCGCCTGCCCGGCTGAGGGCTTGATCCCGGTTGACCTTGACACCGTGACAAGGTCTTCACTGGGGCCGAGGAGGTGGCCCCATGCCGCTGCAGGAAACGGTTACGGTTCAGGTCGTGCGAGGGCTGGCGGACGACGGTGCGTCGGTGCGCCTGCGGGCCGCGATGGCGGCCGGCACGACGCCTGAGCCGGGGTTCGTCGGCGCGCTCGTCGAGCGGTGCGCGGTCGAGCCCGACTTCCAGGTGCGGGAGATGCTGACGTGGGCGCTCACGCGCCATCCGGCGTCGCTGACGGTCCCGGTGCTGGTCGAGGAAGTACGCTCGGAGCGGGCGCAGGCACGCAGCCAGGCGCTGCACACCCTGTCCAAGATCGGGGATCGGCGGGCCTGGCCGGCGATCACGCCGCGGGTGCTGGCCGACGCCGACGACGAGGTGGCGCGGAGCGCCTGGCGGGCGGCGGTCGCGCTCGCGCCCGAGGACGAGTGTCCGGAGCTGGCCGTGGCGCTGGCCGCGCAGCTCGGGCGGGGCGGGCGTGAGGTGCAGCTGAGCCTCAGCCGGGCGCTGGTGGCGCTCGGCGAGGTGATCGAGCCGGCCCTGCGCGCCGCCGCGGCGGACCCCGACCCTCGGGTGCGCACGCACGCGGCGGCCACCGAGCTGCTGCTGCGCGACCCCGACGCCGGGTTCGAGTTCGCGATCGAGGAGGCCAAGCGCGCCGTGGCGCTCGGCGTGGAGTGACAGCCTGGAGTGAGAGGGTGAGCAGGAGCGACAGGGTGAGGAGGAGCCGCAGGCGGTGTTGATCGGTGAGGTGGCGCGACGGTCCGGGGTCAGCGCGCGCATGCTCAGGCACTACGACGCGCTCGGCCTGGTGCGGCCGACGGGCCGCACCAGCGGCGGCTACCGGGAGTACTCCGCCGAGGACATCCGGCGGATCTTCCACATCGAGAGCCTGCGCTCGCTGGGGCTGTCGCTGCGTGACGTCGGCCGCGCGCTCGACGATCCCGACTTCACCCCGGACGCGCTCGTCGACGACCTCATCCGCCGGACCCAGGAGCGCATCGCGGCCGAGACGGAGCTGCTGACGCGGCTGCGCCGGATCGGCGCGGCGGAGCCGGAGGGGTGGGAGGACGTCCTCCAGGCCGTCGCGCTCCTCCAGGCGCTGGGCTCGAAGAGCGCCGGGAGGCGGCAGCACGCGGCCCTGTCGTCGGTCCAGGAGGCGGCGGTGCCGGTGGAGGCGCTGGCCGAGGCGGTGCTCAGCGAGTCGAACCCGCACGTCGCGGGCGCGCTGCGCTGGGCGCTGGCGCGCTCGGGCGGCGACGGGCCGGCGCTGCTGGCCGAGGGTCTGTCCTCGCCGGCGGCCGAGGTGCGCGAGCGCGCCGTCCGGTCCCTCGCCGAGCTTCCCGGCGAGGAGGCGGCCGCGCCGCTGCGTGACGCCCTGGCGAGCCCGGACCCGGTGGTCCGCAGGCACGCGGCCCTGGCCCTGGGGCCGCGTGGGGTGGCCGACGCGGTCCCGACGCTCGTCGACATGGTCGTCGAGGGGACGAAGGACGTCGAGGCGGCCGACGCGCTGAGCGCGCTGGCGGCCGATCCCGCGCTGGCCGACCGGATCGCCACCATGCTCGCCGATCGCCTCGCCCCCGCGGGAGTCGATCCGACGGCACGCCGGCGGCTGCCTCAGGCGCTCGCCGACATCCCGGGCGCCGTGGCCTCCCGGACCCTGACGGAGCTGTCCCAGGACGGAGACCGCGCCGTCGCGCTCACCGCGTCCTACGTCCTCGGCCTGCGCGACGCCCCCTGACGGTCATCCCGCGGCGCGGACCCGGGACTTGGCCAGGTAGTACAGCCCCGTCGCCAGCCCGGTGACCAGCAGCACGAGCCCCAGCGCGATCATCACCGCGATGACCGGCCAGCGCAGCCCGTCGGGCACGTGCAGCGCCAGGAACCAGGACCGCTCGGCCGCGCCGCCGGACAGCATGAGCGCGGGGACGACGCCCTGCGCCACCAGCGGCACCCAGCACAGCGTCAGGCTGACGATCACGTACGCGCGCCGCCCGGCCGGGGCCAGGTCGAGCCCGAGCCGTTCCAGCCAGGCGTCGGGCCGCTGCGGCCGGACCCGGTGGGCCGCCGTCACCCGGGGCGGGACCAGGGGCAGGGACGGCCGGCGGCGGGCGGGCCGGGAGCCGGTGCGCAGCAGGTGGAGGAGCTCCGGCGCGGTGCGGCCCAGGACGGCCGCGGCGACCCGGCCGAGCAGCCAGGCCAGCGCCGCGCCGCTCACCACGCCCACCACGGGTCCCGCCCACACGGGACCGAAGCGTACGGCGAAGAAGGCGGGCACGGCACAGGCCGCGGTGAGGATCAGCACCAGCAGCACCTGGGTGAAGTCGGTGCCGTTGTCCAGCAGGTTGCCGCCGCGCCGGTGCGGGTCGGCCATCGGCACCGGGCGCAGCACCGAGACGAGCACGGTCACGCCGGCGCCGCCGCCCAGCAGCGCGGGGACGAGCGCGGCCGGCCACGGCCACAGCGCGTACTGCCCGGAGAGCGCCGTGAAGGCGATCGTCAGGACGAGGGTGGGCGGCGCGGCGACCAGCAGCCAGCCGAGCTGGCGGCCCCGGACGTCGTGCCGGGCGGCGCCGGGAATCATCAGCTTGCCCCACAGCTCGGTGCCGTCCTCGCCGTAGAGGTTGGCCGACACGGCGGCCGTCCACAGCGCGAACAGCAGCCCGGTCCACGGCAGGAAGACGGGCGCGCCGACGGCCAGCGGCAGCAGGCAGAACACCATCGCGTAGCCGAGCGCGAAGCACGCGAGGTGGAAGCGCAGCAGGTCACGGGTCCAGGTGCGCAGCTCGCGGGCGGCGACGGCGGTGACCGGGCCGCGTACCCACCGGTCGGCGGAGGCGCGCACGGGCCGCCCGCTCGCCCGGCGCGTGGTCAGCCGGCGGCGCAGCAGCACCGACCAGCCGGCCAGGCAGGCGACGCCGAGCGCCGCCAGTCCGGCGAGGGCCGCGGCCGTGGTGAGCCAGTCGCCGCGCCCGGCCGCCCGGACGGCGGTCAGGCCCCACCCGGACGGCAGGGCATGCACCCAGGCGGAGAACGCCGGGGGGAACCCGGTGCGCAGCGCCTCCCCCACCAGCGGCGACAGCACCCAGCCCGAGTGCGTCCCGGCCAGGAGGGCGGCGCTGACGAACCCGGCCAGCGCCGCTCCGGTGCGCGACCGCATGACCTGGCCGAGCAGCGCGGTGACCAGCTTGGACGCCAGGACCGTGCCGCCGAGCTGCAGCACGGCGGCGAGCACGCCGACGGCGACGGCCGCCGGGCCGAGCCCGGCCGTGACGCCCGCGACCACGAGCGCGGCGAGCGCCACCAGCGTGACCACGGGGGCGACGCCGACGAACGCGGTCGCGGCCAGCCCCGTCGCCAGCGCGCGGTGCGTGAACGAGTGCAGCGCGAAGTGCTCCGGGCGCAGCGTCTCGTCGCCGCCGCCGAACAGCGCCGGGCCCAGCAGCCAGCCCGCCGTCCACACGGCCAGCGCGGCGGCGACGAGGTCGAACCGCAGCTCGGCGACGGGGTAGTGCTGTCCGGCCAGCAGCAGGACGCCCGCGGCCAGCGCGAGCCCCACCAGCCCGCCGGTGATCATCTGGGCCGCGCGCGGGCCGGTCATGGAGTTGCGCAGGACGGCCAGCTTCATCCGGATCAGGACGCCAGCCACGCCAGCTCCCCCACCTCAGGCAGCTGGCCGCCGACCAGGCTGACGAACCGCTCCTCCAGGCTCAGACCGCCGCGCACCGCCGCCAGCGGCCCGGCGGCCACGACCCGGCCGGACGCGATCACGGCCACGTGGTCGCAGAGCTGCTCCACCACGGCCATGACGTGGCTGGACAGCACGACCGTCCCGCCGCCCTCGACGTAGCGGCGCAGGATGACCTTGATCGTCGCCGCCGAGACGGGGTCGACCGCCTCCAGCGGCTCGTCCAGCACCAGCAGCCTCGGCGCGTGCAGCAGCGCGGTGGCCAGGCCGATCTTCTTGCGCATGCCGGTCGAGTACTCCATCACCAGCGTGCGGCCGGCGCCGTCCAGGTCCAGGACGGCCAGCAGCTCGTCCGCGCGCCGGTCGACGTCGGCGCGGTCCATGCCGCGCAGCAGCCCGGTGAAGCGCAGCAGCTCGCGGCCGGTCAGCCGTTCGGGCAGGGCGAGCCCGTCGGGCAGGACGCCGATGAGGCGCTTGGCGGCGGGCGCGTCGGCCCACACGTCGACGCCGAAGATCTCGGCGCGGCCCGCGTCCGGCCGCAGCAGGCCGATCGCCATGGACAAGGAGGTGGTCTTGCCCGCCCCGTTGGGCCCGACGAGGCCGAAGAACGACCCGTCGGGCACCTCCAGGTCGAGGGCGTCGACCGCGCGCTTGGGCCCGAACGTCTTGGACAGGCCGGCGAGCCGCAGCGCCGGCGGATGGCCACGCATGACTTCCCCTTCAAGCTCTGAACGGCACGTGTCGTACCGTTTCGAGGGCAAGTGTGCGGGCGGCGTTCCGCTCGTGTCAATACGGCACGTGCCGTGCCATCCACCGTGGTCAGCGGTTGCGCAGCTCCGCCGCCACCGCGCGTTCGCGCAGCCGCTCGGCCTCCGCCCGGGACGCCTCCAGCTCGGCCCGCAGATCTTCCAGCCGCGCCCGCTCCAGCCGCAGGTCGAGCAGCACCTGGTCGCGCTCGCGCCCGGCCGCCGCCGTCTCCTCCCGGGCGCGCTCGCTCTCCCGCCGCGCCCGCTCGGCCTCCTCGGCGGCCTGTACGGCCTGCGCCCGGGCCTCCTCGGTACGCGCCTGGGCCGCCTCGACGCGCTCGGCCAGCTCCTGAACGGCCTGATCCCTGGCCCGCTCGACCAGCTCGACGTGCCGCGCCGCCTCCTCGGCCCGCCGCTCGGCCGCCTCCGCGCGCCGCCCCGCCTCCTCGGCGGCCTGCAACGCCTGCCGCTCGGTGCTGGCCGCCTCCCGCAGCGCGGCGAGCGCCTGCTCCCTGGCCCGTTCGGCGTCGGCCAGCGCGGTGTCACGCTCGGCCTCGGCCTCCTCCAGCCGCACCCGCATGTCGGCCGTCTGCCGCCGGGCGTGCTCGGTGGCCTCGCGGGCCAGTCGTACCTGCTCGAATGCCTGCTCGCGCTCGGTGCGCGCGATCGCCACCCGCGTGTAGGCCTCCGCCTGCACGGCGCTGAGCCGGGCCTCGACCCCGGCGGGGCTCAGCTCCTCGGCCAGCGCCCGCGCCAGCGGCTCGATGGCCGCCGCGAGCCCGCTCTCCATCCGCTCGTAGAGCTGCTCGGCCCTGGCCAGCGCCCCTTCCAGGCCCGGCGTGGCCCGCCGCAGCTCCCGCTCGCGCTTGGCCGTGGCCTGGCAGTCGCGGCCCGGACAGTATTCCTTGGGCCGGCCCCGGCCCCGCTTCTGCTCGATCGCCGCTCCGCACTGCTTGCACGGGGTCACGGTGACGGCGTCGTCCGGGGCGGTCATTGGCGCACTCTAGCATTTCTGTTTTCCAGAAATTGAAATTCAGAAATTAGGTCACACGACGGCTTGACTCTCACGTGACGTGAGTCCGTACGGTCACCGGCATGGCGAAGAAGAAGATGACGTCCCCCCTCACCGCCGAGGAGAAGCGTGAGGTCTGGGGCGAGTGGGCCGACCGGGAAGAGGAGTACCTGGACGAGGTCGAGCAGCGGTGGGGCGACTCCGAGGCGTACGCGCAGTCGGCGAAGCGGGTCGCGACCTACGGCAAGGAGGACTGGGAGCGGATCAAGAGCGACAACGCGGCGATCGAGGCGCGCATCCGGGAGCTGATGGACGCGGGCGCCGACCCGGCCGGCGAGGCGGCCATGGACGTGGCCGAGGCGCAGCGGCAGCACATCTCCCGCTGGTTCTACGACACCACGCACGACTTCCACGTGCTGAAGGGCGAGCTGTACGTGGACGACCCGCGCTTCCGGGCGGGCATCGAGGCCGGCACGCGGCCGGGCGCGGCCGAGTGGCTGCGCGAGGCGATCCGCGCCAACGCCGAGCGGTTCAGCCGCGCGTGACGCCGCCGACGACCGTGGTCACCATCCGGTGCACGGCGTCCGGCTCGGGCCGGGCGCCGGTGCGGTCGGCGTAGAGCAGGTGGCCGGCGCCGATCAGCGTGGCGCCGAGCGTGTCGACGTCGGCGTCGGCGGCGACGCGGCCCAGCTCGCGTTCGGCGGCGAGGTAGGCGGCCAGCATGGTCGCGGCCTCCGTCAGGACCGGGATGCCGACGGGCCACGTCTCGCGCAGCCGGGCGCGCAGTTCGTCGCGGAAGACGACGAGCGCGACGATCGCCACCGCGACCGACTCGAACAGGGCCGACAGCGCGGCCGTGAGGTTGCCGGCGACGGTCCCGGTGCCCGCGGCCTCGCGCAGGGCGGTGATCTGCGGGGCCATCCGGTGGACGCGGTCGAGCACGAACTCGGCGAGGAAGGCGTCGAAGTCGGCGAAGTGCCGGTGCAGGACGCCCTTGGCGCAGCCCGCCTCGGTGGTCACCGCCCGGCTGGTCAGCGCGTTGGGCCCGTCGCGGAGCAGGATGCGCTCGGCCGCGTCGAACAGCTGATCGCGCACGTCGCGAATGGCCACACCGGTCGGCATCGTGCGTCCCCCTTGTTGAGTGGGCGGTTGCCCACTATGGTGGGCGCATGCCCACTATACCGTTGGGGGCCTCCGAGCCCCATCATGCCCGGCAGGTCGCCGAGGGGTTCGGCGCGGACGCGACCCTCTACGACCGGACCCGCCCCCGCTATCCCGGCGCCCTGATCGAGCGGATCGTCGCGAGCAGTCCCGGAGCCGACCTGCTCGACGTCGGCAGCGGGACCGGGATCGAGGCCCGGCAGTTCCAGGAGGCGGGCTGCCGCGTGCTCGGCGTCGAGCCCGACGAGCGGATGGCCGCCTTCGCCCGCCGCACCGGGGTCGAGACCGAGGTGGCGGCCTTCGAGACCTGGGACCGCGCCGGCCGGACCTTCGACGCGGTCGTCTCCGGGCAGGCCTGGCACTGGGTGGACCCGGTCGCGGGCGCCGCCAGGGCCGCGGAGGCGCTGCGGCCCGGCGGCCGGCTGGCGCTGTTCTGGAACGCGTTCCAGCCCCCGGCCGACTTCGCGGAAGCCTGCGCGGAGGTCTACCGCAGGGTGCTGCCCGAGCTGCCGATCTTCAGCCGTACGGTGCCCGACGTGGAGACGTACACCGCGCTGCTGGACAGAGCCGAGGACGGCATCCGGAAGGCGGACGCGTTCGACGAGCCGGAGCGGTGGCGCTTCGACTGGGAACGGCGCTACACCCGGGACGAGTGGCTGGAACAGATTCCGACGTTCGGCGGCCACAACCAGCTACCGCCCGGCAAGCTCCGCGACGTCCTGGCGGGCGTCGGCGCCGCCGTCGACGCCTTGGGAGGCGCCTTCACGATGGGGTACGCCGCGGTCGTGGTCGCCGCGCGGCGTCGCCCGTGACGTGAACGGCTATCCGGCCCTCTCCCGCAGCCGGGCGGCCTGGCGGGTCAGGTGGTCGCGCTCGGCCGGGTTCGGCGCCTCCCCGGCGGCCTCCGCGTAGAGCCGTGCCGCCGTCACCAGGTCGCCCGCCCGCTCGTGCAGATACGCGGCGGCGGCGGTGTGGCGCGGCAGGGCCGGGTCCAGCTCCGCCAGGGCCGCCAGCCCTGCCCGGGGGCCGTCGGCCTCGCCCAGGGCGACCGCCCGGTTGAGCCGCGCCACCGGGCTGCCGGTGAGCCGCACGAGCTCGTCGTACCACTCGACGATCTGCACCCAGTCGGTCTCCTCGGCCTTCCTGGCGTCGGCGTGCAGCGCGGCGATGGCCGCCTGGGCCTGGAACTCGCCCAGGCGGTCGCGGGCCAGCGCCGCCTGGAGGATGTCGACGCCCTCGGCGATCAGGCGGGTGTCCCACAGGCCGCGGTCCTGCTCGGCGAGCGGCACCAGGCTGCCGTCGGCGGCCGTGCGCGCCGGGCGCCGCGCGTGGTGCAGCAGCATGAGCGCGAGCAGCCCCGCGACCTCCTCGTGACTGGTCATGGCCGCGAGCCGGCGGGTGAGCCGGATCGCCTCGGCGGCCAGGTCGACGTCACCCGAGTAGCCCTCGTTGAACACCAGGTAGAGCACCCGCAGCACGGTCGCGAGGTCGCCCGGCCGGTCGAACCGGACCCCTGAGACGATCCGCTTGGCCCGGCTGATCCGCTGGGCCATCGTCGCCTCCGGCACCAGGTACGCCTGGGCGATCTGCCGCGTCGTCAGGCCGCCCACCGCGCGCAGCGTGAGCGCCACCGCCGAGGCGGGCGTCAGCGACGGGTGCGCGCACAGGAAGTAGAGCTGGAGCGTGTCGTCCACCGCCGGGCCGGGGACCGGCGGCGGCTCCTCCTCGACCCGGGCTTCGCGGTGCCGCCGGGAGGCGTCGGCTCGGGCGGCGTCGAGGAACCGGCGCCACGCCACGGTGATCAGCCAGCCCTTGGGGTCGCGCGGCGGGTCGTCCGGCCACACGCGCACGGCCTCGGCCAGCGCCTCCTGGACGGCGTCCTCGGCCCCGGCGAAGTCGGCTCCGCGACGGACGAGGACGCCGATCACCTCGGGGGTGAGGATCCGCAGCAGGGAGTTGTCCACCACCCGTCACTCCGCGTCGGCCGGCGCGTCGCTCAGCAGCGGGCGGACCTCCAGCCACTCGCGGACCGGCTCGCCGCCCGCGCCCGGGGCCGCCGACAGCTCGGCGGCCAGGTCGAGCGCCCGGTCGTAGCTCTCGACGTCGATGAGCATCCAGCCGGCGATCAGGTCCTTGGTCTCGGCGAACGGGCCGTCGGTGACCGGCGGCCGGCCCTCCCCGTCGTAGCGGACGAACGTGCCCTCCGGCGAGAGCGCCCGGCTGTCGACGTACTCGCCGGACTCCACCAGCCGGTCGGCGAAGTCCCGCATGTACTGCACGTGGGCCGCCAGCTCCTCCGGCGTCCACCGGTCCATCGGCACGTCGTTGACCGCGGCCGGCGCGCCCCGGTAGTGCTTGAGCAGCAGGTACTTGGCCATCGTGTTCTCCTTCAGGCGGGCGGCCTCAAGGTGCGCCGAGGTCGCCCGTGGGTCCATGAGTTCCTTCCCCATCGGTGTCATCCTGCCCTCGATCGCCGCCCGCCGTACGGGACGCCCTCGACCTCAGCGCGTGAGCGACCGCTCGTGCTCCTCCTCGTCCAGGGGAACCTTCTCTCCGCCGTACGCGAGCGACATCCGGGCGCGCAGCCGGCCGAGCGGGCCGCGCAGCCGGGCGGGCGGGACCTCGGAGGCGGCGGGGGCGGCGTCGGCGAGCATCGGCACGGGCTCCTTGCCGCGCAGGTGCGCCTCCATGTCCTCGGCCAGCGGCGCGTGCACCTCGGTGAACGCGCCGCCGGGCAGCCGCTTGACCACGCCGGTCGGCAGGCCGTGCCCGACGAGCTCGGCGTCGGAGCGCTGCAGGCCCAGGCAGATCCGGTACGTGATGATGTACGCGAGCACGGGTCCGGCGATCACCAGCACGCGACCGGCGTAGGTGGTGGTGTTCAGGCTGATGTGGAAGGTGGCGGAGAGTTCGTCGTTGGCCCCCAGCAGCCACAGCACGCCGTAGAAGACGACGGTGGTCATGCCGATCGCGGTGCGGTGCGGGTTGTTGCGCGGCCGGTCGAGGACGTGGTGCTCGCGCTGGTCGCCGGTGATCCAGCGTTCCAGGAACGGGTAGAGCACCATGCCCGTGAGCACGAGGCCGAGCGGCACCAGCGCCGGGACGACGACGCTCAGCGGCACCGTGCCCGCCTGGCCGGTGCCGAACAGGTTGACCTCCCAGGCGGGCATCAGGCGCAGCGCGCCCTCCAGGAAGCCCAGGTAGAAGTCGGGCTGGGAGCCGGCCGAGATGTCGGCCGGGGTGTAGGGCCCGTACAGCCACACGGGGTTGATCTGCGCGAAGCTGGCGAGCCCGGCCACCGAGCCGAGCGTGAACAGGAAGAACGCGCCGGTCTTGGCCATGAACGACGGGTAGAGCGGGGCGCCCACGACGTTCTTGCGGGTGCGGCCCTTGCCCGGCATCTGCGTGTGCTTCTGCACCCACATCAGCACCAGGTGCACCGAGACGAGCGCCAGCAGGATGCCCGGGATGAGCAGGATGTGCAGCGCGTAGAAGCGGGAGACGACGTCCTCGCCCGGATACTCGCCGCCGAAGAGCAGGAAGGTCGCGTACGTGCCGACCACCGGCAGCGACATGAGCACGCCCTGGGTCACCCGCAGGCCGGCGCCCGACAGCAGGTCGTCGGGGAGCGAGTAGCCCGTCAGGCCCTCCAGCAGGGCCAGCGCGAGCATCGTGACGCCGATGACCCAGGTGAGCTCGCGCGGCTTGCGGTAGGCGCCGGTGAAGAACACACGCAGCGCGTGGACCATCATGCCGCCGATGAACAGCAGGGCGGACCAGTGGTGGATCTGCCGGATGAGCAGCCCGCCGCGCACCTCGAAGCTGATCTTCAGAGTGGAGGCGTACGCCTCCGACATCTGCACGCCCTTCAGCGGGGCGTACACGCCGTCGTAGACCACGTGGCTCATGCTCGGCTTGAACCAGAACGTCAGGAACGTGCCGGTGAGCAGCAGGATGACGAAGGAGTAGAGCGCGATCTCGCCCAGCAGGAAGGACCAGTGGTCAGGGAAGATCTTGCGCAGGTTGCGGTTCAGGAAGCGGGCCGCTCCCAGGCGTTCGTCGAGGAACGACGATGTCCGGGCGACGCCGCCGGGGACCGTTTCCATGCGTGCTACTTCCTTTCTGTCCACGTTCACCACTAAGACGCCGCAGGGCCAGGAAATGTGACATCGGCGACGTCGCACGGGGTGCACCCCGATGTCACAATCGGCGCGCCTGCGGCGTCTTATGGGCGACTGACGCACGTTCGAGACACGGCGAGGTGAGCCATGGCGATCCCTTCACACACCGGCCCCGGCTCGTGGCACATCGTCCTGGAGGCGACCGAGGCGAAGCTGACGGCGCGCGGCCTGAAGGGGCCCCGGCTCCTGTTCGCGCCCACGCGCCTCGACGGCGCCTTCTACCTGCGGCCCGACGCCGCCCTGGCGGGCTTCGCGCTGGAGCTGCCCCTGACCTCGCACCGGGCCGAGCCGCCGGTGCTGCGCTGGGAGTCGGCCGAGCTCGACCGCGACGGGCACGCCTGGCTGCGCTTCGGCAGCCAGGCGGTGCGCTCCCCCGTCACGGTCATGTGCGCGGAGATCCCCGGTGAGCGGCCCTACGTGAAGATCGTCCTGGAGACCGTGTTCTCCTCGCGGAACCTGCGGCTGCCCGCCTGGTTCCTGCCGCGGACGGTCACGCTGCGGCTGTTCACCGAGCTCCGCCCCTGGTGACCGGGGGCGGTCCTCACCACGAGATCGGGCCGAGCCGGTCGCTGAAGGTCCCGGTCGGCCCGTCCGCGCCGATCGTCGCGAGCCTGACGATCGAGTCGGTGCCCTCGGTGACGGTCAGCGTCCCGGTGTGGTGGTTCATGTCGGTGGCGGCGTAGGTGCGGTTCACGACCTCGCCGGGCGTGATGGCGTTGAACTTGATCTCCGGGAGCGCCTGCGCGTAACGGACGGTGAGCATGTTCAGCGCGGCCTTGGACGAGGCGTAGGCGAGCTCGTGCATCGACGCGGAGGGCTGGTCCGGGTCGGTGATCACCGCGAAGGAGCCGGCGCCGCTCGACACCATCACCACCCGCGGGCACTCGGCCTCGCGCAGCAGGGGCAGGAACGCGTGCGTGACCCTGACCGGCCCGTACACGTTCGTGTCGTAGACGGCGTGGATCTCCTCCGCCGTCGCGTTGGCGGGCGGGACGCCCCTGCCGGACGCGCCGGCGTTGTTGATCAGCACGTCCAGCCGGTCGGTGTGCTCCCGGACGAGCGTGACGGCGGCGGCCACCGACTCCTCCGACGTCACGTCCAGCGGCACCAGGACCACGCGTGCGCCGCCCGCGGCCAGCTTGCCGGCCGCCTCCCGCCCCCGGCCCTCGTCACGCGAGCCGAGAAAGATCGTCCACCCCAGCTCGCCGAGCCGCCGGGCGGCCTCCAGGCCCAGCCCCTTGTTGCCCCCGGTGATCAGCGCCGACGTCGTACGGACTGCCATGTCCACTCCCCATGTCATGTGCGGGTCGTTCATTCGGTCGGCCATGAAGATGCCGGTGACCCGGCCTTTGTGACGTCGAGATGTCACAGATTCAGGGGAAGTGGCATCTTGTGCACGAAACCGATGGCGCACGACCAGTCAGGAGCACTCATGTCCAGCGGCGCGGATCCCGCCACCGAGGCGTTCGTCGCCCACCGCAACCTGCTGTTCACGGTCGCGTACGAGATGCTCGGCTCCGCCGCCGACGCCGAGGACGTGCTGCAGGAGACCTGGATGCGCTGGGCGGGCGTCGACCTCGGGGTCGTGCAGGACCCGCGCGCCTACCTGGTCAAGATCACCACCCGGCAGGCGCTGATGCGGCTGCGCGCCCTGGGCCGGCGCAAGGAGTCCTACGTCGGGCCGTGGCTGCCCGAGCCGTTGCTGACCGCGCCCGACGTGGCCGAGGACGTCGAGCTGGCCGACAGCGTGTCGATGGCGATGCTGCTGGTGCTGGAGACGCTCACGCCGACCGAACGGGCGGTGTTCGTGCTGCGCGAGGTGTTCGACCTGGGCTACGACGAGATCGCCGACGCCGTGGGCAAGAACGCGGCCGCCGTCCGCCAGATCGCCCATCGGGCCCGCTCCCACGTCGCCGCCCGACGCCCGCGCGGCGACGCCTCCCCCGCCGAGATCCGGGGCGCGCTGGAGGCGTTCCGGCGCGCGGTCGAGACGGGCGACCTGCAGGGGCTGCTCGACATCCTCGCCCCCGACGTCGTCGTCCTGAGCGACGGCGGCGGCGTCAAGCAGGCGCTGCTGCGGCCCGTGCGCGGCGCCGAGCGGGTCGTCCGCGTCTTCGCCACCGGCCTGAAGAGGTTCGGCGCCGCGATGTCGCTCGAACCGGCGCAGGTCAACGGCGGCCCCGCGATGCTGATCCGGCTCGACGGCGAGCTCGACGGCGTCCTGGCCGTGCGGGTCGAGCACGGCCTGGTCACCGGCCTGTACTACGTGCGCAACCCCGAGAAGCTGTCGCGCGTGACGAGCGAGACCGCCATCCACCTGTGACCCGCGCGCGGGCTAGCGGTTGTAGAGCCGCCGCGCCAGCAGGTAGCCGGTCAGCGCGATGACCGCGCTCCACACCGCCGCCTGCGCCAGGCTCGTCCCCGGCGCGCGCCCGTCCAGCAGCGCGCGCAGGGACTCGATCACCGGCGTGAACGGCTGGTTCTCGGCGAACCAGCGCAGCCCGGCCGGCATCGACTCCGGCGGGACGAAGCCGCTGCCCAGGAACGGCAGCATCATCAGCGGCATCGGCAGGTTGCTGGCCGTGGCGACGCTCTTGGACATCAGCGCGAGCGCCACCGCCAGCCAGGTGATCGCGAAGGTGAACATCGCCAGCACCGCGGCCACGCCGAGCCAGTCCAGCACCGAGGCGGCCGGGCGGAAGCCGATCAGCAGCGCCGCCAGCAGCACCACCGCCATCGCGATGGACGTCTGCACCATCGCGCCGAGCACGTGCCCGGTCAGGACCGAGACCCGGGCGATGGCCATCGTCTTGAACCTGGCGATGATGCCCTCGGTCATGTCGGTGGCCACCGAGATCGCGGTCCCCTGCGCGGCCGCCGCGACCGTCATGATCAAGATGCCGGGGGTGAGGTAGCCGGTGTAGGCGGCCCGGTCGCCGCCGATGCCCACGCCCATCGTCCCGCCCAGGACGAAGACGAACAGCAGCAGGAACACCACGGGCACGGCCGCGAACGTGATGATCAGCGTCGGGTAGCGCCAGATGTGCTTGACCTGGCGGCGCAGCATCGTGACCGAGTCGATGACCGCGTTCATCGGGCGGGCTCCTTGGTGAGGGTGAGGAAGACGTCGTCCAGGTCCGGGCTGTGCACGGTCAGCTCGGCGACCTCGACGGCCTGACCGTCCAGCCAGTCGAGCAGCTTCTTCAGCGTCCTGACGCCGCCCTCGTTGGGGATCTGGGCGGTCAGCGTCGCGTCGTTGCGCGAGGTGGCGCCCAGGTGCGGGACCACCCTGCGGTAGCCGTCGGCGTCGGCGAAACGCACGACCACGCGACCGCCCGGCACCAGCCGCTTGAGCTCGTCCGGGGTGCCCTCGGCGACCAGCCCGCCCTGGCTGAGCAGGGCGATGCGGCCGGCCAGCTCGTCGGCCTCCTCCAGGTACTGCGTGGTCAGGAAGATGGTGACGCCGTCCTGCTCGACCAGGTCGCGGACGATCTGCCACATCGTGCGGCGGCTGCGCGGGTCCAGGCCGGTGGTCGGCTCGTCGAGGAAGATGAGCCGGGGCGTGCCGACCATCGTCATCGCCAGGTCGAGCCTGCGCCGCATGCCGCCCGAGTAGGTGGCCGCCGGCTTGCCCGCGGCCTCCGTGAGGTCGAAGCGCTTCAGCAGGTCGCGGGCGCGGGCCCGGCCCCGGGCGCGGCCGAGGTGGAGCAGGTCGGCCATGAGCCGCAGGTTCTCCTCGCCGGTGAGGAAGCCGTCCACGGCCGAGAACTGGCCGGTGACGCCGATCGCGGCACGCACCTTGTCGGGCTCCGCGGCCAGGTCGTGCCCGGCCACCCGGATCTCGCCCGCGTCGGCCTTGATCAGCGTGGACAGGATCTGCACCGTGGTGGTCTTGCCCGCGCCGTTGGGGCCGAGCAGGGAGAAGATCGTGCCCTGCGGGATGGTGAGGTCGATGCCGTCCAGGACGCGGTGCGGCCCGTACGCCTTGCGCAGCCCGGTCACCGAGATGGCGGCGTCCGCCACCGCGCTCACCTCCGGTCCCAGGTGACGGGCAGGCTGATGACGCCCTGCACCTGCGTGGGGTCGGTGCGCGTCCGCACCTCGTGCTCCGGCACGGCCAGGCGCAGGCCCGGGAAGCGGGCGAGCAGCGCGGGGAAGGCGACGCGCATCTCGACGCGGGCGAGCTGCTGGCCGAGGCACTGGTGCACGCCGTGGCCGAACGCCAGGTGCCCGGCGGTGGCGCGGCGCAGGTCGAGCAGGTCGGGGTCGGGGAACTTGGCCGGGTCCCGGTTGGCGACGTCGAGCGCGACGACGACCGTGTCGCCCGCCTTGAGCTGGACGCCGTCGAGCTCGACGTCCTCCCGCACGCCGCGCATGCCGAGGGCGGCGATGGACAGGTAGCGCAGCAGCTCCTCGACGGCGCCGCCGATCAGGCCGGGGTCGGCGCGCAGGGCGGCGAGCTGCGCGGGGTTGCGCAGCAGGGCGTAGGTGCCGAGCGCGAGCATGTTGGCGGTGGTGTCGAGCCCGGCGCTGAGCAGGAAGGCGGCCACGCCGCCGAGCTCGTCGTCGTCCAGCTCGCCGCCCTGCGCCAGGTCGCTGAGCAGGTCGTCGGTCGGCTGGGCGCGCTTGGCGAGCGCGAGCTCCCGCAGGTACACGCCGAGCTCGGCGAACGCGGTGTACTGGGCCTCGGCGGCCTCCGCCGTCCCGGCGTCGGCGAGCGTCCGCGTCTGGTCCTGGAACCGGTCGCGGTCCTCGTACGGGACGCCGAGCAGCTCGCAGATCATGAGCGCGGGGACGGGCCGGGCGAAGACGTCGAGCAGGTCGGCGGGCGGCCCCTGCCGTTCCATGACGTCGAGCCGCTCGCGGGTGATCTCGGTGACCCGTTCGGTGAGCAGGTTCATCCGGCGGACGGTGAACCGGCCCGTGAGCAGCTTGCGGAAGCGGGTGTGCTCGGGGGCGTCCATGCCGGTCAGGTCGCCGACGGGGGCCGGCGGCAGGTGCCCGCCCATCAGCGGGTGGTACAGGGTCTCGTAGCGGGAGCTGAAGCGCGGGTCGGCGAGGATCTGCCGGACCGCCCCGTAGCCGGTGGCCAGCCAGACGCCGGGCGCGTCCTCGGGCGTGGCCAGGCGGGCGATCGGCCGTTCGGCGCGCAGGGCGGTGAGCGCTGGGGCGGGATCGAAGGGGCAGCCGGGCGCGCGGTCCAGCGACGGGGCGACCGGCTCATCGCGATAGTACGTGTTCGACATACGTTGAAAGCTACGTTGCGTTCGGAAAAACTGTCAATCAATCGAATTGTGTTTCCGCACGTCAGAGCCGCGAAACTGGTGCAATGACGATGGACGCGAACGCACCGGCTTGTTGCAATGGATGGTGGCGAACGCAATACTGACGGCATGCCTGGAGGACGCTTGACCCAGCGGGACCGGCAGCGCATCTCGGCCGGGCTCGCCCAAGGGCTGCCCTATGCCGAGATCGCCCGGCGGCTCGACCGGCCGACCTCGACGATCAGCCGGGAGATCGCCCGCAACGGCGGTCCCGCCGCCTACCGGCCCGAGCAGGCCCACCGGGCGACCGAGCGGCGGGCCCGCCGCGGCCCCCACGCCGCTCCCCGGTCCGCCGGATCGGCCGCCGGCGACGCCGGCCGGGCCGCCGAGGCCGAGGACACCGTCGTCGAGATGGCGGTCGCGATGGGGCTGCCCAGGATGATGGCCCGCGTCCTCATCGCCCTGTGGCTGAGCGACGAGGGCAGGCTCACCTCGGCCGGGCTGTCCGACCGGCTCAAGGTCAGCCCCGCCTCGGTCTCCCTGGCCGTCGGCTACCTGGTCCAGCAGGGGCTGATCAGGCGCGAGCGCGACCCGCAACGCCGCCGCGACGTCTACGTGGTCGACGACGACGCCTGGTACCAGGCGATCGTGACCAGCGCGTGGCAGACGCTCCACGCGGCGGAGACCGCCAAGCAGGCGGGCGAGAGCTTCGGCCCCGAGACTCCCGTCGGCCGTCGCCTCGCCCACGGCGGCGCCTTCCTGGAGCGGATCAGCCTCGACGTCCTGGAGTCCGCCGAACGCTGGCGCCACCTGCTGCCGTGACCCGCGCCTGGACAGGTCCGGCCCTAGGCGCGTTCCTTGCCGAACGTGACCTCGGGGTGTCGCGGCGACGGCCCGTCCAGCAGCGGCTGCCGCGTGCCCCTCAGGTGCTGGTCGAGGAAGGCCGCCACGTACGTGCGGGTGAGCTCCACGGCGCGCCCCGCCGCCATGATCCCGGCGGCGGGTTTGACGCCGAAGGCGGCCGTCAGCACCGGCCCGTCGGTGAACGACTGGTGCTCCGCGCCGGCCACGACGAGCCGGCGCTTCCATCCGGTCAGCAGCTTCCAGTCCCGGTCCCACGAGCCGTCGCCGCCGCCGGGCCCGTGCTGCGGGGTGCCGACGAACATGAACGGCCGCGCGAGCCCGCCCCGGGGGATCCTGGCGTAGGTGCTGCCGTCCAGGTCGATCCCGGCGCGCACCCGGGGGTCCGTCACCATGGCCGCCAGCGCGGCGGCCCCGCCGATCGACTGGCCCGCCATCGCGATCCTGCCCGGATCGACCAGCCCGGTGTCCGCCAGCCGGTCCAGGACGAACGACACGTCGGCCGCCCGGCCGCGCACCACGCGGGCGCCGAAGCCGGGGTCGGTGTCGCTGTCGCAGGCCAGGCACTCCGCGACCGTCCCGTCCCGCCACGTGGTCGCGTAGCTCTCGTGGGTGTGGTCGATCCCCGCCACCGCGTACCCCCGGCTGGCCAGGTCCTCGGCCAGCGACGTGAGCAGGCTGACCGGCTTGGTGAAGCCGGGCGACAGCACCACCAGCGGCAGCTCGCGCCCCGCCGGCTCGGCGTCCTTGACCGCGTGCGTCCGCGTCCGGCTCAGCAGGTCGTACGGGACGCCCGCGATCCGGCCGCCCTTCAGGTTGAGCTCCGACTCCTTCGGCGTCATGTACGGGGCCCGCTCCCCGTCCCGCCGCTCGGCCGGGTACCACAGCGTGACCTTGAGCCGCCGGGTCCGGGCGTCGGGGTCCCAGGGGTCGGGGCGGGAGTCGTCCTCCACGTACATGGTCCTGGTGCCGACGCGGTGCGGGCCGGTGGGGGCGGGCAGCGTGGCGGGACCGGCCGGCGGGGCCGGGGCGGCGGCCGTCCGGGGCGGGGCGGGCGCGCCGCACGCGGTCGCCAGCGCGACGACGGCGAGCGCCGCCAGGATCGCTCTCATGAGGCCTCCCTCAGCAGGCGCAGGCCCTGCGCCAGCGCGGGATCGCGCCCGGCGGCGGCGTCGCGCGGGGTCAGGGGCGCGTAGTAGTCGGGCGGCACGCCGATCCGGTCGATCACCTCGCGGCGCGGCCCGAGATGGCGCTTGCCCGGCAGGCTCAGCGTGGTGTGGTTGCCGAGCCGGTACGCCTGCGCCGGGCCGGAGATCACCCCGGCGGTCCTGGTGCCGACCAGCCGCCCCGCGCCCAGGGCCTTGACGGCGGAGCTGAAGTGCTCGCACGCCGAGGCGCAGCTGCGGTCGACGAGCACGACCAGCGGCAGGCCGACCAGCTCGACGGTGTCGTCGGTGCGCGACGTCTCGCACCGGCCGTCGCCCGCGCACTGGTAGGCGGTGACCTGGCCGTGCGCGAACGCGCTCACCAGCCGCACCGCCTCGTCCGGGCTGCCGCCGCCGTTGCCGCGCAGGTCCAGCACGACACCGGCGAGCGTCCGGCCCGCGCGCAGCCGCGCGATCGCCCTGAGCGCCCGGTTCGCCGAGTCGGGCGCGAACCCGGCCACCCGTACGTAGGCGACGTCGTCGTCCACCAGCCTCGACCGCACCACCTGCAGCTCGTCCAGGTCCCGCTGGTAGAGGCCGGGTCTGAGCGTCACGCTCCAGCGGCGGCCGGTGCTCTCCCGCAGCAGGCTCAGCCGGACCGGCCGGGCCCGGGGGTAGGGCTCGTACAGGGCGGCGATCGCGGCCGTGGCCTTCCCGCCGATGAACGGGGCCGATCCGTCGATCGACTCGATCACGTCGCCGGGCCGCAGCCCGGCGGCCCGCGCCGCGCCGCCGTGCACGGCCGTGACGAACAGCGGGGGCACGGCGGCGGCGGGGTTGCCGTGCACCTGCGGGCCGTCGGCGCTCGCCTGGAGGCCCAGGCCGTAGCCGTCGCCGTCGTAGTGGCCCGGCGGCCGGGCGAGGCCGTGCGTCCAGCGGGCGTGGTTGTCGCCGAGGCTCGCCACGATGGCCTCCAGGGTGACGACGGCCGGCTGGTCGCCCAGCCCGGGGACCTGGCCGGTGATCTTCCGGAAGGCGGTCTCGAACGCGGCCCAGTCGGCCTTCCGGTCGCCGGTCAGCGCGGGCATCGTGGCTTCGGGCAGGTCGCGGCCGTGGCGGTCGAGCTCCCGCGTCAGCGCGGCGAACCCGGCGGTCAGCAGCGAGCGGGCGTCCAGGGCGGCGCCGCCGTAGTAGGAGCCGAGGATGCAGAAGTACGCCTGCTCGATGACGTCGATCGTGGTGGCCGTCTCGGCGGCGGGCGGGCCCGCGGGGCGCTCGCAGGCGGTCCCGGCCGCTGTGCCGCCCGTGCCGCCCTGGCCGCGCGGCGGCGCGGGCGCCGTGCACGCGGTGGCGGCCAGGAGCAGGGCGAGCCCGGCGGCCGCTGTCCTGGCCGTCATGACAGGCGCCTCCGCACCCACCGGAAGGACAACCCCGTCAGGGCGGCGGTGAGCAGCGCGTAGATGCCGGTCTCCATCCACTGCAGGGCCCAGAAGCGGTCGAGCGGCTGGTAGGTGGCCCGCTGCCGGTAGCCGAGCCGGCTGAGCTCGGCCAGGCAGGCCTCCGGGCCCTGCCGCGCCTGCTGTGTCCCGCAGGGCCCGGACGTGACGGAGACGCCGTGGACGACCGCCTCGTCACCGCTCGCGGCCAGCGTGCGGCCCGAACCGTCGATGAGCTCGCTCGACAGCACCCACGCCCCCGTGTGCCCGGGGATCGCCTGGGTCAGGGTCACCGTGGTCAGCCCGTCGCGGCGCACGCCGAACATGTCGACGTTCTCCTGGGCGAGGTCGAACGTCGAGGTGACGGGCGGCATCAGGTGCGGCCTGACCAGCAGCGGCATGGCGACCTGGACCGCGGTGAAGACGAGCAGCGTGAGCGCCATCGCGGGCAGCGTCCGCTTGACGAGCATGCCGATGCTCACGCCGAGGACGAAGGCGAAGGCCGCGAACCCGAGCGGAAGGATGCCGCGCGCGCTGAACACCAGCGGGTCCATGAGCGCGAAGCCCTCCGGCGCCGACTGGTCGAGCGGGCCCGACCACCAGGTGACCGCGAGCCCGCTGACCCCGGCGGCGGCGGCCGCGACCAGGCCGGTGAGGGCCAGCTTGACCGCCAGCCAGCGCCTGCGGGTGATGCCCTGGTTCCACACCAGCAGGTGGGTGCCGGCCTCCAGCTCGCGGGTGATCAGCGGCGCCCCCCAGAAGAGGCCGACGAGAGCGGGCAGGATCAGGACCACGAGGGTGCCGGCCAGGAACGGCATCCGGTACGCGTCGAAGAACCGGTCGTAGAAGTGCAGGCACTCCGCGCCGGGCGCGCAGGCGGCGAGCCCGGCCGCGTAGTCGGCGGCCAGCCGCGAGCCGGTCGGCGCCAGGACGGCGGCGAGCGCCACGAGCAGGGCGGACGTCATCAGGGCCGCGCCGCGGAACTGCCGCCAGGTGAGCCAGATCATCGCCGCACCTCCAGGGCGGGCCGCGGGTCGGCGGCGGTGGAATCGTCCATGTACGCCAGGACCAGGTCCTCCAGCGTGAGCCGGCTGACCGTCCACGCCGGGTCGAGGATCGGCTGGTCGGTGCGGACGACGTACGTGCTCTGCCGGTCGGTGTGCCGGGCGGAGACGACGTGCTGGTCGGCGGGCAGCGTGCCGGGGTCGCGGCGCGGGCCGGTGAGGCGGTGGTGGGTGGCCAGCAGCCGCTCGGCCTCCCCCGCGATCCGGACCCGGGAGTCGACCAGCACGATCAGGTAGTCGCACGTCCGTTCCAGGTCGGAGACCAGGTGGGAGGAGAGCACGACGCTGAGCTCGTGCTCGACCGTCGCCTCCATCAGCCCTTGCAGGAACTCGCGGCGGGCCAGCGGGTCGAGCGAGGCGACCGGTTCGTCCAGGATCAGCAGCTCGGGCCGCTTGGCCAGGCCGAGGGTGAGGGCGAGCTGGGCGCGCTGGCCGCCGGACAGCCGGCCGGCGCGCTGGGCGGGGTCGAGGCCGAGCCGGGCGATCCGCTCGCGCGCCATCGCGGCGTCCCAGCCGGTGTTGAGCCGGGCGCCCAGCCGCAGGTGCTCGGCGACGCTCAGCCCGGCGTAGACGGGGGTGTCCTGGGCGACGAAGCCGACCTTGGCCAGTTGCGCGGGCCCGGCGGCGGGCCGGCCGCCCAGCACCGAGAGCCCGCCGGTCGTCGGCTGAAGCTGGCCGCCGGCCAGCTTCAGCAGCGTGGTCTTGCCGGCTCCGTTGGGCCCGACCAGCCCGACGACGTGCCCGTCGGGGATGTCGATGGTGCACTCGCGTAACGCCCAGCGTCTGCCGTATCGCTTGCCCAGCCCGCGGGCCTCCAAGACGGAACTCACGCGATGTCCTCCTGTGCGGCGGTCCTGAATGTGGTCATGAAGAGGGCCTCGATGCTCTCGTCGTCGAGCCCGGCCCGGCGCGCCTTGGCCAGCCAGTGCCGCAGCTCCAGCCGCAGCGGGCCGTGCGCGGCCAGCGACGTGCCGGCGAGCGTCGCCGTCACGAACGTCCCGACGCCCGGCCGGGCGGCGACCAGGCCCTCGTGCTCGAGCTCCCGGTACGCCTTGAGGACGGTGTTGGCGTTGATCGCCAACTGCGCCACGACCTCCTTGAGGGTCGGGAGCTGGTCGCCCTCGTGGAGCAGCCCCAGCCGGAGCGCGTGCCGTACCTGCTGGACGATCTGCTGGTAGGGCGCGAGGCCGGACTTGGCGTCCAGGTAGAACTCGATCACCACTTCTCCATTTATCTAGTGTTCTAGGACATTAGATAGTTGCAGATATGGCCAGGGTTAACTACTCCGTAAGCGCGCACGACCTGCACAGGACCCGCACACAGGCTGCGCGGCGCCCGCAAACCCGTCTGCTTTGATGACGCCGTGCCCGAGGGGACAAGGAGCCGAACCGTCATGCGTCATCCCACAGAACACCTGCCCCGGCGCGCCGTCCGGGCCGTCCTGCGCAGCCCCCTGGCCGCCGCGCTCGCCGTCGCCGTCGTCCTGGCGGGCGCGGGCACGGCCGCCGCCAACGACTGGGTGCCGATCTTCCGGACCGAGCGGATCGAGCCGGTCGGCGTCGGCGCCGCCGACCTCGTCGCCCTGCCCGACCTGAGCGCGTACGGCGACGTCGTCGTGACCGGCGGCGACGGGCCGCGCGAGGTCCCGGACGCGGCGGCCGCCAAGGCGCGCACCGGGCTCGACGTGCCCGTGGTGCGCACGCTGCCGCGCGGCGTCGCCGGCGAGCCCGTCCACCAGGTCGTGGACGAGATGACCGCGACGTTCACGTTCTCCGCGGACCGGGCCGGCAAGGCCGCCGCCGAGGCCGGGCAGCCGCTGCCGCCGCCCCCGCCGGGGCTGGACGGGCAGCGGGTGCGCCTGGTCGCCGGGCCCGGCGTGGCCGGGATCTGGTCGCAGCCCGCCGGGGTGCCCGCCCTCGTCGTCGGCCGCGCCGTCGCGCCCCGCGCGCTGTCGTCCGGCGTCCCGTACGCGAGCGTGCGCGACTACCTGCTGACGCTGCCCGGCCTGCCGGACGAGGCCGCCGCGCTGCTGCGCGCGTTCGGCTCGGAGCGGGGCTCCCTGCCGCTGCCCGTGCCGGCCGGGCGGTTCACCACCTCCCGGGCGAACGTGCACGGGGTGCCGGCCACGGTGATCGCCACCCGCGACCGGACGCTGGCGGCCGTCGTGTGGGTGGACGGCGGCGTGGTGACCGCCGTGGCGGGCGCGCTGGACGCCGCCGAGGTGCTGGCGGTCGCCCGGGACCTCCGATGACCGGCGGCACGCCGCCGAGCCCGCCCGCCGTACGGTGCTCGGGCCTGCGCAGGCGCTACGGCAGGCGGCCCGCCGTCGAGGACGTGTCGCTGGAGGTGGGCCGCGGCGAGGTGGTCGGGCTGCTCGGCCCGAACGGCGCCGGCAAGTCCACGGTGATCAAGATGCTGCTCGGCCTGGTCCGCCCCGACGCGGGCGAGGCGGCGCTGCTCGGCCGGCCCGCGGGCGATCCCGCCTCCCGCGCCCGCGTCGGCTACCTGCCGGAGCTCTTCCGCTACCAGCCCTGGCTGAGCGCGGCCGAGGTGCTGGCCCTCCACGTCAGGCTGGCGGGCGTCACCGTGCCCGCGCCGGAGCGGCACGAGTGCCTGTCCCTCGTCGGGCTGGGCGAGCGCGCCGCCGACCGCGTGGGCGGCTTCTCCAAGGGGATGCAGCAGCGGCTCGGCCTGGCGGTCGCCCTGGTGGCCCGGCCCGAGCTGGTGATCCTGGACGAGCCGACCAGCGCGCTGGACCCGCTCGGCCGCGCCGACGTGCGCGACATCGTCCTGGCGCTGAAGGCGCGCGGCGTCGCCGTGCTGCTCAACTCGCACCTCATCGGCGAGGTCGAACGGGTCTGCGACCGTGTCGTCATCCTCGACCGGGGCCGGGTCGCCGCGTCCGGGACCCTCGGCGAGCTGCTCGGGCGGCGCGAGCTGCGGCTGCGCCTGACGGACCTCTCCCCCGAGGCGCAGGCGCGGCTGGCCGCGACCGGGGACGTGCGGCGGGACGGCGACGGGTTCACCGTGGCGCTGCCGGCCGGCGACGACGAGGCGGCCGTCCCCGAGCTGGTGCGCGACCTGGTCGCGCTCGGCGTGCGCGTGCACGCGGTCGAGCCGGCGCGCATCAGCCTGGAGGAGCGCCTGCTCGGCATCCTGCGGGCCGGTCAGGAGGACGCCGCATGACGGTCCTCACCGTCGCCGCGCTCACCCTGCGCGAAGCCTCCCGGCGGCGCGCGCTGCTGGCCGTCGTCGTGCTCACGGCCGCGCTGCTCCTGCTGAGCGGCTGGGGGTTCTCCCGGCTCGCGGCGGAGAGCGGCCTCGGCACGCTCACCAGCGGCCAGGCCAGGCTGGCGGCCTCCCAGCTGCTCAACCTGGTGATGTTCGGCCTCAGCCTGATCGCGGCGCTCGGCACCGCCTTCCTCGCCGGGCCCACGCTGTCGGGCGAGACCGAGTCGGGCATCGCGCTCGCGGTGCTGGCCCGGCCGGTCCGCCGCTCGGCGGTGCTGCTGGGCAAGTGGCTGGGGCTGGCCGCGTTCGGCAGCGGCTTCGTCGTGCTCGCCGGGCTGGCGCAGTGCCTCGTCGTCCTGGCGACGGTCGGCTACTGGCCGCCGCGACCGGCGACCGCCCTGGCGCTGCTCGCCGGGCAGACGGTCGTGCTGCTCACGCTGGGCCTGCTGCTGGCCACGGTCGTCTCGCCGATGGCCTCCGGCGTCGTCGCGGTGGGGCTGTTCGGCGCCACCTGGGTCGCCGGGGTGGTGGGCGGCATCGGCCAGGCGCTCGGCAACGACGGCGTCGCGCGCGTCGGCGCCATCTCGCGGATGCTGCTGCCCACCGACGGGCTGTGGCGCGGCGCCATGCACGCCTTGCAGGACCCGGTCGTCCTGGCGCGGTTCGGCGCCGAGTTCGACGGCTTCCCGTTCCTGGGCGAGGCGCCGCTCACGCCCGCCTACCTCGGGTGGGCGGCGGCGTGGGTGGCGATGATGTGGGCGCTCACCGCGGTGTCCTTCCAGCACAGGGATCTGTGACTGGTACGGGCCTTCGCCCCGCTTTTGCGATCGGACGGTGGAGATCCTCCCGTACGTGCTCGCGGCCGGAGGCCTCACCGTGGTCGTCATCGGCCTCCTCGGCCTGACCGAGCGGCTACCCCGCAACGGCGACGCCCGACCGTCCCGCTAGCCGGGGCCGGGCATGCGCAGCGCGATCATGGCGACGTCGTCCTGCCCGGAGACCGGCATGCGGCTCAGCACCTCGTCGCAGAACTGCTCCAGCGGCGCCCGCGCCAGCTCGCCCGCGTGCTCGCTCAGCCGGGCCAGGCCGTCGTCGAGGTTCTCCCCCGGCCGCTCCACCAGGCCGTCGGTGTAGAGGAGCAGCGTCGCCCCCGGCGGCAGCGGCTCGCGCGCCGAGACGTACTCGCGGGGGTAGGGCACGCCGAGCAGGGGATTGGCCCCCGCCGTCAGGAAACGCCCCTCGCCCGCGTACGTGACCAGCAGCGGCGGCGGGTGGCCGGCGACCGCGTAGTTGAGCCGGTGGCCGCCGTCGTGCGGCTCGATCCTGGCCAGCACGCAGGTCGCCGTCTCGTCGCCGTACAGCGTCTCGGTCGCCATGTTGAGCCGGGACAGGATCTCCCCCGGCGGCTCGCGCCGGTCGACCACCATGCCGCGCAGCATGTTGCGGAGCTGGCCCATCGCCACGGCGGCGCGCAGGTCGTGCCCGGCCACGTCGCCGATGGCGAGCACGGTCGCGCCGTCCGGCAGCACGAACGAGTCGTACCAGTCGCCGCCCACCTCGGCGGCGGCCAGGCTGGGCCGGTAGCGGGCGGTGATCAGCAGGCCGGGCACGCGCGGCGGGTCCGCGAGCAGGCTGTGCTGCAGGGCGAAGGCGATCTGGCGGGTCCGCTGGAAGTGCATGACGTTCTGCAGCGCGTCGTGGGCCTGCTCGAAGATCTGCCGCAGCAGGTCGATCCCGGCCCGGCCGATCGGCGGGCGGTCGCCGCAGGTCGCCGCGGTGACCACGGCGGCGACCGTGCCGTTGACCGACACCGGCAGGATCGCCAGGCTGTTGGCGCGGCTGAGCTCCAGCCAGGTCCGGGTGCCCGCCGGGCCGAGGTCGGGCGGCGGCGAGCCCGGCGGGAACGTCTCCAGGAACGGCCTGGCCTGGCGCACCGCGCGCACGAACCGCGCGTCGGACGGCAGCCGCTGGGCGCTGAAACGCGGCATGCGCGGCAGCCCGGGGCCCGCCGCCGTCGCCACCCGCTCGACGACCAGCGTCGTCTCCCCCGCCAGCCCCTCCGCCAGATCGGTCACCAGGTGGACGCCGCAGCCGTCGGCGAGCTCGGGCACGATGACGTCGGCCAGGGCGCCGAGCATCTCCTCCACGGACGTGCGGTTGGCCATCGCCTCGGCGGCCCGGCTCAGCAGGCGCAGGCGGCGCTGCGCCTGCCACTGCTCCTCGATGTCCGTGCAGCTCCCCACCCACTCGATCACCCGGCCGTCCTGCTTGATCGGCACGGCGCGGACCTGGAAGTGCCGGTAGCCGCCCTCCGTGGTGCGCAGCCGGTAGGTGTGCTCCCACCGGTCGGGCACCCGCTCCAGCGCGCGCTGCCACGACTGCGCCGCCTCGGCCCGGTCGTCGGGATGCAGGGCGTGCAGCCAGCCCTCGCCGCGGAACTCCTCCCACGGCTGCCCGGTCACCCGCTCCCAGCCGGGGCTCGGCTCGCTCACGCCGCCCTGGGGGCCGGTCACCCAGATGATCTGCGCGCTCACCCGTACCAGGCTCTCGTAGCGGCGCAGGATGCGGCGGCGCTCGTCGGCGATGTGCTGGATCTCGCGGGCGGAGCCGACCTGGTCGGTCACCTCCAGGCACATCACCAGGACGCCGCGCCGGTCGGCGAGCGGCCGGTCGTCGAACGTCGTCTGGGACAGGCTGAACGTGAAGAACCGCTCCTGCCCGCTCTCGGTCAGCAGGGTCGGATCGCCCGGCATGTCGGTGACGACGATCGGCTCACCGGTGTCGAAGACCTGGTCGAACAGCAGGAAGTAGTCCTTCCTGACGAGGTCGGAGAACGCCTCCCGGATCGGCACGCCGAGCGGGCGCTCGCCGAACAGCGACCGGTAGCCGCGGTTGGTGTAGAGCAGCCGGTGGTCGTGGCCGAGGGTGACGGCGATCCCGACGGGCGCGGGCTCCAGCACCTCGAAGGTCAGCCCGCTGACACCGTCGCCACCGCGCTCCCCGGCACCGCTCATGATGACTCCTCCCGATGACGCGCGAGCAGGACGTCATCACATGCTGGGCGGCGGACGGTCAGCACGAGCCGCGTGACACGCGTGACCGTACGAAGGAGTTCACCAGTCCTGGTCAAAGGCATGCCAACCGTGCGTCGCCGTCCGGCGCATATTCGTTGGCGTGGCGGCGCGGGCGCGGGCTAGCGTTGCTGCCGCGATCCGCCCGTACTTGACAGACCGCACCTGACTGACCCGCACCTGACTGATTGGAGACGCGGGATGACCTCTCAGCTCGTCGCGCTCAGCTTCGACGCCCACGATCCCGTCCGGCTCGCCCGGTTCTGGGCCGGAGTCCTGGGCTGGGAGTCGGCCGACGATCCCCGCGAGGGCATCACGCTGCTGCCGGCCGACGACACCGGGTTCCGGCTGCGGTTCCTCCCGTCCCAGGAGGACAAGCCCGTCCAGAACCGGATGCACTTCGACCTGACCAGCAGTTCGCTGGAGAACCAGCGCGAGACGGTGGCCCGCGCGCTCGAACTGGGCGGCCGGCACATCGACATCGGGCAGAGCCCCGACGATCCGCACGTCGTCCTCGCCGACCCCGAGGGCAACGAGTTCTGCGTCATCGAGCCGGGCAACAAGTTCCTCGCCGACTGCGGGTTCATCGGCGCGCTCTCCTGTGACGGCTCGCAGCAGGTCGGCTACTTCTGGAGCGAGGCGCTCGGCTGGCCGCTGGTCTGGGACCAGGACGAGGAGACCGCGATCCGCTCGCCGCACGGCGGCCCCAAGATCGCCTGGGGCGGCCCGCCGGTGGAGGAGAAGCAGGGCAAGTGCCGGCCGCACTTCGACCTCACGCCCGCGGACGGCGACCAGCGGGCCGAGGTGGACCGCCTTCTCTCGCTCGGCGCGCAGCGGGTCGATCTCGGCCAGGGCGACGTCCCCTGGGTGGTCATGGCCGACCCCGACGGCAACGAGTTCTGCGTGCTGCCTGCCGGCTGACCCCGCTAGAGGGTGAGCCGGTGGACGCGGAAGACCGGGTGGGCGGGCGCGATCCGGTGAAACTCCCGCATCGGTGACCTCGGGGTGAGCCCCAGGTGCGGGCGGGCGCCGGGGGCGGCGGTGACGTAGCCGCGCAGGATCCCGGCCCGGTGCTCCGGCGCGACCTCCTCCAGCAGGATCGGCGTCTCGCGGCCCCCGCGCAGCAGCGCCGCCCGGCCGCCCGCGGCCTGGACGTTGCGCACCCAGTTCGCGTCCGGGCCGAGCATCGAGACGAGGAACTCGGCCCCACCGTAGCCGGTGATCGCGACCGGGACCGGGGTGACGGCCCCGGTGCGGCGTCCCACGACCTTGAGCACCGCCGTGTGGCGCGGTGACAGCCGACCGGTCCCGTACAGCAGCACGTCGAGCCGGTTCAGCAGCCGCATGGCCGCGTTCGGCCGCCCGCCCCGATACATCCGGCGCTTGAGCGCGGCGAGCGCGCGGCCGGTCACGCCGGTCTTCTCCAGAGCGCGACGGCGGCGAGTCCGGCCGCGCACGGCAGGACCTGCAGCCAGCCCAGCAGCGGCGCGAGCCCCACGTCCCCCGAGGTGTCGCGGACGGTCAGCGCGGCGACCGCGACGCAGGCCCCGGCCACGAGCAGGCCGATCGCCGCCGCGCGGGCCCACCGCCTGCCCGCGCGGGCCGCCCAGGCCGTGCCGAGCCACCCGGCCAGCCCCAGCGCCCCGGCCGTGGCCAGGATCACCAGGTACGCGGTGACGGCGGCGTCGATCGCGCCCGTTCCGTAGGACGGGTAGCCCGCCCTGATGTGACCGGCCAGGAGCGACCGGCTCGCGAACGGGACGAGGGCGGCCAGGGCGGTGAGCCCGGCCCCCAGATACAGCAGCGCCAGCGCGCTTCGGTTTCTCGTCATCGGCTGACCCCTTCTCGGTTTGAGACAGTCACTGTCTCAAGCATGTGACTGTACGTCCCGTGTTTCAGACAGTCAATGTCAGAAGAGAGCAGCTTGCTGGAACCTGGTAGGGTGCCGGCATGACCGGGCTACGCGAACGCTGGCGGCTCAAGGCCATGCGCGCCATCCAGGAAAGCGCCCTCGACCTGTTCGACGAGAAGGGCTTCGGGGCCGTCACGATCGAGGAGATCGCCGCCGCCGCCGAGGTGTCGCCGTCGTCCGTCTACCGCTACTTCGGCACCAAGGAGGGCATCCTGGTCGCCGACGAGTTCGACACCATGAGCCCGGAAAGGCTCAAGGAGTTCCTGGATCCGCGCGATCCCGTCGGCAGCCTGCTGCGCGCCGTCCGCGCCTACGAGGCCGCGCCCGATCCCGGGGAGGCGGCGCCGGCCGGCAGGAGCCCGTGGCGCAGGGTGCGTTACTTCTTCGCCGAGCCCTCGGTGCGCACGGCCGTCTGCGGCACGCTCGACCGCGCCGGTCAGCGGATCGCCCCGCTGATCGCGGAGTCGGGCGAGGTGAGCCGGACGCAGGCCCGGGTGATCGCCAACGCGCTCGCCTTCGGCTACTTCGCCGCGCTGGAGCAGTGGTATCTCGACGGCGGCGAGCGCCCCATCGCCGACTACGTCGAGGAGGGCATGCGGCCGCTGAGCGCGCTCTGGAGCGCCCCGCGGCAGCCGGTCAAGCCGCCGCCGCGCCCGACATGACGGCGCCCTCGCGGCCCTGCCGCTGGCCGTCCTCGTCGTACGGCCGTGGTTCCGCCCGTACGACGAGGGCTCTGAGCTCAGCCGTCCGCGGCCGGGAGCACGGCGACGGCCTCCACCTCGACGAGCTGGTCGTCGTAACCGAGCACGGTCACGCCGAGCAGGGTGCTGGGCACGTCGTGCTCGCCCATGTACTCCCGATAGACCTCCCAGGCGGCGACCAGGTCGGCCTGCCGGGAGGAGGCCACGTACACGGTGGTCTTGGCGACGTCCGTCAGTGACGCGCCGACCTCCTCCAGCGAGATCACGAGGTTGCGCATCACCTGGTGCGTCTGGGCGACGTAGTCGCCGGCCGCGACGGTGTCGCCGTCGAGGTCGAGGGGGCACGCGCCGGCCACCCAGATGTTGCGCACCGGCGCGTCGGCGACGGCGGCGTAGGCGTAGTCCACCTGCTGCGTGAGCCGGGGGTTGCGGACCAATCTGACACTGCTCATGGCATGCTCCTCATGGTTGTTGCCGGGGCCAGCTCGGTGAGCGACCCAGGTGTGCGACGATCTCGTCCAGCTTCGTCCCGCCCTCCCAGGCGAGCGCCGGTGCGAAGGGCGCCCGTGGCGCGCGGCGGGCGTCGCCGTCGGGCACGGCCCTGGCCACGGCCAGCGCGGCGTCCAGCAGGCCGGGCGGGAACTCGACCCCGGCGCCCAGCGCCTTGGCCAGGTCCCAGGAGTGGACGACGTAGTCGATGAAGTGGAAGCCGATCGCCTGCCTGCCGGGGAAGACCGCCCCGCTGCCGAACTCGGGCAGCGGGAAGTCGCGCTCCGGCACGCCGTCGACGGCGAACGCCGCCAGCACGTGCTCGGCCGAGGCCCGGTAGCCCGCCGCCGGGTCGGCGCCGAGCGGGCGCGTCTCCCAATGGGCCAGGCCGCCGTCGCCCCTGGACGCCGCGGCGAACCCGTGGTGCTGGGCCGCCATGTGCGCGAGCAGGTCGTGGACCGTCCATCCGGCGCAGGGCGTCGGGCGTGACAGGTCCGGCTGCCGCACCCTGGCGGCCAGCTCCACGCTGACCTGGACCGCCTGGGCGTCGAGCGCGACGATCGGTTCCCCATTTGTAGGCATTGGCTTATGATCTGCGCATGCTTATCATCTGTCAAAAGGTTTTCGCGGGCGCGACATGAGCCGACGTGACCTGGCCGAGATGCTGCATCCGCTCCTGCAGGCGCTCATCGCCGCCGAACGGCCCGTGCTGGCGGAGCACGGGGTGACCATGTGGGGCTACGCCGTGCTTGGCGCGCTCCACGACGGCTCGGTGCGCACCCAGGCGGCGCTGGCCGAGGCGATCGGCGCCGACAAGACCCGCATCATCGGCACCCTCGACCGGCTCCAGGCCGCCGGGCTCATCACCCGCGAGCCCGATCCGCGCGACCGCCGCGCCCGCATCCTGGCGATCACCGGCGAAGGCCACCGGCTGTGCGGCTCGATCCGTGCCCGGATCCAGGAGGCCGAGGACCGTCTGCTCGCCCACCTGCCCGAGGCCGACCGCGAGACCTTCCTGCGCGCCCTGCACACGCTCCACCGGCTGGTCCGGGAGGCGGAGGTTACGCTCTGACGGGGCCGCCCAGGGCGCGGACGGCCTGCTCGAAGCGCCGCGCCTCGGCCGGGTCCACGGTGATGGCGACGGGCCTGCCCTTCTTCCAGGCCGTGAGCGGCGCCGCCGGCGGCTGTTCGACGAGCGCGGCGATCGGCGGCATGGCCTTGCTCACGGACTGCGCGAACACGGCCGACCCCGCCCGCACGAGCGCGCGCAACGGCTGCTGGAAGGGCGTGTGCAGGCTCGTCGCGACGAACACCGGGTTGTAGAGCACGTACCGGATGCCGGCGGACCCGTAGGACGCCCCCAGCAGCTCGCTCGCGCGGGCGCCCTGCATGGTCGCGGTGAAGCCCCGGTAGCCGTTCCTGAGCTGGAGGTCGTCCCAGTGGATCCGGCCGCCCTGCCCGGCGCCGCACAGGTTGACGATCACCGGTCGCGGCGCCTGCTCCAGCGGGTCGCGCAGCCCTTCGGCCATCAGCCAGCGGTTGATCACGTACAGGGCGAAGGTGTGCTCGAAGCCCTCCTCCGTCTCGACGCGCGCCGGGTTGAACCGGAACGCGGCGAGCACCAGGGCGTCGATGACGGGGTGTTCGGCGGCGAGCCGTGCCACCAGGTCGCGGGTCCGGCTCACCGAGCTGAGGTCGCACCTGACGAACCGGGCTCCCGGCGCCTCCTGGCGCAGGCGGCGGCCGCCTTCCTCGCTGCTGCCCACGGCCACGACGCGGTCGCCGCGCCCGGCGTGGTGGCGGGCGAGCGCGAGGCCGATGCCGCTCGTGCCGCCGGTGATCACGATGGTGCGGGACATAAGTTGAGGTCCTCCTCAAGTTGAGATGGACCTCAAGTTAGCTAAGCTTGCGGACATGCGCAAGGACGCCGTGCACAACCGCGAACGCCTCCTGGAGGCGGCCCGGCGGCTGTTCGCCGACCGCGGGCTCGACGTGCCGCTCGAGGAGATCGCCCGCACGGCCGGGGTGAGCATCGGGACGCTCTACAACCGCTTCCCCACCCGCGACGCCCTGGTGGAGGCCGTGTTCGCCGACCGGGCCGCCCGGGTGAGCGAGCTGGCCGAACGGGCGCTCGCCGCCGGCGACGCCTGGGAGGGGTTCACCGCGTTCCTGACCGGCGTGTGCGAGCTCCAGGCCGCCGACCTCGGCTACAACGACCTCGCCGCGCGGACCGCGACGGCCGGCGACCGCGGCCCCGCGCTGATGGAAGAGATCCTCGACCGCGCCCGGCGGTCCGGCGACCTGCGCGACGACGTCACGCTCACCGACCTGGCCTTCGTGATCTGGGGCGTCGCGGCGACCGTCAAGGCCACGCACGACGTCGCGCCGGGAGCCTGGCGGCGGCACCTGGCGCTCTCGCTCGACGGCCTGCGCGCCGCCGCCGCCCGGCCGCTGCCCGCGCCTCCCCTGTCGGCCGGGCAGGCCCGCGCGGCGATGCGCGCGTGCTGAGCGCATCGGTCAGGAATGGAGAAGCGCCCCGCCCCTCCCCCCGCCTAGCGTGACCTGCATGGACATCACCATCTACGCAAGCTTCCTCCCGTACGACGACCCGGACGCCTCCCTGGCCTTCTACCGCGACGCCCTCGGCTTCGAGGTGCGCGGCGACGTGGGCGCCGAGGGGATGCGCTGGATCACCGTCGGCCCGCCCGGCCGGCCCGGCACGTGCATCGTGCTGGAGCCGCCCGTCACCGACCCGAACGTCAGCGAGGACGAGCAGCGCGCCATCGCCAGCCTCATGGACAAGGGCGTCTACGCCGGCATCACGCTGGCCACCCCCGACCTCGACGAGACGTTCAAGCGCGTCCAGGCCGCCGGCGCCGACGTCGTCCAGGAGCCGACCAGCCAGCCGTGGGGCGTGCGCGACTGCGCCTTCCGCGACCCGGCGGGCAACCTGGTCCGCATCAACGAGGCACGGTGACCGGCGCGCCACGCACCTGAGACCGACGAATAACCTCGAAGCTGGTCGGATCACACCCCGGCGAGTGCGCGAAGGCGACCTCAGCGAGCCTGAGCAGAAACAGATGGAGAGAGCATGAGCACGGCCCCTGGCCAGGACGCGCAGTCGCCTGCGCGGCACGACGCCGACACGCACGACCTGATCCGCGTCCACGGCGCCCGCGTCAACAACCTCAAGGACGTCAGCGTCGAGATCCCGAAGCGCCGGCTGACGGTGTTCACCGGCGTTTCGGGCTCGGGCAAGAGCTCGCTGGTGTTCGGCACGATCGCCGCCGAGTCGCAGCGGCTGATCAACGAGACCTACAGCGCGTTCGTCCAGGGCTTCATGCCCTCGCTGGCCCGGCCCGAGGTCGACGTGCTCGACGGGCTGACCACCGCGATCATCGTCGACCAGCAGCGGATGGGCGCCGACCCGCGCTCCACCGTCGGCACCGCGACCGACGCCAACGCGATGCTGCGCATCCTGTTCAGCCGCCTCGGGCAGCCGCGCATCGGCTCCCCCCAGGCGTTCTCGTTCAACGTCCCCACCGTCCGGGCCAGCGGCGCGATCACCGTCGAACGCGGCGCGCGCAAGACGGAGAAGGCGACGTTCACCCGCATCGGCGGCATGTGCACCCGGTGCGAGGGCCGGGGCACGGTCTCCGACATCGACCTCACCCAGCTCTACGACGACTCCAAGTCGATCTCCGAAGGCGCGTTCACCATCCCCGGCTGGAAGTCCGACAGCTTCTGGACCGTCCGCGTCTACGCCGAGTCCGGGTTCGTCGACCCCGACAAGCCGATCCGCGACTACACCAAGAAGGAACTGCAGGACTTCCTCTACAAGGAGCCGACCAAGGTCAAGGTCGACGACGTCAACCTCACGTACGAGGGCCTGATTCCCAAGATCCAGAAGTCGTTCCTGTCCAAGGACCGCGAAGGCATGCAGCCGCACATCCGGGCGTTCGTCGACCGGGCGGTCACCTTCACCACCTGCCCCGAGTGCGACGGCACCCGGCTCGGCCAGGAGGCCCGCTCCTCGCGCATCGCCGGGATCAACATCGCCGACGCCTGCGCCATGCAGATCAGCGACCTGGCCGAGTGGATCCGCGGCCTTGACGAGCCGTCGGTCGCGCCGCTGCTCGCCAAGCTGCTGCACACCCTGGAGTCGTTCGTCGAGATCGGGCTCGGCTACCTCTCGCTCGACCGGCCCGCGGGCACGCTGTCGGGCGGCGAGGCGCAGCGCACCAAGATGATCCGCCACCTCGGCTCCGCGCTCACCGACGTCACCTACGTCTTCGACGAGCCCACCATCGGCCTGCACCCGCACGACATCCAGCGGATGAACAACCTGCTCAAGCGGCTGCGCGACAAGGGCAACACCGTCCTGGTCGTCGAGCACAAGCCGGAGACGATCGCCATCGCCGACCACGTCGTCGACCTCGGCCCCGGCGCCGGCACGGACGGCGGCAGCATCTGCTACGAAGGCACCTACGAGGGCCTGCGGGCCGGCGGCACCATCACCGGCCGCCACCTCGACGACCGCGCCCGGCTCAAGGACACGGTACGCAAGCCGACGGGCAAGCTGGAGATCCGCGGCGCCAACCGGCACAACCTGCGCGACGTCGACGTGGACATCCCGCTCGGCGTGCTCTGCGTCGTCACCGGCGTCGCCGGATCCGGCAAGAGCTCGCTGATCCACGGATCGATCCCGGCCAGGGCGGGCGTCGTCTCCGTCGACCAGAGCGCGATCAAGGGCTCGCGGCGCAGCAACCCGGCGACCTACACCGGGCTGCTCGAACCGATCCGCAAGGCGTTCGCCAAGGCCAACGGCGTCAAGCCGGCGCTGTTCAGCGCCAACTCCGAGGGCGCCTGCCCCACCTGCAACGGCGCCGGGGTCGTCTACACCGACCTGGGGATGATGGCCGGCGTCGCCACCACCTGTGAGGACTGCGAGGGGAAGCGGTTCCAGCCGGCGGTGCTCGACTACCGCTTCGGCGGGCGCGACATCAGCGAGGTGCTCGCCATGCCGGTGACCGAGGCCGCCGAGTTCTTCGGCTCCGGCGAGGCCCGCACCCCGGCCGCGCACGCCATCCTCGGCCGCCTCGCCGACGTCGGGCTCGGCTACCTCAGCCTCGGCCAGCCGCTCACCACGCTGTCCGGCGGCGAGCGGCAGCGGCTCAAGCTCGCCACCCACATGGCCGACAAGGGCGGCGTCTACGTCCTCGACGAGCCGACCACCGGACTGCACCTCGCCGACGTCGAGCAACTGCTCGGCCTGCTCGACCGGCTCGTCGACGCCGGCAAGTCGGTCATCGTCATCGAGCACCACCAGGCGGTCATGGCGCACGCGGACTGGATCATCGACCTCGGCCCCGGCGCCGGGCACGACGGCGGCCGGGTCGTCTTCGAGGGCACGCCCGCCGACCTCGTCGCCGCCCGCTCCACCCTCACCGGCGAGCACCTGGCCGGCTACGTGGGCGCGTAGCGGCCGGCCCGACAGCGGCGGCGTCGGTTAGCGTACGTGTCGTGGAGTCCTTCATCCGGTCGTGGGCGGCGTTGCGCGCCGCGGTCGCAGAGCTCACCGACGACGATTTCGCGCGGCCGTCCGGCTGCGCCGGCTGGCTGGTGCGTGACCTGGTGTGCCACCTGGTCATCGACGCCCAGGACGTCCTGATCACGCTGGTGACCCCAGCCGACGCGGAGCCGACCCGCGACGCGGTGACCTACTGGGAGGTCAGCCGGACGCCGCCGACCGGTGACGACCCGCTCGACGCGCTGATCGTCCGGCTCGCCGCCGCGTACGAGGAGCCCCGGCTGCTCAAGTTCCACCTCGACGACGTCGGCTCGGCCGCCGGGCGCGCCGCCGCCCTCGCAGACCCGGGGCTGCGGGTGAGCACCCGTGACGTGGTGCTCACCGCGGGCGACTACCTCACCGCCTACGTCCTGGAGTGGACGCTGCACCACCTCGACCTGGTCGCGCACCTGCCCGGCGCGGCCGGGCCGCCCGCCGAAGGGGCGGCCCGGTCCAGGGCGATGCTGGAGCGGATCGCCGGCGCCGCGTTCCCCGCGTCGTTCTCCGACGCCGACGCGCTGCTGGTCGGCACCGGACGGCGTGCGCCCACCCGCGCGGAGGCGGCGGAGCTGGGCGAGCTGGCGGCCAGGCTGCCCTTCGTCATCGGCTGAACCGCCCCGGGGCGGTTCAGCACTCGCCGCCCCAGTACATGTTCCTGATCGTCGCGCCCACGGCCCCGTCACGCAGGTCGAGCTTGTAGCCGCTGCCGGGGTAGAAGTGCAGGCACTTCGGATACCACTTCGAGCCGCCCTGGTACCGGTACTCGAAGTACACGTGGTCGGCGCCGTTCTGCTGACGGCCGTTGTTGACGATCACCCAGAACGACTTGCCGTCCGGAACGTTCCCGGCGGTCTGGTAGTGGAGGTAGCCCGGGGTCTGGTCGCCGTTGTACAGGCACACGTTGCCCGGCTTGCAGCCCCAGACGGTGGTGTCGCCGGCCGAGGCCGGGGGCGCCATCAGCGCCAGCGCGAGGGTCGCGGCGGCGGACAGCGCGATCACGGTGCTCTTCCTGGTCATGAGCGGTCCTTTCCGTTAGGCGGCGGGGGCTTCGTTCGGCTTGCCTGACCAGGGACGTTACGCCCGCCCGCTTTCGACGCGCTTTCGCCGCGACCGCCGGGGCCCTCGCCCGCGGGCCGTTCGGGGCGCACGATGGCACCACAGCCGAAAGCCACCGAGAGTCCGGAGGACTTCCTTGAGCTCACCACCGGTGCCGTTCGATCCGGAGCTGGGCGCGGCGCTGGCCGTGCTGGCCGAGTACGTGTCGCCGTCGATCACCCTGGACACGCTCGACGCCCTGCGGGCGGCCCGCGAGGTCATCCCGTCGCAGACCGACGAGGAGCTGTCCCGGGGCGGCGCGCTCGTCGTCGGCGAGCACACGGTCCCCGGCCCGCACGGCGACGTGCCGCTGCTGGTGTGCCGCCCGGCGGGAGCGGCCACACCGCTTCCGGCGATCTACTACACGCACGGCGGCGGCATGATGTTCGGCGACGCCCGCACCGGGCTCGACGACCTGCTCGACTGGGCGCTGGAGCTGGGCCTGGTGGTGGTGTCCGTGGAGTACAGGCTCGCCCCCGAGCATCCGCATCCCGTGCCGGTGGACGACTGCTACGCGGGCCTGGTGTGGACCGCCGAGCACGCCGCCGAGCTGGGCGCCGACCCGGCGCGCCTCGTCGTGGGCGGGCCCAGCGCGGGCGGCGGGCTGGCGGCGGCGCTGGCCCTGATGGCCCGGGACCGGGGCGGCCCGGCCCTGATCGGCCAGTTGCTCATGTGCCCGATGCTCGACGACCGCAACGACACGCCGTCGTCCGCGCAGATGGCGGGCCTGGGCATCTGGGACCGCACCTCGAACGAGACCGGCTGGACGGCCCTGCTCGGCGACGCGCGCGGCGGGCCGGACGTGTCCCCGTACGCGGCCCCGGCGCGGGCCGGCGACCTGTCCGGGCTGCCGCCCGCGTTCGTCGACGTCGGCTCGGCCGAGACGTTCCGCGACGAGGACGTCGCCTACGCCACCCGGCTCTGGCAGGCGGGCGGGCAGGCGGAGCTGCACGTGTGGCCTGGCGCCTTCCACGGGTTCGACCTGATGGCGCCGCAGGCGGTGCTGTCACAGGAGGCGAGGGCGGCCCGGCTGCGCTGGCTGCGGCGGCTGCTGGCCTGAGCGCAAGAATCCGCCGGCGGCTCCGACCACCTCCGAGACGAAGCTGTCAGAGGAGGACGCATGTCGCAGTTGCTGAAGGTGCAGTGCTTCACCGTGTCGAGGGACGGGTTCGGCGCCGGGGAGGGGCAGAGCCTGGAGCGGCCGTTCGGCCACGCCGATCCCGGCCCGATGTGGTCCTGGGCGGGCGCCACCGCGAGCTGGGTGAACCGGACCGACCCGGGCGGCACGCGCGGCCTGGACGACTACCTGACCCGCGACTGGGGCAACAACATGGGCGCGGAGATCATGGGCAGGAACAAGTTCGGCCCGCAGCGGGGCCCGTGGGAGAACCACGACTGGCAGGGGTGGTGGGGTGACCGGCCGCCGTTCCGCACGCCGGTCTTCGTGCTGACCCATCACGTACGGCCGTCGTTCACGCTGGCCGACACCACGTTCCACTTCCTCGACGCGAGCCCGGCCGAGGCGCTGGAGCGGGCCAGGCGGGCGGCCGGCGGCCGGGACGTGCGCCTGGGCGGCGGGGTGGCCACGATCCGCGAGTTCCTGGCGGCCGACCTGGTCGACACGCTGCACATCGCCGTCGCGCCGGTCGAGCTCGGGCGGGGCGAGCGGCTGTGGGAGAGCCACACCGAGCTGCTCGACCGCTTCCACCTCGACACGGTGCCGAGCCCGAGCGGCATGACTCACCTGCTGTTCTGGAGGCGCTGATCGGCGGCGCGTGAGCGGAAGGTGCGTCGGTAGGCGTCCGGGGCCACGCCCACCGCGCGGTTGAAGTTGCGGCGCAGCGTGGTGGCGGTGCCCATGCCGGTGGCCGCCGCGATGGCGTCCATGCTCTCGCCGGTGGTCTCCAGGAGCTCCTGGGCGCGCCGGATCCGCTGCGTCAGCAGCCACTGCAGCGGTGTGGTGCCGGTGACCGACCTGAAGTGGCGGCCCAGGGTGCGCGAGCTCATCCGCGCCCGGCGGGCCAGGTCCTCGACGGTCAGCGGCTGGTCGAGCCGTTCCATCACCCAGGGGAACAGGCCGGCGAGCGGGTGGTTGCCCGGCTCCGGCACCGGCGTGGTGACGAACTGGGCCTGGCCGCCGTCCCGGTGCGGCGGCACGACCAGCCGCCGGGCGACCACGTTGGCCACCGAGGAGCCCCGGTCGAGGCGTACCAGGTGCAGGCACAGGTCCATGGCGGCGGCCTTCCCGGCGGAGGTGAGCACGCTGCCGTTGTCCACGTACAGGACGTCGGGGTCCACCGTCACCTCGGGGTAGCGGGACGCCAGGACCTCGGTGTGCGCCCAGTGGGTGGTGGCGCGCCGCCCGTCGAGCAGCCCGGCGGCGGCCAGCACGAACACGCCCGTGCACAGCGAGACCACGCGCGCGCCCGCCTCGTGCGCGGCGCGCACCGCGTCGACCAGGTCGGCGGGCGGGTCCACGTCGACGTCGGCCCAGCCCGGGACGATCACGGTGTGGGCGCGCGGGAGGTGGCCGAGGCCGTGGTCGGGCTCCAGCAGGAACCGGCCGGCGCGCACCGGGGCCGGGCCGCACACGGCCAGGTCGTACCAGGGCTCGACGCCGGCCGGGGCGAACCCGAACACCTCGTAGGCGAGGGACAGCTCGAAGTGCAGCATGCCGTCGGTGACGGCCAGCGCGACGGTGGTCATGTCCGGAATTGTATGGGCAATGGCGTTCCGGACACTCGTGCGGGCCGCCCGTGAACGGAAGGATGAACGCAACAGATCGACGCGAGTTCGGGGAGCACCCATGCAATCATCAGCGCACACGGTGGCGGTTTTCGGCGCGTACGGGCACACCGGGCGTTTCGTCGTGGCGCGGTTGCGGGAGCGCGGGTTCGTCCCGCTGCTGACCGGGCGCGACTCGGCCAGGCTCAAGGAGCTGGCCCACGAGACGGGGCTGGAGTTCCGCACGGCGTCGGTCGACGACCCCGGCGCGCTCGACCACGCGCTGGCCGGGGCGGCGGCCGTGGTCAACACCGCCGGGCCGTTCGCCACGACGGCGGCCCCCGTGATCGAGGCGGCGCTGCGCGCGGGCATCCCGTACGTGGACGTGGCGGCCGAGATCGAGGCCAACGCCGACACGTTCGCGCACTTCGGCGACCGGGCCCGGGCGGCGGGCGCGGTGATCGTCCCCGCGATGGCCTTCTACGGCGGCCTGGGCGACCTGCTGGCCACGGCCGCGATGGGCGACTGGACGTCGGCCGACGAGGCGCACATCGCGTACGGGCTGAGCGGCTGGCACCCGACCGCCGGGACGCGGGCGGCGGGCGTGGTCTCCCGGCAGCGGCGGGACGGGCAGCGGGTCCGCTTCGCCAACGGCCGGCTGGAGTACCGCCACGACGACCCGCCGGTCCTGGAGTGGCCCTTCCCCGCGCCGCTGGGGCCCCGGCCGGTCGTGGGCGAGTTCTCGATGGCCGACATCGTCACCGTGCCGAGCCACCTGTCCATCCCCGAGGTGCGCACGTACATGACGGTCGAGGCGGCCAGGGAGGTCGTCGCGCCCGACACGCCGACGCCGGCCCCGGCCGACGAGCTGGGACGGTCGGAGCAGACGTTCCTCGTGGAGGTCGTCGTGCGCTCCGGCGGCGCCGAGCGGCGGGCCGTGGCGCGGGGGCGCGACATCTACGCCTTCACCGCGCCGCTCGTGGTCGAGGCGGTCGACCGCCTGCTCACGGGACGGACCAGGGCGACCGGCGTCGTCTCCGCCGGTGAGGTCTTCGACGCGCCGGACTTCCTCCGCGCGCTGTCCGCCGACCTCACCGTGGAGCTGGAGTCCTAGCCGCCGGGCTCGGGCGGGAGCCGGCGGGCCCGCGTGGCCTCGCGGACCACGGCCCAGGCGTCCGCGACCGGGCCCAGGTGGGCGAGCTTGTCGGGGTTCAGCACCGTACGGATCGTCTGGATCTGCCCGTCGAGGATGTCGAGCGACCAGATGTTGACGATCCGGCCGTCGCGGTCGCGGAAGATCGCGCCCGGCCGCCCGTTCACCTCGCGCGGCTCCACGGCGCCGCCGATCCGGACGAACGGCGGCACGATCGAGGCCAGCGTGCGGGCCACGTTCGCGGCGCCGAACACGCCCTCGCCCCACAGCGGGGCCTTGCCGCCGCTGTCGGCGACCAGCTGGACGTCGGCGGCCAGCAGCTCGCGCAGGCCGGCGACGTCACCTTCGGCGAAGGCGTCGAAGAAGCGCCCGGCCAGCTCCTCCCGCTCGCGCCGGCCGGCCTCGAAGCGGGCGCGTCCCGCGTCCATGTGGCGGCGGGCCCGCACGGCGAGCTGGCGGCAGGCCGCCTCCGACCTGCCGACCGCCGCCGCGACCTCGCCGAAGCCGAACCCGAACACCTCACGCAGCACGAACACGGCCCGCTCCAGCGGGCTCAGCCGTTCGAGCAGCAGCAGGGCCGCCATCGACACAGAATCGGCCAGCTCGGCCGCCCGCTGCGGGTCGTCGTACGGGTCGGTGAGCAGCGGCTCGGGGAACCACGTGCCGACGTACTCCTCCCGCCGGACGCGGGCCGAGCGCAGCACGTCGATCGCGATGCGGGTCACCACCGCCGACAGGAACGCCTTGGCCGACGCCGGCGGCGTCGTGATCGCCTCGTAGCGCAGCCAGGTCTCCTGTACGGCGTCCTCGGCGTCGCTCACGCTGCCCAGGATGCGGTAGGCGATCGAGAACAGCAGCGGCCGCAACTCCTCGAACTCCTCGGCCCTGCTCATGCGGGCTCCTTCCCGTCGTCGCGCCTGTTTCCGGTACCTGAGACGACACAGCCCGGCGTTCTGTGACATCGGCCCGCATGTCACAGAACGCCGGGCTGTCTCGTCTCGGGGCGGACACACCGTACGGACGACAAGGGGTTGATCATGAACGAGCGGAAGGTCGCGCTGGTCACCGGCGCCAACAAGGGCATCGGCCGGGCCGCCGCCGCCCAACTGGCGGCGCTGGGGATGACGGTGCTGGTCGGCGCCAGGGACGCGCGGCGCGGCGAGGAGGCCGCGGCGGCCCTGCGCGGGGCCGGCGGGGACGCGCACGCCGTCACCTTGGACGTCACCGACCCGGCCACGGCACGGGCCGCCGCCCGGCTGGCCGAGGAGCGTTTCGGCCGCCTGGACGTGCTCGTCAACAACGCCGGCATCACCGGGTCCGGGCAGGTCGCGCCGCAGGACGCGCTCGACCAGCTCCCCAGCGTCGTCGACGTGGACATGGTGCGGGCGGTCTTCGAGACGAACGTGTTCGGGGTGATCACGGTGAGCAACGCCATGCTGCCGCTGCTGCGCCGCGCCCCCGCGCCGCGCATCGTCAACGTCAGCAGCGGGGCCGCGTCGCTGACCATCGCCGCCACCCCGGGCGGGCCGCTGGCGGCGCTGCCCGCCTCGGCCGCCTACACGCCGTCGAAGGCCGCGCTGAACGCGCTGACCGTGCAGTACGCCAACGAACTGCGCGAGGATGGCATCCTGGTCAACGCCGCCGACCCCGGCTACGTCGACACCGACATCAACGACCACCACGGCTTCCGCACGCCCGACGAGGGCGCGGCCGTCATCGTGCGGCTGGCGACGCTCGACGACGGGCCGAGCGGCGGCTTCTTCAACGACAGCGGCCCGGTCCCGTGGTGACGCCCCCGGCGCCCGGCTCACCGCCGAGGCGCGCGAGCACCTCCCGGCTGAGCACGACGTCGTGCGGCAGCCGCCTGAGCGTGGCCGCGTCGACGACGACCCCCTGCTGCCGGGCGATCCGCTGGAGCGAGCCCCAATGGCCGGCTTCCGTGTCCTCCTGGGACCGGCCGCCGGACGGCTCGTCGGGCCCGACCACGACCCGTGCCGTCTCCCGCACGTCCGCCGCCGAGGTCGCGGCCCAGCGCTGCGACGAGCCCCAGCCTCGGTCGTCCAGCAGCAGCACCCGGGTCCCGTCGGCGAGCTCGGCCTCGAGACGCGCCGACACCGAGACGGTGCCGGCCGCCTGATCGTCGACCTCGACGGACGTCACCAGGCGTGAGATGGCGGTCATGCATCCCATTCTCGCCGCCCGGGCGGCCCGTCACGGGAGCGGGCGGGCGCTGAGCCGGCAGTCGCGGGGCCGCTCGGGGCGCTCGCCGGTCCAGCCCGCCTCGGGGGCCCATGCCTGATAGTTCATGAACGTCCCCTTGGTGAGCCCGTCCGCGCTCTCGTCCGCGATCGCGACGTGCTCCGCCAGAACCGCGCCGGTCCGGGGGTCGAGGATGGTGGTGTACCGCTGCGCCACCTCGTCGTCGGCGCCGAACTCGGCGGTGAAGCCCTCGCTGTCCCTGAAGGTGACCGCGATTCCCGGACGTCCCAGCGGGTCGGTGATCGTGCCGCGCACCCGGGTCGTCGGCAGTCCGGCGAGCAGACGCAGGGCGGCCGCCCTGACCGACGGCTTCACCGGGAGCTCCAGCAGTGCGGTGGAGGTGGCGAGGAACTTCTCGAAGCTGTAGCCGGGCTCCTTGTCCCGCAGGATCTTCCAGTAGGCACGCAGTTTCTCCCGGAGCTGTCCGGCGTCTCCGGGCAGCTCCGCGAGGTCGGCCAGCGTGAGCTCACCGATCCGGGAGTCGCCGAGCACGCCGTCCGGCTCGACCGCGCGCGTGTAGACGCACTGCGTGGGCTTGGACCGCAGCCGCAGCTTCGCGCAGTCTCCCGCCCGGGTGCCGGGCGTGCACACGCGCTGGACCGTGCCCGGGGAGCCCGCCGCCCGCCACGCCCGCTCGTCCGCCTCGGTGGCGGGGCGGACGAACTGCTGCCACTGCTCCGCCTGTACGGGGTCGCGGGGGTCGCGCGGCTGCCAGAGGTCGATCCGTGACGAGAACAGCACGTTGAACGCCTGACCGCCTGCCCGGACCCGGATCAGCGCGTCGTTGAGCAGCGGCCGCCGCCAGTAGGCGCCGCGCTCGTCCGGCAGCTTCGCGACCCGGTCCGCAAGCTGGAGCAGGGCGCTGTTGCCGCCTTCGGGCACGAGCACCGGTGCGGGAGCGGGCGTCATGTTCGCCACCAGCGTGACGATGGCCAGGACGACGGCGATCGTCGTCGCGGCCGCTCCCAGGGTCCATCCCCAGGCGGGGCCACGCCGGCGCGCTCCTGCCGGCGGTCCCTGCTCGCGCCGGGCGGCGGCGAGCCGGAGGCGGGCCCTCTCGACCACCTCGGGCGAGGGCGGCGGGGCGTCGGGCAGCGCCCGCGCCAGGAGGCTCAGCTCATCCATGGGTCTCCTCCAGCGGGTTGACGTCGCCGAGCGCCTTGCGAAGCTGCTTGCGGGCGCGGTGGAGCCGGGAGGCGACCGTCCCGGCCGGGATGCCCAGGGCGGCGGCGACCTCGGCGTGGCTGAGGTCGCACAGCGCGCTCAGCAGCAGGACGTCGCGGTCGCCCCGGTTGAGCCCGGCCAGCGCCCCCGCCAGCTTGCCGGTCAGCCGGTCCGCGGTCACGCGGGTCAGCACCGCGTCCTCCGGATCGTGCTCGGCGCGCTCGGCCGTCCGGCTGAGCGCCTTCCACTTGCGGATCTCGGCGCGGCGATGCCGGGCGATGAGGTGGGTGGCGATGCCGTACAGCCAGGGGCGCACCCCGCCGCGCGCGGCGTCGTAGCCGCCCCGGCAGGCCGCCAGGAACACCTCGGCGGCCAGGTCGTCAGCCACGTCGTCGGACAGCCGTCTGGCGATGTAGCGGTGGATCTCGGTGAAGTGCGCGGTGAAGACCTGCTCGAAGTCCACCTGTAGATCGGGTGGGTCGGCCAGGTCGGGTGGAACAGCCATGCGGGCGTCTCCGCGGGGTCGGTGAACGATGGTCGCCCCTTCTTGCCCGAAGCGCCCTGCCGCTTTCACGGCCCGGCGCCGCGGGCGGGTGACCTGGCCGGCTCCGTCAGGCGTTGAGGATGAGGTCGGCGGCGCGGGAGCGCACCTGGGCGGGGGTGCGGCCGTCGTGCTCGGCGGCCAGGAAGTGCTGGCCGATGGTCAGGCAGAAGGCGAGCAGGCTGCGCGCCTCGACCTCGTCGGGGTCGGCGCAGAAGGTGCCGATCTGTTCGCGCAGGAGGTCCATGCGCCGGTTGTCCACGCGCCGCAGGCGTGCGGCGACGGCCTCGTCACGCCGGGCCCAGTGCCGCACCGCCAGGTCGATCGGCAGCAGCCGCTCGGAGAGCGTGAGCTGCCCGGCCAGCCGGACCTTGGTCCGGGCGTCGCCTCCCGCGCGTTCGACCCGGTCGAGAACCTCGTCGATGCTCTCCCGCTCCCAGGTGTCGAGCATGGCCTCCAGCAGGGCGTTGCGGTCGGTGAAGTAGCCGTAGAAGCCGCCCTTGGTCACCCCCAGCGCCTTGGCCAGCGTCTCGACCCGGACGGCGTCCACCCCGGACGCGGCCAGCACCCGCAGCCCCTCCTCGATCCACTTCTCCCGTGGTGTACGCAACGAGCCCATCTGTGGCCCACCTCACCTCTCGCCTGGTTGTACGGTGCCGTACAACAGGTCTAACCTTACGTTATACGGCACCGTATAACGGAGAGAGGAAACCCGTCATGTCATTCGGCTTCGTCGCGTTCCACTACCCCGCCCCCGAGCACCTCGAGGCGTTCGTCAAGGAGTGCCACCAGGTCGCCGAGATGTCGCGGAGCCAGCCGGGCTTCGTGTCCGTCGGGGTCTGGGTCACCCCGGACGGAGACGCCGTCGTCACCACCGGCGAGTTCGAGTCCGAGGAGGCGTTCCAGGCGGCGGCCCGGATCGGCCGCGAGATCGGCGCCACGCCCGACGGCATCAGTGACCTCGAGGTCCGGCCCCGCGAGGTCACCTTCCTGGTGTCGCGGTGACGGGGCGGCCGACATGTCCATGAGGCTCCCCGTCACCGAGCACACCTCGCGGCCGTGGCGCATCCACGAGATCGCCCCGGACTTCCGCATCGAGGACGTGTGGGCCTTCCGCACGCCCGGCGCCGGCCCGGACGACTTCCCCGCGATGCTGGCCGCGCTGCGTGCCCGCACCGCGCCGCAGTACCAGTCCTGGCCGGTCCGGTTCCTGTTCGCGGTCCGGTGGAAGCTCGGCGCGCTGTTCGGCTGGGACGAGCCCGGCGCCGGACTCGGCGGGCGGGTCGGCTCCCTGCTCGACCGCCTGCCCGCCGACCTGCGCCGCTCCCCCGGCGTGAACGACCCCAACATCCCGTTCACACCGCTTTACGCGGTCGCCGAGGAATCCGCCCAGGAACTGGCCAACAAGACCGTCCACACCGTCTGCCACCTGGGCTGGGTGCCCACCGCCGACGGCGAGTACGAGCTGCGCATGGCGGCCCTGGTCAAGCCCAACGGCCTGTTCGGCAGGGCGTACATGGCCCTCATCAAGCCGTTCCGCCACCTCGTCGTCTACCCGGCCATGACCCGCCGATGGGAGCAGGCCTGGCGTGACCGTGCCGAGCTCACGTACGGGCGGGTTCGCTGACGCCGAACCACCGCCGCAGGGCCGCCCGGAGCGCCTCGAGCTCCGCGGGGCAGGGCCGGGGAGACGCGGACGCCCAGGCCACGTAGCAGTCCGGCCGCAGGAGCAGGGCCGTCGGCGCGGGAGCCTCGGCGCGGGCCGTGACGATGTCGACCTGGTCGTGGCCGAGAGCCCGCGCCAGTGAGGCGTCGTCGGTCAGGTCGAGCAGCAGGGGGCGCGCGGTCCTGGTCAGCTCGGCCAGGCGGACCGGTCCGGCGGGGGTGCGCAGGTCCAGGCCCGGGGCGAAGCGGCCGGTCAGCGGATGCGTCTCGCCGCCGCCCAGGTCGTAGCGGACGTCGGCGCCCGCGGTGAGCTCGGCCAGGCGGCGCACGGCGCCGGGGTCGCGGAGCAGTTCGGCGAACACCTCGCGCAGGCCGGTGACGTCGCCGCCGGGGGCGATCAGGGCCGCCTGCGCCTGCGCGTTCAGCACCATGCGGCGGGCGGCCGCGCGCCGCTCCGGCTCGTAGGTGTCCAGCAGTCCGGGCGGGGCGCTCCCCCGGATCTCGGCGGCGAGCTTCCAGCCGAGGTTGACCGCGTCCTGCAGGCCGAGGTTGAGCCCGGGACCGCCCCCGGTGGCGGCGTACACGTGCGCGGCGTCACCGATCAGGAACACCCGGCCGTCGGCGAACCGCTCGGCCACCCTGGTGTTGCCGCCGGTCAGCCGGCGCAGCGCGTGCGGCCCCGGGCCGCCGGGCGGGCCGAGCGGCACCTCGACGCCGAGGACCCGGCGGACGCTCGCCCGCAGCTCCTCCAGGCTCATCGCGGCGGCGGTCGCCGGCTGGTCCCATTCGGTCGTGCTGACCAGCGGCGGGTGGCCGGGCATCGGCGCGTAGGAGAACCCGCCGCGCTCGGTGCGGTGGGGCATGAACGGCGCGACGGCGCCGTAGCCGGGCACGCGCAGCGCGCCGGTCGCGGGATCGACCCAGCCCGCCGGGACCGTCGCGTGCGCCGAGCGCACGGTCATGCGGTCGTAGGTGACGCCGGGGAACCCGATGCCGGCGAGCTTGCGCGTGGCGCTGTGCGCTCCGTCCGCCCCGACCAGGTAGCGGGCCCGCACCTGGTACGTGCCGTCCGGGCCCGCGACGCCGGCGGTGACCGCGTCCCCGTCCTGCGCCAGTCCGGTGAGCTCGTGGCCGCGCCGGATCTCCACGCCGAGCTCGATGGCGCGCTCCTCCAGGACCTGCTCGATGCGCCGCTGCGGCACCGGCAGGGTGTGGACGGGGCTGTGCTCCAGCAGGCTCAGGTCCAGGCCCAGAGCGCCGAACATGAAGTAGGCGGAGTTCGGCCGCGGCGGTTCCGCGCTGCCGCTGAGGGGTTCGCACAGTCCTCGGTGGTCGAGCATGCGGACGACCTGGCCGAGCAGCCCGTTCGCCTTCGGCTCGTCGCTCGGCTGCGGCAGCCGCTCCAGCACGAGCGGCCGGACGCCGCCCAGGCTCAGCTCGCAGGCCAGCATCAGCCCGTTCGGGCCGCCGCCGGCGATGACGACATCGGTGATCAACGTGTGCTCCCGTGGTAGTGGCCGGCGAGGGCGGTGAAGGCGGCCTTGGGCTCCCAGGGCAGGCCGGGGTAGGCGTCCCCGTGGCGGCCGTCGAGGACCTTGACGATGCCGGGGCTGGCGAGGTCGAGGTCGTCACGCGGGTCCCCGCCGGGCCGGTGCGGGAAGTTGCCGAGCGCGAAGAGGAAGACGAAGGCGCTGTCGACACCGGCGGCGTCGAAGATCTCCAGCAGTTCCCGCAGGTAGGCGGCCTGGCCGGGCTCGTCGCGGACGCATGCGCGGTTCAGCCGGATCGGCGCGCCGGTCTCCCGGTCGAACTCGACCACCTCCAGGACGCGGCCGCCGCTGTCGCCCGCGCCCCGGTAGGCGGCGGTGCCGAACTCGGTGATCGCGACCGGCTTCCCCTGCGCGACCAGGGCGCGGACGGCCTCGGCGAACCGGCCGGCGACCTCGGCCGACCGGTAGAGGTCGACGCCCACGAGGTCGAAGGGCGTCCAGTCGACGCGTTCGAGCGGGACGGCGGCGTACGTGATCCGGCCGCCGAACCGCTCACGGACGAGGGCCACGGCCTCGGCGAGGAAGTCGTTGAGCCGCGCGCTGAGCTCGCCGATCCGCTCGGGCAGCCGGTCCCGGTCGGTCAGCAGGGCGAGCCGGTCCTCCTGGGTGCCGCCCGGCAGGAACCCCTTGTTCATCAGGCTCAGCTCGGCGCCGGTGACGAACACGACCTCGGCGCCCTGCCGCCGGATCCGCTCCGCCCGCCCGGCGCAGTCGGCGAACAGCGACAGCGTCTCCTCGGGGGTCAGCTCCAGCGGGTAGGGCGAGAACCAGACCTCCAGCCCGAGTTCGGCGGCGTACGTGGCGGCCAGCTCCAGCCGCTTCGGGTCGCCGCCGATGACGCGGACCGCGGTGCAGTGCAGGTCGTCCCGGATGATGCCCAGCTCGCGCCTGACCACGTCCGGGTCGAAGCGCTCACGGGACAACCCTCCGTTGCGTACGAACCCTGTGTCGTACGTGATGCCCTTGGCTCTCATGGCATGGGTCCTTCCGGTGGGATGGGACGCTCACGCTAGGCCAGAAAAGTGCGTGCACGCAAGTTTGCGCACGCGCATTGAAAGGTGGGATGCTGGGCCCGTGACGACGAGACGGACGGGACTGCGCGAGCAGAAGAAGCAGGCCACCCGGGACGCCCTGCGCACGGCCGCCCTGCGCCTGGCGCTCGAACGCGGGCCGGACAACGTTCGCGTGGACGACATCGCCGAGGCCGCCGGCGTCTCCCCCAGGACGTACAACAACTACTTCTCCAGCCGCGAACAGGCGATCGTCGCCGCCGTCATCGGCGAACGGGAGGCGCGGGTGGCGGCGGCGGTGGCCGCCCGGCCCGCCGGCATCGGGCTCGCCGACGCCGTCATCGAGGCGGTCGTGGACCAGTACACCGCCCCGGACGCCGCCGGCCGGGACGCGCTGCTGCTGATCACCACCCGCCCCGCGCTGCGCGAGGCGTTCGTCGAGGCCACCACCGCGATCGAGCACCCTCTCACCGACGCCATCGCCGCACGCGTCGGCGACGGCGGCGAGCATCAGCACACCGCGCGGGTGCTCGCCGCGAGCGTCGCCGCCGCGGTCCGCGTGGCGCTGGAGCAGTGGCTGAGCGCGACCGTCTCGTCCGTCACGGCCGGCGGGCTGGTCGTGCCGTCCGGGTCGCTCCCGGACCTCCTCCGCGCCGCCCTCGCCCCCCTCGCTCCCGCCCTGGACGCCGCCGACCGCGCCCGAGGCGGTGGGACCCGTGACGCCGCCGACCGCGTCCGAGGCGGTGGGGCCCGTGACGGCGGGCCCGCCGGCCGGGCCTGAGCGGTTACTTCGCGACGGCCTCGCGGACGGCGGGGGCGACCTCCTGGCCCCAGCGGGCCAGCAGGGTGAGGTCGGCGGCGCCGTGGCCGGTGTCGAAGAGCGTGAAGCCGGACGCGCCGTGCTCCAGCACCGCCCCGGTCAGCTCCTCGACCCACTGCGCCACCGAGCCGCCGATCCACCGGCCGTCGCGGTCGCGGGTGGCGGGCAGCGGCCGGTCGGTGATGCGGCCCGGCAGGTTGAACACGGTACGGATCTCGCCCGGGTCCCGGCCTGCCGCTGCCGCCGCCTCGTCGATGACGGGACGCGAGGTCCGGTAGCGCTCGCTGAGCCAGTCGGCCGCGTGGCCGGGGATCCACCCGTCGGCCACCCGCCCGGTGGCGGCCAGCGACTTCGGCCCGACCGAGCCCGTCCACACCGGCGGCGCGGCGACGGGCGCGGGCTCGATACGGCGCACCCGGTAGTGGGTTCCCTCGTAGGTGACCGGAGGGCCGCCGCCGGACAGCAGCTTGACCAGGACGATCGCCTCCTCGAAGGCGTCCACGGCCGCGCCAGGCGACAGCCGGGGCACGCCCATGTCCGTGATGCGGTCCCACAGCCCGCCCGCGCCCATGCCGAGCACGACGCGGCCGCCCGACAGCGCCGACAGCGACGTCACCGTCCGCGCCAGCATCGGAGCGGGCCGGGTCGGCAGGTTGGTCACGTTGGCGAATCCCGCGATGCGCTCGGTGCGGCCCAGCAGGAAGCCGAGCGCGGCGTAGGCGTCGAGGCGCCCGCCGAGGTACGGGTGGTCGGAAAGGGTGAAGATGTCGAGCCCGTCGCGGTCGGCCTGCTGGGCCATGCGCAACAGCTCCGGCACGTCGTCGATGCCGGAATGCGCGCCGAAGCCGAAGACGACGTCATGTGCGGACATGGGTTCTGCCTTTCCCTCAGGCCGCGCCCAAAAAGGATTGCGGTTCGTGCCACGAACCATATTAGTTCGTGGCACGAACCGCAAATTCCGGCTTTCGTCTCAGCGCACCTGATCGGGCTCCAGGAAGACGGTCGGCACCTGGTTGTCGGTCACCACGCGGCCCAGCAGAGCGGCCAGCGTGTCACGCTCGGCGGCGGTGAACCCGGCCGTCAGCTCCTCGACGCGGCGGCAGGTCTCGGCGTAGAACTCGTCGGCCAGCCTGGCGCCGCGCCGGGTGAGAGCCACCCGCACCGCCCGGGAGTCGTCGGGGTCGGGCCTGCGCTCCACCAGGCCGTTGCGCTCGGTCCGGTCGACCAGGCCGGTGAGGCTCGACTTGGCCAGGCCGAGCACCCCGCCCAGCTCGGTCATGCCATAAGGCTGCGCCATCAGCACGCACAGCAACTGACCCTGCTGCTGGGTGATGCCGTATTCGCGGGCCGACTCCACGTACACGACATTGACCAGGAACGTGGACCGCACCAGCGCGGCCACCGTCCCTATCTCGCCGGCGACATTCTCGTTCATCGGCCAAGCGTAACAAATTCGCGCCGCGAACTACCCGGCGGCCTAGCATCGGGCGCGTGGAAGCGATGGGTGAAGAGACGCTGGAGGCCGTGTTCGAGGAGCAGCGGCCCAGGCTGTTCGGCCTGGCCTACCGGTTGCTCGGCTCGGCGGCCGAGGCCGAGGACCTGGTCCAGGAGACGTTCCTGCGCTGGCGTCAGGCCGGCCGGGCCGACGTGCCGGCCGCCTGGCTGACCAGGGTGATCACGAACCTGTGCCTGAACGAGCTCGCCTCCGCGCGGCGGCGGCGGGAGAGCTACGCGGGGCCGTGGCTGCCCGAGCCCGTGCTCACCGGCGACGGCGCGCTCGGGCCGCTGGAGACCGTCGAGCAGCGCGAGTCGGTGTCGCTGGGCCTGCTCGTCCTGCTGGAACGGCTGAGCCCGGCCGAGCGGGCCGTGTTCGTGCTGCGCGAGGCGTTCGGGCACAGCCACGCCGAGATCGCCGCCATGCTCGGACTCGGCGAGGCGCACTCCCGCCAGCTCCACCGCCGCGCGCGCGAGCACGTCGGCGCGGCGCGCAAGCGCTTCGCCGCCGACCGCGACCAGCACCGCCGCATCGTCGAGAGGTTCCTGGCCGCGACCCTGGACGGCGACGTGGCGGGCCTGGAACGGCTGCTGGCCGCCGACGTCGTCGCCTGGGCGGACGGCGGCGGCTCGACCGCGGCGCGGCGGCCGGTGCGCGGGCGCCTCAGGGTGCTGCGCTACCTGGGCGGGCTCAGCCTCCGTCCCGAGGCGGCGGCGGTGACGGCCGTGATCGCCGAGGTCAACGGCGAGTACGCGGCGCTGCTGCGGCACGACGGCGAGCTGCGCGCGGTCATGGCCGTGGAGGTCGCCGGCGAGCGCGTCACCGCGGTGCGGACGATGGTGAACCCGGACAAGCTGGCATTCGCCGCCGCCCAGCTCGTGTGAGCACGCTCACAGCGCGACGCTGTCACGAATCGCCCGGCTCGCCGGTTCAGGTGGGGACTTCGAACGGGAGGAACCATGACAGGACACATCGTCGTACTGGGCGGGGGCTACGCCGGGCTGGGCGCGGCCAAGCGGGCGGCCCGGCGGCTGCGCGGCGCCGGGGCCCGGGTGACGCTGGTGAACGCGGCCGACCGGTTCGTGGAGCGGGTGCGGCTGCACCAGCTCGCCGCCGGGCAGCGGCTGCCCGACCTGCCCCTGCGCGGCCTGCTCGACGGCGCCGGGGTGGAGCTCGCGGTGGCCACGGTGACGGGGATCGACCTCGCCGCCCGGGTCGTCCGGCTCGACGCGGCCCCGTACGAGCTGGGCTACGACGTGCTGGTCTACGCGCTCGGCAGCGGCGCCGACCTCGGCGCGGTGCAAGGGCTGGCCGAGCACGCGTACACGGTCGCCACCGAGCGCGAGGCGGCCCGGCTGCGGTCCCGCCTCACGGCGGCGCGGTCGGTCGCCGTGGTGGGCGGCGGGCTGACCGGGATCGAGGCCGCGGCCGAGTTCAAGGCGGCCCGCCCGGGACTGGAGGTCCGGCTGGTGTCCGGCGGCCCGATCGGGGCCGGGCTGTCCCCGCGGGCCCGCCGCCACCTGCGCCGGGCCTTCGACCGGCTGGACGTCACCGTGCGCGAGCACGCCCCCGTCGCCGAGGTCGGCCCCGGCGGGCTGCTCCTGCGCGACGGCGGCGAGGTGCCCGCCGACACGGTGGTGTGGGCGGCCGGGTTCCGCGTCCCGGAGCTCGCGGCGGCCTGCGGGCTGGCCACGGACGAGCACGGCCGCATGCTGGTCGACGCGACCCTGCGCTCGCTCTCGCATCCGGAGGTGCTCGGCGCCGGCGACGCCGCCGCCGTGCGCGGCTCGCGCATGTCGTGCCAGACCGGCCTGCCACTCGGCCTCCAGGCAGGCGACGCGGCGGCCGCGCTGCTCACCGGCCGCGCCCCGCGACCGGCGCGGATCCGGTACGTGTGGCAGAACATCAGCCTGGGCCGCCACGACGGCGTCACCCAGTTCACCCGCGCCGACGACAGCCCGAGCGGGCCCGTCCTGACCGGGCGGCCCTCCGCGCTCTTCAAGGAGGTCATCACCCGCGGCACCGTCTGGCGGATGCGGCACCCCCACCTGTCGCCCTGACGAGGGCCGATGGCGCGATCTGTGGGGTGCGTGTCGTTGACGCCATCGGGGTGCGGGCTGGACCGTGGAAGAGTGCAAGCACACCGCATCGCCTTCGTGATCTACGAGGGTTTCCAGTCGCTCGACCTGGTCGGGCCGCACGAGGTGTTCCAGCTCGCCGGAGGCTACGACTGCGCGATCGTCGCCCCCGTCCCCGGGCCGGTCCGCGCCGAGCACGGCCTGCCGGTGCACGCCTCCCACGGCGTCGCCGACCTCCCGCCCACCGGCTTCGACACGCTGGTCGTCGCGGGCGGCGGGGGCGTCTACGAGGCCAGGAACGACCCGGCGCTGACCGGCTGGATCGCCGCCGCGGCCGGCGGCGCCCGGCGGGTCGCCTCGGTGTGCAGCGGGGCGTTCCTGCTGGCCGAGGCCGGGCTGCTGGCCGGTCGCCGCGCCACCACCCACTGGGCCAGGGCCGAGCGGCTGGCCCGCGAACACCCGGAGGTCACCGTCGACCCCGATCCGATCTTCGTCCGTGACGGGCCCGTCTGGACGTCGGCCGGGGTGACCGCCGGGATGGACCTGGCGCTGGCGCTGGTGGAGGAGGACCACGGGCAGCGGGCCGCGCTGGAGGTGGCCCGCCACCTCGTGCTGTTCCTGCGCAGGCCGGGCAACCAGTCCCAGTTCAGCGTGGGGCTGTGGTCCGCGCAGCCCTCCTCCGACCCGGTACGCCGGGCCGTGGCGGCCATCCACGCCGACCCCGGCGCCCGCCACGACATCACGGACCTGGCCGCGCACGCCGGGCTCAGCCCCCGCCACCTGCAACGCCGCTTCACCGCCGAGCTCGGCCTGCCGCCCGGCGCCTACGTCGAGCGGGTCCGGGTGGAGGCGGCGCAGCGGGCCCTGGAGGACGGCGGCGACCCCGTCGACGTCATCGCCCGCCGCTACGGCTTCGGCACCGCCGAGACCCTGCGGCGCAGCTTCCACCGCCGCCTGGGCGTCGCGCCCTCCGACTACCGAGACCGTTTCCGATCCACCACGGGAGGACATCCGTGACCACGTACGGACTGCTGATCTTCGACGACGTCGAGGAGCTCGACTTCGCCGGGCCCTGGGAGGTGTTCACCACCTCCGCCATCCTGCGCGCCGACGCCGACCTCGCGGTGCTCGTCGCCGAACGGCCCGGCCCGGTCCGGGCCAGCAAGGGCCTGCGGGTGCTGCCCGACTGCACCCTGGACGACAACCCGCCGCTGGACGTCCTGCTCGTGCCGGGCGGGCGCGGCGCCCGCGAGGTCCAGCCGCACAACCCGGCCGTCACCGGCTGGATCGCCAAGACCGCCGAGCAGGCCACCTGGGTGGCCAGCGTGTGCACCGGGGCCTTCCTGCTCCACGCCGCCGGACCGGCGCGCGGGCGCCGGGTGGCCACCCACTGGGCCTACGAGGACGCCCTGGAGGCGCGCGGGGACGTCACCGTCGTCCGCGACGCCCGCTATGTCGTGGACGGCAACGTGATCTCCACCCAGGGCGTCTCCGCCGGGATCGACAGCGCGCTGTGGCTCGTCGGCCGGCTGCACGGCCGCGACCACGCGCGCGCCGTCCGCCGCGAGATCCAGTACGACCCCGCCCCGCCGTATCTGGCCGACGAGCCGCTCTAGGCGGGCGGGTAGGCCGTCGAGACGAGGCGGGCCAGGAAGGCGTCCAGGTCGTCGAGGCCGTAGGCGGCCAGGACGTCGGGCGGCTGGGTGAGCAGGTAGGTCAGCGCGCTGTTGATCGCCAGCGTCACCGTGGCCGCGCCGTGCCGGGTGGCCGGGAGCCCGGCGGCCCGCTGGGCGCCCAGGTGCAGGTCGAGGTCGGCGCGGGTGAGGCGGGCCAGGGTCTCGCGCACCTGGGCGTTGCGCGCGGCCTCGGCGTGCAGTTCGAGGTAGGCCAGGATGCGGGAGCGGTTGTCCGTGAGCGCCCGGTCGATCATGCGGCGCAGCAGCGCGAGCAGTCCGTCCACGTCGTGGACCTCGGCCTGCTGGAGGTCGCTCCAGTAGCGCTCCACGCACCGCTCGGCGGCGGCCCGCAGCAGGCTGTCGCGGGTCGGGAAGTAGTTCTTGGCCGTGCCCTCCGGCAGCCCGGCGACCCGGTCCAGCGCGCGGTGGGTCAGCCCGCGCCCGCCCTCCCCGGCCAGCACCTCGATGGCCGCGTCGCGCAGCCGGTCGCGCCGGTCCCTGTTCTCCACCATGACGGCCCATTCTCCCGCTCGACACAACCACCACAAACGTGGTACCACATTTGGGGTGATGAGAATGAGGAAAGCCGCCGTCGTGGGAGCCGGGGTCGGCGGGCTGACGGCCGCCATCGCCCTGCGCCGCATCGGCTGGGACGTCTCGATCTTCGAACGCTGGCCGCGCATCGTCGCCGAGGGCACGGCTCTCGGCATCCGGCCCGACGCCCAGGCCGCCCTGGCGAGCCTCGGCCTGGGCGAACGGCTGCGCGAGCGCACCGTCCCCTACCGGCACGCCCGCATCCGCACCCCCGACGGCCGGCACCTGGCCGACCTGCCGCTGGAGCGCATCGAACGGCGCGGCGGAGCGCCCGTCCGCATGCTGTCGCGCGTGTCGCTGATCGAGATGCTGGTCGAGGAGGTGGACCCGGCGACGATCAGCACCGGCGTGGAGATCACCGACCCCGCCGCGCTGCGCGACTCCCACGACCTGGTGATCGGCGCCGACGGCGTGCGCAGCGCGGTGCGCCAGGCGTTCTTCGCCGCCCCCACCCGGCCCCGCTACGCCGGCATCGTCGCCTGGCGCGGCGTCGTCCACGGCTTCGAGCCGCAGGACTACGGCGAGACCTGGGGGCGCGGGCAGATGTTCGGCATGACGCCGCAGTCCCCCGGCGTCACCAACTGGTACGCGCCCGTACGGACCCCGAAGGGGGTGCGCGAGACCCTCGGCGACCTGCGCGCCCGCTTCGCCGGCTGGCACGACCCGATCCCGCGCGTGCTCGCCGCCGCCGAGGAGGACGCCGTGCTGCGGCACGAGGTCCACGACCTCGCCCCGCCGCTGGCCTCGTACGTGACCGGCAACGTGGCCCTGCTGGGCGACGCCGCCCACGCCATGACCCCCGCGCTCGGGCAGGGCGCCTGCCAGGCGCTGCTCGACGCGGCCGGGCTCGCCGCCTGCCTGCGCGACCACCCCGGCGACGTGCCCGGGGCGCTGCGGCTGTACGACGCCAGGCGGCGTCCGGCGGCCGAGCGGATGGTCACCGCCTCGCGCTGGATGACGCGCCTGGCCGGAGCGGGCCGCCTGGCCGGGCCGCGCAACGCCCTCATGCGCCTGGGGAGGCGGTGAACCCGGTTCGCGAAGAATGCCAGGATGGGGCGCATGGGCGCGGGGGAACTGCACGGGAGAAAGCCCGAAGAGGACACGATCGCCGAGCTGCTGGCGGCGGCCCGGGGCGGCGCCAGCTCGGCGCTGGTGCTGCGCGGCGAGGCCGGCATCGGCAAGACGGCGCTGCTCGACCACGCCGCCGCCACCGCGGGCGACCTGCGGGTGGTGCGCGGTACGGGGGTCGAGTTCGAGGCGGAGCTGCCGTTCTCGGGCCTGCAACTGCTGCTGCGCCCGGCGCTCGGATCACTCGGCGCGCTGCCCGGCCCGCAGCGCGCGGCCCTGGAGGGGGCGTTCGGGCTCGGGCCCGCGACGGGCTCCGAGCCGATGCTGGTGGGGCTGGCCGCGCTCTCCCTGCTGGCCGAGCACGCGGGTGAGACGGGGCTGCTGTGCCTCGTCGACGACGCGCAGTGGCTCGACCGGGCGTCACGGGACGCGCTCCTGTTCGCCGCCCGGCGCCTGCACGCCGAGGGCATCGTCATGATCTTCGCGGCGCGGGACGGCGAAGGCTCCTTCCCCGCCCCAGGCCTGCCCGAGCTGCGCCTGTCCGGGCTGGCCCCGGAGGCCGCGGCGGCCCTGCTCGACCGGCATCCGCTCGCGCCCGCTGTCCGCTTCCGGCTGCTCGCCGAGGCGGGCGGCAACCCGCTGGCGCTGCTGGAGCTGCCGATCGCGCTGGCCGCCGAGGGCGGCAGCGCGTTCGCGCCGGGCGCGCTGCCCCTCACCGGCCGCCTGCAACTGGCCTTCCACGGCCAGGTCAGCCGGATGCCCGCGGCCTGCCAGAGCCTGCTCCTGGTGGCGGCGGCCGACGAGACCGGCGAGCTGGCCGTGATCCTGCGCGCCGCCGCCGAGCTGGGCGCCACGGTCGAGGACCTGTCCCCCGCCGAACGGGCCGGCCTGGTGGTGCGCGGCGACGCCGACGGCACCGTGATCCGCTTCCGCCATCCGCTGATCCGCGCCGCCGTCCACCAGCGCGCGCCGCTCGGTGAACGCCTCGCCGCGCACCGCGCGCTCGCCGCCGCGCTCGGCTCGCCCGAGCACGCCGACCGCCGCGCCTGGCACCTGGCGGCGGCCGCCACCGGCGCCGACGAGGAGGCCGCCGCCGCGCTCGAACGCACCGCCGCCCGCGCCCGCGAGCGCAGCGGCCACGAGGCGGCCGCCGCCGCGTACGAGCGGGCCGCCCGGCTGAGCGCCGACCCCTCCGCCAAGGCCCGCCGCGAGGCGCTGGCCGCGGAGGCGGCGCTGGAGGCCGGCGACATGGACCGCGCCCGCGCCTTCGGCGACCGCGCGACCGGGCCGGACAGGCCACCGGCGGTACGGGCGCGGATGGCGCAGGTGCGCGCGCTCGCCGACTTCTGGCAGGGCGCCTACCCGGCCGCCCACCGGCTGCTGCTCGACGGCGCCGGCCTCGTCCGCGACACCGACCCCGGCCAGGCCGCCACGCTGCTCGTCCAGGCCGTGCACACCGCCTGGTACCTGGGCGAACAGCAGCTCGCCGGCACGCTGGACCGGCTGGCCGCGCTGCCGCTGGACGACGCGGACCCGCTCGCGCCCGTGGGCCCGTACCTGGTCCATCTGGACCCGTCGGGCCGGGACGGCGGGCCGCCGCCGCTGGCCGGCACGCTCGCCGCGATCCGGCGCCGGGGCGAGGTCCCCGGCCAGGTGCTGATGATCCTCTGCGGCGCGGCGCTCGTGCTGGGCCAGGACTCCGACGCCTACGAGCTGGCCACCGCCCTCGCCGCCGAGCAGCGGGACCGGGGCGGCGCCGGGCGGCTGCCCACGGTGCTGTTCTTCGTGGCCGAGGGCGAGGTGTTCACCGGACGGCACCGCGACGCGCTCGCCACGGCCGCCGAGGCCCTCCGGCTCGCCCGCGACACCGGTCAGCAGCAGTGGGTCAGCCAGTTCAGCAGCGTGCTCGCCTACCTCGCCGCCGCCGAGGGCGACGAGGCGGCCTGCCGGAGCCACGCCGAGGCGGGGCTGGCCGGAGCCACCGCCGGGGCCGTCTCCCCCGGCGCGCCCTGGGCGCACTGGTCGCTCGGCCTGCTCGACCTGGGTCTGGGCCGCGCCGAGGCGGCGCTGGCCCGCTTCGAGCGCCTGACCCGCGAGCCGATGCGCCACCACATCTGCGCCACCCGCTCCACCCCCGACCTCGTGGAGTCCGCCGTACGGGTGGGCGCGCCCGAACGCGCCGCCGAGCCGCTGGCCCGCTTCGAACGGTGGGCCGAGACGGTCCGGCAGCCGTGGGCCGACGCGCTCGTCCTGCGCTGCCGCGCCCTGCTCGCCGACGACGACCGGGCCGAGGCGCTCTACACGGCGGCACTCGAACGCCACGACCAGGACGGCCGCGCGCTGGAGTACGCCAGGACCGCGCTGCTCCACGGCGAGTGGCTGCGCCGGGCCAAGAGGAAGGCCGAGGCGCGCGGATCGCTGAGCGACGCCCTGGAGGTCTTCGACCGGCTCGGCATGCGGCCGTGGGCCGCCCGCGCCCGCGCCGAGCTGACCGCCACCGGCGCCCAGGCCGCCGAGCAGGCCGAAGGCGCGGCCTCCGCGCTCACCCCGCAGGAGCTGCAGATCGCCCGGCTGGCCGCGCGGGGCCTGTCGAACCGCGACATCGCCGCCCAGCTCTTCCTCAGCCACCGGACGGTCGGCTACCACCTGTACAAGGCCTACCCGAAGCTCGGCATCGCCTCCCGCGGCGAGCTGAAAGATCTGGACCTGTGAGATCGTGGACCTCATGGAGGTACAACCCGGGCAGGTGCTCCCCGTGGACGTCGAGACGGTCCCGCCGTACGAGCTGGCCCCCGGCGTGGTCGTGCGGACGCTTCCCGGCATGCCGGGCATCCGGACGTGGGTGATCGACCTCGCCCCCGGGGCCGAATGGCCTGACGTGGACGTCCACGAGACGTACGGCGAGGCGTACTTCGTCGTCAGCGGCGAGCTCATCGAGGGCGAGCGCACCCACGGCCCCGGCACGTACGTCGCCTTCGGGCCGCGCACCAGCCACCGGCCCCGCACCGAGACCGGCGTGCGCGCCTTCGGCTTCAACTACGACGAGCGCCCCGGCTCCTAGCGGCCCGCGCGTTCAGGCGATCAGGAGACGCAGGCCGAGTTCGGCCGCGTCGAGGCCGAGGAGCTCCCGGTTGCGTTCGGCCCAGCGGCCGGAGGCGAGGTCGTCGCGCAGGGCGCGCACCGTGCGCCGCTCGGCCTCCGGCCCGACCCTGGACCAGACCGACATCCCGCGACGGACCCGCTCGTCCAGGTACGCCTCCGGCCGCCGCCAGTAGGCCTCGAAGAAGCCGTCGGCGCAGTCCCACGGGATCGGCACCGGCTCCGTGCGGGCGCCGATCGCGGCGGCCAGCTCGGTGATCGCCGGGCGGCCGGTGAGCAGGCCGGCGACTTCCGGCAGGTAGTCGCGCGTGAGCCAGAACCGCCGCAGCCAGCCGGCCTCGCTGGTGTCGTGCGTGAACACGACCACGCGCCGGGCCACCCGCCGCATCTCGCGCAGCCCGGCGATCGGGTCCGGCCAGTGGTGGACGGAGGAGACGGTCATCGCGGCGTCGAAGGACCGGTCGCCGAACGGCAGGCTCTCCGCCGCCCCGGCCAGGCACGGCGCCGCGTCGGGGGCGCGCTGCGACCGCATGAGCGCCGACGGCTCCACCGCGACGACCCGGCGGTCGCGGGGCTCGTACGAGCCGGTGCCCGCCCCGACGTTGAGCACGGTCCTGGCGTCGCCGAGCGCTGCCAGGATGCGCTCGGCGACGCGGGGGTCGGTGCGCCGCGTCGCGGTGTAGGCGGCTCCGATGGTGTCGTACAACTGCGTGCCGGACATCAGCCCTGCCTCTCCCCGATGGTCCCGCCATTGCACCACAGCGGGGGCGAACCGCGGAGCCCCCGGTTGACCTTGACACGGTGACAAGGGCTTCGCTGGGCGGCATGACCGCGATCTACAAGTCCGAGGCGGGTGGGCGCGAGCTCCGGGAGCGCTATCTGCGGGAGCTGGCGGCGTGGCCGGTGCCCGCCGAGCACGTACGGGTGCCGACGCGCGAGGGTGAGACGTTCGTGCTGGTGTCCGGCCCCCGGGACGCGCCGCCGCTGGTGCTGTTGCACGGCTCGGGCGCGAACGCGTCGATGTGGCGCGGGGACGTCGCCACCTGGTCCCGGCACTTCCGCGTGTACGCCGTCGACCTCGTCGGCGAGCCGGGGCTGAGCGCGCCGTCACGCCCCGCGCTGGGCTCCGGGGCCGTGGCCGCCTGGCTGGACGACGTGCTGGACGGCCTCGGGCTCACCGGCGCCGCGTTCGCGGGCACGTCACTCGGCGGCTGGACGGCCTGTCGCGGCGTGGCGGGGTGCGCGAGTCGGCGATGGCGGTCGCCGGGCTGGACGCGGAGCGGGACCGGGAGGCGCTCGACTCGGTCGTCCTGACGTTCACGCACTTCAACCCGCGCAGGGAGCGGCTGCCGGTGTTCCCCGACGAGGCGCTGCGCGGCCTCGCCATGCCGGTCCTCGTGATCGCCGGGGACCGTGACGCGATGTTCGACTCCCGGGGGACCGTCCGGCGGATCCGCTGGTGCGTCCCTCGGGCGAGCGTGAAGCTGCTTCCCGGCGTCGGTCACGCGATCTTCGGCCAGGCGGCGACGATCACCGGGTTCCTGGCCGGGGATCGCCGGCCGGCGTAGGCGGGACGGCCGTGGCGATGCAGTCGAGGACCCGCCTGAGCCCGTAGCGGAACTGATCGTCGCGGCTCAGGTGCGGCTGGCGCGCCTCCGTCACGATCTTCGTGAAGATCGGGTACTGCCCGCTCTTCACGAGCTGGTCGATGTACGGGTAGCTGCGCGCCATCCACTCCGACTCGGTGAGCCCGCTGAGGCGGAACTCCCTGGCCGAGCTGATCTCCTCCCGGACGGCGCCCTCGACGTAGCTGTTCAGCAGGCCCACGAGGCTGAGGTTCTCGTCGATGGGGACGAAGGGGTCGAGCACCCCCATCAGCCGTTCGATCAGGAGCAGCTGGTTGGGCCCGAAGCTGGGCAGCGACCGCTGCACGGCGGCGATCCACGGGTGGCGCAGCCACATGGCCCGCAGCTCGTCGGCGTAGCGGGTCAGGTCGGCCCGCCAGTCGCCGGAGGGCAGGCCGGTGACGTCGATCTCGCCCATCAGCCGGTCGGCCATGAGCTCGATCAGGTTGTCGCGGCTCGGGACGTAGCGGTAGAGGGACATCGCCCCGGCGCCGATCTCGGCGGCGATCCGCCGCATGGTGGCGGCCTCCAGCCCTTCGGCGTCGGCGATGCGGACGGCCGCCTCGGTGATCTGGGCGCGGCTGTAGGCCGGCTTCGGCCCCCGGGCGGGGCGCTCGGGCCGCATCCAGATGTTCACGTACTCGGTGTCCGCCACCGTCACACCTCCTTGTTGCGTACATAGTACCCAGTGGCTTAGCCTGGCCGACATAACCGCGTACAACGTACCCAGTGGAGGTGTCCGTGTCTGATCCCATCGTGGTCGCCGAAGGGCTGCGCAAGTCCTTCGGCGACACCCACGCCCTGCGGGGCCTGGACCTGAGCGTCCCGAGAGGAACGGTCTGCGGCCTGCTGGGGCCCAACGGCGCCGGGAAGACCACGGCGGTGCGCATCCTGGCGACCCTGTCCGCCCCCGACGCCGGGCACGCCCGCATCGCCGGCCACGACGTCGTCCGCGATGCCGCCCAGGTGCGCGAGCGGATCGGGCTCGCGGGCCAGTACGCCGCCGTGGACGAGAAGCTCACCGGCCGGGGCAACCTGCGCATGTTCGGGCGGCTCTACCACCTGCCACGGCGCCAGGCGCACCGCCGGGCCGACGAGCTGCTGGAGCGCTTCGGCCTGACGGAAGCCGCAGACCGGCCGGTCGGCGGCTACTCCGGCGGCATGCGGCGCCGTCTCGACCTGATCACCTGCCTCATCCTCCGCCCCGACGTGCTCTTCCTGGACGAGCCGACCACCGGCCTGGACCCGCGCAGCCGCGGCGAGATCTGGGACAGCGTCCGCGAACTGGTGGCCGACGGCACCACGGTGCTGCTCACCACCCAGTACCTGGACGAGGCCGACCGGCTGGCCGACGACATCGCCGTCATCGACCACGGGAAAGTGGTCGCCACCGGCACCCCGGACGAGCTGAAGGCCACGATCGGGGACCGCCTCGACGTCGTCCTCGAAGACCCCGCCACGCGGCCCGCGGCGGCGGCCGTCCTGAACACCCTGGCCGGCGCCGAGCCCGCGACGGCCGACGCCGACCGGCTCAGCGTCGCCCTGCCCGCCACCGGCCTCCGGCTCGCCGACATCGTGCGCGACCTCGACCGCGCCGGGGTCGCCGTCGCCGACGTGAGCCTGCGCCGCCCCACCCTCGACGAGGTGTTCCTGCGCCTCACCGACCGCAAGGAGTCCGTCCGATGACCGCGATCCCCGTGCCGCTGGACCGCCTGCGCTGGACGCTCACCGACGGCCTCACCCTCGTCGGCCGCGAGCTGAGCCGGTTACGGCAGGAACCCGGGCAGATCGTCGCCGCGCTGCTCTTCCCGGTCGTCATGGTGGTGCTGTTCGGCTACGTCTTCGGCAGCGCCATCCAGGTGCCGGGCGGCGGCGACTACCGCGCGTACCTCATGCCGGGCCTGTTCGCGATGGTGACCTTCACCGCCGTGCAGGGGGTTATGGGGCGGATGGCCGCCGACGCCTCCCGGGGCGTGATGGACCGCTTCCGCTCCATGCCGATGGCCCGGCTGGCGGTGCCGTTCGGCCACAGCGGGGCCGACTCCCTGATCGGTGTGCCGCTGCTGGGCGTCATGGTGGTCACGGGCCTGCTGGTGGGCTGGCGGCCGCAGCAGGGCCTGCTCCCCGCCGCCGAGGCGTTCGCGCTCGTCGTGCTCCTGCGCTACGCGCTGGGCTGGGTGGGCGTCTACCTGGGCCTGGCGGTGAAGGACGAGCAGGTCGCCGAGGCGATGGTGCCGCTGGGGCTGCCGTTCACGATGCTGTCGAACGCGTTCGTCCCGACGGACGGCATGCCCGCCTGGCTGCGGTTCGTCGCCGAGTGGAACCCGGTGAGCGCGCTCACCGCCGCCATCCGCCGGCTGTCCGGCAGCCCGGGAGTCCCGGCCGGGGACGCGGCCTGGCCGCTCGCGCATCCGGTGGCCGCCGTCCTGCTCTGGTCGGCCGCGCTGCTGTTGATCTTCGTCCCGCTGTCGCTGCGCGCCTACGCGCGCAAAGGACGCTGAGCGCGTCATGGAGGAGATCGTGGTCACCGAGAAGGACCGTGACGCGGCCGTCCGGCGCCTGCGGGACGCGTACGCCGACGGCCACGTCACGCACGAGGAGATGGACGGCCTCCTGCACCGGCTGCTCACCGCCGGGACGCGCGGCGAGCTCCGGGCGGCGCTGGCCACGCTCCCGGAGGAGGACCCGGGCACCACGGCCGAGATCGCCGCGGCCGCCGGGCGGATCCGGCGGCGCGGCCCCTGGCAGGTGCCCCGCACGCTCAAGGTCCAGTCCGCGCTCGGCCACGTGCGGCTCGACCTGTCCCGCGCGATCATCGAGCATCCGGTCGTCGACATCGAGGTGCGGCTCGGCACCGGCCGGGCCACCATCACCGTGCCGCGTGACGCGATCGTCGACGTCGAAGAGCTGGCCACGGGCTGGAAGGCCCCGCTCTACCGGCCCCGGCGGCGCTCCGGCGGCGCCGCCGGGCCGACGATCCGCATCACCGGGGCCATGGGGCTGGGCCGGCTGAGGATCCGCCACGCCCGCCGCTGACGCCTCCGGTCAGGCGCCGGGCTTGACGAACTCCTCGATCAGCACCGGATACTGCTCCCCGCCGCGCCCGGCGGCGATCGCGCGGTCGGCCAGCGCCTTGATCAGCTTGGGCAGCTCGGCGTTGACCCCGACCGCCTCGCTCTCCTCGACCAGGTGCGCCATCGCCCGCACGTCGGTCTCCAGGGCCGACACGTCGGCCGGGTAGGAGCCCGCGTCGACCTGCTCGGCGTATCCGGGCAGCCAGCCGGCCACCTCCTCGGCGATCATCCGCGTGAACGGCGTGAACGTCGCGGCGTCCACGCCGGCCGTCCTGAGCAGCGCCACGCCCTGGAGCCAGCCGTTCAGCACGCTCCACATCATGGCCAGCCCGGCCACGTCGTACAGCGAGGCAAGCCCGTGGTCCTCGCCCAGGTAGGTGAGGGTGCCGAGCGCTTCGAGGACCGGCCGGTGCGTCTCGAAGTCCTGGTGCGGCCCGCTGTGCAGGATCACCGCCCCGGCGGTCCCGATGGACGGCGGGATGGCCATGACGGCGCCGTCGAGGTAGCGGGCGCCGCGCTCCCCGGCCCACCGGGCGGTCTCCCTGGCCTGGGCCGAGTCGCCCGACGTCAGGTTGACCAGCGTGGCGCCGTCCAGGTCGGCCGTGGCCAGCAGCTCGCGCACGGCCTGGTAGTCGGTGAGACAGATGATCGTCAGCGGGCTCGCCTTGATCGCGTCGGCGGCCGTGGGAGCCGGTCGCGCCCCCTCGGCGACCAGCTCGCCGGCCTTGGCCGCCGTGCGGTTCCACACGGTGGTGGGGTGTCCGGCCCTGAGGAACGCCCCGGCCAGCGCCCGGCCCATCAGCCCGAGCCCGAGAACGGTAACGGAAGAGGTGGTTTCGTTGTTCATGCCAGCATCGTCAACGTTGATACCGGTATGAAGGTCAAGTGAGGGTGCGATGCGGATCGGGGAACTGAGTCGCCGGACGGGCGTCAACGCCCACCAGCTGCGCTACTACGAGGCCCAGGGCCTGCTGGAGGCCGAGCGCGGGTCCAACGGCTACCGCGAGTACGACGAGGACGCCGTGCTGCGGGTGAAGCAGATCCGCCACCTGCTCGGGGCCGGGCTGTCGTCGGAGGACATCGCCTACCTGCTGCCGTGCGCGGCCGGGGAGGAGCCTGAGCTGCTGGGCTGTCCCGAGCTGCTGGACGCCATGCGGACGCGGATGCGGCGGCTGGAGGACCAGATGGACCGCCTCGCCCAGTCGCGCGACGCCCTGGCCCGCTACATCGTCGCGGCCGAGCGCACGAGCGCCGACAGCTACCCGCCCTTCCACGGCGCGGGCCTGGCCGTCACGGGAGTCGGATGAGACGCCGCTCGACGGCGGCGGTGACGGCGGCCGTGCGCGTGTCGACACCGAGCTTGCCGTAGATGTGCACCAGGTGGGTCTTGACCGTCGCCTCGGTGATGAACAGCCGCCTGGCGATCTCCCGGTTGCCCGCCCCGCTGGCCAGCAGCTCCAGGATCTCCACCTCACGGCCGCTGAGCGCGGGCGCGGGCTCGCGCATCCGCCGCAGCATCCGCGTCGCCACCTTGGCCGACAGCACCGTCTCGCCCCGCGCCGCGGCCCGGATGCCCTGGAACAGCTCCTCCGGCGGGCAGGCCTTGAGCAGGTAGCCGGTGGCCCCGGCGTCGACGGCCCGCATGATGTCGGCGTCGGTCTCGTACGTGGTCAGGACCAGGACCTGCGGCGGCGGGGACAGCTCGCGGACCCGCCGGGTGACCTCGACGCCGTCGATGCCGTCGCCGAGCTGCAGGTCCATGAGCACGACGTCCGGCCGCGCGGCGGCGATGCCGCGCAGCGCCTCGGCCCCGCCCTCGGCCTCGCCGACGATCTCCATGTCGTCCTCGCCGGACAGCAGCGCCACCAGCCCCGCCCGTACCACGGGATGGTCGTCCACCAGGAACAGCCTCATCTCTCCCCGATCCTGCCGGGCACCCGGGCGGCGACCGCCGTCCCCTCGCCGGGCGCGCTCTCGACGGTCAGCACGCCGCCCACCTCCGCCAGCCGGTCGCGCATCGCCCGCAGCCCGAAGCCCCGGCCGGGGGCCGGGACCGGCTCGGCGAACCCGGTCCCGTCGTCGAAGACGTCCAGCGTCACCTCGCCGTCGAGGTAGGACAGGGTCACGGTGGCGGTGCGGGCGCCGGAGTGGTCGCGGACGTTGGCGAGCGCGCCCTGGGCGACCCGCAGCAGCGCCGCCTGCACGTCGGGCTCCAGCGGGTACGGCTCGCCCTCCAGCCGGAAGCGGACCCGGGCCGCGCCCGCCTCGCTCTCGCCGAGGCGGGCCAGCGCCTCGGGCAGCGTCACGTCGACCAGGCCCGGCGGCTGGAGGTCGCGGACGAACCGGCGGGCCTCGTCGAGGTTCTGCTCGGCCGCCGCGGCGGCCCGCCGGACGTGGGCGCGGGCCCGGCCGGGGTCGGCCGTCCACATCCGGTCGGCCGCCTGCAGCAGCAGGCCCATGCTGGTCAGCCCCTGGGCGAGCGTGTCGTGGATCTCCCTGGCCAGGCGCTCTCGCTCCTCCAGGACGCCGGTGCGGTGCCGCGAGTCGGCCAGCGTGCCGCGCGTGCGGATCAGGTCGTCGATGAGGAGCTGCCGGGCGGCGCTCTCCCGCTGGAGCTCCCAGAAGATCACCGCGGTCATCGTGGCGATGCCGATCGGCGCGAGGATGAGGCTGGGGTCGATCTCCCGGGCGATCTTGAGCTGGGCCGCGATGACGATCAGCGTGAGCGTCGCGGCGGCCACGGCGAACCCGCGCGCGCTCAGCAGCCGCAGGCACACGAACAGCAGCGGGACCGCGCACCAGCTGAACGACGGCGCGAGCACCACCAGCGCCAGCCAGATCACGGCCACGCAGCCGAGCCACACCAGCCGGCCGCGCCCGAGCCGGCCCCAGAACACGATCCCCACCGCGTACGCCACCGCGAGGACGGCGCAGACGACCAGGGCGGCGACGGTCTGCGCGACCAGCCCGTGCCGCGACACCAGCCGCAGCGCGGAGGCCACGAGCAGCAGGTAGAACCCCACGTGCATGGCCCAGTTGAGCCACGTGCGCTCCCTCATCACCCCTCCCCGTCCGCTCATCTTCCGACGTTATCCCCTGTGGTCGGAGGGCGGATCAACCGATCGGTTGACCGGCCGCCCGGCCGATCGGCGCGCGGGGATCGTCCGTCCTCGCGATGGCGGCGGGCCCGCCCGGCGGCAGGCTGGGACCCGCAAGCTTCACTCCGCTGACCTTGGGAGACATGATGACCGGATCGTTCCGCACCCGCCTGATCGCCGGCGCCGTCACGGGGCTCGCGCTCCTGACCGCCGCCCCCTCCCCCGTCCAGGCCGCCGCGCCCGCCCCAGCCGTCGTCCAGACGGGCACGCTGTCGGCCGGCGCCGCGCTCAAGGTCGCCGACGCCGCGCTGAAGGAGGCCGCCAAGCTGAAGCAGCGCGTCACGGTGGTGATCGTCGACCGGTCCGGCGCGACCCGGCTGGTGCTCAAGGGCGACGGCGCGGGCCCGCAGACCGAGGAGTCGGCCCGGCGCAAGGCGTTCACCGCCGTGTCCTTCGGCCGGGCGACCAGCGAGCTCGCCAAGGGCCTGACCGGCTCCGGCCCGAACATCGCCGACATCCCGGGCACCCTGTTCCTGGGCGGCGGCGTTCCCGTGGCCTCCGGCGGCGCCCCCGTCGCGGGCATCGGCGTCGGCGGCGCCCCCAGCGGCGAGATCGACGAGGCCATCGCCCTCGCCGGCGCCAAGGCGGTCGCCGGGCAGCTCGGCTGAACCGCCCTCCGACGTGCAGGATGATGGGATGAGGCGCCGGACGATTCTGGCCTGCGGGATCGGGCTGCTGCTCGCGGCCTGCGGTTCCCGGACGCGAGACGGTGTGAAAGGAGACAACGTGCTCAACGAGGAACTACGGGCCGCCGCCGCGCGCGGTGACGCCGCCGCGGTGCGCGACGCGCTGGCGTCCGGGGCCGACGTCGGGTCCCGTGACGGGCAGCGCCGCACCGCGCTGCTGCTGGCCGCCGCGGCCGACCACGTCGAGGCCGCCAAGGTGCTCGTCGCCGCCGGGGCCGACCCCGACGCGCAGGACGCCAGGCAGGACACCCCGTGGCTGGTCACCGGCGTGACCGGGAGCGTCGAGATGCTGCGGGCGCTCCTCCCGGCCGGCCCCGACCTGACGATCCGCAACCGCTACGGCGGCGTCTCCCTCATCCCCGCCTGCGAGCGCGGCCACGTCGACTACGTGCGCGAGGTGCTCAAGACCGGCATCGACGTCGACCACGTCAACGACCTCGGCTGGACCGGGCTCCTGGAGGCCGTCATCCTGGGCGACGGCGGCCCCGCCCACCAGGAGATCGTCCGCCTGCTCATCGCGGCAGGCGCCGACGTCGACCTGGCCGACCGCGACGGCGTCACCCCGCTCGCCCACGCCGTCGCCAAGCAGCAGACCGAGGTGGCCGCCCTGCTGCGCGGGGCCGGGGCGCACTGACGCCGCCCGGGCCCGCGCCGGCTCAGGTCACGGGCAGGGCGGTGGCCAGCAGGATGACGCCGATCGACCCGATCAGCGACGAGATCGCCAGCGCCCGGGCCAGGGCGCGGCGGCCGGCGCCGCTGGCCCAGCCGTGCAGCGCGGCGGCCACCATGACCGCGCAGAAGAGCAGCAGCTTGGCCGCCAGGATCCGCCCGTAGCCGGGCTCGGCCAGCGAGTCCCAGGTGACGCCCTTGTGCCAGGCGATCGCCACGCCCGTGGCGAGCTGCACGGGCAGGAACACCGCGGCGGTGATCACCCCGAACCGGCGGCCGACCGCGGTCAGCATCTGGGCCCGCAGCCGGTCGTCGAGCTGCCGCCGGGCCAGCGGCAGCACCACCAGCGAGACCGTGAGCTGCCCGCCGACCCACAGCGCCGCCGCCAGCACGTGCAGGAACCGCACCACCGCCCACCACGTCATCGGGCGCCCACCCGGAACAGGCCGTGCGCGCCCGCCTCGGCGTGCCGCATCGTGTGGTCGACCACCGGATACGTGCCCGGCTCGGGGAAGACCAGCTCGGCGAAGCCGCCCTGGGCGGGGGCCAGGTCCAGCACCTGGGCGCCGCCCGGATCGTTCCTGCGCACCTGGTACGCCCCTTCCTTGTAGACCGTGTCGAACGGCGCCCCGACCACGTGCAGGGCCGTGCCCGAGCTGGGACCGGCGGCCACGGCCCAGATCCGCACCCGCTCGCCGGCCCTGGCGGTCAGCGGCGCGTGGTCGTAGCCGGCGGCGGTGCCGTTGAACATCCAGCCGTCCGGCCGGCCCTCGCGGATCTTGGCCACCTGCGCGTCGCCGCCCGGCTCGCCGAGGTGGAGCTCGCTCTGTACCAGAAGGTACTCCCGGTCCACGGCGGGCAGGCCGGGAGGGTCGATGATCACCGCGCCGAACATGCCGTTGGCGATGTGCTGGCTCATCGGCATGGTGGAGCAGTGGTAGAGCCAGGCCCCGGCGAACCCGGCCCGGAAGCGGTACGTGAGCCGCTCCCCCGGCTCGATGGTGCGCATGACGCCGTCGGGCGCGTTGGCCCCGGCGTGGAAGTCGATGCCGTGGCCGGTGGTGCCGCCGTTGACGAACGTGACGGTGAAGACGTCGCCGACCTTGCCGCGCAGCACCGGGCCGGGCACGGTGCCGTCGAACGTCCACACCCGCTGCCGCACGCCGGGCGCGACCTCCCGCACGACGGTGTCGTCCACGCGGATCTCGACGGCGTGCTCGGTGCCGCCCGGCGCGGGGCCGAGCGCCGCGTCGTACGGGCTCCAGCCCGGCGACATGGGGGCGGCCAGGTCGAGGCCGCCCGCCGTGGCGTGCCCGCCGTGCCCGGTGGCGGCCCGGGCGTCGGACCCGGCGTCGGACCGGGCCTCGGTGCGGGCGCCTGAGGGGACGATGCGCATGGTCATGCCGGCGGCGCGGTGCCCGGCGACCGTGCACCAGCCGTTCACCGGCGCGGCGAGCGGGGCGAGCGTCAGCGTGGCGCGTTCCCCCGCTCCCAGCAGCGGGGTGCGCTCGCCGGTGGCCAGCCGCAGGTCGTGCCGCTGGGCGTCGGCGTTGGTGACGCGCAGCGTCAGCACCGTGCCTGCGGGGGCCTCGATCATCGCGGGCCGGACCTTCATGCCGGACAGCGTCACCTCCACGGTGCGGGCCCCGGTGGCGGTGACGGTCACCGGCGGGCCGCCCGTGCCGGTCATCGACACGACGACCGCGCCCGCCGTCAGCAGGCATCCGGCCGCCACCCCGGCCACCGCGGGCCACGCGGACGCGCGCCCGGCCCGCGTCCCGTCCGGGTCCGCCCCGGTACGGGACCGGACCAGCGCGAGCACGGCCAGCAGCACGAACGCGGCGACGGCGGCCAGCACCAGCGCCCAGCCCAGCAGCCGCAGCGGCTCCGGCACCGGCAGCGCGAGCAGCGGCACTCCCAGGTTGAGCGCCGCCAGCCGCGCCTTCCAGGCGCGCTCCAGCAGGGCGGCGTTCTCCTTGAACCGGACCGGGCCGCCGCCGAGCACGGCGGGCAGCAGGTGCAGCAGCGAGCCGAGCAGCACCTGGGCGACGAACCCGGCGAGCACCAGCGGCAGCAGCGGCTCCAGCGCGGCGGCCACCTGCCCGGCCGGCCGGGTGGCCACGACGACCAGGTTCGCCGCCAGCGCGACCTCGAACCACACCACACCGGCCCCCAGCGTCCAGGCCGCCCCGGTGTGCGGGCGCCGCGCGCGTACCGCCGGGACGAGCGGGGCCAGCGCCGTCAGCGCCCCGGCCGCGTACAGGACCAGTCCCGCGGTGGCCGCCCACCGCCAGCCCGCCGCGAGGGCGCCGACGGCGGCGGCCAGACCCGGCGCGGCCAGCCACAGCCCGATCCGGGAGGCGCGGCGGGTGCCGTCCGGCATGCGGGTGCGCAGCACGGTCGGCCACAGCGTGAACAGCGTGCCCAGCACGGTCAGGCCCACCCAGCCGAGCACGTTCGCCTCGGCGTGCGCGGCCTGCAGCCGCTCGTGCGTCACGCCGCCGCCGGGCTGGGCGGCCAGCAGCCCGCCCAGCGCGCCGCCGGCCGCCAGCGCCACGGCCGCGCTCACGTACCAGCCGATGACGTGCCCGAACCTGCCCGGCAGCGCCCGGCGCAGCAGCGTGACCAGCACGTACGCGTGCCACAGCACGACCGCCACCACCACGGCCGCCCCGGCGACGGCGGGCTGCCACGGGCCGGCGGCGACCCCGTACAGGATCGCCGCCGTCGCGGCGTTGAGCAGGGCCAGCCGCGCCAGGCTGCCGTGCCGGGCGGGCGCGCGGGTGCGCAGCAGCGCGACGGCGAAGTGCTCGCTCCAGATGAGGATCGCGGTCGAGACCGCGCCGAGCAGGAACACGTGGACGAGCAGCCAGCGCGGCGCGGGCAGCGCGTCGCCCGCGAGCGCCGTGGTGAGGGTCAGGCCGAGCCAGCCGACGACGATGGCGTTCGCCCGCAGGTGCCACGACGCGCGCGGGCGCGCCGGGCTCGGTCGGACGCGCACCTCGACGGGGATCTCCTGCCTGGTCACCGGGTCACCTCGCGCAGGATGCGGTCCACGACGTCGGCGGCGGAGTGGTCCTCGGGCAGCCCGGTGAGGAAGCCGGTGTCCTGGCCGAGCGTGAGCAGGGCGGGCTCGCGGTAGCCGTCGGCCCGGTGCTGGCCGAGGCCGACGGCGGCGAGCAGCGCGTTGCACAGGCACCGGCGGCCGTCGGCCTCCTCGGCGGGCCTGCCCTTGCGCACGTAGGCGTCGACCGGTTCGGCCGCGCACCGGTAGCCGATCCCGCCGCCCGGTCGCACGTACGGGGTGCGCAGGTAGCCCAGGTCGCACAGGCGGGGCCGGTCGGCGTACACGGTGGCGTCCGACAGCGTGCCCGGCACGTCGGCGATCTTGAACGGGAAGCCGGTCGGCGAGGCGCGCGGGTCGTTGCGGACCTCCAGCGTGCCGTCGGCGGCCTGCCGCAGCAGCCGCCGCCGCAGCCCGGGGTCGAGGCCGGACTCGCGGCACAGCGCGAACGCCGAGCCGACCTGGATGCCGGCGGCCCCGGCCGCCCGCGCCCGCGCCAGGCCGCCGGGCGTGCCGTAGCCTCCGGCCAGCCAGAACGGCAGCCCGAGCGCCGCCATCTTGGCGGGGTCGGCCTCGTCGCGCGGCCCGTAGACGGGCTGGCCGTCGGCGTCGAGCCGCATCCGGCCGCGCGGCGGCGCGCTGTGGCCGCCGGCGACGGGCGTCTCCAGGACGAAGCCGTCCGGCCGGGTGGCCGGGGTGCGCGCCAGGTAGAGGGCCAGGACGTGCGAGGACACGATGGCCAGCAGCCGGGGCCGGGCGAGCGGCCGGGTGAGGCCGAGGAGCGCGCCCGGGTCCAGCTCGGCGTGGTGGCCGGTGTCGTCGCCGCCCGCCACGGTGACGGTGACGCGGGCGGGCCGGTGCGCGGCCAGGTCGTCGAGCAGTCTCGGGATCTCCGCCGGGATGCCGGCGCCCACGAGCACGTAGTCGACGCCGGCCAGCATCGCCCCGTAGACGGCGGCGGGCGTGGCCAGCTGGATCTTCTCCAGGTAGTTGATCCCGACCGGGCCGTCATGGCCCTCCTTGGCGAGGAACACCTCGGCGAAGTTCGCGACCACGGCCAGCTCGTCGCGGGCGCGGCTGGGCCGCAGCCCGAGCCGGGGCACCGGCCGGTACGGCAGCCCGGGATCGGCCCCGCCGGGCACGAAGTAGCGGGCGAGCACCCGCTCGGCGACCTCGGGCGCCGGGAAGCGGGCCAGCGCCCGGCGCAGGTGCCCGCCGGGGTCGCCGCGCTGCAGCCGCCGCGCCAGGGTGGCGTCCAGCGCGGTGCCGGACACGACGCCGAGCTGCCCGGTGGCGGCCACGGCGCGGGCCAGCCGCCACCCGGACACCCCCACGCCCATGCCGCCCTGGATCAGGAGCGGGACCGCCGGGGCGGCGACGGCGGCGCCGACGAGCGCGCCCGTGCCGCCGGGGGCGGCGAACCGGCGGCCGGTCACCGGGTGCTCCCGGGGCGCGCGGTGCGACGGCGGTAGACGACGTAGGGCCGCCACAGGTAGGCGACCGGCGCCGACCACACGTGGACGAGCCGGGTGAACGGCCACATCGCCAGGAACACCCACGCCGACAGCGCGTGCAGCTGGAAGATCAGCGGCACGCCCGTCATCAGCGACGGGTCGGGGCGCAGGGTCAGCACGCCGCGGAACCAGACGGCGATCGTCGCCCGGTAGTCGTAGCCGCCGCCGATCAGGTTCTCGCCCACGGTCCCGGCCATGCCGAGCAGGATCACCACCGCCATGACGGCGAACAGCGCCTTGTCCGTGCGGGTGGTGGTGCGGCGGACGCGCGGGCTGGTGAAGCGGCGGGCCAGCAGCAGCGCCAGCCCGGCCACCACCATCACCCCGGCGACGGTCCCGGCGGTCACCGACACCAGGTGGTAGGCGTGCTCGGACACGCCGACGGCCTCGGTCCAGCTCTTGGGCACCAGCAGGCCCAGGGCGTGCCCGCCGATCGCGGCGAGCACGCCGAGGTGGAACAGCGGCGAGCCGAGCCGCAGCAGCCGGCTCTCCAGCACCTGGGTGGTGCGGGTGGTCCAGCCGAACTGGTCGACGCGCCAGCGCCACACGTGCCCGACGACGAAGACCGTCAGGGCGATGTACGGGACGACGACCCACAGGGCGACGCTCATGGCCGCGCCTCCATTTCGTTCACGGCCGGCCCGAACGGCGCGAGCCCGACCTCCTCGGCGGGCGGCCCGGCGAGCGCGAGGTCGGCGACGGCGGCCTGCTCGGCCGCCGACAGTCCGGGCAGCTCCGCGCAGAGCGCGTCGAGGACGAGCGCGTACGGGGAGCCGCTGTCGTGCAGGGCGGTGCGGATGAGCTCCAGGCCCTTGCGGTGCTGGCGCAGCGGCGCCTCGCCGGCGGCGGGCCCGGCCAGGGCGGCGAACTCGCACACCACGGGCAGGAAGTCGGGCAGCTCGCCGTCGGGCGGGGTGAGCCCGGCCACCCGGTAGCGCTGCTTCAGCGTGAGCAGGGCCATGCCGCGGCGGCGGGTGTCGCCGTGCAGGTAGTAGGTGAGGTAGAGGCTGGAGCGGCGGCGCAGGTCGAACGTCTCGACGTAGGCGCGGGCCAGCGGCATCGGCTCGGCGTCGGCGAACCAGCGCAGGAACCGTTCCAGCGCGTCGCGGGCGGGCGAGGCGGGCAGCGTCGCGGCGGCGCGGCCGAGCCCGGGGCGGGCGTCGAGCAGCCCGGCGTCGGGATACTGCAGCAGCAGGGAGACCAGCCGGAACAGGGTCGCCCGGCCGGGCGCGTCCTCGGCGCGCGGGGTGCGCCTGGTCAGGAGCTTCACGGCGTGCCTCCCTTGCCCACGAAGAGCTTCAGGCCCGTCCGGCCGTCGGTGCGGCGGCCGGTGAGCGCGGCGGGGTGGAACTCGCTCATGCCGGGCCCGCCGTCGCCGTCCAGGCGGCATCCGCCGGCCTGGGCGGACAGCGCGGCGGCGTCCTCGCGGTGCGCGGCGGGCACGACGTAGCGCTCCTCGTACTTGGCGATGGCCAGCAGCCGGTACATCTCCTCCAGGTCGGCCGCCGGCATGCCGACGGACTCCAGCAGGTCGCCGGAGACGGCGCCGTCGAGCGTCCGGGCCCGCATGTGGGCGCGCATCGCCGACAGCTTCATCAGCACCCCGGCCACCACCTCGGTGTCCCCGGCGGAGAACAGGCTCGCCAGGTAGTCCAGCGGGATGCGCAGGTCGGTGATGGCGTGGAAGACGTTGTCGGGATCGTCGGCGTCGGCGCCCGCCCCGGTGACCGCGTCGAGCACCGGCGACAGCGGCGGGATGTACCAGACCATGGGCAGCGTCCGGTACTCCGGGTGCAGCGGCAGCGCCACCCGGTAGCGCATGGCCAGCCGGTAGATCGGCGACCGCCGCGCCGCCTCGATCCAGTCGTCGCTGATGCCGGAGACGCGGGCGGCCTCGGCCACGGCGGGGTCGTCCGGGTCCAGGAACACCTTCCGCTGCGCCTCCAGCAGGTCGCGCGGGTCGGCGACCCGGGCCGCGTCCAGCACCGCGTCGGCGTCGTACAGGACGAGGCCGATGTAGCGCAGCCGGCCCACGCACGTCTCGGCGCACACGGTCGGCTGCCCGGCCTCGATCCTCGGGAAGCAGAACGTGCACTTCTCGGCCTTGCCGGTCCGGTGGTTGACGTACACCTTCTTGTACGGGCACGACGAGACGCACATGCGCCAGCCTCGGCAGCGGTCCTGGTCGACCAGGACGATGCCGTCCTCCTCGCGCTTGTACATGGCGCCCGACGGGCAGGCGGCGACGCAGGCCGGGTTGAGGCAGTGCTCGCAGATGCGCGGCAGGTGGAACATGAACGTCCGGTCGAACTCCAGGCGCACCTTCTCCGCCATCGCGGCCAGGTTGGGGTCGCCGTGGGCGTGCTCGGGGGCGCCGCCGAGGTCGTCCTCCCAGTTCGCGCCCCAGGTGATGGCCATGTCGTCGCCGGTGATGGCCGACTTGGGGCGGATGACCGGGGTGTGCGGGCCGGCGGGCGCGTTGATCAGCGTGTCGTAGTCGTAGGTCGCCGGCTCGTAGTAGTCGTCGAGCTGCGGCAGGTCGGGGTTGGCGAACAGGTTGAGCAGCCGCCTGGCCCGGCCGCCGGCCCGGAGCTTGAGCCGGCCGCGCCGGTCGAGCTGCCAGCCGCCGCGCCAGCGTTCCTGGTCCTCGTAGCGCTTGGGGTAGCCGACGCCGGGCTTGGTCTCGACGTTGTTGAACCACACGTACTCGACGCCGTCCCGGTTGGTCCAGGTCTGCTTGCAGGTGACCGAGCAGGTGTGGCAGCCGATGCACTTGTCCAGGTTCATCACCATGGCGACCTGGGCGAGCACGCGCATCAGTACGTCACCTCCTGGCCGCGCCGGCGGATCACCGTGATCTCGTCACGCTGGTTGCCGGTCGGGCCGTAATAGTTGAAGCCGTAGGTGAACTGGGCGTAGCCGCCGATGAGGTGGCTGGGCTTGAGCAGCAGGCGGGTGAGCGAGTTGTGCACGCCGCCGCGCCTGCCGGACTTCTCCGTCAGCGGCACGTTCACGTTGCGGTCCTTGGCGTGGTACATGTACACGGTCCCGGCCGGCATCCGGTGCGAGACGACCGCGCGGGCGACCACGACGCCGTTGCGGTTGTACGCCTCGATCCAGTCGTTGTCGGCGACCCCGATCTTCGCCGCGTCGGCGTCGCTCATCCAGATCGTCGGCCCGCCGCGCGACAGCGCCAGCATGTAGGCGTTGTCCTGATACTCGGAGTGGATCGACCACTTGGAGTGCGGGGTGAGATAGCGGACCGTGACCTCGGCCGCGTCCCCGTCGCCCTGCTCGCCGAAGTGGCGGCGCATGTTGAGCGGCGGCCTGTAGGCGGGAAGCTGCTCGCCCAGCTCGGCGATCCACTCGTGGTCGAGGAAGAAGTGCTGGCGGCCGGTCAGCGTGTGCCACGGTTTGTCGCGTTCGACGTTGATGACGAAGGCGGAGTAGCGGCGCCCGCCGGTCTCCGAGCCCGACCACTCGGGTGAGGTGATGACGGGCTGCGGCCGGGTCTGGGTGTCGGCGAACGTGATCCGCTTGCCCTCGTGCTCGGCGGCCAGGTCGGCCAGCCGGGTGCCGGTGCGCCGTTCCAGCGTCTCGAAGCCCTGCGTGGCCAGCCTGCCGTTGGTGGTGCCGGACAGCGCCAGGATCGCCTCGCACATCCGGTCGGCGCTCTCCAGGGAGATCCGGCCGCCGGGGGTGACGCCGTTCTTGGCGCGCAGGTGGTCGAGCTCGGGGCCGACCTCGTACGTGACGGCCTTGGTCGTCAGGCCCAGCTCCTCGAAGAGCGGGCCGACGGCGCGCATCCGCTCGCCGACGGCGGCGTAGTCGCGCTCGATCGTCACGATCTTCGGCATGGTCCGGCCGGGGACGGGCTCGCACTCGCCGTGCTTCCAGTCCAGGACCCGGCCGCCGGGCTGGGCCAGCTCGTCCGGGGTGTCGTGGGCGAGCGGCACGGCCAGCACGTCGGTGCGCCGCCCGAGGTGGGCGGCGGCCAGCTCGGAGAAGCGGTCGGCCAGTGTGAGGAAGGCGTCGTAGTCGCTGCGGGCCTGCCACGGCGGCGCGATGGCCGGGTTGAACGCGTGCACGAACGGGTGCATGTCGGTCGAGGACAGGTCGTGCTTCTCGTACCAGGTCGCGGCGGGCAGCACCACGTCGGCGAACAGCGCCGTGGAGGTCATCCGGAAGTCGATCGTGGTCAGCAGGTCGAGCTTGCCCTCGGCGGCCTCCTCGCGCCAGGTCACCTCGGCGGGCCGCAGCCCCTCCTCGTTGCGGGTCTCGGCGTCGGCGCCGAGCAGGTGGCGCAGGAAGTACTCGTTGCCCTTGCCCGAGGAGCCGAGCAGGTTGGCCCGCCACACGGTGAGCACGCGCGGGAAGTTGGCCGGGTCGCCGGGGTCCTCGGCGGCGAAGCGCAGCCGCCCGGACTTCAGCTCGGCCACGACGTGCTCGGCCGCCGGGACGCCCTTGGCGGCGGCCTCGTCGGCGAGGGTGAGCGGGTTGCGGTCGAACGTCGGGTGCGAGGGCAGCCAGCCGAGCCGCGCCGCCTGGGCGTTGCAGTCGGCGAACGACCTGCCCGCGAACCTGCCGGGGCCGAGCGGGCTGGCGAGCTCGTCCGCGCCGATCCGCTCGTAGCGCCACTGGTCGGTGGCCAGGTACCAGAACGCGGTGCCGGCCATGTGCCGGGTCGGCCGCTGCCAGTCGAAGGCGAACGCCAGATGCTGGAAGCCGGTCACCGGCCGGACCTTCTCCTGGCCGACGTAGTGCGCCCAGCCGCCGCCGTTGACGCCCTGGCAGCCGGTCAGCAGCACCAGCGTGAGGAAGGAGCGGTAGATCTGGTCGGAGTGGAACCAGTGGTTGGTGCCCGCCCCCATCGCGATCATCGACCGGCCGCGGGTGCGCTCGGCGTTGCGGGCGAACTCCCGCGCGATCCGGGTGATCGTCGCCGCGGGCACGGAGGTGATCTCCTCCGCCCAGGCGGGCGTGTACGGCTGGGCGGCGTCGTCGTACGATGCGGGCCACTCGCCCGGCAGGTCCCGGGCCACCCCGTACTGGGCCATGAGCAGGTCGAACACGGTGGTGACGAGCCTGCCGCCGACCTCGGTGACCGGGACGCCGCGCCGCATCGCGGCGCCGCCCTCGGTGTCGCCGGTGTCGAAGCGCGGCAGGTCGACGGCGACCGCGTCCGGCGCGCCGAGCAGCGTCAGCTTCGGCGTGACGCCGTCCAGGCCGAGGTTCCAGCGGCCCTCGCCCTCCTGCCCCCAGCGGAAGCCGAGCGATCCGTTCGGCACGACCGGGCGGCCGGTCGGCTCGTCCAGCAGGACGGTCTTGAACCGCGCGTTCTCGCTCTCCTCGCCGAGGTCGGCGGCGGTCAGGAACCCGCCGGGCACGTACGCGTCCCCGCGCGGCTCCAGCGCCACCAGGAACGGCAGATCGGTGTATTTCCTGACGTAATCGGTGAAGTACGGCACCGTGCGGTCGCGGAAGAACTCCGTCAGCGTCACGTGCCCCATCGCCATGGCCAGCGCCCCGTCCGTGCCCGGGTGCGGCGCCAGCCAGTCGTCGGCGAACTTGACGTTGTCGGCGTAGTCGGGGCTGACCGCGACGACCTTGGTGCCCTGGTAGCGCGCCTCGGTCATGAAGTGGGCGTCGGGCGTGCGGGTGACCGGGATGTTGGAGCCCCACATGATCAGGTAGCGGGAGTTCCACCAGTCCGCCGCCTCCGGCACGTCCGTCTGGTCGCCCCACACCTGCGGGGAGGCGATCGGCAGGTCGGCGTACCAGTCGTAGAAGGACAGCAGCGTGCCGCCGATCATCGATAGGAACCGGGTGCCCGCGGCGAACGAGGCCATCGACATCGCCGGGATCGGGGAGAACCCCACCACCCGGTCCGGCCCGTACTCCTTGATCGTGTGGACGTGCGCGGCAGCCATCAGCTCGACGGCCTCGTCCCAGCTCGCCCGGACCATGCCGCCCTTGCCGCGCGCCCGCTTGTAGGCCCGCGCCCGCTCCGGGTCGCCGGTCAGCTCCGCCCACGCCAGCACCGGGTCGCCCAGCCGGGCGCGGGCCTCGCGCCACATCTCCAGCAGCACCCCGCGCACGTACGGGTAGCGCACCCGCGACGGCGAGTAGGTGTACCAGGAGAAGGACGCGCCACGGGGGCAGCCGCGCGGCTCGTACTCGGGCGACTCCGGCCCCACCGACGGGTAGTCGGTCGCCTGGTGCTCCCACGTGATCAGGCCGTCCTTGACGAACACCTGCCAGGAGCACGAGCCGGTGCAGTTCACGCCGTGGGTGGAGCGCACCACCTTGTCGTGCGACCACCGGTCCCGGTAGAAGCGGTCCCAGGCGCTCGGGTCCACCTGGTGCAGGGTGCGGCCGTCAGCCGACACCTCCGACCTGGTGAAGAAGGCGCGGGCGGCGAGCAGCGGCCCCATGCCGGGGATGGCGTCGATATCAGTCACAGGTCTTCCTCACCGTCGGATGAGTTCAGCCTCGTGGTGTCGGCGCCTGTCCCGGCAGGGACCAAAGTCCCTAGGTGCGGGCCCGATGGGCCCGCGCGGATCGCGTCAGAGGGGCACGTGCCAGAGCAGCCGCGTGCCGCCGCCCTCGGGCGACTCCACGTCCGCCTCGCCGCCCAGCAGCGCCGCCCGTTCGCCGATGTTGCGCAGGCCGCTGTGCCGGGCCCGCTCCCCCACGCCGACGCCGTCGTCGCTCACCACGAGCGTGAGCGCCGAGCCGGCGACCTCGACCAGCACGTCCGCGCGGGTGGCCCGGGAGTGGCGCACCACGTTCGACAGCGCCTCGCGCAGCACCGCCAGCAGGTGCTCGGCGACCGCGTCGGGGACGAGCGTGTCCAGTTGGCCCTCCATCCGGAGGCCCGGCATGAAGCCGAGATGCCCGCCCGCGCCCTCAACCAGGTCGACGATCTGCCCGCGCAGGCTCGGCGCCGCCTCCTCGCGCGGGCCCTGGAGGGCGAAGATGGACGAGCGGATCTGCCGGATGGTCTCGTCCAGCTCGTCGATGGCGTGCTGCAGCCGCTTGCCCGCCTCCGGCCGCTCGACCAGCCGGACCGTGCTCATCAACGTCATGGCGGTCGCGAACAGCCGCTGGATGACCAGGTCGTGCAGGTCCTTGGCGATCCGGTCGCGGTCCTCCAGCAGGCCGAGCCGTTCGGCGTCGCGGCGGGCCTCGGCCAGCTCCAGCGCGATCGCCGCCTGCCCGGCGAACGACTGCAGCATCTGCCGGTCGGCGTCGCTGAACGGCAGCCGCCCGCTCCGCTTGGCCAGCGTGAGCACGCCGTGCACCTTCGGCGCGGTGCCCAGCGGCACCATGAGGCCGGGCCCGAGGCCGAGCCGCCGCAGCGGCGAGCCGGTGCCGGGGGCGCCGTGCAGGTCCTGGTCGGTCATCGGCTCGCCCCGGGTGAACACCTCGCCCACGGACGTGCCCGGCACCGGGAAGGCGGTGCCCCGCACGTCGGCCGCGCCCTCCCCCTCGGCGACCGCCACGCTCAGCGACTCGCCCGACGGCTCCGGCAGCAGCACCTCGACCAGGTCGGCGTCGCACATCTCGCGGGCCCGCGCCGCCACCGTGGTGAGCACCTGCCGGGGCTCGGCACCGGACAGCAGGCTCGTGGTCACCTCGGCCGACGCCTGCAGCCAGGTCTCGCGCCGCCGCGACTCCTCGTACAGCCGGGCGTTCTCCACCGCGACGCCCGCCGCCGTGGCCAGCGCGATCACGACGGCCTCGTCCTCCTCGTCGAACTCGCCGCCGCCGCGCTTCTCCGTCAGGTAGAGGTTGCCGAACACCTCGTCGCGCACCCGGATCGGCACCCCGAGGAAGGTGCCCATCGGCGGATGGCCGGGCGGGAACCCGTACGACTCGGGATGGTCGGAGATGCGCCCCAGCCGGACCGGCCGCGCGTCCTTGATCAGCAGCCCGAGCAGGCCGAGTCCGTGCGGCCAGTGCTCGATCCTGGCGATCTCCTCCTCGGTCAGCCCGACCGGGATGAACTGCACCAGCGTGCTGTCGTCGCCGACCACGCCCAGCGCCCCGTAACCGGCGTCCACCAGCTTCGTCGCGGTCTCCACGATCCGCCGCAGCACCGTCTCCAGGTCCAGGTCGCTGCCCACGGACACCACGGCCTCGAGCAGCGCGTGCACCCGGTCCCGGGTCGCCAGCACGGCGTTCAGCCGGGTCTGCAGCTCGGCCAGCAACTCGTCCAGCCGCATCTGGGGCAGCAACGGGCTGTGCTCACTTTCGGACATACCGCTCAGTGTCGCACCGGCACCCGGCGATGCCGCGTTCAGGACCTTGGTCCCTTTTGCGGGAAAGCCGAGTGCGGATAGCGTCAAGGCATGATTCGCGTGTTCCTTGTCGACGACCATGAAGTGGTACGGCGCGGCGTCGCCGCCCTGCTCGACGGCGAGGACGACATCGAGGTGATCGGCGAGGCCGGCACGGCGGGGTCGGCCGTGGCCCGCATCCCGGCCCTCAAGCCCGACGTGGCGGTGCTCGACGTGCGGCTGCCCGACGGCAGCGGCGTGGACGTCTGCCGCGAGGTCCGCTCCAAGCTCCCCGGGCTCGCCTGCCTGATGCTGACCTCGTTCGCCGACGACGACGCCCTGTTCGACGCCGTCATGGCCGGGGCCGCCGGCTACGTGCTCAAGCAGATCCACGGCTCCGACCTGGTCGGCGCGGTGCGCACCGTCGCCTCCGGGCAGTCGCTGCTGGACCCGCAGACCACCGCCGCCATGCTCCAGCGGCTGCGCGACCAGGCCGCCCGGCGCGACCCGCTGGCCGCGCTGACCGAGCAGGAACGGCACATCCTCGAACTGATCGGCGAGGGCCTGACGAACCGGCAGATCGGCGAGCGCCTGTTCCTGGCGGAGAAGACGGTCAAGAACTACGTGTCGAACCTGCTGGCCAAGCTGAACATGCAGCGCCGCACCCAGGCCGCCGTGCTGGCCGCCCGGCTGCGGGCTGATCGGCGGGATTGACGGGACTTTCGCCCCTGCCGGACGCCCGGCCGCACCGGCCAGGCTGGGGGCATGCGACTCGACTCATCCGGCCTGCGGGTGCTCTCCCGCGCCGAATGCCTGCGCCTGCTGGGCTCCGCCCCGATCGGGCGGATCGTCTTCACCGACCGGGCGCTGCCGGCCGTGCAGCCGGTGACGTTCTGCCTGGACGGCGAGCGCATCGTGATCCGCACCGGGCCGGGGTCCAAGCTCGCGGCGGCCACCCGGCACTCGGTGGTCGCCTTCGAGGCCGACGCCTTCGACCCGGACCTGCGGACCGGCTGGTCGGTGACCGCGGTCGGGCACGCGCGCGCCGCCCGCGACGCGTCGGAGGTGGCGCACCTGGCCAGGCTGCCGCTGACGCCGTGGGCGGCGGGCGAGCGCGACCACTTCATCCTGGTCAGGGCCGAGCAGATCTCCGGCCGGGCGATCAGGTGACCGCCGGCTCGCCCGGGTTCGCGCGCGGCACCCGCATGGCCAGCACCTGTCCCGGCCACGCCTCGTACCGGAAGGGCTCGGCAGGCGTGAAGCCGTTGCGCACGTAGTAGCCCACCAGCTGACCGCCGCCGCCCGCCCAGCAGTCGACGCGCAGCAGCTCCGCCCCGGCCCGCCGGGTCTCCTCGACGGCGAGGGCCAGCAGGGTCGCGCCGATGCCCCGGCCCGCGTGCCGCCGGTCAGAGACGAGCAGCCGGACGTACAGCTCGGGCTCGTCGGCCGGGGCGATGGGCATCTCGGCGCTCGGCCCGGAGTCCAGCACCATCGCGCCGACGGGCTCGCCGCCGAGCTCGGCGATGTGGGGAGCGCCGCCGGCCATGAGCTGCTCGATCCGCGCAGCCCCGCCGGGCCGCTGGGAGTAGGGCTGGGTGCCCCACTGCTCGGTGTTGCCGCGCGCGTTCATCCAGATCACGGCCGCGTCCATCATGGCGAGCACAGCGGGGGTGTCGGCGGGCCCGCCCGGCCGGATCCGCAGGGTGTCGTCGTTCACGGCGGCAGTCTAGTGAGCGGATATACGGTGGAGTGCGTCATTAATGTACAGGTGACGCGGCGGGCAGCGGGCCGCCGCGCTCGGGGCCGAACAGCATCGCGGACAGGTGCTCGACGCCCTGGCACACCGCGCCCACGGCCACGCACTCGTCGCCGAGCACGGAGGCCCGCACCTGCGGGGTGCGCAGGCACATGGTCTCCAGCTCGCCTCTCAGCGGCTCCAGCAGCACGTCGGCCGAGCGGGAGAAGCCGCCGCCGAGCACCACCAGCTCGGGGTCGACGGTGAGGGCCATCGCGGCGGTGGCCAGCGCGAGCACCTTGACGTACCGCAGCACGGCGCCGCGCGCCGCGGCGTCACCGCCCCGGGCGGCCTCGAACACGGCCGCCGCGACCGCGTCGGGCGGCGTGCCCGGCTCCACGGCGGGGAAGGCGTGCAGCAGGTCGCCCACGTTGCCGAGGTTGAACAGCGGGTGCAGGCCGATCTCCCCCGCCGCGCCGCCGGCGCCGCGCAGCGGGACCCCGTCGAGCACGATCGCGGCCCCGGCCCGCCGGCCGACGTGCAGGAACACCAGGTTGCCCGCGTCGCGGGCGACGCCCCTGCGGCACTCGGCCAGGGCGGCGAGCCGGCTGTCGTTGTCGACCAGGACCGGGCAGCGCAGCCGCGCGCCCAGGTGCTCGGCCAGCGGCACGCCCGGCCAGTCGCGGATGGCCCGCGACGCGACGACGCGCCCCTCCAGGTCGACGTGGCCCGTGCTGCCCGCGACCGCGATCCGGACGTCGGAGGCGGCGGTGCCCGAGCCGGCCAGGCAGGCGTCGACGACGCGGTCCACGGCGGCCAGCCGCTCGGCGCGCGGCTGCTCGGGGGTGACCGGTTCGCGCGTGGTGTGCAGGACGGCGCCGTCGAGGTCGGCCACGACCGCGAGCACCTTGTGCGCCCCGATGTCGAGCCCGAGCACCCGGCCAGCCTCCGCGCGGAACCGGTAGCGGCGCGCGGGCCTGCCCTTCTCCCCGCCGCTGGGGTCCAGCTCGGCGACCCAGCCCAGCCCGGTCAGGTCGTCGACCGCCGCCTTGACGGTGGCTCTGGCGAGGTCGGCGCGCTCGGCGAGCTGGGTCAGCGTCAGCGGCCCGGCGGAGCGCAGGGCGGAGAGCGCGGCGAGCGCGTTGTGGCGCCGCAGCCGCTGGAGGTCGCCGCCGGTCACCGGGAGCGTCACTGATCACCCTTCTTGACGGACCTTAATGGTGGACTCCATCATAAATGCGAGCGGGGGTCCGGCCGCAGGCTCCTCGCCCCCGGATCATTCTCCTCGCTGTCATGCGGCGGCAGCCGATCGCCGGGGTCGTGTTCACCGACCGGACAGGCCGATCTACCAGCCTTTCCTCCCGTTACATCCCCCTATCTAGGAGTATGCGTGCATTCCCTCCGTAAGTGGATCGTTGTCGCCTTAGGTGTCACTCTGGCCTCGTCAGCCTCACCGGCACTGGCCGCACCCAAGCCCGTGGACGTGCAACTGCTGTCGATCGCCGACTTCCACGGCTACATCACCCCGCAGAACAACGCCGCCGACGGCACGATCAAGGACGCGCAGGGGAACACCCTGGTGGTGGGCGGCGCGCCGTACCTGGCGACCCACCTCAGCAAACTGAGGGAAGGGCACGCGAACACGGTCACGTTCTCCAACGGCGACAACTTCAGCGGCTGGCCCACCGAGGTGTCCTTCCACGCCGACGAGCCCACGATCGAGTTCCTGAACAAGATCGGGCTGGACTTCACCGCGGTCGGCAACCACGAGCTGGACCGGTCCCTGGAGTTCCTGCGCGACCACATGGGCGCGGGCGAGTGCTTCGGCGAGGCCGACGTCGACAGCTGCTTCACCGACTCCGACGGCCGCCGCTTCCACGGCGCCGACTTCGCCTTCTCCACGGCCAACATCACCAAAAAGGGCGACACCCGCCCGGTGCTCGAACCGTACGTGATCAAGAAGTTCCGGGGCATCCCCGTCGGGTTCATCAACCTGACCACGCCCACCACGGTGGACGGCTCCACCTCCTACCAGCCGTCGCTGGACAACCTGCCGCTGGTGGAGACGGCCGACAAGTACGCCGCCATCCTCAAGCGGCGCGGCGTGCGGGCCATCGTCGCCAACGTGCACGAGGGCGGCGCGGCCGGCGCCGACTTCAACGGCTGCGCCGACCCGATGAACGGGCCGATCTGGGACTTCGCCAAGAAGGCCTCGCCCGACATCGACGTCATCGTCACCGGCCACTGGCACGCGTACTTCACCTGCTCGGTCCCCGACCCCGCGGGCGACCCCCGCCCGGTCGTCGAGGCCGCCAACCACGGCCGCCTCATCAACGAGATCAACCTGAAGATCGACCGCCGCACCCGCGACGTCATCAGGTCCGCGACCACCGCGGTCAACCACCCGGTGACCCGCGACGTCACCCCCGACCCCGTCATGACGAAGCTGGTCGACCACTGGAACGCCAAGCAGAAGGAGACCTACGCCAAGCCGTACGGGACCATCACCGGCGACATCACCAGGACCCGCGACGCCACGGGGCAGAGCACGCTCGGCAACACCGTGGCCGACGTGGCCTACTTCGACTCCCAGCAGACCGAGGGCGGCAAGGCCGATCTGGCCATGGTCGCCGTGGCCCCGGTCAAGGGCTCGAACTCGCTGCGCGGCGACCTGAGGTTCGCCAAGGGGCCGAACCCCGCCGACAGCGACGGCCAGGTGCTCCTGGGCGAGTCGTGGGCGGCCTGGGGCTACGCCAACCCGGTGCTCACCGTCTCGGTCAAGGGCTCGCAGTTGGAGCAGGCCCTGGAGCAGCAGTGGCAGACCCAGGCCGACGGCACCGTGAAGTTCGCGCCGCTGGCCGTGTCGAAGAACGTCCGCTTCTCCTACTCGCCGGGCAGGCCCGTCGGGGACCGGATCAACCCCGCCGACGTGCTCATCGACGGGCAGCCGCTCGACACCGGCAGGACCTACCGGCTCGCCGCGCTGGCGTACACGCTGCTGGGCGCCGACGGCTACAGCGCCTTCGCCGGGTACACCGACGCGGTGCGCGGCAACCGTGACTACGACGCCATGCGGGCCTACCTGCGGCAGGGGCCGCTGACCCCGCCCGCCCTCGACCGGGCGGTGCCGCTGACGTAGCGCTCCCCCGTGCGGAGGGGCTCGCGTCCCTCCGCGCGTTCTAATGCCTTATCGCCGTGTTGACGCGTTAGAGCCTGCCCGCTATAACTAACGCATCATTGGCGTTGAAAGGCATTAGATATGACGATTCCCGTGCTCGCCCGTACCGTCCATCGGCACCTCGACGTCGACGGCGTCCGGGTCTTCTTCCGGGAGTCGCTGCCCGAGCGGGCCGACGCGCCCGTCCTGCTGCTCCTGCACGGGTTCCCGTCGGCCTCGCACCAGTACCGCGGGCTCATCGACGTGCTCGGGACCCGCTACCGGCTGATCGCGCCCGACTACCCCGGCTTCGGCCACACCGAGGCCCCGGCCGGGTTCACCTACACCTTCGACCGGCTCGCCGACATCACCGAGGGCTTCGTGCGGAAGCTCGGCCTCACCCGTTTCGTGGCGTACGTGTTCGACTTCGGCGCGCCCGTCGGGTTCCGGCTCGCCGAACGGCACCCCGAGTGGATCGCCGGCCTCGTCGTGCAGAACGGCAACGCCTACGAGGAGGGCCTGTCCGACGGCGCCCGCGACTTCATCGCGCTGCGCCCCGACCGGCCCGGCGCCGAGGAAACCGTCCGCGCCCTGTTCACCCTGCCGGGCACCCGCGGCCAGTACGAGACCGGCGTCGCCGTCCCCGGCCTCGTCGCCCCCGACGGATGGACCCTCGACCAGCACTTCCTCGACCTGCCCGGCCGCAAGGACGCCCAGGTCGCGCTCGCCTTCGACTACCACTCGAACGTCGAGCGCTACGGCGCCTGGCAGGAGTGGCTGCGCACGCACACCCCGCCCGCGCTCATCACCTGGGGTGCGAACGACCCGTTCTTCCCCGAGCCCGGCGCCCGCGCCTACCTGCGCGACCTGCCCGACGCCGAGCTGCACGTCCTCGACACCGGGCACTTCGCCCTGGAGGACCACCTGCACGAGATCGCCCCGCTCGTCGCCGGGTTCCTCGACCGCGTGTGGCACGCCGGCTGAGCTCGGTAGCCGTCCCCGGCGACGGCGGCCGGTTCGTCCCGGCCGGGGGTGAGAAAGGACTTTGGTCCCTGTTTACGGCGCCGGGTGGGCGGCAGGCTGTTGTCGTGACATGCCACCACGACCGGGCGCCGGACAGGACGGGAGCCCGGCGTCTGCGGGAACTGCCCGAGGCCGAGGCGCTGCGCCTGCTGGCCGGGGTGCCGTTCGGCCGGATCGTCTTCACCCGCCAGGCGCTGCCCGCGGTCCGGCCGGTGAACCACCTGGTCGTGGACGGGCGGGTGGTCATCCGGTCCAGCCCCGGGACGATCCTCAGCTCCCACGTGGCGGTGCCGGAGGCCGTGGTGGCGTTCGAGGCCGACGACCTCGACGGGCACGCGCGGCTCGGCTGGAGCGTGATCGTCACCGGGGTGGCGCGGCTGCTGACCGACCCGGCGGAGACCGAGCGGCTGAAGGCCCTGCTCCACCCCTGGGTGACCGGCGAGATGGACCAGGTGATCAGCATCCAGCCGGAGATCGTCACAGGCTTCGAGCTGGTTCCCGCACCGTAGCCCGGCGCACCACGGTCACCGTCAGCAGCACGGTCAGCGCCGCCGTGGCCGCCAGCAGCCCCAGGCCCACCCCGTACGAGCCGAGTTCGCCGTACAGGAAGCCCATCAGCAGCGGCGGCACGAACCCGCCCAGCCCGCCCGCGGCGCCCACCAGGCCGGTGACCGCGCCGACCTTGTCGGCCGGGGTGACCTGCGCGACCAGCGCGAACGTGGCGCCGCTGGCGGCGCCGAGCGCGGCCGCCATCGTCAGGAACGCGATCGTGCCCACCGGCATGAGGCCGGGCGTCAGCGCCTGGACCGCCGCCGCGCCGCACACCACCACGAACACCCCCGTCAGCACGGGGATCGAGCCGATCCGGTCCGACAGCCAGCCGCCCACCGGCCGCATCAGGACCGCGAGGACCACGAACCCGGCCATGCGGTTGGCGGCGTCGGCCTGCTCCAGCCCGTAGCCGGTCTGCAGGTAGGCGGGCAGGTAGACGGAGAAGGCGACGTAGCCGCCGAACGCGACCGCGTACAGCGCGCACGCCTGCCAGGTGATCGGCAGCCTGGCCGTGGCCGCGAGCCTGCCGAGAAGCGGCTGCGGCGACACCGTCCGGCCGGGCGCGTCCCGCATCACCAGCCACGCGACGGCGGCGTACACCGCGAGGACGACCGCGGTGATCAGGAACGGCGTGGTCGCGTTCCCGGCCTCGACCAGCTTGACCGTCGTCAGGGCGCTGATCGCGGTGCCGCCCATGCCCACCCCGAACACGCCGATCGCCAGGCCGCGCCGCCGGGGCGGGAACCAGGCGTTCACGAACGGCACGCCGACCGCGAAGACCGTCCCGCCGACGCCCAGGAAGAAGCCCCCGGCCAGCAGCGCCGGCAGCGAGCTCTGCCCGGCCACGCCGATGAACAGCACGGGCACGATGGTGGCCGCGGAGATCAGCGGGAACATCACCCGCCCGCCGAGCCGGTCGGTGAGCGCGCCCACCGGGACGCGGCCCAGCGAGCCCACGATCACCGGCACCGCGACCAGCAGCGCCTGCTGTGAGGCCGACAGTCCGAGCAGGTCCTTGTAGCGGGGCCCGAGCGGGCTGAGCAGCGCCCACGCCCAGAAGTTCAGCGCGAAGCCGAGCGTCGCCAGGCCGAGCATGAGCATCGGCCTGGCCCCGTGGGCCGCCTGTTCCTTCCCATCGGTTCCGGTCGTCGTCATCGTGTCCCCAAGGTGTCGTGCTGGATCGGCGGGCGCGGGTGCGCCGCGTGTCCATCCCAGTGCGGAAGCCCGGCGAGGGGCACCGACCAAAGTCCTCGTTACGCGGGGACTTCCGGTCCCTCCCGCCGCTCTTGATCACCTGAGGTGCGGCGCATACGCTGCCGGTGCCGGTCACCCCTCATGGACGGAGTCCCGACCCCCATGACGATCAGGACGAAGGCGGCACTCGCCGCATCACTGGCCGCGATCTCCCTCACCGCCGTCCCGCCCGCCGCTCATGCCGGTCAGTCCGCTCATGCCGGGTCCGCCGTCGCCTGCCCCGCCGTGTTCGGCCACGGCGGCTACCCCTCCGGCGCGAACCCCTGGGAACGCGACCAGATCCGCCAGCCCAACAACGTCCGCGCCGTGAACGACCAGAAGTCCTGGGGCGCCGACGGCGTCGAAGGCGACGTCCAGCTCACCAGGAACGGCACCAAGGCCGTCATGTGGCACAACACCACCACCAACGGGCTGACCGGCACCCGGGTGAACATCACCGCGCTGTGGTGGGCGGCCGGAGCCGACAACCTGCGCGACCGCCGCATCGCGCGCGGTCCGTACCAGGGAGAGCAGGTCTACACGCTGCGCCAGTGGCTCGACCACGTGCGCTCGCGCGGCCTGATCGCCCTGCTGGAGGTCAAGCCCGAGGCCAGGACGGCGCTGTCCGACCCGGCGTACGCGACGGCCGCCTGGAAGGAGATCTCCGACCCGATCAAGGAACGCCAGGCCACGCAGCGCATCCTCGTCTACTCCACGGACTCCTGGATCCAGGGCGAGCTGGCCCGCCGCCACCCCGGCCTGCTCAAGGGCTCCCAGGCCCGCTGGACCGACGGCGTCGGGTGGGAGGAGCCGCCCCCCGCCTGGACCGGCAACATCAGCCGCTGGCAGTCGGTCCTGGACCAGGCGCCGCCGAGCGTGATGACGAACTACACCCGCGACTACCGCGCCTGGCTCAACGGCAAGTGCATTTAAACGTTCTGTTCAACACGTCATGTTGACAACGGATGTTGGATCGTCCAGGGTGGGGTGCATGCCGACGACTCCTGAGCAGCACGCCGATCCCTTCACACCGCCGCATCCGGGGCAGGCGCGGGCGCACCGCGAATACGCCGCGCTCCTGCGCATCGCCGAGCGCCACGCCGCCACCGACGCGCAGCGGCGGCGTCAGGCGCACGCCTCGGAGCTGTCGCCGCACGAGGCCGTCCGGATCGTGGCGTTCCTGCTGAGCGGCGCGGTGTCGCTCGACGACGGCGAGCCGGAAGTGGACCGGGCCGACATCGTCGCCGCCCTGAGCCTGGTCGCGCAGGCCCGCGCCGAGGCCGACGACCTGGAGTCCGGGCTGCTCCGGATGGCCAGGGGGCGCGGCATGACCTGGCAGGAGATCGCGTTCGGCCTGGGGCTCGGCACCCCGCAGGCCGCCCGGCAGCGCTACGAGCGGCTGGCCGGGCGGAGCGCCGCCCAGGACGACGAGCTCTAGCCGCGCGGGCGGACGTGGATGTCCAGCCCGGCAGTCCCCGGCGCCTCGACGCCCGGCAGCAGGCGCATGTCACGGCCGTAGTCGCCGCCGGTGAGCGTCCGGTACGGGACGGGCTCGTCGGTGAACAGCCCGTCGAGCCGCCGCCCGTACTCCTGCGTGACCTGGGCGAACCGCTCGCGTGGCACGTCGACCGAGTCGTACACCGCGAACGGCTCCAGCGGCGTCATGCCGGTGAACCAGAACAGCCCGTGCTGGAGCGGGAAGAGCACGTCCGCCAGCCGCCCGTGGACGCCCCGGCCGGAGAACGCCGACTCGCGGGCGCCGATCGTCACCGAGGCCAGCGCCCGCCGCCCGGCCAGCGCGCCCTCGCTGTAGGGCGGCGGGACGGACGGCCCGTGGGCGAACTCGAACGTGAACACCCGGTCGATCCAGCCCTTCAGGATCGCCGGCACCGAGAACCACCACAGCGGGAACTGCAGGATCACCGCCTCCGACCAGCGCAGCTTCTCCTGTTCGGCGGCGATGTCCGCGGACAGCCGGCCCGCCAGCGTGGCCTCCCCCGACACGGCGAGCACGTCCAGCCGCCGGTCCCCCACATGCTCGGGGAAGTCGTCGGCGTCCACCGCCGCCTTCCACTTCGCCGCGTACAGGTCGGTCACCCGCACCTCGTGACCCGCCGCGCGCAGCCGCTCGACGGCGAAGCGGCCCAGGGCGGCGTTGAGCGAGCGAGGCTCGGGGTGGGCGGTGACGACAAGGATCTTCTTCAGCGTTTCAGACATGTCACCCACGTTCGCCTGGGCGCGCCGAGGTAGCCAGAACCCGGCCGAGCCGGTGGTCCCGCAGTCCTGGTACCGCGAGGGCCACCCATGCCGGACAACCCCATACTGGACACCATGGACGGCACGTACACCATCGACCACGCGGACGGCGGGATCGGTGACGCCCGGCGGGCACTCGGCGCGTTCCTGCGCGCCCGCCGCGAGCGCGTCGCGCCCGAGCAGGCCGGGCTTACGGGGCTCACGGCTGGGCTCACGACTGGGCGCCGCCGCGTGCCGGGGCTGCGCCGCGAGGAGCTGGCCCAGCTCGCCGGGATCAGCGTGGACTATTACGTACGCCTCGAACAGGGACGAGCCACCCAGCCGTCCCCCGAAGTGCTCGACGCGCTGGCCAGGGCGCTCGGCCTCGACGCCGCCGAGCGGCGGCACCTCACCACGCTGGTCGGCGCCGAGCACGGCGGCGAGCACGGCCCCGCGCCCGCCGCCCGGGTCGGCCCCACGCTGCGGCGCATGCTGGACGCCCTGACCGGCCTCCCGGCCTTCGCCACGGACCGCCGCCTCGACGTGGTCGCCTGGAACGCCCTCGGCTCCGAGCTGATCGGCGGCCTCACCGGCCCCTCCCGCCGCGACCCGAACCAGGCCCGCTACCTGTTCCTCGACCCCGTCTCCCGCGACGTCCACCCCGAGTGGGCGGACCGGGCGGCCGAGGCCGTGGGCCAGTTGCGGGTCGCCGCCGGGCAGTATCCCGGCGACGCCGAGCTGGTCGCCCTGATCAAGGACCTGTCGGAACGCAGCGCCGAGTTCCGCCGCATCTGGGCCTCCGGCGAGATCGTGATGTGCACGGCGGGGCGCAAACGGCTCCGGCATCCGGCGGCCGGGCTGCTGGAGCTGGACTACGAGACGCTGCACGTACCGGCGGGACCGGGCGAGACGGGCCTGGTGGTGCACGTGTTCAGCAGTGGGGAGGGCACCCCGGAGGCCGCCGCCCTGGCCAGCCTGGCGGCGGGCCGCCGGGCATAGGGTGGGGCGGCATGACGCTACGACTTGTTCAGGTGAACTTCAAGGCCCGGGACGACTCGGCCCTCGGCAGATTCTGGGCGGAGGCGCTGGGCTGGCGGCTCTCCAGCGAGGTGCCCGGCGTGACCAACCTCGAACCCCACGGCTTCGACTGGCCTGACCCCGACGGCTTCTACATCGACTTCGTCGCCGTCCCGGACCCCGAGACCGTGAAGTACCGCGTGCACCTCGACCTCGCCACCACCTCCGCCGAACACCAGGCGGAGCTGGTCGCGCGGCTGACGGAGCTGGGGGCGGCGCCTGCCGACGTGGGCCAGGGCGACGTGCCGTGGACGGTGCTGGCCGACCCCGAAGGCAACGTGTTCTGCGTGCTGGAGCCCCGCGAGGTCTACCGGGACACCGGGCCGATCGCCACGATGGTGGTCGACTGCGAGGACCCCCGGGCCCAGGCCCGGTTCTGGGGCGAGGCCACGGGCTGGACCGTGCACGAGGTGAGCGACGACCACGCGCGGCTGCGCTCCGCCGAGGGCACCGGCCCGTACCTGGAGTTCCTCCGTGTTCCCGGCCCGCCCGCCGTGTGGAACCGCATCCACATCGACCTGCTGCCGCACCCCGTCGAGGAGCAGGAGGCGGAGGTGGCGCGGCTGCGCGCGCTGGGCGCCACGGCCGCCGACGTCGGGCAGGGCGAGGTGTCGTGGAAGGTGCTGGCCGACCCGGAGGGCAACGAGTTCTGCGTCCTCGGACGCGGCTAGCGATTCCCCGGGATTCCCCGTGAAGGTGACCTGAGGAGTCAACTTCTGTTGTGTCCCGGGTCCAAGATCGCTAACGTGGGGATCGTGCCTGGAAGCAGCGCCACCTCCTGGACCGCCGCCTACACCCGCCAGGTCGCCGCGAACATCCGCCATCACCGCCGGCGCCAGGGCCTGTCGGTGCAGGGCCTGGCCGACCGGTGCACCGCTCACGGCTACCCGCTGGAGCGCGGGAACCTCGCCAAGCTGGAGTCCGGCCACCGCGCCTCCATCACGGTGCCGGAGCTGCTCGTCATCGCCCACGCCCTGGCCACGCCGCCGCTGCTGCTGCTCGCCCCGATCGGCCGCACCGGCGAGGCGGTGGAGATCCTGCCCGGCGTGGAGGCGGCGCCGCAGGACGCCGTCTGGTGGCTGGACGGCACCGCGCCGCTGCCCGACGACCCGCCCGACCACGGCGACGCCGCCCGCGCCGAGCTGCGCACCCTGCGCGAGCTGCAGGAACTGCTCACCGAGTGGACCAGGCGTGACCGCGCCGCGGCGGCGGCCGCCGCCAGGGCGGAGGACGAGCGGGAGCCGCGCCCGCAGGCGTGGGCCGAGGCGGCCCGCGTCCACGCCGCCCAGGCCGCCGACCTGGCCGAGAAGATCCGCCACGTGCGCGAGGTCGCCCGGCTGCGCGGCCTGCCGTTGCCCGAGCTGCCGCCGGGCCTGCTCCACCTCGCCGACCCGGGCCGGCTCCCGTAGACCACCCGGTCCGGTTCCGGCCCGCCTAGACAGCCTTATCCGATTCCAGCTTCCCTAGCGCGTCCTGTCCGATTCTGGCTTCCCTAGGGCGTCCTGTCCGGTTCCGGCTTGCCTGGGGCGCCCTGTTCGCTCTCGGCCACCTTTGGCCGCCCCCCTTCGTCTCCCGGCTTCATGCAGGGGTGGTCTTTGGGTAGTGCGGGCGGAGGACGGCCACGGCGACGCGGTCGAGCAGCCGGTCCGGCAGGATCCGCGACAGGCGGGTGAGCAGGGCCGCGTCGCGGCCGACGGTGTAGCGCGTGCGTGGCTTGCCGGCTGTCACGGCCTTGGCGATCACCCGGGCGGCGTCCTCGGCGGATGTGCCGCCCGCGGTGCCCGCGGCGGTCAGCGCGATGACCGCCTGGACCAGCGGCCCGTAACGCTCACGCAGCTCCGGTGACATGGCCTCGGCCAGCCGGCTCGTGGCGGCGATGCCCCGTTCGCCCATCTCCGTACGGATCCCGCCGGGCTCGACGACCACCACCTGCACGCCCTGCGGAGCCAGTTCGCGGCGCAACGCGTCGCTGACCGCCTCCAGGGCGAACTTGGTGCCCGCGTAGGGGCCGAAGGTGGCCATGGCGACCTTCCCGCCGACCGAGCTGACGTTGACCACGCGGCCGGAGTGACGCAGCAGGGCGGGCAGCAGCGCCTGCGTGACGGCCACGTGCCCGAACAGGTTGACCTCGAACAGCCGGCGCCACTCCTCGAGTGGCAGCGCCTCGACCGGGGCGTTGACGGAGACGGCCGCGTTGTTCACCAGCGCCCGCAGGGCGACTGCCCGCGAGCCGACGCGGGCGGCCAGGGCGGCGACGTGGCCGGGCCGGGTGATGTCGAGGATGACCGGCTCGATGCCGGGGGCGCGGAGCGCGTCGGCGTCCTGGTCGCGGCGCACGCCGGCCAGGACGTGGAATCCCCGGCGGGCGAGCTCGCGGGCGGAGGCCGCGCCGATCCCGGTCGAGGCTCCGGTCACGACGACGTACTCCCGATTTTCAGATGACATTGTCACCTGAACAAGGTCGCATCTTCAGCTGACAGTGTCAACGGTAGAATGATCGGCGTGATCAGCCGCGTGGAGTCCGCCGCCGCGACGCGCCGCGCCCTGCTGGACGCGGCCGCGGACCTGCTGGACGGCGGCGGCCCGGACGCGGTGACGTTGCGCGAGGTCGGGGCGCGGGCGGGGGTCAGCCGCGGCGCGCCGTACCGGCACTTCCCCGACAAGGACAGCCTGCTGACCACCGTGGCGGCCGAGGCTCTGGACCGGCTCGCGGAGCAGGTGCGGGCCGTACGCGCCGATCCACGGCAGCCCCCGGCCGACCGGCTGCGGCACGCCCTGTCGGCACTGATGACGATCGGCCGTCGCCGGCCGCACCTGTACCGGCTGATGTTCACCACCCCGGCGGGCGACCCGGCCGCGATCCACGCGGCGACCCGGGCGGCCGACCGCGCCATGGACGAGTTCCTGGCCGTCGTCGGCGATCTGATCGGGGCGGGGCAGGCCCGTCAGTTCGCCGCGCTGCTCCTGACCAGCGCGCACGGGATCACGGACCTGGAGGTCAGCGGCCACCTGTCCGCGGACAAGTGGGACATCACGGCTGAGGAGCTGGTCTCGACTCTGGTGTCCATGATCGACCAGCGGGCCCGCAGCGCGTAGCCGGACGCTGGCGGCACGAGGCACGCCATCTGTCTCACGCCTCCCGGCGGGGCTCGTCGCCCTCGGTCAGGGCCCGCAGCACCTCGGCCTGCTCGACGCCGACGCCCTCGGCCCGCATCCGGGCCGCCTCCTCGCCCGTGAACCCCGCCGCGCGCCAGGCCGCCACCTCCTCGATCGGCACCCCGGCCCGCCAGAACTCGGTCATCAGGGAGATGGCGTCCTGGCCGGAGGCGAGCACCCGTTCGGCCTCGCGGGCGGACAGGCCGAGCGCTTCGAAGACCCGCGCCTGTCCCGCCTCGATGCCGCGTTTCGCCCACTCCACCGCATCGGCGCCCGTCCACCCCGCCTCCACGTAAGGGCGGGCCCGGCCTGCCGGGATGCCGGTGCGCAGCAGCTCCCGCATGCTGTGGGAGCGTTCCTCGTCGGCGAACGCGCCGCCCGGCCGCTCGCCCCGGTGCAGCAGCCGCCCCAGCCAGCCGCGCGGGTACGGGCGTTCCCCGGCCAGGTGCCGGTCGGCTGCTTCCTCGGGCGAATAGCCCAGCTCGCGCCACTGCACCGCGTCCCGTGGGGTCATGCCGGCCCGCAGCCACAGATCCACGGTGAACGGGGTGGCGCCGGCGGTGCGCCACGACCGCGCGTCGGCGGCGGTGTAGACGCCGGACCCGCGCCACCGCTCGGCGGTGTGGATCGGGAAGCCGTCCTCGATCCACTGCCGGGCCTCGGCGATGGTGAGCCCGCGCCGCCGCCATTCGTGCAGCGGCTCGGGGCGCGGCTCGTCGGCGTGGTCCGTGGTCATGAGTCTCCTTTCGCCGGCACGCGGGCCACGGACGCCCAGCCGGGCGCGTGCCCGCCGTCGCCGATCAGGCAGACCACCACCTGCGCCCCGGGCCGCCGCCCGGGCCACGGCGTCTCGCCGTCGGTCAGCACGACGACCAGGTCGGGGCGGGGCCGCAGGGCCATCGCCGCATCGAGGCCAGCCCGCATGTCGGTGCCGCCGCCGCCGGTCAGTTCGATGTCGCTCGCCCGGCGCACCACCTGGACGGGGTGCGGGCGGACGTCGCAGCAGAACGCCCGCAGCCGCCGGTGGGGACCGGCCACGCCGTCGATGATCCCGGTCACCTCGGCCAGCAGCCGCTTCAGCACGTCGTCGGTGACGCTGCCGGAGGTGTCGATCAGCAGCACCGTGTCCGGGACCGCGCGCGCCATCGACGGCGGCACGATGTCGGCGTACGCGCCGGCGCGGCGCGACGGGCGGCGATAGCTGAAATCGACCTGACCGGCCACCGTGCTCAGCCCGCGCCGGATCATCGCGCCCAGGCGGGCCCGCCAGTTCACCGAAGGGCGCAGGCGCTCCTCGGCCCAGCGGCGCCACCCCGACGGCACCTCGCTGCGCGCGCTGATCCGGTCCTGGATGCCGGCCGCGATGGAGCGTTCGAGCAGGTCCCGGTCGAGCTCGGTGAGTCCTTCGCCGGAGCCGCTGTCCTCGTACGCGCGATCCTGCCCGTCCACCGCGCTGCCGCAGTCGATCGCCTCGGCCAGGGCTCGCCCGCCCCGGCCCATCGCCTGGGCCAGCACGTCGAGCATCGGCACGTACTCCTCGGCGGTGCGGTTGACCGGGAGCCCCAGCTCGGCGGGCGACACCACGCCGGCCGGGCCGCGCAGGTCGGCGGCCTCCAGGTCGTCGTTGATCTCGGCGTCGGCGGCCTGGTTCCAGCGGTGGGCCTCCTCGTCGCGGACCGGGCCGGCGGCGTGGCTCACTTCGGGGCTGACCTCGGGGCTCACCTTGGGGCCCGGCTCGTGGCCCGGCTCCGGCCGCACCGGCGAGCGGGCCGCGTGGCCGCGCACCAGGTGACCGACCTGGTGCAGCATCCACCAGCCGATCTCCTCGACGGGGGTGGCCAGCGTGGTGCCCGGTTCCACGTACAGGTTCCAGCGGGTGTCGGCGGGGAAGGTGCGGAAGCCGGGGTCGGGAACGGGAGCGCCGGTGTCCTCGTCCAGGGCCGGTTCCAGGACGACCGGGTTGAGGGCGAAGACGGCCGAGGCGAGGTAGGGCGCCTGGTGCGCCGCCCACAGCCGCGCGGCGGCGATGCGGGCGCGCACCGCCTCATCGGTGGCGCGCGGGCGGTCGGGGGTCATGGCATGAGCCCCGCCGAGCGCAGCACCGGCGCGAGTTCGAGCATCGTCCTGGGCAGGGTCGCGCCCTCGGGCCGGCAGCGGGCCAGCGACCGGGCCGCGGTCGCCGCCACGTCGGGAGCCGTGCGCGCGACCCGGGCCACCACCGCCCAGGCCCGCTCCCACGTGCCGGCCGTGGCGTCCGAGCGCACGTACGCCACCACGGCGCCGAGCAGGGCGTGCAGCCGGTCGAGCCGTTCGGGCAGCGGGGCCCGCGGGTCGTCCAGCAGGGTCTGCGGGTCGGGCAGGTCGAGGTTGCGCCGCCAGGACAGCAGCTCGAACCCGGCCGCCTCACCGACCGCGCCGAGCACCAGCTCGGCCAGGACCGGCTCGTCCGCGCCCAGGTGCTCGCACGCGGCGACCGCCCCCGCGGCCATCTCCCAGCTGCGCGGGCTGGGCCAGCCACGTCCGGCCCGATCCGGGCTGTCGGGCACCGCCAGCACGAGTTCCGGCCGCACCCGCAGGAACGCCCCGACCAGCGCCCGGGCCCTGGCGGTCTCGGCGGGCCCGGCCGTGTCCTTCACGTTGAACTCCGGTACGGGGAAGCCGCCGGTGAATCCCTCGGCGATGTCCTCGGCCGACACACTCCATGTCAGGTGAATGAGCCGGTTGGCCAGCGGCGCGGACAGGTCCCAGCCGTCGGCGGCCTGGTCCGGCGGGTTGGCGGCGGCCACGATCCGCACCTCGTCCGGCAGCACCAGGTCGCCGACCGTGCGCTCCAGCACCACCCGCAGCATGGCGGCCTGCACGGCCGGCGGCGCGGTGGTCAGCTCGTCGAGGAACAGCAGGCCGCCGCCCTCGGCGGCGAGCCGCTCGGCCCAGCGCGGCGGTGCGAACCAGGTGCCGCCCTCACGCAGGACCGGCAGCCCGGAGAAGTCGCTGGGCTCGCGGATCGAGCCGACCACCACCTCGACCGGCAGGCCGACGGCCGCGCCGAGCGCGGTCACCGCGGACGTCTTGCCGGTGCCCGGCGCACCCCAGAGGATGACCGGCAGATTGGCTGTCACGGCGACCGCGAGGGCCTCTCGTGTCACTGATGGAGCCGCCATGTCGTCCTCCTCGCCGCTGCCCGGATGCGGCGCGCCCGACGGGCCGTCACCGCAGTGCCGTCATCCTAGGTTGACGATCCTCCGTGCGTCAACCAAAGATGACGCCACTCAGGGGGCGCCTGCGCGGATCAGGCGCGGAAGGCGGCCAAGGGGGCGGTGCAGAGGGTCTGCTCGGCGTCGTACTCGTGGAACATGCTGACCGGCCGGAAGCCGAGGCGGGCGGCGAGCCGCAGGGATCGCGCGTTCGCGGACTGCGTCACGATCAGGATCGGCTGGTCCGGAAGCTCCGCCGCCGCGGCGCGCAAGGCGGCGGACGTGGCCTCGAACGCGTACCCGGCCCCCCAGGCGTGGCGGCGCAGCAGGTAGCCCAGCTCCAGCTCGCCGCCCTCCTCGGTGACGTGGCCGGGGCGGTCGGCCGGTCGTCGGGACAGCATCAGCGAGCCGACGACCTGGTCCGTCGTGGTGTCCGCGACGATGAAGCTGCCGGGCGCAGAGGTCTCGCCGGCGGCCATGACCGTGCCGAGATGCCGCTCGACCTCGTCCAGCGGCCGGGGGCCGCCGAGATGCGCCTGGACCTCGGGATCGGTCGAGAGCTCGATGAGCTCGTCACGGTCGGACGCGTATACCGCCCTGCGGAGCAGGAGTCGGTCCGTGCGGATTTCCTTGACGGACAGCGTGGGCGATTGGCTCATGAGCCCGTGATCATAGAACAAGGTCACCGAATGGTAGGGTGTCGGCCATGATCCAGAAGTTCATCCGTTCGCGCTGCAGCTGAAGCGGCCTGCGCCCGCCGGTCGCCGAGCGACCAGCGCACGCGTCTTCGTCATGCCTTTTCAGCGAACGGACTGTTCTTCATGCGATCCAACCACTCTTCTTCGTCGTCGCCCACGTTCGTGCTGGTGCACGGCTCCGGCAGCAGCTCTTTCATGTGGGCTTCGGTCCAGCGTGAGCTGGCCCTGCTCGGTCACCGCAGCTACGCCGTCGACCTGCCGGGCCACGGCCTCGACGCGCAGTACCCGATCTCCTACCAGGCTCCGCAGGACCTCGACGCGTGGGCGGCCGAGCCGTCGACGCTGGCCGGGGTCACCCTGCGTGACAACGTCGACGCGGTCACCGGCGTGGTCCGGCGGCTGGCGGAGCACGGGCCGGTGGTGCTCGTGGCGGCCAGCCTCGGCGGCGTCACCATCTCCGGCGTCGGCAACGCGATCCCCGAGCTGGTGAGCCGGCTCGTCTACATCTCCGCCTGGTCATGCGTACGGCTCCCCAACCCGATCGCGTACATGCAGGAGCCCGAGTTCGCGGACAACCTGATGGCCCCGCTGGCGGCCTTCAACGTCGGCGACCCCGCGCGGCTCGGCGTCGGCCGGGCCAACTACCGCACCGCCGACGTGGAGCTGCTCGACGCGCTGAAGGCCGCCACCCTGGCGGACGTCAGCGACGAGCGGTTCCGCGCCTTCCTCAACATCCTGCAGCCGGACGAGTCGATCGCGGTGATGACGGCCGACGCCCGCGTCGACGCCGCGACCTGGGGCACGATCGCCCGTTCCTACATCCGGCTCACCGCCGACCGGTCGCTGCCGGTGGCCATGCAGGACAGGCTGATCGCCGAGGCCGACGCGCTGACGCCCGGCAACCCGTACGACGTGCACACCCTGGACACGTCGCACGCGGGGTTCGTCTTCAGGCCCGCTGAGGTGGCCGCCCTGCTGGACAAGGCCGTGAGCTAGCCCACTATACGGGCGGGGGTATGCTCGGTGTCATGGAGATGACCCCCGCCCTCGTGGGCGACGCGTTGACCCGGTTGCGCCGGGCGCACGGGCAGTTGGCCGGCGTGATCTCGATGATCGAGGACGGCGAGGAGTGCGCCGACGTGCTCACCCAGCTCGCCGCCGTCTCGCGGGCGCTTGACCGGGCCGGATTCAAGATCGTGGCCACTGGGCTGCGGCACTGCCAGGCCGCCCGCGAGCGCGGCGACGAGCCGCCCATGACCGAGCAGGAGCTGGAGAAGCTCTTCCTGGCGCTGGCCTGAAATCCCGCGACGCGGGAAGGCGATGAGCGCAATGTCTGACCCGGATACCCCCGGGGGTGTAGGAGGAATGATGAGCATCGACGTCCACGTCATCGCGACCTCGTCGCTGGGCGACCACAGCTATCTGGCCACCGACGGCCAGGTCGCGGTCGTGGTCGACCCGCAGCGCGACGTCGACCGGGTGCTCGCCCTGGCCGGCCGCGTCGGCGCGCGCATCACCCACGTCGTCGAGACGCACGTGCACAACGACTACGTCTCCGGCGGGCTGGAGCTGGCCAGGCTGACCGGCGCCCAGTACGGTTTCGCCGCCGCAGACCGGCCGCCGTTCCCGCACCTGCCGCTGGCCGACGGCGACGTCGTCGAGGTCTCGCCCGAGCTGCGCCTGCGCGTCCTGGCCACGCCCGGCCACACCTTCCACCACCTGTCCTACGTGCTGGAGGGCGCCGACGGCGTCCGGGGCGTGTTCACCGGCGGCTCGCTGCTGTTCGGCACCACGGGCCGCACCGACCTGCTGGGCGCCGAGCACGCCGACACGCTCGCCCGCGAGCAGCACGCCTCCGTGCGCAAGCTGTCCGACCTGCTGCCCGGCGGCGCCGCCGTCTGGCCGACCCACGGCTTCGGCAGCTTCTGCTCGGCCACCCAGGCGTCCGGCGACGACTCCACCATCGAACGCGAGCGGCGGGTCAACCCGGCGCTGCGCCTGGCCGAGGACGAGTTCGTCAGCCGGACGCTGGCCGGGCTCGACGCCTACCCCGCCTACTACGCGCACATGGGCGTCATCAACCTGCACGGCCCCGATCCGGTCGACCTGCGCCGCCCGCCCGGCATCACCCCCGGCGAGCTGCGCGCCCGGCTGGAGGCCGGCGAATGGGTGGTCGACCTGCGCCACCGCACGGCCTACGCCGAGGCCCACCTGACCGGCACCGTCAGCCTCGGCCTGGACGGCCCGATGGCCACCTGGCTCGGCTGGCTGATCGACCGGGGCGCGCCGCTCACCCTCATCGGCGAGACGCCCGAGCAGGTCGCCGACGCGCAGCGGGAGCTCGTGCGCATCGGCGTCGACCGGGTCGCCGCCGCGGCCACCGGCACGCCCCGGCGGCTCGCCGACGACCCCGCCCAGGTGCGGGAGCTGCGCACGGCCACGTTCGCCGGGCTGGCGGCCGCGCTGGCGGGTGACGTGCCTGCCGGGCTGCCCGCCCCCGACGTGATCCTCGACGTGCGGCTCGGCAACGAGTGGGACGCCGCCCACCTCGACGGCGCCGTGCACGTGCCGCTGCCCGAACTCGCCGCCCGCGCCGGCGAGATCCCCGCCGGGACCGTCTGGGTGCACTGCGGCAGCGGCTACCGCGCCACCGCCGCCGCCTCACTGCTCGCCAGGACGGGACGCGAGGTCGTGCTGGTGAACGACGCCTTCGACCGCGCCGCCTCCGCCGGGCTCCCCATGGCCGCCTGACCCGCCGCGCGCCGAGAACGTACCGACCAGAAAGGCCAGCACATGACCACCCTCACCACCGCACAGGTCCGCGCCCTGCTCGACAGCGGCGCGGGCGTCCGGCTCATCGATGTCCGCAGCCCCGGAGAGTTCGCGGCGAGCCACATCCCCGGCTCGGCCAACGTCCCCCTCGACCTCATCCGCAAGCACGCCGCCGGCCTCGCCGCCCGGCACGACGACCACGTCGTCCTGGTCTGCCGCTCCGGCGTGCGCGCCCGCGACGCCCACGCGATCGCCGCCGCGGCGGGCCTGCCGGCCGTGAGCGTGCTCGACGGCGGCCTGACCGCCTGGCAGAGCGAGGGCGCCCCGCTGAACCACGGGCGCGGCGCCTGGGCGATGGAACGCCAGGTCCGCATGGTGGCGGGCACCCTCGTGCTCGCCGGGGTCGCCGGCGGCATGGCCTGGCGGCCGCTGACGTGGGTGGCCGGGGCGATCGGCGCGGGCCTGACCTTCTCCGCGCTCACCGACACCTGCGCGATGGCCAGGGCGCTGTCACTGCTCCCGTGGAACCGGACCGCCTCGCCCCGGCCCGAGGCCCAGACGCTGGCGGCGCTGACCGGCCGCTCGTGACCGCGAAATCTCAGGCCGTTTCGTCCGGTTCGCGCCGGGTGAGCACCAGGGCGGCGTCCTCGGTGATGGCCACCGTGTGCTCGGAGTGGGCCGTACGCGAGCCGTCGGCCGACCGGATGGTCCAGCCGTCGGGGTCGTAGACGATCCGGTCGGTCGTCCGGGCGAACCAGGGCTCGATCGCCAGCGTCAGGCCGGGCCGGAGCGCGAGGCCGCGCCCCGCCTTGCCCTTGTTCGACACGTGCGGCCCCTCGTGCATGGTGCGCCCGATGCCGTGCCCGCCGAACTCGGTGTTGACCGGGTAACCGTAGTCGCTGGCCACCGCCCAGATGGCCGCCGAGATGTCGCCCAGGCGGTTGCCCGGCCGGGCCGCCTCGATCGCCGCCTCCAGCGCCTCCTCGGTGGCGCGGACGATCCGCAGGTCCTCCTCGGCGGGGGTCCCGACGATGACCGTACGGGCCGAGTCGGCCACCCAGCCGTCGATGCCGACCGCGAGGTCGGCCTTGAGCACGTCGCCGTCACGCAGGGTGTAGTCGTGGGGCAGTCCGTGCAGGACGGCGTCGTTGACCGACAGGCAGATGACGTTGCGGAACGGGCCCTCCCCGAAGGAGGGCGCGTAGTCCCAGTAGCACGACTTCGCGCCACGTCGTTTGATCATGCCGCGTACGTGGTGCTCAAGGTCGAGGAGGTTGACGCCCACGTCGGCGAGCCGGCCGACCTCGGAGAGCACTTCGGCGACGAACCGCCCGGCCACGTGCATGCGTTCGATCTCCGCAGGCGTCTTCAGTTCGATCACGGTTACCTCGCGTCCTAGAGTGTCGGTATAACTATACCGCCATCCGGGCGCTTGCCGGTATAGTTATACCGGCACTATCCTGGGGCGCATGGTCCGCCAACCGCTCACACGCGAGCAGATCGAAGCCGGCCGGCGTCTCGGCGCCCTGCTGCGCCACGCGCGAGCGGGACGCGACCTGGCCGAGGTCGCGCAGGCGGCCGGCATCTCGCCGGAGACCCTGCGCAAGATCGAGACCGGACGGCTCCCGTCCCCCGGCTTCGGCACGATCGTCTGCCTCGGCGAGGCACTCGGCCTGCCGGTCGAGGAGCTGGCGGCCACCTGGCGCGGCAGCGACCTGCCCCTGGAGGCGGCCTCGTAGCGGCCCGCTCCTCACGCCACGCCCGCCGGCTCCCCCACGGCGTCGTTCGCGGGCGCCGGCTTGACGAGCGAGGCCGTCGCGCCGTCTGACGACTCCGTGCGGTAGCCCTCGGCGTGGTAGAGGGCGAGGTTGCGGCGGCTCCCGGCGCCGGTCGACAGCACGACGCGGCGGCAGTCCGCGTCGGCGGCGGCCTCGGCCCGGCGCAGCAGCCAGCGCCCGACACCCTGCCCGCGCAGGTCCGGGGCGACGCCGAGCCGGCCCACGTGCCAGTCGTCGCCCGCGCGCCGGGTGCGCACCATGCCCAGCAGCCGCCCGTCCCGCCACAGGCCCGTGCCCTGCCAGGCGCCCAGCCACGCGCGCACCCGCTCCAGCGACTCCCCCAGGGCGGGGATGTCCAGCGTGTCGTTGGCCTGCGCCTCGTCCACCCAGCAGCAGCGCTGGAGCACCAGGACCTCCGCCGCGTCGTCAGGCGTCAGCTCCCGGACGTACGAGCCCGGCAGCGGCCCCGGCGTCGAGCGGATCCGCTCGCGCATCGGACGCAGGGCGTGGGCGAGGCCGACGAGCTCGTCCAGGATCCCGGTGGCGGCCGAGTCGCGTGCGGCGTCCGGGCGTAGCCGCCCGTTCTCCACCGTGTCGGCGATGCGCAGCGCGACCGTGGCGCCCAGCGGCACCATGCGCAGTGTCGTCACCACCTGCTTGGCGTGCTGGACCGCCCGGGTGCCCGCCGAGGTGTTGCCGTAGCTGACGAACCCCATCGGCTTCCACGCCCATTCGCGGCCGAGGTAGTCCAGGGCGTTCTTGAACGTGGCCGGCATGCCGTAGTTGTACTCGGGCGTGACGGCGATGAAGCCGTCCGCGGCGTCCACCATCGCGCTCCACCGCTTGGTGTGCTCCTGCCGGTAGACGCCGGACGACGGGTGCTCCTCCTCGTCGAGGAACGGCAGGGCCAGGTCGCCGAGCGCCACGGGCACGAGCTCCACGCCGAGCTCGGCCGCACGGGGCGCGATCGCGTCGATCAGCCACTCCCCCACGGCCGGGCCGAGGGCGCCGGGACGGGTGCTGCACACCAGGACGAGGACACGCGTAGTTTTCGTTGACATGGAAACGACCGTACCTGGTAACTTGTTGACATGTCAAAGAAGCAGTCTCACGCCACGGTGCGCTGGCTCGAAGCCGACGAGGAACGGGCGTGGCGTGCCCTGCGGCGCATGATGATCGCGGTCCAGACGCGCACCGCGCGCGACCTGGCCGAAGTCGGCCTGTCCGACCCTGATTACGAGGTGCTGAGCACGCTGTCCGAACGCCCCGGCCGCACCAGCACGCTGCACGAGCAGGCCGCCAAGATGGGCTGGTCGCGCAGCCGCCTGTCCCGGCACGCCACCCGCATGGAGGCTCGCGGCCTGCTGCGGCGCGAGCCCGACCCGGACGACGGCCGGGGCTGCTACCTCGTCCTCACCGACCACGGCCTCGAAACGCTGGAGGACGCCGCCCCCGCCCACCTCGAATCGGTCCGCCGCCACGTCATCGACCGGCTCTCCCCCGCCGACCTGGCCGCCCTGGAGGAGATCGCCGGCAAACTGGAAGAACCCACCTGACCGGTGTGAAGCGTCCTAGGATGGGCCGCTATGCGGCTGGTCTGGGTCCTGCTTTTGCTGCTCACGGCGTGCGCCCCCAGCGCCGGATCACCCACCCGGACGCCGGCGGACCCGGGCGGGTCGTGGCGGCTGACGCACACCTGGAACGGGTCCGGCGAGCACCGGTGGCACTCCGTCGCCGCCACGAGCTCGGGGCAGGCGTGGGCCGTCGTCGCGGGCGACCGGGCATTGATGATGCGGTGGGACGGGCGCGCCTGGCGGCGCACCGAGCCGCCCGGCTCCTTCACCCCGGCGGGCTACGGCTTCGGCTTCCGGACGTCACCGGCGGGTGACGACCTCTGGCTGGTGTCCGGCAGCGTGTGGCAGTGGGCGCGGGGCCAGTGGGTGAGACGCCCCCGGTCCTCTCCCTACGACGACCTCGACGTCAGGGACCTGGCGGTCCCGGCCAAGGGCGAGGCGTGGCTGGCCGAGACCGGCGAGTACGGAGGCTGGTACCTGCACCGGCGGGACGGCGGCAGGTGGAAGCCGGTGGTCAGGCCCGCGGGCGAGGCGGGTTCGGCATGGCTGGAACGGGTCGCCGCCTCCGGGCCCGATCAGGTCTGGGCGATCCAGCAGGCCGGCGGCGAGACCCAGGCCATCCGGTGGGAGGGCTCCCGGTGGAGCGTCCACCCTCTGCCTCAGGTCCCGGTCCCGTCCCCCAGCCCCACCGGCGCGGGCTGCGTCAACACGGGGTGGCCGAGGTTCTCGATCCAGGCCCTGGCCGTGCCCCGCCGTGACGACGCCTGGGCCGTGGGCTCGGTCCTGGTGGAGAAGCCCGGCGCCTGCCTGCGCTACACGGCCAAGGAGGGCGTGGTCCTGCGCTGGGCGGGCGGGACGTGGAGACGGGTGGAACGCCCGATGCCCGGGACCGCGCTGACCGTCGCGCGGGCGGACACCGAGGGCGGGGTGTGGATCGCGGCCAACCCCGACCAGGGGCGCAGACCGTACCTGCTGCACGTCAAGGACGGGCGGTGGACCGAGCACCCGCTCCCCGAGGGGCCGACCGAGATCATGGACCTCGCGCCGGTGCCCGGCACCGCCCGCGTGTGGGTGTACGCCAGGCAGGGCAGCCGGGTGTCGCAGCTCTACGAACTGGCCGGATGACCCGGGCCGGCCCCCGGCGCCCGGAGGTCGCCGTTCACCGCGACGACGGCCTCGATCTCCACCGTGAGCGCCGGGTCGGCCAGCGCGGCGACGACGGCCAGGGAGTGCGCCGGGACGTCGCCGCCGGGATACCACGCGTCGAACACCTCGTCCCGGGCAGCGCGGAAGCCGGGCAGGTGCTCCGCGCCGGCCACGAAGGTCAGCAGCTTGACCACGTCGTCCGGCCCCGCCCCGCACGCGTCCAGCACGGACCGCAGGTTGGCGAACGTCTGGCGGGTCTGGGACAGGGCGTCCGGGCCCGCGAGCGAGCCGTCCGCCAGGTTCCCCACCTGCCCCGAGACGAACACCAGCGTGGTGCCTCCCGGCACCGCGGCCACGTGGCTGTAGCGGCCGACGGGGGCCGGGACCCCGGCGGGGTTCCAGCGGTTGATCATGACGCTCGCCTCTTCCGGTCTCGCAGCGCGTCGACGGCCCGTTCGACGTCGCCGCCGTCGTTGAAGTAGTGGAAGCCCACCCGCAGCCGGTCGCCGAGCAGGGTGGCGCGCACGCCCTCCCGGGCCAGCCGGGCCCGGACCGCGTCCGGGTCGCTGACGCGCACCACCGCGATGTGGCTCCCGCTGCCGGGAAGGGGGGCGCCGGCCTCCGTCTCGGCCACGCGCTCCCGGAACTCGGCGGCCAGCCGCAGGCAGTGGCGCTCGACCCGCTCGGCGTCGAGATCGAGCAGGAGGTCCAGCGCCGGCAGCGCCCCGACCCAGGACAGCCAGGCAGGCGAGGTGTCGCAGCGCGCCGCGCTGCCGGCGGTGACGTACGGCCCGCCGAAGTACCCGTGCGGGGGCTCGGTGGACTTCCAACTCGGCAGCAGCGGAACCAGCCCGCCGACGTGCTCGGGCGCCGTGACCAGCCAGGCGGCCCCGCGCGGGCACAGCATCCACTTGTAGCCGTGCACGGCGAGGTAGTCGGGGCGTACGCGGTCGAGGTCGAGGCGGAGCGCGCCGAGCGACTGGGTCGCGTCGACGAACAGCCGCGCGCCCACGCCGTCCGCGGCCCGGCGCAGCGCGGGCAGGTCGGTGCGGTGGCCGTCGATCGACAGCACGTCGCTGACGGCGAGCAGCGCGGTGCGCGGATCGAGCGCCGCCACCAGGTCCTCGGTACGGGTGCGGCCGTCCCGGGGCGGCACCAGCGTCACCTCGTGCCCGGCGGACTCCAGTTGCCGCCACGGGAACAGGTTGCTCCGGAACTCCTGGGCGGGCACCACGATCCGGCCGGGCGGCAGGGACTTGGCGACCGTCGCGGCGGCCTCGGCGACCGAGCCCACGACGGCGACCCGCTCCTCGGCGACCCCCAGCAGGCGGGCGACCGAGCTCCTGGCGGCGCCGGGGGCGCGGTCCCATTCCTGCCAGTCGAAGTCGCCGTACAGCCATGAGTCCAGGGCCGCCTGCAGCGCGTGCGCGACCTCGAGCGCGGCGGGCGGGCTCGCCGGCGTGTCCAGCCAGACGTGGCGCTGCAACGCGGGGAAGCGCGACCGGAACTGCTCGGAGCTGAGCATGTGATCCTTCCGGGTCCGTCGATTGTGCGGTTGGCAGTATGGCCCGCGGCCCCGCGCACCGGCCCAGGGCCGGCCCGGCCTTTCGCTATAGTCGAAAACTCGCTTCGACGGACCCGTGACCAGCCCGCTCACGGCATAGCGTGCGGGCGACCAGCCCGGGAGCCCAGCATGACCAGCCAGCCCAGCATGACCAGCACAGCATGACCGACACCGCCCTGTCGCCATCCGCCGCCGAGAGCGACGGCAGCCTGCAGACCCTGCTGCGAGGCATCGACGTGCTGCGCGCCGTCGCCCTCGCGGACGGCCAGGCCACGGCCAAGAGCCTCAGCCGGCAGCTCGGCCTCAGCCTCGGCCGCTGCTACCACATCCTGCGCACGCTCAAGGCGGGCGGCTACGTCGTGCGGCTGCCCGGCGGGCGCATCGACGTCGGCCCGGGCGGCGCCTCCCTCGGCAGGCAACTGCGTGCCAGGTTCGAGCCCCTTCCCGAGCTGTTCGCGATCCTGGCCAGGCTGCACGCCCGGACGCGGGAGACCTCGTACGTCAGCGGCTGGCACCACGGCGTCATCACCCTGCTGCAGTTCATCGCCGGTGAGCAGGCGCTCGGCGTGCGCGGCCTGGACGTCGGCTACACCGGCGACACGCACGCCCGCGCCTCCTGCAAGGCGGTGCTGGCGCACCTGCCGCACGAGCAGATCGAGATCATGTTCGGCGGGGTCGAGCTGCGGCGGCTGACCGCGCGCACCCTCGGCGACGTCGACAGCCTGACCGTGGAGCTCGGCAACATCCGCAGGCAGGGCTTCGCGCTCGACCTGGAGGAGTTCAGCGACGGCATCTGCTGCGCCTCCGCCGCGTACTTCGACCAGGACGGCGCTCCGGCGGGCTCGTACACGGTGTCGGTGCCCGCCACGCGGTTCAGGACCGCCCAGCGCGACCTGATCGCCGCCGTGCAGGAGGCCGCCGCCATCGCGACGAACCTCCTGCGCGGTCATCACCTGGCCGTGCCCGGCCGCGACTGACCGGACGCCCGCCCGTCACGTGGCCGTCACGCGGCCGTCGCGGGCGTGAACATCGAGAGCAGCCGCCCGGCCACCGTGTCACGGCCGGGGATCGCGGCCCGCTGGAGCGCGGGCGCGGCGGGGATCCGCAGGTCCTCGGTGGCGATCCGCAGCGGCGGCGCCGACAGCGGCACCCCGCGCTCGACCACCCGCGCGACGACCTCCGCGCCGAAGCCGCCGGTCAGGTTGGCCGCGTGGACCACCGCCAGGCGGCCCGTACGCGAGACGCTGTCCACGACGGTGTCCGTGTCGAACGGGTCGATCCAGCGGGCGTCGATCACCTCGACGCTGACGCCGGACGACTCCAGGACCCGGGCGGCCTCCAGCACCGTGTGCAGCATCGGCCCCCAGGTCACCACGGAGAGGTCGGACCCCGCGCGATGGACGCGCGCGCCGCCGATCGGCGCCCGCGGCCCGTCCTGGTCGACCGGGCCCTTGAGCGAGTGGTAGAGCTCGCGGCTCTCGATGACGACGACCGGATCGTCGCAGCCGATCGCGGCCAGCAGCAGGTCGTAGGCGTCCTGAGGGGTGGCGGGCAGGCACACCCGCAGGCCGGGGACGTGCGCGAACAACGCCTCCACGCTCTGGGAGTGCTGGGCGCAGGAACCGGGTGTCGCGCCCTGCTGGGTGCGTACGGTCATCGGCGCGGTGAGCCTGCCCCGGGAGACGTACCGGACGTTGGCCGCCTGGTTGATCAACTGGTCGAACGCGACGAACGCGAAGTCCGCCCACATGATCTCCACGATCGGCCGCAGCCCCATCATGGCCGCGCCCACGGCCCCGCCGAGGATGGCCGACTCGGAGATGGGCGTGTCGAAGACGCGCTCGCCGAACTCCCGGCGCAGGCGGCGGGTCACGCCGTGGACCCCGCCGGGGAGCGCGACGTCCTCGCCGAACAGCAGGGTGCCCGGATCCTCCGCGAGGGCGCGGCGCAGCGCGGCGTTGACGGCCTGGGCGTAGGTGATCTCAGCCATGCACGTGCTCCTTCACGGTGGCGGGGTCGGCCGGCGGAGCGGCGAGCGCGGTGACCGCCGCGGCCGCGATCTCGGCGCGCGCCCGGGCCTCGACCGCGGCGAGCTCCGCGTCGCCGGCCCCTGCCGCGCGCAGGGCCGAGGTCAGCACGACGATCGGCTCCGTGGCGCGGGCGGCCTCCACCTCGTCACGCGGCCGGTACGTCTGCGCGTCGCCGATGTAGTGGCCGACCAGCCGCTGGGTGTGCGCCTCGACCAGGACGGGCCCCCGGCCGGACCGGCAGGCGTCCACCGCCTCGGCGACCACGCGCCGGACGGCGCCGACGTCGTTGCCGTTCACCCACGAGCCCGGCATGCCGTACGCGGCGGCGCGCGAGACCAGGTCGTCGTCCCTGACCATCGCGGCGATCGGCGTCAGCTCCGAATACCGGTTGTTCTCCACCAGGAAGACGACCGGCAGGTCGAAGGCGCTCGCCATGTTCATGGCCTCGTGGACGGCGCCCTGGTTCATCGCCCCGTCGCCGAACACCGCGAGCGCGACCCGGCCGGAGCCGTCGTACCGGGCGGCCAGCGCGGCGCCGACGGCGATGGGGGCGTGCGCACCCACGATGGAGTTCTCGCCGTAGAAGCCGTGGCCGGGATCCGACAGGTACGCCGAGCCGGCCCGCCCGCCGTTGGTGCCCGTCTCCCGGCCCAGCAACTCGGCGAACAGCGCCGCCGGGTCGGCGCCGCAGGCCAGCGCCCAGCCGTGGCCTCGGTAGGTGGCGAACACGGCGTCACGCGTCAGGTCGAGCGCGGCGCAGGCGCCCACCGGGACGGCCTCCTGGCCGATGCACAGGTGGACCGACCCGGCGATCCGCTCCTCGACCCGCAGGCGGGTGACGGTCTCCTCGAAGACCCGGATCCGCCACAGTCCGGCCAGATCCGCCAGCGCGGTCTCGGTAGGGGGATGAGGCAACGGGTCCGCCTTTCCTGGGAGTCGTGACGGCACTCACTGTGCGTCCGTCCCCCTGCCGCCTCCACCGCGCGACGGCCCGCTTTCGACTATCTGCAAATGAATGGCCCCTACGCCAGGATGGCCTCATGCGTCTCGTGACCGATGACGAGCGCCGTGCCCGGCTGGGCGTACGGCACGCTCTCGCGCCCACGGCCAAGGCGGCCTCTCCCGAGGAGGCCGCGCGTGCGGTGGTGTGCCTGCACGCCACCGACCCGCCGAGCGTGCACCTGTCCTGCTGGGCACGCGTCGGCGCGCTCGACGTCGACGACGTCGAACGGGCGCTCTACGGGACGCGTTCCCTCGTCCGGCAGCAGTCGATGCGCGAGACCCTGTTCGTGTTCCCCCGTGATCTCGTGCCGGCGGTGTGGGGAAGCGCCTCGGCCCGGGTGGCCGCGATCCATCGCAACCGGCTGGTCAGGGACCTCGAACGCTGGGGCCCGACAGCGGAGGGGCAGGGGGCCGCCTGGCTCGCGACTGCGGAGAAGGCGGTGCTGGCGCACCTGGCCGACGGCGTGCCCCGCTCCTCGAAGCAAGTACGCGAGGAGGTGCCCGAAGTCGCCGGCTTCATCGAGCAGGCCCCCGGCAAGTCCTGGGGAGGCCGGATCGCGCTCGCTCCGCGCGTGCTCACCCAGCTGAGCCTGGACGGCGTGGTGGCGCGCGCGGCCAACGCCGGAGCCTGGTACACGAGCCGCCCGACCTGGACGACGACCCGGGCGTGGTGGAGGGACGAGGTGCCCGAGGCGCTCGCGGCGCGGCAGGGCTATGCCGAGCTGGTGTCGCGGTGGCTGTGGTCCTACGGCCCCGGCACCGTCGAGGATCTCGCCTGGTGGCTCGGCGCCACCAAGTCCGCGGTCCGCACCGCGCTGGACGACATCGGAGCGCAGCGGGTTTCTCTGGCCGACGGCTCGGTGGGGTGGCTGCGCGAGGACGACCTCGCCCCGGTCGCCGCCGCCGGGCCGTGGGTCGCGCTGCTGCCGTTGCTCGACCCGACCGTGATGGGCTGGAAGGCCCGCGCCTTCTACCTCGGTGCGCACGCGTCCCAGTTGTTCGACAGCGCGGGCAACGCCGGGACCACCGCCTGGGTCGACGGGCGCGTCGTCGGCGCGTGGGTGCAGGATGCGGACGGCGTGGTCGAGCTGCGCCTGCTCGACGACGACGTCTCCGCGCAGGCCCGCGAGGCGCTGGCGGACGAGGCGCGGCGGCTGAGTGCGTGGCTCGACGGCCGCCGGGTGTTCGCCGTCTACCCCTCTCCGGCCATGCAGCCCGGCTTCGGGCGCTGACCCCAGTCAGGCATGACGGCGCCCGATGTCCTCCATGCGACATGGTCTGGCCCCGTCGCGGATTGTGGCCATCGGCGGCGGATCATAGCGTCGTCGGGTGCCGATGATCGTGTTGTGCCTGGTCCAGTTCATGCTCGTGCTCGATGACACCGTCGTGAACGTCGCTCTGCCCAGCATCCGCGATGAGCTGGGATTCAGCGCGTCCGGGTTGCCCTGGGTCGTCAACGCCTACTTCCTGGCCTTCGGCGGGCTGCTGCTGTTGTGCGGCCGGATGGCGGATCTGCTGGGCCGCCGCCGCGTCTTCCTCATCGGGGTGGCGCTGTTCGGTGTGGCCAGCCTGGCCTGCGGGCTCGCGCAGGAGCCGTGGCAGCTCGTCATCGGGCGGTTCGTGCAGGGCGCGGGTTCTGCGATGGCCGGCCCGGCGGCGATGTCGATGATCACGTTGCTGTATCCGGGGCCGGAGGAGCGCACCAGGGCGCTGGGCGTCTGGGGCGGCATCGCCGCCCTGGGCGGGACCTCAGGCCTGGTGCTGTCCGGGGCGCTGACCGACCTGCTGTCCTGGCGGGGGATCTTCCTGATCAACCTGCCCGTCGTCGCCGTGGCCCTGGTGCTGCTCCCCCGCCTGGTCCCCGAGTCCCGCGCTCCGGGCCGGCGCGGCCTCGACGTTCCCGGCGCGGTCCTGGTCACCGGCGCTGCGGTGTCGCTGGTGTACGGGCTGCTGCGGGCCGGAGAGACCGGCTGGAGCGACCCGGTCGCCGTCGGCGCCGTCGTGCTCTCCGCCGCCTTGGCGGTGGCGCTCCTGGTGGCCGAGTCACGGGCGGCGGCGCCGCTGGTGCCCCGGTCGTTCCTGGCCTCGCGGACGCGGGCGGTCGCCAACGGCGCGACCCTGCTGTTCTCGATGGCGATGTACGCCATGTCGTTCCTGCTGATGATCCAGATCCAGACCGTGCTGGGCTACAGCCCGCTCCTGGCCGGAATCTCCTACCTGCCCTACGGCGCCGGCATCCTGGCGGGCATGTGGCTGTCCTCCCGCATCTCGCTCAGGATCGGGACGCGCTGGGCGCTCCTGCTGGCGTTCCTGGTCAACATCGCCGGGCTGCTGCTGCTGTCCGGCGTGGCGGCGGGCGACACCTACGCCGCCCACGTCCTGCCCGGCATGCTCGTCCTGAGCGTGGGCAACGGGCTGAGCCTGCCCGTGCTGGCCGTGGCCGCGGTCGATGGCACCACCGTGGCGGACGCCGGTCTCGGATCGGCCCTGTTCACCTCCGTCCAGCAGATCGGCGGCGCCGTCGGGGTGGCCGCGCTGGCCGTCATGGGCTATGCGGACGGGCTCACCGCGGGCGCGGTCTGCGTGGCGCTCGGCGCGGTGCTCATCGCCGTGCTGCTGCCGTCGCGTGCCGTCAGCGGAAGCCTTCCGGCCGCCGCTCCCCGGTGAGTGCCTCACCCGAAGCGCTGGCCACGATCCGCGATGAGGTCACACCATGTCGCCGTGGGGACATAGCCTGCACAGCATGATCGAGGCCGGCGAGTCCGCGGTCCCGGCCGCGGTGGGCGTGATCGTCGTCGGGCACTTCCCGCTGTCGTCGGGAGAGTGGATCTCCCCGCACAGCCACACGCACCACCAGCTGGCCTGGACGCGGAGCGGCGTCCTCAGCGTCGCCGTGGACGACGCGTACTGGGTCCTGCCGCCCACCCGGGCCCTGTGGTTGCCGGCGGGGGTCGTCCACCGGACCGGTGCGACCCGCGACGCGCTGCTGTGCAGCCTCTACCTCGATCCGGCGCGGTGCGCCCTGGACTGGGCGGAGCCCACCGCGGTCGGCGTCGACGGGCTGCTGGCCCACCTGATCGCCCATCTCGCCCGTGAAGACCTCGCCGATGACGCGCGGCTGCGGGCCGAGGCGGTGGTGCTGGACCTGCTGCGCCCCTTGCCTGCCCTGCCCATCGATGTTCCGCTCCCCGTGGACGAACGCGTACGCGCCGTGGCCGGCACCCTGCTCGCCGACCCCTCCGACTCCCGGAGCCTGGACGCCCATGCCCGCTCCATCGGAGTGAGCCGGCGCACCCTGACGCGGCTGTTCGTCCGTGACACGGGGATGAGCTTCGACCGCTGGCGCACGCACATGCGCCTGCGGGCCGCCCTGCCGCTCCTCGCCGAGGGGCGGCCGGTGTCGCAGGTGGCGCACACGGTGGGGTACGCGACCCCGAGCGCCTTCCTCGCGGCGTTCCGCCGGACCGTCGGCACCTCACCCGGGCGCTACCTCAACGGAGAGGCCGTTCTGGACGTTTGATCCGGAACCGCAGCGGTCACCAGAAGATCCGCTGAGGCTGGGGAGGTGTCACCGGTCCAGCCCGGCCGTCGCCTCGGTGAGCGGCCGGGCCGTGCCGGCACGGCGCGCGGCGACGAGGCCGAGCACGCCGATGGCGACCATCAGCCAGCCGCCCGTGACCGGGAACTCGATGACGCACAGCAGGGCGCCGCTGATGATCAGGTACCAGCCGACCTGGGCCGGGAAACGTCCGGTGACGTGGGCCAGCGTCCGGGCCAGGGTGCCCAGCGCCAGGAGCAGGATGCCGGCGGCGAAGAAGTAGAGCGTGTATTCGCGCTTGTAGTAGTCGGCGGCGGCGGTGTCGGCGGCGGAGGCCCAGAAGCCGTCGCCCGCCATGTCGGCCCAGGAGTTCGGCGTCGCGAGGGCGTAGGCGAAGTGCACGATCGCCAGCGCGATGATGAGGCGGGGAACCCATCGGGTCAGTGCGTTCATGTGGTGTGCTCCCACTCGTCCGGGCCAGGCGCGCAGGGTCGCGCCCGCTTACCAGGCGGACCATACCATACCGGATCGTATGGTCCTTTGCGCTGGTGAGCGAGCGTGCGCGGAGCCCGGTCAGCCCACCTGCTGGGCGCACTTGGAGAGCGCCTGCTCGGCCTCCTTGTTCCCCGTCAGGCCCTTGATGTCGTCGGCCGATTTGAGGGAGCCGTCCATGTAGCTTTGCAGGCTCTCCGCGTCACCGTATTTGAGTGCGACGTCCACCAGGCAGGACAGGGCCTGCTCGGGCATGCCCTTCATGTCCTCCTCGGCCTTCAGCTTCTCCGTGAAGCTCGCCTTGTCCACGCCGCCGCCACCGCAGGAGGCGAGGCCGAGGGCGAGTGTCGTCGCCACGCATCCCAGCATGACGGCACGGACGGTACGGGAAAAACGCATGATGCGACCTTTCTGAGGTGCGGGAATCTGCGAATTCAAGGAGTAATTCGGCCGCCCGGGCATTTCACGGGCGGCCCCTCGTTCCTTGATCGGAAAAGGTACCATACGGAATGGTATGCCTTGTCGCGACGTACAATTCCGGCTGTGAATGGGACAATTGCGGCATCAGCGGTCAAATACGTGCTGGGCGCAAGCGAGGACCCCGAGCGGCTGGCCCGGGAGACCGGCCTGTCCGATCACGAGCTCTCCTCCCGCGTCCCCGCCGGCGCCGTGGACGAGCTCTGGACCCGGGCGGCGAGGCTGAACGGCGACCCGGACTTCGGGCTGACGCTCGGGCGGGCGTACCAGCCGGGCACGTTCGGCCTGCTGGACTTCCTGTTCCTGAGCTCGGACACGCTGGCGGGCGCATTCGGCGCCGCCGTACGGAACGTGGGGGTGCTCTCCACGGGCGGGTCGTACGGCTGGAGCGAGCACGACGGGCTGGTCACGCTGAGCCGGAGCCTGCCGACGCAGAACAGGCACGCGGTCACGTTCCTGCTCGGCTGGCAGCTCGCGCTCGTCCGCGTGGCCGCCGGGAAGCCGATCACCCCGGTCCACGTCGGGCTGGCCATGCCCGCGCCACACCGTCACGGCGACCTGGCCGAGGCCTACGGCTCCCCCGCCGTCGACTTCGGCCGGCCGGCCAACTCGCTGACCTTCCGCCGCTCCGAACTGGAGATCCCGCTGGTCGGAGCCGATCCGGTGACGGCGGCGATGCTGCGGCGCCGGGCCGCGCAGCTCCTGCCCGCCGAGGAGAGCTGGCGGGACAGGGTGCGGGCCTACCAGGCGCAGCATCTCGGCGACCTGGAAGCCGCGTCCAGGCACTTCGCGATCAGCCCGCGCAGGCTCCAGGAACTGCTCAAGCGGGAGGGCACGAGCTGGCGGCGTGAGCTCGAAGCGGTCCGCGGCGACCTGGCGGTGGAGATGCTGGGCGACGGCAGCCTGCCGACGGCGGTGATCGCGCGGCGGCTGGGATATTCGGACGAGCGGGCCTTCCGCCGGGCCTTCCGCCGCACGTACGGAAGGTCGCCCCAGCAGCATCGTGGGGGCGCGTGAAAGGTCCCCCAGACCACGCCTCCGGTCCTTACCGGCCGACGCGTCGCGGCCGTACCTTCGCCCCCATGACGCAGAACACCACGCTGCAGCGCAGCAACGCGACCCGCTATTTCTTCGACGACCGCGACATGGACTTCATCTTCCAGTGGTCGCTGGGCGCGGCGAAGACCGGCGGGCTGGACTCCGGCGAGCTGTTCCACATCGCCTCCCGGATCGAGGACGGCGACACGGCCGGCTGGGTGGCGGAGTTCGAGGGCTTCGGCGACGCCCAGCGGGCCCTGGCCGAGCGGTGGGCCGGACAGGGCCGCAGGCGGAGCGCCGGCGAGGTCATGATGAAGGCCTACTACGCCTACCGGCAGGCGTGGCAGTTCGCCGGCCGCGGTGAGCGGTTCCTCCCGTTGATCTCCAAGTACGAGGACGCCTTCAGGCGGGCCGTGGAGCTGCTGGCTCTCCCGATGACCTTCATCGAGGTGCCGTTCGAGGGCGCGTCGCTGCCGGGTCTGCGGATCGACGCCGGCCCCGGCACGCCCACGTTGATCGTGATCGGCGGCGGGGACACGAGCAAGGAGGACATGTACCACCTGGCCGGGCGCAACGCCTGGGAACGCGGCTACACCACGGTCATCGTCGACCTGCCGGGCCAGGGCAGCACGCCGCTGCGCGGGCTGCACCTGATGGCCGAGACCGAGCGGCCGGTCGGCGCGATCGTCGACCACCTGGTGGGGACCTACGGGCAGGACACCGCGAAGCTGGCGATCATCGGGTTCTCCGGCGGCGGCTACATGATCAGCCGGGCGCTGATGTCCGAGCGCAGGATCGCCGCCGGCGTCGCCAGCACCCCGATCCTCGACTTCGGCGCGGTGCTGCCCGTCGAGGTGGTCGAGGCGATGGCGACCGACGGGGCGATGAAGGACAGCTTCCGGATGTACCTGTGGCGCTCCGGCCTGGCCGAACCCGTGGACTTCGCCCGTCTGCTGGCGACCTTCACCACCGACCCGGGCGAGATCCGCAGCGCGTTCCTGTCGATCGCCGGGCTGAGCGAGTCGCCCGTCCTCGTCGACCAGGCGCGGCGGTTCCACGAGGCGCTGCCGGTGGAGCGCAAGACCCTGCTGGAGTTCGACGCCGCCTCGGGCGCCGACGCGCACTGCCAGGTCAACAACCCGACCCGGCTCGCCCAGGAGGCCGTGGACTGGCTCGACGAGACGCTCGGCGTACGGGCCTGACCCGGCGGGCCCCGGCGCCCGTCACGGGCTCCCGGCCCGCCAGCCCCTGCCGATCATCCGGACCAGCGCCGGGTCCACGACCAGGCGGCGGAAGGGCCGGATGACGGCCATGTACGCCCTGCCGAACAGGCCGTTCGGCTTGACCAGCACCGCCATCTGCCCCCGGTGGCCGCCCGTGCCGTCCGGGACCCAGCCGATGTGCATGACGGTGTGCACGGTGCGGTTGGCCAGCTCCGCCGCCCATTCGGCGCCGGTCAGGTAGACGGAGGTGAGCGGCACCGCGCGGGGGTCCGGGCCGCGCGGGCCGTCACGCAGGTCGGCGGGCAGCCGGTGACGCAGCGACTCCACCCGCGTGCCGACGCCCGAGCCCGGCCCGTCCCAGCCGAACAGCTCGCCGAGCCTCCAGCGCAGCGCGAACAGCCACCGGCTCGGCCCGGAGAACCGGCCCGCGCCGCCCGCCATCTGGGCGACCAGCCGGTCCAGGTCGGCGGGGCCGCCGGGCGTGGGCAGCGCCCACACGTCCTCCAGCCGGAAGTCGGGTGCCACGGCGTGGATGCGCCACGGGACGGAGGTGTGGGCGGTGTCGGGAAGTCTCATGAGCGGGCGGCCTCCCATTCGGCCATCAGGGCGAACAGCGCGAACCTGTCGAGCACCGGCTGGCCGGGGCGGATCTCGCGATAGCGCTGGTAGACGTTGACCACGACCCGCTCGGCGTCCAGCCAGGCGGCGTACTGCGCCAGGTCGATCCCGAACGCCGCCTCCCGCAGGTCCAGGCCCTTGACGTGGGCGGCGTCCGCCTGCTCGACGACGTGGCTCAGGTAGTCGCGTACGGCGCGGACGCCGGCGGCGTCGGTCACCGGGCCGTGGCCGGGCACGACGGTCGGCGCGTCCAGCGCGATCATCGTGTCGCAGGCGGCGATCCAGTTGGCGATCGGCCCGCTCCACACGATCGGCGTGCAGCCGACGAACAGCAGGTCCCCGGCGAACAGCACGCCCGCGTCGGGGACGTGCACGACCGTGTCGGCCCCGGTGTGCGCGGGGCCGAGGTCGAGCAGGCGCACCTCCCGCCCGCCCACCTCGACGCTCAGCCGCCGTTCGAAGGTCTGGTCGGGGGCGCGCAACCGGATGCCGCCGAAGTCGTAGTCGCCGAAGCGCGCGCGCAGGTAGCGCGAGAGCGTCGGCCCGAGGTCCATCACCTGGAGGGCGGCCGTCAGCTCCGGCGGCAGCTCGGTGCGCATCTCGTGCGCGGTGCCCTCGGCGGCGATGACGCGCACCGAGCCGGCCAGCAGCTGCCCGCCGTGCGTATGGTCGCCGTTGGCGTGGGTGAGCACGTGGTGGCTGATGGGGTGCCGGTCGGTGACGGGCCGCATGCCGTCGAGCATCGCGGCGGTGAGCCGCAGGTCGTACAGGGTGTCGACCAGCAGCGACGCGCCGTCTCCTGCGACCAGCCCGGCGTTGCTGCGGCCGTAGCCGCCGTCCGGCAGCAGCCACGCCCACACGCCGTCGCCGACCTGGTGCAGACCTTCGGTGTACGGCACGGCGGAGCGGGCCGGGTTGACCCGCGCGGGACGCGGGACGGCGGCCGGGTCGGGCCGCCGCGGCAGCGGGTGCGGGGCGGTGGCGGCGCGCACGGTCTGCCGCACCTCCCCCAGCCCGTCGGCGCGCAGCCGGACCACGTCGCCGTCCTTGAGCCAGCCGCGGAACGCGCCGAGGTCGCCGAAGTCGAGGTGTTCGAGCAGGCAGCAGCCGGGCACGGTGCCGGAGCCGAAGACGTCCCCGGGCCGGAGCTCCACGCCGCGCGAGGCGTAGGAGACGACCTCGGCGAAGGACCAGTCCATGGCGTCGGTGCGGCCTTCGCCGACCACCTCGCCGTTGACCTCGGCGCGGACGCCGAGCGCGAGCCTGCCGTCCGGGCCCGTGGGCAGCTCGTCGGGGGTGACCAGCCACGGCCCGAGCGTGGTCGCCCCGTCCTTGCCCTTGGCCTGCCCGATCTTGAGCTGGCTCTCCAGCCCCTGCAGGTCGCGGGCGCTCCAGTCGCACATCAGCGTGTAGCCGGCGATGTGGCTCCCGGCCTGCTCGGGGGTCAGGTCGCGGCCCGGGGCGCCGATCACCGCGGCGATCTCCAGCTCGAAGTCGAACCAGGCGCTGCCGGGCGAGACGGGCACGTCGTCGTGCGGCCCGACGACGGTGGCGGGGTTGCCGAAGTAGAAGGCCGGGATCTCGTACCAGGTCGGTTCGAGCTCGCCGGAGGCGCCCATGGCGCGCAGGCAGCCGCGCATGTGGTCGAGGAAGCACAGGCAGTCGCGGATGGACGGGGGTGTGGGGATCGGCGCCTTCAGCGTGACGCCGGCCAGCGGGACGACCTCGCCCGGCTCGGCCAGTGCCCGCTCCCCCGCCTCCCGCAGCCCGCCGGCGAGCAGCCCGGCGAGCGTGACGCCGGGCGGGAGGGGGTGGACGAGGTCACCGTCGAGGACCCCGGCTCGGTCGCCGTCGGCGGTGGCATAGGTGACGAAGCGCACGATGCTCTCCTGTGTTGGCCAACATAGAATATGATTGCTAGCACACAAGGAGGGTGTGTGACAACGCGACGAGAGCAGACCAGCCACGAGAGCCGCGAACTGATCCTCACCGCGGCCGCGGAGCTGTTCGCCGAGAAGGGCTACCGGCAGACGACGTTCGTCGACGTGGCCGAGCGGTCCGGGATCAGCAGGGGCTCCATCCCCTGGCACTTCGGCAGCAAGGAGGGGCTGCTGCTGGCCGTGCTCGAACGCTCGGTGGCGGCGATCCGCGCGGGCCTCGACGCCGACGAGCCGGACCCGGGGCCGCTCTGGGAGGTGGAGGACGAGTTCGAGGCACTGTTCACCGCGCCGACCACCAAGCTGTTCGTCACGCTCCTGGTCGAGGCGCTGGAGCCGGGCTCGCCCATCCAGAGCCGCTACGCCGAGATCCACGCCACCCTGCGCGAGCACCTCCGGCGCAGGCTGCGACGGGCGCCGCTGCCCGCCGGGGTGTCGGCCGACGCGCTGACCGTGGTGATCGTCGGCGCGGGCATCGGCATCTTCCAGCAGTGGCTGCTGGCGCCCGACCGGGTCGACGCCGGGCAGGCGCTCGCGACGCTCCGCACGATGGTGGCCGCGCTGGTGCCCTGATCGGCGTCCCGCAGGTATCCCGCAGGCGTCGCGGATCAGCGCCGCGGCGGCCCGCCGACGGCGCGGGCCGCCAGGGACTCCAGCTCGGCCACCGCGAGGTCGGCGGCCGTCTCGGCGGCGATCTCGTCCGCCAGCCGGCGCGCCTCGCGCCGGTAGGAACCGTCGTGCAGGACCCGGCCGGCCGCGCGGGCGATCGTCCTGGCCGAGGCGCCCTTGCCCACGACCAGCCCGGCCCCGGCGTGCTCGACGCGGCGGGCGACCTCGCCCTGGTCCCGGCCGAGCGGCACGCAGACCAGGGGCACGCCCGCCGCCAGGGACTTGACGGCCGTGCCGTGCCCGGCGTGGGTGATCGTCAGCGCGGCGTGGGGCAGGACGGCGCTGTGCGGGGCGGTGGCGGTGACCAGCACGTTGCCGGGCGCGCGGACCGTCGCCGGGTCCACGGCCGGGCCGGTGGTCAGCAGCCCGCGCACGGGCAGCGTGCCGAGGGCCTGGGCGATGCGGTCGAGCAGCGCGCGCTGGTTCATGAACGTCGAGCTGAGGCTGACCAGCGCCAGCGGCGCGTCGCCCGGGGGCAGCTCCAGCTCCCCCACCCAGACGGGGTCGTCCAGCCGGGGCCCGGCGTGGCGGACGTGGTCGGGGAAGCGCCGTCCCGGGTAGTCGAGCGCGCGCGGCGACAGCACGAGGAACCGGTCGACGCGGGAGAACGCGCTGATGACCGACTCCACCGGCCGCAGCCCGTTGGCGGTGCGGGCCGCGTTGAGCGCCGGCAGGCCCTTGGCCCACGGCCTGAGCGTCATCTCCGCCACGATCCGGTCACGCAGGCGGGCCAGCGGGCCGGTGGCGGGCTTGAGGCCGGGCCCGAACGGCGGCGCCCCGGGGGTGGCGAACGGGTAGAGGGTCGTGCCGAGGGCGGCCACCGGGATCCCGGCGGCCTCACCGGCGGTGAGCGTACCCAGCAGGGAGAAGTCGGAGACCAGCACGTCGGCCGGGTGGGCGCGCAGCTCGGCCAGCGTGTCGCGGGCGAAGTCGGCCGCGGGCCCGCAGACGAGCCGGTCGCGCAGCCGGGCGAACGCGCCCATCGGCGTGCGGGCCTCGAAGTCCTTCAGCAGGTCCTGCGCCGGGTCGGTGGTGTCGCCCTGGGGCGCCGTCGTCCAGGCGACGGGCTCCGCGCCGGTGGCGGCGACCTCGTCGTGCAGCGACCTGTCCGCCAGCACCCGGACGCGGTGGCCGCGCTCGCGCAGCGCGCGGGCGACCGAGAGGGTGGGCGGCACGGCTCCGCCGCCGGACCAGGTGGCGAACAGGAAACTGCTACTCATGGTCACTCTTTCGCGGGTCGATCGAGGTCAGCAGGTCACGCATGGCGCGTTCGGCGTCGGCGCGGGCTAGGCCGAGGTCGCGCCGCCACAGCTTCCACAGGCAGACGTCGGTGGCGGCGTAGTGCAGGTTCAGCGCGTGCTCGCGGGCGGGGCCGCCGTCGGGGAGCCGGTCGGCGAAGACGCGCTCCAGCCAGGCCCGGTGCTGGGCGCGGGCATGGGCGGCGGCCCTGCCGATGGCCGGGACGCGGTCGACCTGCGCGATCCACAGCGTCACGGCGTCGCCGTCGCGCTCGTAGTCGTCGAACAGCGCCGCCACGATCGCCGCCACGTCGCCGGCCGGGGCCTGGCGGGTGTCGGAGATCCGGGCGGCGAGCCAGTCGGCGACGGCGTCGGCCAGCTCCTCCTTGCCGCCGAAGCGGTTGACGATCGTCTGCACGGACACGCCCGCCGCGTCGGCGACGTGCTGCAGCGTGACGTCGTCGTACCAGTGGCGCATCCACAGCCCCGCCGCCGCCTCCAGCACCCGCGTGCGGGTGGCCTCCACGGCGGCGGCGCGGGCTCCCATCCGGTACGGACGCCTGCTCCCAGTTTGCATGGAGTCATTACTATATTCAATTGGGTCGGCGGTCAAATGAAAAACGGGGCCCGCCGGTGACGGCGAGCCCCTTGATGCGCTCTACACCTCAGCCGAGGATGACCGTGGCGTACCGGTATCTCGTGCTGCCGTTCTCGTCACCCCAGTGCGCGCGGCCGACCATGACCTCGCCCGGGGTGCCGTGCGAGTAGTGGCTGCTCTCCTTGAGGTTCCCCGTCCACACGTGGGCCGCCAGACGCAACTGCCGCCCCTGCCAGTGGAGGGTGGCGGGCCGATACCGCGTGCTGCCGTTCTCGTCCCCCGTGTGCCACCGGCCGGCGATCGCCTGGTCGGCGGGCGTCTCGTAGAACGAGCTGCTCTCCCTCTGCGGGTCGCTCCACGCCCCCGGCGAGACCACGGCCTGCTCCCCGTTGACGAGGACCCGGCTGCAGTAGTAGGTCGTGTAGCCGTTCTCGTCCCCGCTGTGCTTGCGCCCCGTGATCACCTCGTTGAGCGGGCAGGTGAACGCCACGCCGCTCGACTCCTTGAACGTGGAGGTGTGCTGGAGCTGGGTCGTGATCGTCACCTCCGCGCTCTGCGAGGTGGTCGCGGCCGCGGGGGCCGCAGGCAGGGCGGCCAGGGCGGCCGTCGCCGCTACAGCGGATAGCACCTTCTTGTACACGCTCTTCGTCCTCCGGTTTCGTTTCCGATGTCGTCCGGTGGGCACCGAGTGCGTGAGCTTTTCAGCGCACGCCATCCCGCGCGATCGGTGACGCCCCGTTTGTCCCGTACTGCGGGCACGGCGCCTGGAAGGCGCCGCATGGGATGGTGATCACATGCTGGCCGCTGAGGCACCGCCGATTCGTCCGCCTGACGGGTGATCTCCGATCCGCCGCGCGGATTACCTCCCGCCGGCGCGCGCGGGAGGTCTCGATCGCGTGAGGGTCAGCCGGTGGCCGGCGTGGGCTGGCTCGCCTCGGGCTCGGGCAGCCAGGCGTCGTCGGGTGCGGCGAGCCAGTCGTGGGCGGCGGCGAGATCGTCCACGGCCCGGTGCAGGGCGCGCAGGCCGGGATGGTCGCCGTCGGCCCGCCAGATCATCATCCACGGGAACACCGCGACCGGCTCGACCAGCGGGCGCAGCACCGCGCCGGGGATCGCGGGCTGGGTGGTCAGGGTGAGGATGGGCGCGTCACGGTCGCGGATGTGCTGGGCGAGCTCGTCGCCGCCCCGCACGTGCGGGTGCGCCATCGCCGGGTCGACCCCGAACGGCGCCAGCAGCTGCAGGACGGCGTGCTCCCACCCGGGCGTCGCGTGGTCGCCGGCCCGGATGCACGGGCTGGTGCCGCGCAACGACTCCAGCGGCACGGCCGGCAGCCTGGCCAGGGGGTGCAGCTCGGGCACCAGCACCGCGATGGGCTCGTGGCGTACGGGACGCTGGCGCAGGCCCTCGAGCGCGCCCGGGCCGCGGCCGAACGTGACGTCCAGCCGCCCGTCCAGCAGCAGCGGCGACGCCGCCTCGGTGCCGTTGTGGAAGCGGGCGAAGAACTCCACCTCGGGCGCGAGCCGGCGCGCGGCGGCCAGCACCAGCGCGGGCGTGAGGCCGGAGCCGACGACGTCGACGGTGAGCGAGCGTGGCTCGCCGCGCAGCTCCAGCATGGTCGCGTCGTAGAGCCCGAGGATCTCGCGGGCCCGCGCCAGCAGGAGGCGGCCCTCCGGCGTGAGCGTCACCCGGCGGGTGGTGCGTTCCAGCAGCTTGCGGCCCACCCGGTCCTCCAGCCTGCGCACGTCGCGGCTGAGCGCCTGCTGCGCCACGAACAGGCGCTGGGCCGCCCGGCTGAAGTGCAACTCCTCGGCCACGGCCACGTAGTGGCGCAGCAGGCGGATCTCCACGTCGTCAGGCATGCCTCCTTCCTAGCCGATTGACGCATCCGGTGCGTGAATCGCCTTCGAACAGGTGTTGGACCCGCGCGGGGCGCCACCACCAGGATCGAGGCATGGCCGGACGAGGAACGATCACGCTCAGCTACGGGCTGACGGGCGTCATGAACGCGCTGTGGGGCGCCACGCTCCCGGCGACCGACGCGCGCCTGGAGCTCGGGCCGGGCCGGGTCAGCGCGCTGCTGATGGCGCTGGCCGTCGGCGCGCTCGTGGCCATGCCGGTGGCGGGCCGCCTGGCCGACCGCTGGACCGGGCGGGCCCTGCTGCGCGTCTGCGCCCCGGCGGCGGCGCTCGCGCTGACCGGGCCGGCGCTCGCGGCGGACGCGGGGACGCTGATGGCCTCGGCGGTGGTGTTCGGGATGCTGTCCGGGCTGCTCAACGTGGCACTCAGCCTCCAGGCGGCGGCCGTCGAGCGGGCGCTCGACCGGCCGATCATGGCGGGCGTGCACGGCGCCTGGACGCTCGGCGCGGTCGCGGGCGGCGCGGTCGTCACGGCGGCCCTGCGCGCGGGCGTCGACGTGCGGGTGCTGATGGCGGCGGGCGCGCTCGCCCTGGCCGCCGCCCTGACCGCGGTGAAGGGCGCCCCGGACGCCCCCGCGCCCCCGGCTCCGCCCGTGCCCGGCACCCGGGCGCCGGGGCGGCTGCTCCTGCTGGGCGTGATCGGCGCGGCGGCGTTCGTCAGCGAGGGCGCCGCCACCGACTGGGCCGGGCTGCACGCCACCCGCGTCCTGGGCGCGGACCCGGCCACCGGCTCGCTCGTCTACACGGTCTTCTTCGTCGCGATGACGGTCGTGCGCTTCACCGGCGACGCCCTGCGCTCGCGGCTCGGCGCCGGCCGCACGATCCGGCTGGCCGGCTCGACCGCCACCGTCGGCTACGGCCTCGTCCTGCTCGCCGGCGCGCTGCCAGCGAGCGCGCGGGTGGAGTGCGCGATGGCCGGCTGGGCGCTCGCGGGCGCCGGCATGGCCGTCGTCTGGCCGATCGTGGCCAGCCGGCTGGGCGCCGCCGACGGCGCAGCCCGCCGGCTGTCGGCCGTCACCACCATCAGCTACGGCGGCGGCCTCGTCGGCCCCGCCCTCATCGGGTACGTCGCGACGACCGCGACGCTGTCCCTCGCCCTGGTGATCCCGGCGGCGCTCGCGCTGCTCGTGGCCACCGTCGCACCACCCCTGCTGAACGCGGTCACCAGGACCGCGTCCGACACCCTGTCCAGGAGGACATCATGACCGTTTCCACGCTCCGCGTCCCGGACGCCCGCCTGCACTTCGAGGTACGCGGCCGGGGCCCGCTCGTGGCGCTCGTCGGCGCGCCGATGGACGCCGACGCCTTCGCCCCGCTGGCCGACCTGCTCGCCGCCGACCACACCGTGCTCACCGCGGACCCGCGCGGCATCAGGCGCAGCGTGCTCGACGACCCCGCCCGGGACTCCACCCCCGAGCTGCGCGCCGACGACCTGCACCGGCTGATCGCCCACGTGGACGCCGGGCCCCCCGTGGTGTTCGGCTCCAGCGGCGGCGCCGTCACCGCGCTCGCCCACGCCCAGGCCCACCCTAGGCAGTTGCGCGGCGTCATCGCCCACGAACCGCCGCTCGTCGAGCTCCTGGACGACCGCGACAAGCTGCACGCCCAGACCGACGACATGGTCGCCGCCTACCTCGGCGGCGACGTCATCGGGGCGTGGGCGGCGTTCATGGCGCAGGCGGACATCGCGCTGCCCGAGGGGGCGCTGGAGATGATGTTCGGCGGCGAACGCGATCCGCAGCACGTCGCCGACGAGCGCCGCTGGTTCGCCCACGAGCTGCGCGGCACCACCCGCTGGCGGCCCGACCTGGGCCTGCTCCGCTCCGCACCCGGCCTGGTCATCGGGGTCGGCGCGGAGTCGGCCGGGCAGCTCTGCGACCGCGCCTCCCGCGCGCTGGGGAACGCGCTCGGCCTCGACGCCGTCGTGTTCCCTGGCGACCACACGGGCTTCGCCGACGACCCCGCGGCGTTCGCCCCCGTCCTGCGCGCCGTCCTGGCCCGGCTCTGACAGCTTCGGGCACGTACGCATGGGTCGGCGCTTTCGATCGATACGTGGGCGAAACCGCTAGATTGGGCGGGACAAGCTCATCGGATGGCGAGGTCGAAGGTGCCGATCGGACAGGATGCCCGCAGGCCGGGACGGTACACGTGGATGCTGGCGCTGGGCGCGGTCGTGCTCGTGGTGGACCAGCTCTCCAAGTTCTGGGCGCTGTCGGCGCTGGCCGGCGGCCGGACCGTCACGGTGATCCCGGATCTGATCCGGCTGCGGCTGCTGTTCAACCCCGGCGCCGCCTTCTCCATCGGTGAGGGCGTGACGTGGGTGTTCACGCTGACGGCCGCGGCGGCCGTCGGCGGCATCCTCTACACCGGGCGGCGGCTGCGCTCGTCCGCCTGGACCGTCGTGCTCGGCGCGCTGCTGGGCGGCGCCGCCTCCCACCTGCTCGACCGCCTGTTCCGCCCGCCCGCGTTCGCGCAGGGGCACGTCGTCGACTTCATCGACTACGGCGGGCTGTTCGTCGGCAACGTGGCGGACATCGCCCTCACCGTGAGCTGCGCCCTGCTCGTGCTGCTCACCGTGCGCGGCATCCCCCTCGGCGCGGAGGCCGAGGAGCGGCCCTCCACCTGACCTCCCCGGCCGTCCCTCAGGCGCCTTCGGAGGTCAGCGCGGCCAGGTGGGCGCGGAGCACGGCGAGCATGGTGCCGGGGTCGAGCCGGTCAGGATAGAACGCGCCCTCCAGCGACAGCCCGTCGAGCAGCGCGCACAGGCGGCGGGCCTCCACCGCGACGTCCGCGCCTGGCCGCAGCCGGCCCGCCCGGCGCCCGCCTTCCAGGACCTTGGTGGTGAGCGCGAGCAGCCCGTCGTACAGCTCGTCGGCGTGGGCGCGCAGCTCGGGCCGTGAGCGGGCGGCGGCGGCGAACGACAGCCAGACGACGGCCTCGGTGCGGCGCTCGTCGTCCAGCGGCAGCATCTCCGCCAGCATGCTGACGACGGTCTCGCGCCGCTCGCTCTCGCTGATCGGCGCGGCCGGGTCCAGCAGCAGCTCCGCGTGCGCGGTCAGCCGGGCCAGCAGCCGCGCGGCCATCTCCCGCATCGCGAACACCATCAGCTCGGTGTGCCCGGCGAAGTAGTGCCGCACCGAGCCGATGGCCAGCCCGGCCTCGGCGGCGACGTTGCGCAGCGACGCCTGCTCCAGGCCGTCGCGGCAGATCACGCGGAACACGGCCTCGGCGACGGCCTGCCGCCGTTCCTCCGGGTCGACGATTTTCGGCACCCCCTCTTTATAGCACGGCCATGCTATGTTCTGATTTAGCATGATCGTGCTATCAACGGAGGTGTCATGAGCGGAACCCTGCTCGCGGTGGTCGTCGTCGTCCTGGTCGTCGCCGTGGTGATCCGGCGGTTCCGGGGGGAGCCGCTCCACGCCCGCGACCTGTTCGTTCCACCCGTCGCGCTCGTCGGCATCGGCACGTACACCCTGGTCGACAACGTGCGGCCGGAGGGGGCCGACCTGGCGTGGGTGGTGGCCGGGGCCGTCACGGGCCTGCTGCTGGGCGCGCTGCGCGGGCTCACCCCGCGCCTGTTCGTCCGCGACGGCCACCTCTGGCAGCGCTACACCGCCTGGACGCTGCTCGTGTGGGCCGCCTCGGTCGCGGTCAACGCCGGCCTCGGCGCCCTGGCCACGGCGGCGGGCACACCCGGCCAGATGTGCCCGATGACCCTGTCCATCGGCGTCAGCCTGCTCGGCGAGGGCCTGGTCCTGGCCCTGCGCGCCCGCACCACCGGCGCCCCGTTCGCCCCCGCCAAGGACGACTCCCCTCTCGACCGGCTCACCCGCCGCCGCCCCTGACCGGCGGACCGCGGCGGGGCCGGGCAGGCGTACGGGCGGCTCAGCGCGGGTCGCCGGTGAGGATCCACAGGTGGCCGAACGGGTCACGGACCCGGCCCGAGCGCTTGCCGTACGGCCGGTTCTCGATCGGCACGACCACCTCGGCGCCATGGGCGGTCATGCGCTCGCCGACGGCGTCCGGGTCGTCGACCTCGATCTCCAGGAGAACGGCGGAGCCGCCGAGGTCGTCGGGTGACAGCCACCCCCACGCGGGGACGGCCGGCGAGACGCGGAAGGACGACGCGCCGAGGCGGTGGTCGATCACGCTGGGCCGGCCGTCGTCCTCCCGGGGAGCGCTGAACACCTGCTCAGCGCCGAGAGCGACCTGGTAGAACGCCGACGCGCGGTCCGGGTCGGGCACGACGAGACGGGGACGGAGACGAAGGTCGGAAGTCATGCGCCCATCGTCGGGCCGGGCGGGGGCAGGGGTATTGAAGATTTGGGAACCAGACCTTCGGCACGCAGCCACTCGGCCGGCGCGCACCCGGCCATGGCCCGCCATTCCCGGGTGAAGTGCGCCTGGTCGGCGAACCCCGACGCCGCGGCCACCGCCGCCAGGCTGACCGTCCCGGCGCGGGCGGCGGCCACGAGCCTGCCCCGGGCGGCCTCGAACCGGAGGAGCCGCTGATACTCCTTCGGCGTCACGCCCAGCCCGCCCCGGACCGTGGCGCTCAGGTGACGCCGGGAGCACCCGAGCAGCCGGGCCGCCTCCTGCACCCGGCCGGTCCCGGACAGCGCCGCCAGCGCGGCCCGCAGTCCGGGGCCGCCGGTGCTCGCCCGGTGCCGGGCCAGCCCGGCGACCAGCGCGGCTTCGACCAGCGCCCGGCGGTGCGGCCAGGACCGGCAGGCCGCCAGCCGCTCGGGCAGGTGCGCCATCGCCGGGGCCACGTCGGCGAGATCGGCGACCTGCCCGGCCAGCGCCGACGCCGGCACCCCCAGCAGCGCGGCGGCGCCCGGCGGGCTCAGCGTCAGCCACACGCCGCGCGTCCCGCCCTCCTGCCGCAGCTCGGCCGGGTCCAGGTGCAGCCCGGCGACCACGGCCCGGAACCGTTCGCGCGAGGCCGGCCGCCCGAGCCACGCGATCTCCAGCGAGTCCGCCTCCGGGATCGTGATCGACACCGTGGACGAGGGCAGCCCGCGATGGAGGCCGGCCGGTCCGGGGCCGAGCTCGTACGGGCTCAGCGTCGCCACGAACGGCACCAGAGCGGCGGACCTCTGCTGAGCAGGCACGACGGTCACCTCTCCACCCTAGGGCGGCCGGGCCGCCCGTTTGGCGTGATCGCGCCGGGGAACCCACGGTGGATGTTCAACGGCTTCACTCTCGACCACGTCGACGTCGGACCGGTGACGCTGCGCGTGCGCCACGGCGGGTCGGGCCCCGCGCTCGTGCTCCTGCACGGGCATCCGCGCACCCACGCCACCTGGCACAAGGTCGCCCCCGCGCTCGCCGAGCGGTTCACCGTCGTCTGTCCCGACCTGCGCGGGTACGGCCGTTCGACCGTCCCGGCCGACGAGCCGGAGCACGCGCAGATGTCCAAGCGCGCGATGGCGGGCGACGTCGCCACCCTCATGCGGACGCTCGGGCATCAGGAGTACGCGGTCGTCGGACACGATCGCGGGTCCTACGCGGGCTTCCGGCTGACCATGGACCATCCCGGCCGGGTACGGGCCTTCGTGAACATCGGCGGCCCGCCGATCGGCGAGGTGCTCGACCGGGCCGGGGCGACCTTCGCCCGGCTCTGGTGGCACTGGTTCTTCCTCGGCCAGACCGACAAGCCCGCGGACGAGGTGATCAACCGCGACCCGGACAGGTGGTACGGCGACCAGCCCGGCCACGTGGCCGACGAGGCGTGGCAGGACTACCGGGCCGCCCGCCGCGACCCTCGGACCGTCCACGCCATGTGCGAGGACTACCGGGCGGGGCTCACGGTGGACCGGCGCGACGACGCGGCCGACAAGGCCGCCGGCAGGAGGATCGGCTGCCCGGTGCTCGTCGTGTGGGGCAGGCACGACGACCTGCCGGAGCTGTACGACGGCGACCCGGCCGCCCCCTGGCAGGCGTGGGCCGCCGACGTGCGGGGATGCGAGGTGGACGCGGGGCACAGCGTGCAGGAGGACAACCCCGAGGCGCTCCTGGCCGCGATCGTCCCCTTCCTGTCGCGCTAGGCAGCCCCGGCCCGCCACCCCGGAGTGGCGGGCCGCGACGACGGGCATGCACCTGCCCCGGACCGGCGAGGCCCGGTTCGGCTCGGCGGAACAGGCGCTGTTCCCGCACGGGCAGAGCCGCACCGCCGACTCCCTCGTCGCGACGCTCGCCACGCGCGCCGCCATGCTCGTCCTGCCCGAACAGGAACGTCAGGCGGCGCTCGGCCGGATCCGCGCCTACCTGGCGGCCAGGCCGGAGACCGCGCTCGGCGAGTTCACCCTGCCGATGCTGACCGGAGTGCTCCGCGCCAGGCGCCTGTAGAGGTCAGACCTTCCGCACCAGCGTGCTCTCGGCGTCGAGGCGGGCGCCGTCGGCCCCGGCCGGCACGATCTCCGGCACCCGGACGCCGTGCCGGTCGACCAGCGTGGAGTGGGCCTCGCCGGGCGCGAACGCGTGACGCTCCCCCCACTGCCGCAGGGTGAGGATGACCGGGAAGAGGTCACGCCCGGCGTCGGTGAGCACGTACTCCTGACGACGGCCCGACGGCGCGGCACGCTGCGCGAGGAGCCCGTGGGCGACGAGCTTGCGGAGCCGGTCGGTGAGGATGTTGCGCGCGATCCCGGTGCGCCGCTGGAACTCCGTGAACGACCGCGCCCCGTCCATCGCGTCGCGGACGACGAGCAGGCTCCACCGGTCGCCGACCAGGTCGAGGGTGCGGGCGACGGGGCAGGCGGGGTCGGTCCAGCCGGGGTCCTGCATTGGCGACTCCGTTCGGTTGCGGATTGAAACCATCATGCCGTACGGTCCAAACAGTTGCAATCTGCTACTGATTGGGTCGATGTGATGGATGCGTGGCGGCGTGCGCTGCTGGCGGTGGTGTGCGGGGTGGCGGTGGCGAGCGTCTACGCCGCGCAGCCGGTGCTGGAGCCGATGGGTCGCGATCTCGGCGTGCCGGCCGGGCTCACCGGATGGATCGTGGCGATCGGCCAGCTCGGCTACCTGGCGGGGCTGGTGCTGCTGGTGCCCCTCGGCGACGTGGCCGACAGGCGGCGGCTCATCGCCGCGCACCTGGCGCTCACCTCTGCGGGCGCGACCCTGACGGCCTCGGCCCCGGCCGCCTGGGCAGCGCTCGCGGGGCTGGCGGTGGCCGGGGTGTTCGCGGTCGTCGTGCAGACCACCGTGGCCTACGCCGCGTCGGTCGCGCCGCCCGCCGAACGCGGCCGCACCATCGGGGTCGTCACCTCCGGCGTCGTGATCGGCATCCTGGGCTCGCGGGTCGTCACCGGCCTGCTCGCCGACGCGTGGGGCTGGCGGAGCGTCTACGCCGTGCTCGCCGCGCTGTCGCTCGGGCTCGCGGCCCTCGTCCTCCTCGCGCTGCCGGCGGAGAAGCGGCCCGCCCGGCCCGCCACGTACGGGCAGGCCGTCGCCTCGCTCGGCAGGCTGTTCGCGCAACGGACCTTCCTGACGTACGGGTTCGTGGCGTTCTTCCTGTTCGCGTCGTTCGGCGCGCTGTGGAGCGGGCTGTCGCTGCCGCTGGCGGACGCGCCGTGGCGGCTGAGCGAGAGCCAGATCGGCCTGTTCGGCGTCGCCGGGCTGGCCGGCGCGCTCGGCGCGGCACGCGCGGGACGATGGGCCGACACGGGACGGGCGGTCCCCGTCACCGGCCTCGCACTCACCCTGCTCATCGTCTCCTGGGCGGCGATCGCGCAACTCCCCCGGTCGCTGTGGCTGCTCGCCGCCGGGATCGTCGCCCTGGACCTCGCCGTCCAGGCCGTGCACGTGAGCAACCAGCACCTCCTCACGCTCGCGCACCCGGATCGCACGAGCGGCGTCGTCGGCGGCTACATGGTCTTCTACTCGCTCGGCTCCGCCCTCGGCGCGGCCACGACCACCGCCGTCTTCACCACCTACGGCTGGGCGGGCTCCAGCCTGCTCGGCGCCGGGTTCGCAGCCTGCGCGCTGGCGGTCTGGGCCACCGGCAGCCGCGCCCGGCCCCGATGACCGGGCACGGCCGTCCGGTCACTCGACCATGAGCTGATAGGCGGCCTTGGCCGGCCCGGCGGTGGCCTCCCCCGGCCACGTCGCGAGGTAGCTGTACCTGCCGGCTACGGCGGGCGTGTCGGTGAACGTGTACGTGCCGTCGGCGTTCACCTTCACTGGTGGCAGCTTGACGCTCCCATCGCTGACGCCGTCGACATACACGCTGCGCTGGACGGTGAGCGTGGCCCCCGGCGACGGCGGCCTGCCGCCCACGGCCAGCACGCCGGTCACCTCCAGAGGCTTGCCGACGCTGCCTGACTGCGGCCCGTTCATGGTGAGGGTGGATCTGTGCCTGATTGTCACGGTGACGGAGGCGTTGCTGCGGCGGAAGTGGTCGTCGCCGTCCCAGAACACCGAGTAGCTCACCTCGCCGGCGTCCAGCCGGGTGTCCTCGAAGGTGAACGTGCCGTCCTTGCGGGTCGTCACGTCCGTGATCGGCTCCTTCGTGCCGTCGATCGGGCGCCGGGTGACCGTGAGCGGCCTGAGCCCGAGCGGCTTGCCGTCGGCGCGGATGAGCCGCCCCTCGACGGTGACCGGCGAGCCGACGTACGCGCGCGCCGGGGCCGTCACCGTCAGCTGGGACGCCGGCAGCGTCACGCCTGTCACCCGCCACAGCAGCAGCCGGTCCGCGGAGCTCCGCAGCAGGACGAAGACGTCCGGGCCGGAGAACGCGACGCCGTCCAGGAGCGTTTCGGCGTCCGGCTGGTCGGCCGCGAACAGTGCCGCGCCGGTCGCGGCGTCGTAGAGCGTGAGGTCGGTGCTGCCCCACTGGCGTCCGGCGGCGACGTAGGCGCCGCCCGGGCCGAGCGCCACGGCCGACGGATAGCCGTCCCAGCCGTCGCCGTAGGTGCCGGTCGCCGCCAGGCTCCTCGTGTCGTACCGGGTGAAGTGACCAGGGGTGTCGGCCGCGGAGAACAGCGTGGTGCCGTCGGAGGTCAGGGCGAGGTCACGCAGGTAGTCCATGCGCCACTCCTCGCCGTCGATCGTGCCGCGCAGCTCCGGGGCGCCGCCGACGACGTCGTAGACCAGCATGTCGGCGTGGTGCAGGCCGGTCCGGCCGACCACGAGCGTGTCGCCGGCGGCGGCGAGCGCGGGCGGGCGCAGGTGCTCGCCCCCGACCGCCACCGGCGCCGGTGAGGCGGCGCTCAGGTCGAGCCCGACGACCCCGCCAGGGCCGTCGTCGCACCCGTGCCCCACCCACAGCCGCTCGCCCAGCAAGGCCAGGGTGGACGGGCACGGGTGGGCCGGCAGGTCGATCCGCCGGGTGACGGCGAGGCTCGCGGTGTCGATCTCCGCCACCTCGTCCGAGCCGGTGAGGGCTGCGTACAGGCGGGTCCCGTCCGCGTTCACGGCCAGCTCGCGGACGCCGGGCAGGCCGGTGAGGACGTCGCCGGTGAGGTCGCCCGCGGTGTCGGCCACGATGATCCGGTCGCCGGCGGAGACGAACACCCGGCCGCCGCCGATGGCCAGGTCGGCGGTGTAGGCGTCGAAGGTCACGCCGAGGTCGGTCGTGGCGCCGGCCGCCGAGGCGGCAGGGGCCACGACGGTCAGCAGGCCGGTGATCAGGGCGGCGGCGCCGCAGTGAGCGGCTAATCGGCGAGCCAGTGGGTGACGCACGAAGACCTCCTGCACGAATGGGAACGTATGTTCTAATCACAGCGCATGAACACTCTCCCGTCAAGATCACAGGAGTCCCCCCTCGGTGGGATCCGATGCCGAGTGCGCTGGGTGGGCGGCGTCGCGGTCGCGGGAGCCGGCCCGGGCGGTTACGGGAGATCGAAGGGGGCGGGGGCGTGGCCTTCCCAGATCTGGCGGGACGCCTCTTCGGGGTAGGGCAGCGTCTCCGGCTCGGAATTCAGGACGCGGGTGAGGCGCTCGCCGGGCCGGTGGGCGGGCCAGCCCGCGTCGCCGGTAGTGACGAAGCGGACCCACGCCCCCTGGAGCTCGCGGGAGAGCGCGACGGCCTCGGGAGTGGGCTGCTCGCCGATGAGCTGGGCGCCGACGGGGCTGTCCAGCGTGCCGAACGCCAGCGGCATGTCCAGGCTGTGGCAGGCGCCCAGGATGCCGCCGCGGACCGGGGCGGTCCAGCACAGTTCGAACAGGTACGAGGTGCCGCCCGCTGCGGCGTTCGCCTCGGCCAGCTTCTGTGACGGCATGCGGAAGAGGGCGTCGGAGTACACCGTCTCCACCAGCTCCTCCGGGCCCGCCTGCGGGAACGTGGCACGGTAGGCCCGGGCGCCGTCCGGCTGCGGGGCGAGCAGTTCCAGGGCCGCGCGGGCGTCCTCCTCGGTGAAGGCGCCGTACCGGCCGCTCATGACGCTGAAGTACCGGAACTCGTCCCGGGTGTGGCCGACGAGCAGGTCGGTCCCGTCGGCGCGCGCGCCGGTCAGCGCGGGCCAGGGGGTTTCCGGGAGGACCTCGCCGTCGACGACGGGGCACAGCGCGGTGCCGGTCTCCGTGAGGCGTCCCCAGCTCTCGCGGTGCGCGTGGAGGCCGGCGTTGAAGGAGGTGAGCTCGGCGGCCAGGCGCCAGGGGTCGATGTCGCGCAGGGCCTCGGCGGTGGGGGCCGCCGCGCCGAGCCGGTCCGCGAACGCGGCGGTGACCTGCCGTGCCAGCGCGGGGGTGCTGTGCAGCCCCGGCACCGAGTGGGCGATGGCCCGCCGGAACAGGCCGCGCGCGGGCTTCATCGTCAGGAGGGCGGCGACCGAGCCCGCCCCGGCGGACACCCCGCCCACGGTGACCCGGCCGGGGTCGCCCCCGAAGGCGGCGATGTTGCGCTGCACCCACTCCAGCGCCGCGATCTGGTCGAGGAACCCGCGGTTGGGCGGTGCGTCGTCGAGGAACGCGAATCCCTCCGCGCCCACGCGGCAGTTGATGGTCACCACGACGACTCCCGCCTCGGCCAGCGCCGCCGGGTCGAACATCGGGTCGCTCGACGCCGCCGAGAGGTAGCCGCCCACGGGGATCCACACCAGCACCGGCAGTCCGGCCGCGCCGGGATCCGGGGTGCCGATGTTGAGCGTCAGCCAGTCGTCGCCCTGCGGGGGCACGTCGATCGGCAGGGACAGCGGCACCACGGGGCCGAACTCGACCGCCTGCCTCGTCCCCTCCCAGCGGTGCGGCGGCGCGGGCGCGGCGAAGCGGAGCGGCCCGACCGGGGGCCGGGCGTAGGGGATGCCGCGGAACACCGCGTGCCCCTGCCGCCTGCGCCCCTGCACCACGCCTTCCGTGGTCCGTACCTTCGGCTCTCCTGACATGGCGGTTCCTTTCCTGGAGTGGACCCCAGGATTATGGGTCAGGTGTATTATGTCAACTGTATTGGAACAGCCCCGAGGGAAGGGCCGGCGATGCCGAAACAGGTGGACCATCGCGGACGCCGCGAAGCGATCGCCCGCGCGCTGTGGCGGGTGGTGGAGCAGCGCGGCGTCACGCAGCTGACGATGCGCGTGGTGGCGCAGGAGGCGGGCATGTCACTCGGGCAGCTGCAGCACTACTTCGCCTCCCGGACCGCCATGCTCTCCTTCGCCATGGACCTCGCGTCCGAGCAGACGTCGGCGCGCGTACATCAGGGGCTCGAGAAGCTCGGCGACCGTCCGCACCCCCGTGACGTGCTGCGGCTGACGCTCGCCGAAATGCTCCCCCTGCATGCCGACGCCCGCGCGACCAGCCGGATGAGCGCCGCCTACGTCCTGGAGGCGCTGCACGACGAGGCCGTGCACGAGCAGGCGCGCCGCGGCCTCGTCCAGGGGCGGGCCCTTGTCGAGCGGCTGGTCCGCCAGGCGATCGCCGACGGGCACATCGACTCCGGCCGCGACCCGGTGACCGAGACGAACCTGCTCCTCGCCCTCACCGGCTTCACCTCCCTGATCGAACTCGACGTGATCGAGCCCCAGGACGCGCTCGCCGCGATTGACGCGCATCTGGACCGGCTGTTCAGCAGTACGTGACCTGCCCCGGGAGGCGGGGGCGGGCTCCGCTCAGTGTTTCCGCTCGCCCAGGACGCAGAACTCGTTGCCCTCCGGGTCGAGGAGGGTCACCCAGTGCTGCTCGTCCTGCACGGTGTCGGCGCGCCGGGCGCCGAGGGAGAGCAGCCGGGCGACCTCGGCCTCCTGGTCGTCGGGGCGGAAGTCGGGGTGGAGCCGGTTCTTCGCCGTCTTGCCCTCGGGGACAGGCACGAAGAGCAGCCCCGGCATCCGGTCCGGTTCGGGCCGGATCTCGATGATCTCCTCGGTTTCGTCGACCACGATCCAGCCGAGAGCCTGGGCCCACCAGCGCCCGAGCGCGACGGGGTCGGCGGAGTCGACGATGATCTGTTCCCATTCCAGTGCCATGGGCCTGAGCATAGACAGGCTGCTTTGACAGTGATTCGGGCGGTCTGCTAGATCTAAAACGGAATCGGAATCCGAATCCGTTTTATCGAAAGGGCCGCCATGAGCAAGGACCGTTTCTTCGTGCTGGACGCCGGGGACTCCCGGCCCGCCCGCGTGCCTCTGCCGCCGCGGGCGAGCGTCAAGGCGAGCGCCGAGGACACCCAGGGCCGCTTCTCCCTCCTGGAGCTCCGCGGCGGCGACGTCCCCCCGTACGCGCACGACGACTACGACGAGTTCGTGTACGTCATCGCGGGCGAGCTCGGCGTCGACGTCGGCGGCGAATCCCACCACCTGACCGCGGGGATGTGCGTCCTGCTGCCGCGCGGCGTCACCCGCGCCATGCGTGACCTCGGCGGCGACGCCTCCCCCGTGCACGCGCTGCGGGTGTCGGCGCCGGGCGGCCGGGAGCGCCACCTGGAGGACGCCACCGGGGCGGACCCGCAGGACGACTGGGGCGACCCGGACCGCTGCTTCGTGCTGAAGCCGGGCGAGGCGCGTCCGGGGCGCGTCCCCGTGCCGCCCGCGTTCTCCGTCAAGGCGCGCACCGCCGACACCGGCGGGCTGTTCTCGCTGCTGGAGGTGACGGTCGCGCAGCCGGTCCCCCGGCACACCCACCTGGTGGCCGACGAGTGCGTCTACGTGCTGGACGGCGAGCTGGAGATCGAGTTCGACGGCTCGGTCCACACCGCGGGCACGGGGCAGTTCGTCCTGCTTCCGCATGGCGTGCCCCACGCGATCCGGCCGGGCTCCACGCCGCCGCCCCGGGTGATCCAGATCTCGTCACCCGGAGGCTGGGAGAGCGTGGTGGAGGCCCTGATCGAGCACAGGACCGAGGTGAGCAAGGGGGGCCGGTTCGACCCGGCGGCGCTCAACCGCCACACGCGCAGGCACCACGTCGTCTACGAGGAGAGCTAACCGGTCGGCGAGGAGGGGCGGCCGGGCCGCAGCGCGTCGAGGGCGAGCCTGACGAACCGCCGCCAGTCGCCGCTGCCCGTGCGGATCACCGCCGCCAGCCCGCACACGATCATGTAGACGTCGGTCACCGTGGCGTCGTCGCGGACCGAGCCCGCCGCGCGCCCGCGGTCGAGCAGCGTGCCCGCCAGGCCCTCCAGCGCGGTCCGGCTGTCGCCCGACGGCTCGGCCGAACCCATGGCCGACTCGATCGCGCCGGACAGGCCGCGGTCCTTGGCCAGCACCTCGCCGATGCCCGTCAGCAGCAGGTCCAGCCCCGCACCGGGGTCGGGCGCGGCCAGGCAGCGCTCACGGGCGAAGTCCAGGATCTCCGCGAACCGGTGCTGCGCCGCCGCCTCGACCAGCGCCTGCCGGGTGGGGAAGTGACGGTAGACGGTGCCGATGCCCACGTCGGCGGCCTTGGCCACCTCCGCCATCTGCACCTGGTCGCCGAGCTCGGCGAACAGCTCGCGGGCCACCTCCAGCACGCGTGCTCGATTCCGTTCGGCGTCGGTCCGCGACTTGCTCCGGCTGGCTGGCACGATCGCAGATTACCAGCGCCCCGGCGCTCACCCCGGCCGCGTCAGGCTCCGGCGCGGGCGTTCACGGTGATCAGACCGGCGGTGTGCAGGCTGGTCAGGAGCGTCCAGTCGTCGGCGGGATCGAGCCACACCTGAAGGCCGGCCGGGCCGGACGGCCGAGGGAGAGGACCGGCGGGCTCGTAGAAGGCGGCGACCAGGACCAGCGGGACCGGCGCCGTCCACCGGGCGGGCGCCGGGGGCTCGTGCCGGGGGCCGAGGAGCACGGCCCGCTCCTCGTCCGTGCACGCGCCGAGCCGCCCGGCCGCGAGCTCCGCCTGCAGCCTGACCTGGAGGTCGAGGGCGAGACGGACGCGGGCGGCCGCGCGCCCGTCCTCTCCGGGCAGCTCGGCGTAGCCGGGGACGAGCATCGCGACCAGCTCGGCGGGCTCGCCCGCGTAGCCGCGGAGCCTGCCGCCCGCGTGGATCATCTCGAAGCGGTACGGCAGGCCGTCCGGTCCGGCCGGCGCGGCCGGGGGCGGCTCCGCCGACGACGGGTTGGCGATGATCACGCTCATGGGGTGCCTTCCGTGGCCCAGCGGGTGGCGGCGTACAGGGCGGTGAGCTGCTCCTTGTCGGCGGCCCGCCAGAAGATCTCGTCCATCAGGCTGCGGAAGGACAGGCTGCCCGCCTCGGTGCGGTCCTGCGCCGGGTCCCGGAAGTGCCCGGCGTGGGCGCCCAGCGGGTCGGGCTCGCCCCGGTTCGGCAGGTGGTCCAGCGTCGCGTTGCGGAACGCCGCCTCGACCAGGCCGAGCGACACCTTCACCTGCGCCTGGATCACGGCGGCGTCGAGCGAGCCGTCCCACAGCCGCAGCTCGATGTGGTCCGCCGTGGAGCCCGTCATGGCCTGCATGTTCACCGCGGAATCATGGCCGCTGTTGCGGTGCCGCACCGGCCCGATCTCCGCGTAGCCTTCCGTGGGCACCGCGTTGGGGCGGCAGTGCTTCAGACCCCGATGGCTGTCCGCCTCCGGGTTGTGCGCGAGCCTGAACAGCGTGTCGGTGTGGTGGCCGACGTGGACCAGCGTGCTGACGTAGTTCTCCACGATGTGGTCGAAGTCGTGCGTGCTCACGTGGACGTGCCCGCCGGTCCTGGGGCCGGCCGTGCCGCCGTGCGCCCGGATGATCTCGACGGCGGTGCGCAGGTTCGCCCAGGTCGCCGGCTCGTCGTACAGGATGGGCGAGACCAGCTCGCCCGCGACCGTGCCGTCCTGCTCCAGCGCCCACAGGCCGAGCCCGCCGTTCGCGCCCGAGCTGTAGCCCCGCTTCTTCATCGTGTGGTAGCCGTGCTGCACGGCGTCGCCGGTCAGCCCCGCCTGGTGCAGGGCGCGGGCGATGTCCTCCAGGCGCCGGGGGGAGACGCCTTCCGGCAGCTCGAACTCCAGCTCCAGCCCGAACCCGCGCCCGCCCTCCCGCGCGCCCAGCGACGCCGTGGCGTCGTCGAGCATGTACGGGATCACCGGCTCGCCGCTCACGGCCCGTTCCACGGCCCGGTCGTAGGCGTCACGGAACGCCGCGAAGTCCCTGGTGTACGACACTTCCGGGCGATCCGGCCAGCGCTGCCAGGCCCGGACGCGGGACTCCAGGGAGGCGACGCGCTCCCGTTCCATCGCGGCCAGCGGATCGGGGCCCGCCAGCAGGGAGCGGACGCGGCGCAGGACGGGGTTCTGCTCGGGGCGCGTCTGCTGGGCCGCGTCGAGCTCGCGGCTCGCGGCCCGCAGCGCGTCCCGGTGCGCCGAGGGCGGCAGGTCGTGCAGGCCGGGCGGGACGGCCGGCGGCCGGGGCGCGGCGGCTCCGGCGTCCCCGATCAGGGCGTCGAGCACCTGCTGCCGGTCGACCGGCGCGAACAGGTCGAAGCCCCGCTGCCGCACCTCGGCGGCCCGGTCCGCCAGCCGTTCGACGGAGTAGCCGAGGCCCGCGTCCACGGCCAGGCGGCGCAGCGGCTCGAACACCGGCAGCCGCGACGGCGCCTCCGACCCGGTGATCTCGGCCAGCCGGGACAGCGCCCGCGCCGCGTCGTCCGCCGGCCGCGTGACGCCGTGCTCGGCCGCGACGCGCAGCCCGTCCCACAGGTACGGGTCCCGCGTCCGGTGGGCGGTGAGCAGGTCGGCCAGCTCGCGCGGGCCGGACACCCGCGTCAGGTCGGCGCCGTGCCGGTGCGCGTCGCCGGCCAGGTGGAGCAGCTGCTCGACCGAGTCCCCCTGCCCCACCTCAGCGGCCAGCCCCTCCAGCGGCGGCGCGTCGCCCTCCTGGCGGGCGGCGAGGTCGTCCAGGAGCGCGAGCAGGCGCGCCTCCGGCTCGCTCAGGCCGGTCAGGGCGTGCCGCTCGGCCAGCAGCACGCCGTCCCACAGGGCCGGGTCCTCGCGCCGGAACGCGTCCAGGGCTGCCAGGAAGTCCGCCTCGCTCATCGCCCCGCGCGGGAAGTGGCCGTTCTGGTGAGCCGCGCGGAAGACCGGCAGCAGCTCCCTGATGTCGCGGATGCCGTACCGGTCGAGCACGGGCTTGGTGTAGCTCCTGACCCGGCTGGAGGTGACGGGCTCCCCCATCACGTCGATCATGATCCCGATCGTGCGCGCCTGGTCGGCGTCCGCGTCGTGGAAGGAGAACCGGACCTGGTTCCTGAACCCCGTCCAGCGGTACGAGTCCGCCCCCATCATCCGGTCGAGCACGGCGGTCAGCGACGCGCGGTCGGTCGCGGCTTCCGGGGCCATCTCGTACCGCTGGGCGTCGCCGAACACGTCGACCAGGGCGTCGATCTCGCGATCCAGGCCGAGGTCGCGGGCGAGATCCTGGACGGCGCGCGCCGGGTCCGGCCCGCCGAGGCTGCGGCTCATGTGGGCCAGGGCGCGGGCGGTCGCGTCGTCGCGCCGGGTGGTGGACAGCCGCTCGGCCAGTTGCCGGCCTTCGGCCAGGAGCACCTCGTCGGACGGGCCGCTGAGCAGCCGTTCGATCCGGTTCTGCGGGCCGGGGGTCCAGCGGTGGACGATCGCCGCGGCCTCGGCGAAGTTCCGGGGGCGGGGGTCCGCGATCGGCGAGTGAACGTCGGGCCCGTACTGCGGCCCCGCCGGATACGCCCGATCCTGCACGGCGGTCCCGCCCGCCGCCGGTGGCGCGCCCTCGCGCACGGGGGCCGCCGGCGTGGGGGCATGATCGGCCGCGAGCATCGACGCCACCGGCCGCTCCCGCTGAGCCGCCGCACCCTCGGGGGCCGCCCCTTCGGGCCGGTCGCGGGTGGTCGCCAGGGACCCTGCTTCCGGGCGGCCGGGGGCCGCCGCTTCCGGTTGGTCGCGGGGTGCGGTGGGGGCCGCCGGTTCCGGCCGGGGGGCGGGTGGGGGCGCGTTCTGGTCGCGTGCCGGTGGGGGTGCGTCCGTGCGGGGGTGTTCGGGCCGTTCCGGTCCGGGCTCGCCGCCGGTGGCGGTCTCGGGGGACGCGACGACCGTCGCCGGGACGGTGGCCGGAACCAGGGAGGCGCGCGGAAGCTCCCCCGGGCCCGCGGCATCGGCGCGAGCGGTGGTGGCCGCGCTCTGGCTGTACGGGGTCCGCTCGGCGGGAAGGGTCTGCGGGGCGCGCTCGGCCGGCAGGTTACGAGCCCGCTCCCCCGGCGGGTCCTGCGAGGCGCGCTCGGCCGGGCGGGTGTGCGGGGCGCGGTCACCGGGATGGGGCTGCGGTGCGCGGTCACCGGGCGGCTGGTGCGGGGGGCGCGTCGGCGCGGCACGGTCGGCGGGGGGCAGCGGCGTGTCGTGACGCCGGACGACCTCGCCGGCGAGGGCGCCGTTCGGGAGCACCTGCGGTCCGGCGTCGTCCGGGGCTCTGGGGGCGGGCGGCGGGGCGGTGTCGGCGTGGGCGGCCCCGGCGAGCGAGGTCTCCCCGAGGGCGGGCCGGGCGGGAGGCGGTGAATCGCCGGCCGGGTGCGCGGGGCCGCCGATCTCGCCGATGGCCGCCATCGGCAGGTAGCTCACCCGGGCCGACGCCGGGATGTCGAGCCCGCCCGCCACCCCGGAGATGAACGCGTAGCCGAGGTGGGAGGCGTCCAGTTGCCCGCTGGCCGCCAGCGCGGGGACGGCCCCGGCGGTGCCCGCCGCCCCGCCCAGCAGCGCCTGGCCGTACATGCTCTGCCCGATCGCCACGATCTTGTCGCGGACGGCCAGCTCCGCCCGGGACGCGACGTACACCATCTGCTTGCTCAGCAGGCGGGAGAGGGCGGCGTTCGCGCCGCCGAACAGCACGCCGGTGAGGGCGCCGCTGCCGGTCGACATCGCCAGCGAGGCGAGGTCGAAGTCCCCCGCCTCGCGGTCGCCCCAGAGCTGCTGGGCCACCTGCACGCCGAGGTCCAGGCCGCCCATGATCCCGGCGAACTTCAGCGTGTTCAGCAGCATGAGCCGCTTGATCGTCTGGATGCTCACCTGGGTCATCAGCGTGTGGTGCCTGATGAGCGCGAGGACAGCCGGGCCGTTGACGTAGATCCACACCAGCAGCCTGACGATCATCACGCCGAGCAGCGCCAGCGCCGCGTAGATCATCCACTCGGCGTGCTGCATCCGCACGCCGTGCGTGCGCAGGGCCTCCGCCTCGTCGCGCAGCGCCCGCTCCAGCACGTCGAGCACCGCTTCGCCGGAAACGGAGCCGGCCTCGCCGCCGAGGGACTCGAAGGCCTTCTCGAACGCCTCCTTGGCGACGCCCTCCCATTCCCCGCTGCGTAACAGCCGGGTGACCGCGCCGGCGTCCTCGGCCTTGATCCCGGCCAGCAGGTCCGCCAGCCGCTCCAGCGCCTGCGCCTCGGCGAGCAGCCCGCCGACGTCGGCCCCGGGGAACGCGCCGCCGGTCAACGGCTTGGCCAGCGGCTTGACCACGTCGGGCACCAGGCTGAGGTCCAGCCCCATCAGCGCGCGTCCCCCCGCGGCTGCGCCGGGCCGGCACCGGGGAGGAACGCGTCGAGGTCCGTGCCCTCGCCGAACAGGTCCTCGAACGGGAGGTCCGGCACGAACGGCGCCATCAGCTCCTTCATCTCGCCGGACACCTGCGTGGTCGCCCGCCCGATCTGCTCGACGAGCACGGCGGACAGCTCCGAGGGCGACAGCCTGCGGTAGACGCGGGGGTCGAACTCGATGGACCGGACCTCGCCGCGCGGGCCGACGGTCACGGTGACCAGGCCGTCCTTCGACGTGGCCGTGGCCGACAGCTCCCGGGCCCGCTCGCGCATCCTGCCGAGCTGTTCGGTTTGCTGGTTGACCTCCTGGACGAGTTGCTCCAGCAGCCGCCACGGCTCGTCTGTCGGCATGTTTATCCCTCATGTCCCGTCTGCAACACCAGTCCCACAATTACCATCGTTTCCCCGGTTTTGTGGGACTTGTCGAGTACGGGCGCGGACCGGGCCGATCCGGTGGCAGTGACGGCATGCCATCCCTCATCATGACGGTGAGCGACGGCACGCATGCGTATCGTCACCGATCTGAAGGGTGGACGCCGTGGGGGTTGAGCCGATCGTCGAGACGGGCACGCAGACGCTTCCCGGCCCCGGTCTCGATCACGAGGAGTGGCGCTTGGCCGCCGTGCTGCGTGACGAGGGCGGGGTCGAGCACCGGCTGACGGCCGGCTTCCAGGTCCGGCGCGCCACCCGTCCCGGCGGCGGCCCGCTGGTCGCCCACGGGTGCGAGTGGGCGACGTGCGAGCCCGGGCAGCCCGCGTACCGGGCCTTCACCTGGTGCGACGACGGCGGGGTCGAGCTGACGCGACAGGAGGCGGCCGACGGGTGGGACCCGCGCATCGGCGAGGCGGTGCGCGAGGCGTGCGCGGCCGGGCGGCCGATCCTTCCCGCCCGGCTGCTGCCCGGCCCGGCCCGCGTGGCGGACGATCGCACCGGCCTCGACTTCGGCGGCGTCGCCGAGCTGCGGGCGGCCGGGGACGACGGCTGCCGCGTCGTGCTGCGCGGCGACGGCGACGAGTGGGAGCTGACCGCGCGCCCGCTCAAGCCCGCCGTGGCGGCGTCCGGCGCGGAGCTCGTCACCCGCCTCGCGGTCGAGGCGACCTGGCGGCGGCCGGAGCACCCGCCCGTCCCGCTGACCGGGATCGCCCTGTACCGGCACGGGCCCGCCCCGGCGCGGGACGGCCACGCGCGGATCGCCGTGCACCTGGACAACGGGTGGGACGTGGTGGCCGCCGACGACGGGCTGCTGCTCGTGGCGCCCGACGGCACCCGCGCCGGCAGCCCCGTCACGCTGGTCCCGGGCGAGAGCTGGATCTCCACGACGACGCTGCACGCCTACCCGGTCGCCTGGCGGATCGAGGCGCCCGGCGCCGGCCTGTCGCTGCGGGTGGCCGCCTGCTTCCCGGAGCAGGAGCGCCAGGCGGCGTTCGGGCTGGGCGCCCTGTTCGACGCCGCCGTCACGGCCGAGGGCGAGCTGGGCGGCGAGCCGGTGCGCGGCGCCGGCTGGCTGGAGATCCAGCCCGACCACCGCATCACCGACTTCGAAGGGCACGTCGAACGGCTGCGCGACATCACCCACGCCGAGGTCGTACGCCTGTATCCCGACGAGCCCGACCCGGACGCCATCGCCACGCTGGCCGGCCTCTCCCCCGCCGGCTCCTGGCCGGTCGAGGCCGTCGCCGGGCCGCTGCACCGCGCGCTGGTCGCGCCCGTCCGCCACCTGGCCGACGCGATGGGCAAGGGCTGGCGCAGCTACGCCGCGCTCGCCGCGATGGAGATGCAGGGCGTCGACAGCCGCCACTACCGGGCGCTGGCGGCGCTCGTCGAGCTGATGCACACCGCCAGCCTCATGGTCGACGACGTGGAGGACAACGCGCCGACGCGGCGCGGCCGGCCCGCCGTCCACACGGTGTTCGGGCAGGCCACCGCCATCAACACCGGCACCCACACCTATCTGGTCTTCGACCAGGTGGCACGCCATCTGCTGCCCGGCGACCCGGACCGGCGGCTGCGGCTCTACCAGGCGTACCTCGACGGCATGCGGCGCAACCACGCCGGTCAGGCGCTCGACATCGCCGGGCACCACGACGTGATGGAGCTCGCCGTGGCCACCGGTGACGCCACCGTCGTGCTGGAGCGGGTGCGGACCACGCACCGGCTCAAGACGGGCGGGATGGTGCGCGGCGTGGGCGAGTTCGGCGCGATCCTCGGCGGCGCCAGGGGCGAGCTGCTGGACGCCGTCAGCGCGTACTTCGAGGCCGTGGGGCTGGCGTACCAGATCACCGACGACGTGGCCGACCTGCGGGCGGTGCTGGTCGCGGACGGCCGTCCTGGCGCCCGCGTCGCCAAGCTCCCCGGCGAGGACATCCGCGAGGGCAAGGTCACCTACCCGCTCGCCCACGCGGTCGCGCGGCTGCCGCGCGACCGGCTGCGGGAGGTGTGGGAGATCGTCCGGGCGGGCGGCGCCGACCCGGTCGCGGCGGCCGAGGTCGCCCGCGCCGTGGACCGCTGCGGCGCCACCGGGGCGAGCCTGGCCGACGCGCGCACGGCCGTCGACCAGGCATGGCGTCCGCTGCAGGCCCTGCTGCCGGTCAACCACCACACGGTCATGATCCGCGCTCTCGGCCTGTACGCGGCCAGCCGTCACCTGGACGAGTGACGCGCGAACGGCAGCCACCAGTTGCGGTCGCCGAACAGCCGCATGAGCGCCGGTACGAGGACCAGCCGGATGACGGTCGCGTCGATCACGATCGCGACCGCGACCGTGAGCCCGAGCTGCACCAGATGGCGGCTGTCGGCCGTGAGCAGCGCCGCGAACGTGGCGACCATGCAGGCGGCGGCCACGGTGATCGGCCTGGCGGTGTGCGTCAGGCCGTCGGCCACGGCGGCGGTGTTGTCGCCGTGGGCCTGGTAGTGCTCGGCGACGCGATGGATGAGGAAGATCTCGTAGTCGATCGACAGGCCGAACACCAGCGTGAACGCCAGCAACGGGACCAGCGTGTCGACCTCGGCGCCGACCAGGCCGGGAAGGTGGCGGGTGGCCAGGGTCAGCAGGCCGAACGCGGCGAGGACGGCCAGCAGGTTCATCACGACGGCCTTGACCGGCAGCACGACGCTGCGGAACGTCACCAGCAGGAACGCCAGCGAGCAGCCCAGCACCAGCGGGATCACGGTGCCGAGCTGGGCGGCGGTCTCGTCCATGAGATCGGCGAAGATCACCGTGGGCCCGGTCACGTACACCCGCTGGCCGGGCGGCAGCGTCGCGGGCGCGAGCCGCCCGGTGATCTGCCGGGCCAGCTCGGTGGTGGCCGGGTCGTCGAGGCTGGTCCGGGTGAAGACGGTCACCACGGTGAGGTCGCGGCCGTTGTCGACCGAGGCGGCCAGCGACACCCTGGCGTCGTCCTTGAGCGCGGCGACCAGCGCGAAGGCGTCGACCGGCGGCGTGCCGGCGGGGTGCGGCAGCACGACGGCGAGGCCCGAGGCGATGCCGTCGGCCTCCATGTGCGCCAGGCCGCGCCCGAAGTCGGTGCCCGCGAGCGCCGGCCGGTCGAGGTCGAAGCCGAGGCGCACCCCGGTCAGCGGGGCGGCGGCCAGCAGCAGCGCCCCGGAGCAGGCCAGCGTGTAGGCGACGGGACGGCGCATGAGGTGCCGGGCCCAGCGCGCCCAGCCGTCACCGCCCGCCGGAGCGGCGGCGCGGCGGCGGAGCAGCCACCTGTCGGCGGCCACGAGCAGGGCCGGTAGCAGCGTGACGGCGACCGCGGCCGCCACCACGGCCGTCACGCTCACCGCCACCGCCATGGTGCGGATCATGGGCGTGCGGACGACCAGCAGCGCCGCCGACGTGAGCGCCACCCCGAGCGCGCACCAGGCCGCCGTGCGCCCGGCGGTGGCCACCGCGGCCCCGGCCGCGTCGTGCCGGTCGTGCCCGGCGGCCCGCGACCGGCGGTAGCGCAGCAGGATCAGCAGCGCGTAGTCGAGGCCGAGCCCCAGCCCGACGGTGGCCGCCACGGCCAGCATGAACGTGTTGACCGTCACGCCCAGCAGGCTCGCCGCGCCCAGCAGGCCGAGGCACGTCACGGTCACCGCCCCGGCCACCGCCAGCACCGCCACGGCCGCCCCGATCGCGCCCAGCCCGGCCGCCAGCGCCAGCAGCGACAGCGGCACGGCCAGCAGCTCGGCCCGCCGGAGGTCGGCCAGGTCGGCCTGCTTGACCACGGTCAGCAGCGCGCCCTCGGCCACCACGTGCACCTCGACGCGCCCTCCGGAGGCCCGCCCGGCCGCGTCACCGGCCGCGCGCAGCAGCGACGGCAGCGCCTCCTGCCTGGCCCGCTGGTCGCCGTTGACGCCGAGGAGCGCGTACACGCGCCGCCGGTCCTGCCCCGGCACGGCGGGCAGCAGCCGGACCCCGCCCACCAGGGGCCGGGCGGCCACGGCGCGCGTGGCGTCGTGGAGGGCCCGCTGGTAGGGCCCGTCGGCGTCGGTGAGCGTCGCGGAGGCGAACACCATCAGCATCTGCTCGCCGCCGAGCTGCGGAAAGCCCTGCTGCAACAGCCGCGCGGCGTCGGCCGAGCCCGACCCCTCGACCCGGATCGCGGGCGCGGCCGAGCGTTCGACGAGGCCGGGGACCAGCACCGCCGACCCGGCCACGAGCGCCAGCCACACGGCGAGGATCACCCGGCGGCGGCGCGCCGCCAGCACGCCCAGCCGCCACCAGAGCGAGCGACGCTCCCGGCGCTCGGCGGCCGACTCGCCGGCCGACGCGTGTGAGGACACCACCACGATGCCGCCTCCTGGTAAGCGGAGCCAAAAGCGTGTTACAAAGAGTAGTCAATCAGCTCCACATAGTTATCAGGAGGATGCGTGTCCCAGTCACGTCCCGGCCGCGTTCGCGGTCTCGCCGTCGCGGTCGTCGTCGCCGGTCTCGCGGTGCCGTTCCTGGCCTCCACCGGCTCCGCCGAAACCGTCGCCCGGCAGGTCGCCCGCCCGGCGGCGCAACCGGCGGCGGCAGCCGCGGCCGTGCTGAAGTGCGACGTGCGCACCGCGCCCAAGCACCCCATCGTCTTCACCCCCGCGCTGCGCGACGCGGCGGCGCGGCACACCGAGGGGCAGGGCGTCCTCCTCCTGGAGAACTGCACCTCGCCGTCGGGCACGATCACCGACATCAAGTCGGGGCGGCTGGAGGTGAGCGGCAGCGCCACCGCGAGTTGCCGCGGCGTCGCCGACCTGACCGCGACCGGCACCGCCACCTGGCGCAACGGCCAGGGCACGAGCGTGGGCACCTCCACGCTCACCGCCTCACACCCGGGCAGCGCCACCCTGGCCGACAACCTGCTGAGCGGCACCGTCGCCTCCGGCCGGCTCAAGGGCCGCACCTTCAGCGGCAGCGGCACCATGACCTCCGACCTGAACCAGTGCACGACCGCCGCCGGATTCACCCAGCTCACCGGCACGGGCCAGATCTCCTTCACCTGACCCCGGCGACCGGCCTGCTCGTCCGCCGCCCCGCCCGGGTCAGGCTTCCCGGGCGCGGAGGTAGGCGTCCAGCGCGGCGGCGGCGCCGAGCATGGCCCGGCCCCGCGCCGACAGGCGGGCCTGCCACTCGCGCAGCGTCGCCTCCAGCGGGGCGACGCCTCCGGCGGCGCGGACCTGCGCGATCAGCGGGGCGATCTGTTCCAGCAGGTAGCCGCCCCGCCTGAGCTGGTGGGCCAGCCGGGCGTCCCGTACGTCGGCCGCGTCGTAGACCCGGTAACCCGTCAGCGGGTCGCGGCGCGGCCGGACGATCCCGGCCTTCTCCCATTTGCGCAGCGTGGCGGGCCGCAGGCCGAGCTTCCTGGCCAGCGGGCCGATGAACGTGTCGCCGCGCTCCTGCGGCACGGGCGCCAGATCCCGCAGTGCCGCCTCGACGGCCTGGAGCGTGCGGCGGTCGTCGAGAAGCAGCCCGTGGCTCTCGTCCACGAGCAGCAGCGCGTCCTCGACGGCCCCCCGGTTGACCGCCTGCATGATCGACGTGGCCGTCTGGTGGCCGTGCCCCGGCACGAGGGCGAGGAACGCGCGCAGCGCCTCGGCGTGCAGCGGCGTGTAGGCGCGATAGCCGTGGGCGGTGCGCCCGGCGGCGGGCAGGATGCCGGCGTCCTCGTAGTTTCTGATCGCCTGCGTGGACAGGCCGTGCTCGCGCGCCAGGTCCACCGGCCTCATGGATGCATCACCGTTTGAAGGTCCATCCCGCACAGGTCCAGGAATTTCGCGCGAAAGTTTACACCGGCTGTTCAACGATACCATCGAAGGCATGGATTTCAAGGACATGGCCCGGCCGCTCGACGGCGCGGGCGTCTCGGCGTTCCTCCGCTCGCTGCCCGCCCGGCCCCTGCTGCTGGGGCTGGGCGAGGCCAGGCATTTCGTGAACGAGCTGGGCGAGGCGCGCAACGAGATCTTCCGGCATCTGGTGGAGCACGAGGGCTACCGGGGGTTCGCCCTGGAGAGCGACTGCCTCATGGGCCTGCTCGTCGACGACTACGTCACCACGGGCGCGGGCACGCTCGACGACGTCATGGAGCGTGGCTTCAGCCACCGGTTCGGCACGGTCCCGGCCAACCGCGAGCTCGTCCGCTGGATGCGCGCCTACAACGAGGAGCACGACGAGAAGGTGCGGTTCTTCGGCTTCGACGGCCCGCTGGAGTACTGGGCGGCAAGCCCCCGCCAGGCCCTCACCGGCCTGCACACCCTCCTGGACGGCCCGCTCCCCTGCACCGCGGAGACCCTCGACGCGCTGCTGGGCGCGGACGAGCGGTGGTCGGACGAGGCCGCGGTCATGGACCCGTCCCGGTCGATCGGCCGGTCCGCCGAGGCCCACCGGCTACGCGTGATCGCCGACGACCTGGTGGCACTGCTCGCCACCCAGGCGCCGGCGCTGAGCGCCGCCGACCGGGAGCTGGCGGCCCTGTACGGGCGCACCGCCGTCGGCCTGCTCCGCTACCACCACTGGATGGCCGACACGGCCCCGACCCGGTGGGCCCGGCTGTCGGCCCTGCGGGACGCGATGATGGCCGACAACCTGCGCGCCGTCGCCGCCCGGGGCCCGGTCCTCGTCTACGCCAGCAACCTGCACCTGCAGCGGCACAAGAGCCTCATGTCCTTCGGCGACCACGAGCTGGAATGGTGGAGCGCGGGCGCGCTCGCCGCGACGGACCTGGGTGACCGCTACGCGTTCCTGGCCACGGCCTTCGGCACGGTCGGCGACGACACCCCGTCCCCGGACACCGTGGAGGGGCTGCTGTCCACGCTCCCGTGGGAGCACGCCCTCGTCGACGCCCGCCGTTTCGCCGAGGCCGTCCCGGCCCCGGACAAGCGCGTCTCCCGCGATTTCGCCTATTTCTCCCTCGACCCGGCCCACCTCGGCCTGATCGACGGCATCGTCTTCCTCCAGAAGGCCGTGGACCTCCAGGTCCTCGACTGACCAGGCTCCCCGGCCGGGCGCCGGTCAGCTCGCGGGGCCCCAGGTGAGGGAGAGGCCGGTGGCGGCCCGTTCGGTGCGGATCTCCATCATGCTGCCGAGGATCGTGGCGTGGTCGGCCACCACGGGCGTGCCGTCGAGCGTGAACGTGACGCGGGTGCTGACGAGCACCGGGCTGCCCTCCGGCTCGTGCAGGTGGCGGGCGGCGGCGGGGTCGAGCACGCCGGGCCGCACCACCTCCGACGCCCGCGCGACTGTCACCCCGGCGTCGGCGAGCGCCGTGTAGAGGGAGACGGCGGTGAAGTCGCGGTCGCGGATCCCGTCGGCCACCGGCCGCCGCACCCACGACACCTGGTGCACGGCCGGGCGCCCGGCGAACTCGCGGACCCGCTCCAGCCGCAGCGCCGAGTCGCCGGGCCGCAGCCGCAGCTCGGCGGCGACGTGGGCGGGGGCCCGGCGCACCGCCCGCCCGGCCACCGAGGTGCGTACGTCGTGACCCTGTTTGCGCAGGTCGTCGGCCAGGCTGCGGAGCGAGTCGAGCTGGTATCCCAGGTGGGGCGGGGCGACGAACGTGCCCTTGCCGGGCTGCTGCACGATCAGCCGCTCGTCGCTCAGCTCACGCAACGCCTGGCGCAGCGTCATGAGGGTCACCCCGTAGGAGGCGCTCAGCTCTCGTTGCGGCGGCAGGGCCGTGCCGGGGGCGTAGTGTCCCGACCGGATCTTCGCGGCGAGGTCGGCGGCGATGGCGCGGTATCTCGCCTCGTGCCCGGCGTCGGGGGTCATCGGGGTCGGTCACACTCCTGGTCGAGGGCTTGCCGCAGGCTCGTGAGGAAGGCCCGCAGGTCGTCCGGCCCGGCCCCGTCGAGCACCCGCCGCATGACGGCGGCGCCGACCACCACGCCGTCGGCGTGCCGGCGGGCCTCGCGTGCCTGGTCCGGGGTGGAGATGCCAAAGCCTAGCAAGACCGGCCGGTCGCTGACGTGCCTGATCCGCGCGGTGAGCCCGGCCGCCGAGGCGGCCAGGGCCGCCCGCTCGCCGGTGGTGCCCATCAGCGACACGGCGTAGACGAAGCCGCGGCTGCGCTCGCAGATCCGCGCCAGCCGTGGCTGCGGGGTCGTCGGGGACGCCAGCAGGGCCAGCTCGATCCCGGCGTCGGCGGCCACGTCCGCCAGCTCGTCCGCCTCGTGCACCGGCAGGTCGGGCACGATCAGGCCGCTGACGCCGGCCCGGCGCAGCGCGGCGCAGAACGCCTCGGGGCCGTCGTTGAGCACCAGGTTGTAGTAGGTGCTGGCGACCAGCGGCACGCCCAGGTCGCGCACCTCGGCCAGGTCGGCGAGGATGCGGCGGGTGCTCGCCCCACGGGCCAGCGCCGTGTCGCTCGCCTGCTGGATGGTGGCGCCGTCCAGCGTGGGATCGGAGAACGGCAGGCCCAGCTCGATCGCGTCCGCCCCGGCGTCGGCGAACGCCCGCAGGTAGCCGGTCCAGCCGGGCGCGATCCCGCCCGTGACGTACGGCATGAGCAGGCCGCGGCCGGTGGCACGGCGGGCCCGCAGGTGGCGCTCGACCGCTCCGGCGGTCAGGGTCGGGTTCGTCACAGCAGCTCCTTCAGGGTCGAGACGTCCTTGTCGCCGCGGCCGGACAGCGTCATCAGCACCGTCGAGCCGGCGGCCAGCTCGCCGCCCGCCGCCGCGCGGATCACCCAGGCGAGGGCGTGCGCCGACTCGAGCGCCGGGAGGATGCCCTCCGTACGCGCCAGCCGTACCGCCGCCGCGACGGCCTCGTCGTCGGTCACCGTGACGTAGCGGGCCCGGCCCAGGTCGCGCAGGTGGGCATGCTCGGGGCCGACGCCCGGGTAGTCGAGCCCGGCGGCGATGGAGTGCGGCTCGACGATCTGCCCGTCGCCGTCCTGGAGGAACAGCGAGCGGCAGCCGTGCAGGACGCCGAGCCGGCCGTGGCTCGCCCCGGCGCCGCCGTCCGCCTCGACCCCGACCAGCCGCGCCGAGGTGCCGGAGAAGCCGGCGAACGTGCCGGCCGCGTTCGAGCCGCCGCCGACGCACGCGACCACGTGGTCCGGCACGCCGGCCGGCAGCTCGGCCGCGCACTGCGCGCGCGCCTCGTCGCCGATGACCCGCTGGAACTCCCTGACCATCCACGGGTACGGGTCCGGCCCGACGACCGAGCCGATGCAGTAGTGGGAGTCGCCGGTCGCGCCCACCCAGTGGCGCATGGCCTCGCTGGTCGCGTCCTTGAGGGTGCGGCTGCCCGAGGTCACCGGGACGACCTCGGCGCCCAGCATGCGCATGCGGAACACGTTGAGCGCCTGGCGTTCGATGTCACGTTCGCCCATGAAGACCGTGGCCCGCAGGCCGAGCAGCGCGGCGGCGGTCGCGGTGGCCACGCCGTGCTGCCCGGCGCCGGTCTCGGCGATCAGCCTGCGCCGCCCCATCCGGGTGGCGAGCAGGGCCTGGCCCAGCACATTGTTGATCTTGTGCGACCCGGTGTGGGTGAGGTCCTCGCGCTTCAGGTACAGCTCCACCCCCAGCGCCTCCGACAGCCGGCGGGCCGGGGTGAGCGGCGTCGGCCGCCCGGCGTGCACGGCGAGCAGCCGCGCCAGCAGGCCCCGGAACCCGGGATCCGCCCACGCCTCCCGGAACGCCTCGTCCACCTCGCGGCACGCCTCCACCAGGGACTCGGGCGCGTAGCGCCCGCCGTACGCGCCGAACCGCCCCCGGGCGTCCGTTGTCGCGCCCTGCGGGACCGGCTCGCGCCAGGGCAGCAGATCACGCATGTCTAACTCCGATCGTTCTATAACTCTTCAGCGAGTTCTAGAACAGTGTGACACCGATTGTCCTGGGACGCCACCACGGCCCCGTTAACCGGTTGCCGTCATCGCGCCCGGGTGCTGGAGTGGCCCTCGATGAGCACGGACAGCGGCACGGCGCCGCCCGCTCCCCGCCTCGCCGGCATCCGGTCCCGCTGGCTCGCCGCCGCGACCGCGGGGCTCCGCGACGATCCCGCGGTGGCCGGGGCCGCCCTGGTCGGGTCGCTCGGCGCGGGCCGGGCCGACGACTGGAGCGACGTCGACCTGCTCGTGGTCGTCGACGACCCGCTCCTCGACGACTACGCGCTGCCCGGCCGCCTCCCCACCGGACCGGGGACCATGACGGCCGCCTTCGACGCCCGGCAGAACGGGCCGCGCGGCACCAGGGCGTTCAGCGCGTACCAGATCATCGACGGGCTCCCGCTCTGCGTCGACTGGCACATCCACCCGAGTTCGCGGGCCGGCTGGCCCGCCGACAGCACGGTCGTCCTCGACCGGCGCGGCTTCGACCGGCTCCCCGCCGCCTTCGCCGACCTGCTCGCCGCAGGCGAGCGAGAGACCCCCACCCCCAAGCGGCCGGTGGACCACCAGGTGGCTCGGCTGGTGATGATCCCGATCGCGGGCAAGCGGATCGCCCGCCGCTCGCCCGGGACCGCTCAGCTGATCGAGTTCCTCGGCGGCTCCCCGGGGGCCTCCTGGCGGGACCACCTCGCCGCGCTGCGCCGGCTGCTGGACGGCTTCACGCCGCTCGACCGGCCCGGCGACCTCGCCGCCGGGCACGCCTACCTCGACCTCGTGGAGGACACGCTGGACTGACGCCGAGGCGTACGCGGTCACCTTTCGCTGGTTGGATACGTCACCTGTTGTGATGTGACTGAGACGAGAGGAACGCTACCGATGACCTCCCCTGACTTCCTGGCCGACCAGTTCCAGGGACACCGCCCCCATTTGAAGGCCGTCGCCTACCGCATGCTGGGCTCGCTGAGCGAGGCCGAGGACGCGGTGCAGGAGGCGTGGCTGCGGCTGGCGCGTTCGGACTCGGGTGACATCGACAACCTGGGCGGCTGGCTGACCACCGTGGTCGGCCGGGTGTGCCTGGACATGCTCCGCGCCCGCAAGTCCCGGCGCGAGGAGTCCTTGGAGGAGCGCCTGCCCGACCCGGTGATCAGCAGCACGGACGCCACCGACCCGGAGCAGGAAGTGCTGCTCGCCGACTCGGTCGGCCTGGCGCTGCTGGTCGTGCTGGAGTCGCTGAGCCCCGCCGAACGGCTGGCCTTCGTGCTGCACGACATGTTCGGACTGCCGTTCGAGCAGATCGCGCCCATCGTCGACCGCACCCCCGTGGCGGCCAAGAAGCTCGCCAGCCGCGCCCGCCAGCGCGTCCGCGGCGCGGCCCCGAACCCCGACCCCGACCTGAACAGCCAGCGCCGGGTCGTCGACGCCTTCCTCACCGCCGCCCGCGGCGGCGACTTCGCCGCCCTGGTCTCCATCCTCGACCCCGACGTGGTCCTGCGCGCCGACGGCGGCGTGCTCACCGGCGGCATGAAGGTCATCCGCGGCGTCGCCGCCGTGGCCGGCCAGCTCGCCACCTTCCAGCGCATGGCCACCTCCAGCACCACCCAGCCGGCGCTCGTCAACGGCCTGGCCGGCCTGGTCAACACCGTCGACGACCAGCTCATCTCCGTCATGAGCTTCACCATCTCCGACGGCAAGCTCGCCACGATCGACATCCTGTCCGACCCCGACCGCCTCGCCCGCCTCGACCTCACCCGCCTGGAGCCATGACCCCCGGGGCCGGCGTGGGTGCGGGTCAGGCCTGCAGGTAGTGCAGGACGGCGAGGACCCGCCGGTGGTCGTTGTCCGACGGGGACAGGCCGAGCTTGGTGAAGATCTGCGTGACGTGCTTCTCCACCGAGCCGTACGACAGGAACAGCGCGGCGGCGATGGAGCTGTTGGAACGCCCCTCGGCCATCATGGCCAGCACCTCGCGTTCCCTCGGGGTGAGCGTGCCCAGGGCCTCCGCGCGGCGGCTGGCGCCCATGATCTGGGTGACGACCTCGGGATCGAGGACGGTCTGCCCGGCCGCGATCTGGTCGAGCGCGGCCAGGAAGTCCTTGACGTCGGCGACGCGCTCCTTCAGCAGGTATCCCACGCCGTGGGCGCCACCGGCGAGCAGCCGGGCGGCGTAACGCGTCTCGATGTACTGGGAGAACACCAGGACGCCCACCTCGGGGTGATCATGGCGGATCCGGATCGCGGCTCGCAGGCCCTCGTCGGTGTGGGAAGGCGGCATGCGCACGTCGACCACGGCGACGTCGGGACCGTGTTCCGCCACTGCGGCCAGGAGCGCGTCGCCGTCGCCCACGGCGGCCACCACCTCGTGGTCGCGGGAGGTGAGCAGCATGCACAGGCCCTCCCGGAGCATCACGGCGTCCTCGGCGATCACGATGCGCATGCGCTGCTCCGTTCAGATGTGCAGGGGAAGCTCGACGGTGATCACCGTAGGTCCTCCGGCCGGGCTGTGGATGTCGATCGTGCCGTCCAACGTCCGGACCCGGGTGGCCAGTCCGCGCAAGCCGGATCCGGCGCCGATCGCCGCGCCGCCTGCGCCGTCGTCGCGTACCCGCAGGGTCAGCAGGCCGTCACGTGCCCGTACCTCGACGAGGGCGTGGCTGGCGCCGCTGTGCCTGACCACGTTGGCCAGCAGCTCCGTCGTGCAGAAGTAGGCGATGGCCTCGATGGCCGGTGCCGCCCGCCCGGGCAGGTCGGCTTCGAACCGGGCCGGGATCGGGCTCCGCGCGGTGAGCGTGGCCAGGGCGGTCTCCAGCCCTTGGTCGAGTGCCGGCGGGTGGATGCCCCGGATCAGGTCACGCAGCTCGGCCACGGTCTCCTTGGCGCTGCGGTGCGCGCTGTCGACGAGGACGCGGGCGCGCTGGAGCCGTTCGGGCCGGTCGGCCCGCTCGAGCTCGTCCTGGGCCATGCCCAGGCTCATGGCCAGCGTCACCAGCCGTGCCGCGGTCCCGTCGTGCAGGTCTCGCTCGATCCGGCGGAGCCTGGCGACCGCGTCCTCCTCGGCCAGCGCCCGGGCCTGCTCCAGCCGCCGGATCCGGGTGTCGCCCGGCGCGGGCCCGAGCAGCGTACGGGCGAGCAGCCGCTCCGGAGCCAGCGCGAGATGGACGCCCCACGGGGCGAGGAGCAGCAGCGCCAGCCCGGCGAAGCACACCAGGACCGCGACCGGCCGGCCGGGAGACAGATGCGCCAAGGCGGAGAAGTGCCCCCACAGGGGGCAACCGAGCAGGAACAGGCCACCTCCCCACAGCCCGGCGGCGGCCGCACAGGCGGCCACGGCGGCCGGCAGCCGGAGCAGACCGTGGATGACGGCACGCCATCCCGTCACGTCACCGAGCGCCGCGCCGAGCCGGTTCAGCAGGCCCGACCCGGCACGGAACGGCGCGGGATCGGCAATCCGCACCCCGGCCCACGCCCGGGCCAGACGTCGATTGGCCGTGCCGAGCCGTCTGGCGGCCACCACGCTCACGGCCAGCATCGGCACTCCGACGAGATTCGCCGCCAGCATGACGCTCAGCAGCACGAGAACGAGATGAACCAGGCCGGCTCCCACCATGATCGGCAATATCAGCGCGTAGGCGAGCTCACGCCGCGACCGCTTCCGCACCGGGGCGGCGATCAGCACACGCCACCACTCTGTCCGCCCGTCCACGCTCCTCCTCGCCTCACGCGCCACGCCGTCCAGCCTGACGGACACGTACGCGCGAGAACACCCGGACAGCCCGTGGGGGACATCCCGAACCGGCACGGAGGACGTCCCGGTGGCGGCCGGCCCGTCGCTGTCACAGAGTGATCACCATGACGACTACCAAGCAGCGGCTGGTCATCGGCGTAACGGTGGCGACGCTGGCGGGCATGACCCCGCAGGCCTCCGCCGCCCTGGACGCCGGGCCGGTCTGGCGGGACTGCGCCGGCCAGGGCATGCCGGCGGGCATGCAGTGCGCCGCGATCGAGGTGCCCGTGAACTGGGCCGAGCCGGACGGGCCGAAGGTCGGACTGGACCTGGCCCGGCTGCCCGCCACCGAGCCCGCGCACCGGATCGGCAGCGTCCTGGGCGTCCCCGGCGGTCCCGGGGCCGACGGGATCGACGACCTGAAGCACGCCGCGACCGACCTCGCCGAGCTGGGCCGCAGGTTCGACCTCGTCGCCTACAAGCCGCGCACCGCCGTGTGGCGCGATCGGATGCCGCCGTCCTGCATGAAGTCGGGGACGTCACTGTTCGAGCCGCGGAGCCGGAAGCAGTACAAGGCGTTGGCCGCGGCGATGACCAGGGCCCTCGAAGCCTGCCGGAAGGCGGACAGGACCGGACTGTTCGCCCACATGGACTCCCTGTCGGTGGCCAGGGACATGGACGCGATCCGCGTGGCTCTGGGCGAGGAACGGCTGAGCTTCATGGCCAACTCCTACGGAGGGGTGCCCGCCGCCGCCTATGCCCGGCTGTTCCCGCGGCGCATCCGAGCCATGTACCTCGACGGGACGATCAACCAGGTCGACGGCTGGCGGGACCAGACGCTGCGGACCCTGCCCGTCATGGAACGGGTCTTCACCAGGTTCGCGGCCTGGTGTGCGGACACCCCCGCGTGCGCGCTGCACGGGCAGGACGCCGGGGCGGTCTGGCGCAAGCTCGTCCGGGACGCCGATCGCAGGCCGATCCCGGTCACGTCGTCCGAGTTCGGCAAGGGCGAGCTGACCGGGTGGCATCTGAAGAGTTTCGGCTTCTTCGGCGACCCGGGGCCGGGCCATGCGCGGTGGCTGGCCTTCGCCGAGGCGGTCGACAAGGCCCGGAGCGGGGACGGGTCCGGATTCGCCGATGTCGCCCTCGGCAACGCGCGGATCTGGGCCGCCCCCGGAGCGCTGGCGATGTCGTGCGCGGACGACCGCGGCTACAGCGGCTACGCGCAGTTGCGGACGTTCCGGCGTCAGGCGGAGAAGGTCTCGCCGAACTTCGGGACGGCCTCGTTCGACGCTCTCGGATGCACCGGCTGGCCGCTACCGGTCGCCAACCCGTCCCGCCCGCTGCCGGCGCGCGGCCTGCCGCCGTTCCTGGGAGCAGGCAGCACGTGGGGGGACTACGCCTGGACCGAGAGCTTCACCCGGATGATCCCGGGCTCCGTGACCGTAGGCTACGACGGGCCTGGTCATGTCATGTACCTGTCGGGCAAGAAGTGCCCCATCCGGCACGCCACCGCGTACCTGACCGATCTGCGGCTGCCCGAGCCGGGCACCACCTGCCCTGCCGAATGACAGGCCCGACTCCCGCACTGCCGTACGTCCGGGTCACCTTCCGCGTCCGCTCCGCTTGGCGTGCTTGCTGCCCCAGCCGGCCAGGAGGGCTCCTGCGACGGCGGCGGCCACGTAGCAGGTGAGCCACACCCCGAACCCGCCGGGCAGCCGGCCGAGCAACCCGGCGTTGTCATGGTCGGCCAGCAGCCGGATGGCGCCCTGGGCCCCCAGGACCAGCAGCAGCATGCCGATGATCAGCACGGTCACGTACTTCATGCGCTTCGTCTCCTTTTTGTGGTGCGTTCGAACCATAACACCTGCTTGGTGCGATCGCACCACAAGGTAGACTCGCTCCGTGCTTTGACGCCGGCCCAGCGACCGGGCCCCTCCGTGCTCTCCTTCGTTCGTCGCCATGTGACCCGAATCCACGAAGGAGATCCTTTTCATGACCACGTCGGCCTCCATCGAGGTCCCCGACCGGTTCGCCGCCTCCTACGGAGCGCACGGCGCCGACGCCCGCGCCTGGCTCGCCGGACTCCCACGCCTGGGCGGTGAGTTCCTGGACCGCTGGCGGCTGCGGCCCGACGGCCCGGCCGCGTACGGCATGGCCTCGCTGGTCTTCCCCGTACGCCAGCCCGACGGGACGCCCGCCGTCCTCAAGCTCCAGCAGCTCCGCGAGGAGACCGCCGGCGCCGCCGCCGGACTGCGGGCCTGGAACGGCAACGGCATCGTGCGCCTGCTCGACCATGACGAGCAGAGCGGCGCCCAACTGCTGGAACGCCTGGACGCGACCCGTACGCTCTCATCGGTGGCCGACGACGACGCCGCCATGCGGATCCTGGCCGACCTGATGGCCCGCCTGACCTCGATCCCCGCCCCCAGCGACCTGCGCCGGCTGTCCGGCATCGCCGCGGCCATGCTCGACCAGGCGCCGCAGGCCGTCCCCGCACTGCGCGACCCCGACGAGCAGCGGCTGGTACGCACCTGCGCGTCCGCCGTGGCCGAACTGATCGGCGAGCCCGGCGACCGCCTCCTGCACTGGGACCTGCACTACGACAACATCCTGGCCGGCGAACGGGAGCCGTGGCTGGCCATCGACCCCGAACCGCTGGCCGGCGACCCGGGGTTCGAGCTGCTGCCCGCCCTGGACAACCGGTGGGAGCAGGTGGAGGCGACCGGCGACGTGCCTCGCGCCGTGCTGCGCCGCTTCGACCTGCTGACCGAGACGCTTGGCCTCGACCGGAACCGCGCAGTCGGCTGGACCCTCGGCCGCGTGCTGCAGAACGCCCTGTGGGACATCGAGGACGGCAAGCCCACCCTCGAACCCGCCCAGGTCGCCATCGCCACCACCCTGCTGCACCGAAGCTGATCAGCACGGCGACACGACCCCTGAGCCCGGGCGGTCAGGCCAGGTAGGTGGTCTGCGGGTGCAGGTGGGCGTCCAGGATGACGAGGTCGGCGCGGTGGCCGGGCTCCAGGGCGCCGCGGCCGGGGAGGTCGAGGACGGCGGCCGGGTTGGCGGTCGCCATGCGCAACGCGGTGTGGACGGGGACGTGGGCCGCTCGCACCAGGTGGCGGACGCAGTCGGTGAGGAAGGCGGTCGACCCGGCGAGGCGGTCGGTGCCGGCCAGCCGGGCCGTGCCGCCGGAGACGTCGACGGTGCGGTCGGCGAAGGCGTAGCGGCCGTCGCCGAGGCCGGCGGCGGCCATGGCGTCCGTGACGAGGACGCCGCGGGTGCCGTCACCGGTGGCCAGGGCCAGGACGGGCGGCAGCACGTGCTGCCCGTCGGCGATCAGTTCGTAGGTCAGCCGCGGATCGGTGAGGGCGGCGGCGACGGGGCCGGGGGTGCGGTGGCCGAGCGGGGGCATGGCGTTGAACAGGTGGGTGACGTGCCGGGCGCCGGCGTCGGCGGCGGCACGTACCTGGTCGTAGGTGGCGTCCGTGTGCCCGATCGCGAACACGCAGTCGCCGGAGTAGGCGGCGATGAGGTCGAGCGCTCCGGGCAGTTCGGGCGCGATGGTCATGACGGTGGGAAGGCCGTCGGCGATCTCCAGGAGGTCTTCGAGGAGGGTCCGGTCCGGCGCGCGCAGCGCCGACTCGGTCTGGGCGCCGCGGCGGGCGGGGGCGAGGAACGGGCCCTCGAAGTGCACGCCCACGAGGTTGGGCACGCCGGGGTCCCTGGCCGCCTCGCACACCGCCCGGGCGGCGGCCCGCATCAGGGGCTGGTCGACCGTCGCCACGGAGCCGAGCATGGCGGTGGTGCCCCGCCGCAGGTGGGCCTCGGCCGCCGTGCGCACGTCGGCGGGGTCGCCGGTGTAGACGGCCGCGCCGCCGCCGCCGTGACAGTGCAGGTCGACCAGGCCGGGAGCCAGGTACGCGCCGCCGACGTCCACGATCGGCGCACCACCGGCCGGGTACGGCGAGCCGTACCCGAGGGCGGTGATCCGGCCCGCGTCGGTGCGCAGCCAGCCGGGCTCGACCCGGTCGGCGTGCACCAGCCGGGCGTTCACGAAGAGCCGGGCGGTCACCCGCGCCTCCCGGTGAGCGCCTCGACGGCGGCCTCGGCGCAGACCCGGGAGGCGCCGAACGTGCGCACCCAGCCGCGGGCGGCGGAGAAGTCCAGCTGGGGGAAGCCCATGTCCAGGACGACGACGTCCGGGGTGGTGGCCAGGATGCGGTCGAGGATCGGGGCCTGCCACTCGAACCGGTGCGGGCTCCTGACCAGGATCACCACGTCGCCCGAGGCGCCGTACTGCTCGCGGAACTCCGAGATGGCCGCGTGCACGATCCCGGGGCCGTTGTACGTGCCGGCCGCCACGGTCACCTGTTCGACGGTGCGGCCGGGCGTGGCCAGCAGCGTCTCCACGTTCCCCGGCCCGCCGCCCGAGGCGGGCGAGGCGACCGGTTCGAGGCGGACGACCAGGGTGGCGTCCCCGCGCAGCAGCGGGTCCCCCGACACCCGCGCCGCCCGCCGCGCCAGCCGCAGCCCGAGCCCGCTGTCGGCCTCGCCGTCGAGCGGGCTGTCCGGGGCGCCGCGCCGGCCCATGCGCCGCAGCCGGTCGGCGGCCTGTTCGAGGCGTTCGGCGGGGAGGTCGCCGGTGCGCACGGCCTCGACGATGGCGTGGGCGGCGGTCCTGACGTCCTCGCCGTAGGCCCACGCGCCCAGGCACAGGGCGTCGGCCCCGGCGCGCAGGGCCAGGACGGCGGCTTCGCCCAGCGGCGCGACGTCGGCCACGCCGCGCATCTCCAGGGCGTCGGTGATCACGACGCCGTCGAAGCCCAGCTCGTCGCGGAGCAGGCCGGTGATCACCGACGCGCTGATCGACGCCGGAAGCTCGTCCAGGGCGGACACCCGGGGGTGGGAGACCATGATCGAGTCGACGCCGGCCGCGATCGCCGAGCGGAACGGGTCGAGGTAGTGGTCGACGAGCTCGTCCCGGCTCAGGTCGAGGTCGGGGGTGCCGAGGTGGGCGTCGGTGCCGCTGAGGCCGTGGCCGGGGAAGTGCTTGGCGCAGGCGCTCACCCCGGCGGCCTGGAGCCCTTCGACCCAGGCGGCGGCGTGCGCGGCCACGTGCGCCCGGATGCCGCTGAAGCAGCGTACGCCGTTGGGGCTGAAGGGGTTGACGGCGGTGTCGACGGCGGGGGCGAGGTCCCAGGTCACCCCGGCGGCGCGCAGCGCGAGCCCGATCTGGTGGGCGCAGGCCCTGGTCGCGTCGAGGTCGTCGATCCGGCCGAGGGCGAGGTTGCCCGGCGTGGAGATCCCGCCGGCCGCCTCCAGCCGGGTGACGTCGCCGCCCTCCTCGTCGATCGCCAGGTGCAGGGACGGGGAGAGCTCGCGCAGCCCGGCGGTGAGGCCGCGCAACTGGTCCTGGTCCACGATGTCCTTGCCGAACAGGACGAACCCGCCGAGGCCGGCGGCCACCGGCCCGTCGATCCAGCGCGGGACGACGGGACGGCCGAGAGCGGGGAAGAGTACGGCGTGTGCGAGCCGTTCGAGGTGATCCATGAGACTCCTGTCGGGTGTCAGCCCTTGACCGCGCCCGCCGCCAGCCCGCCGACGAGCCGGCGCTGGAGGAAGAGGAAGAAGACGAGGACGGGCAGGGAGAAGATGGCCGAGGCGGCGATCGTCTCGCCGTAGTCGACCTGGGGCGCGGTGCTGAACGACACGAGCCATACGGGCAGCGTGTAGTTCTCCTGCGACCGCATGAGCACGTACGCGAAGAGGTAGTCGTCCCAGGCGTTGATGAACGCGAAGACCGACGTGACGACGATCCCGGGGGCGAGCAGGGGAAGCACCACCCGGCGGAAGGCCTGCAGCCGGTCGCAGCCGTCGATCATCGCCGCCTCCTCCAGTTCGACGGGTACCCCGGCGACGAAGGCGCGCAGGTTCCACACGGTGAACGGCAGGACGAAGGACAGGTACGTGAGGACGAGCCCGGGGAGCATGTCGAGCGCCCCGATGTCACGCAGCATCAGGTAGAGCGGGATGACCATCGCCGAGCCGGGGATCATCTGGACGAGGACGAGCACGGCCAGCAGGGTCCGGCGCCCGCCGAAGGCGAACCGCACGGTGGCGAACGCCGCCGCCACGGCCACGGCCATCGACAGCACGACCGTGATCAGCGACACGACCAGCGAGTTGCGCAGGAAGGTCAGGAACTCGGGCGCGGCCAGGGTCCTGGTGAAGTTCTCCGTGCTGGGCGGCCACGGCACGAACTGCGGCGTCAGCGACAGGACCTGCCCCGGCGGCTTGAACGCGGTCGCGAACATCCAGTACACGGGGAAGATCATGACGACGGCGGCGAGGACGACCACCGCGTCGACGGCCAGCCGGCGGCGGGTGCGGAAGTCGCGCAGGGCGTTCATGCCACCTCGCCCCCCTTCGTGAGACGGCGGACGTACAGGACGGCGAAGACCGACAGGAGCGCGATCGTGATGACGGAGATCGCCGACCCGGCTCCGTAGTCGTTCGCGGTGAAGGCCTGGACGTAGGCGTAGACCGACACGGTCGTCGTCTGGCCGGACGGCCCGCCCTGCGTAAGCACCCAGAACGGGGTGAAGGAGTTCACCGACCAGATCACCTCGAGGACGACGAGGACGGCGAGCACGGGCCGCATCAACGGGAGCGTGATGCGGCGCAGCGTCTGCCAGGCCCCCGCGCCGTCGATGCCGGACGCCTCGTACAGGGCCGACGGGATCTGGAGCAGGGCGGCGTACATCGTGAGGATCACGAACGGCAGCCCCTTCCAGACGATGAGCACGATGATCAGTACGAGGGCCGGGCCGGGCTCGGAGAACCAGTCGCGCGCGGTCAGGTCGCCGAACACGCCGAGCTGGGTCAGCATCCAGTTCGCCACGCCGTACTGCGGCTGGAACAGCCACTGCCAGATGAGCGCGGCCGAGACCATCGGCATGGCCCACACCAGGACGAGGCAGACCACGAACACGAGCCTGGCCCACGCCGAGGTGCGGGTCAGCGCCCTGGCCAGGGCGAAGCCCAGCGCCATCATGGCCGCGACGCAGGCGGCGGTGACGACGACGGTGCGCCCGAGCACCGCCCAGAAGGCCGGGTCGGCCAGCACGTCGGTGTAGTTGGCCACGCCCACGAAGGGCGCCTCGCCGGTGAACAGCGAGCGGGAGTCGAACTTCTGGAACGACAGGACGACGAGCCGGACGACCGGATAGCCGAGGGTCACGGCCAGGACGATCACCGCCGGCGCGACCAGCCCGTAGGGCAGCCGGGAGCGGCGGTCGCGCGCCGGGGCGGGCTCGCGGGACTCACCCCGGTCCGGCCCGAGACTCACCGCCCCCTGAGTCTGGAGTGCCATGTCAGGAGGTCGTCCCCGTCGCGTTGAACGCCTTGGCGACGTGGGCGTCGTACTCGGCGGCCCGGGCGGCGATGTCCTTGCCTGCGGCGATGTCGGAGAAGAACTGCTCGTTGTAGCGTTCGCCGTCGAGCGTCGCCTGACCCGGGGTCACCGGCAGCGCGTGGTTGCTCTTCACGGCCTCGGCGCCGGTCGTGAGCGCCTCGGTCACCCCGTCGGCGGGCATGAACGCGGGCGAGATCGGCATGAGGTTGAGCTTCTGCGCCATCAGCCCCTGGAACTCGCGGCCGGTGACCACCCGCAGCCAGTCCTTGGCGGCGTTCGGCCTGGTGGTCGCCGCCGAGACGCCGATCGTCGAACCGGCGACGATCGTCGGCAGCGGCTTGCCCTTCTCGTAGCCGGGCATCACGAAGTAGCCGAGCTTGTCCTTCAGCTTCGGGTTCTTCTCCAGCACCTTGTCCGGCTCCCAGGCCCGGACGTAGAGCATCGCCGTCTGCTCGTCGGCGAAGAGCTGGGTCTGGTCCGGGCTGTTGGTGTTGCTGCCGACGGACGAGGGCGTGGAGCAGGTGTTCTGGAAGTCCTTCCATTCCCGCAGCCCCTCCTGGGCCTGGGTTGTGCTCATCGCGCCCTTCCAGGTGTCGCCGTCGCGGGTGGCCACGTCGCCGCCCTTGCCGAAGACGAACGGCGCGCCGGCGAACCAGTACTGGCCCGGCATGTAGAAGCCGGAGAAGTTCTTGGTGCCGGAGTTCTTCCCGGCGAGCGTCTCGCAGGCGCTCTTGAGCTCCTCGATCGTGGCCGGCGGCTCGTCGATGCCCGCCTCGGCGAAGAGGTCCTTGTTGTAGAGCACCACCTTGGTCCCGCCGTACAGCGGGGTGGCGTACAGCTTGCCCTGGTGGGTGGAGGGCTGGGCGAGACCGTCGAGCCAGGTGGCCGACTCCTCGAAGCCGGCCTTGTCCGCGGTCAGGTCGAGCAGCGCTCCCGAGTACGACTGCAGCGGGGTCTGCGTGTTGCCCATCTCGACGACGTCCGGCCCCTTCCCGGACGCCAGCGCGGTCGTGATCTTGGTGGCGATGCTGTCCCACTGCTGGATCTCGACCTTGACGTCGATGCCCGGCTGCTTCTTGGCGAACGCCGCCTTGGCCTGTTCGATGATCTCGGAGTCGCCGGGCCCGCCCGTCATCATCCAGACGGTCAGGGTGCCGGACTCCGGCCCGCTGTCACCGGAGCCGCCGCCCGCGCCACCGCACCCGGCGGTGAGTACGAGCAGGCCGGCCAGAGTCAGTGCGCCGTGGACGACGGCGGTCCTCCTGGTTCGCATCGAGGGTTCCTTCCATGGGGGATGTGAGGGGGTTCGTGGGGGTGGCTGGTTCGGGCGTCCGCAGGCGGGTCAGCCGGGATGGACGGGCGCCTCTTCGAGGGCCTTGACCGCGCGGGCCCGGTCCACCTCGATCTGGTTGATGTGCTCCTCCAGCACGCCGAGCGAGGCGTACAGGTCGCCGAGCGCGATGGCCAGCGCGCCGAGCAGGCCCGCCTGGCCGCCGAGCATGGTGCGGCGGACCCGGGTGCTGACGCCGACGAGGTCGAGCACCTCGCCCTGGACCTCGTCGAGCGCCGACTCGGCCAGGCCGTCGCCGAACCCGCCGGTCACGATGACCGTGCGCGGCTCGTAGGCCAGGGCCACGATCGACACCAGGTGGACGAGCGCGTCGCGGATGCGCTGCCGCAGGTCGCCGAAGCGCTCGGGCTCCTCCAGGATCTGCCTGGCGTGCGTCACGTCGTACCCGGCGGCGCGGGCGTGGGCGACCAGGCCGGCGCCGGAGACGAGGTCACGCAGCCGGGTCTTGGTGCCGGGGATGAGCAGCCGCCCGAACTCGCCGAGCAGCCCGTCCTTGCCGGACAGGACCTGGCCGTTCATCGCCGCCGCGGAACCGAGGCCGGTGCCCAGCGTGAGCAGCACCGCGGTCTCCTTCTCGGCCAGCGCGCCGTACTGGAGCTCGCCGACCAGGGCCAGCTTGGAGTCGTTGTCCAGCGTCGTCGGCACGGCGATGCGCTCGCGCAGGGCGTCGACGAAGACCGTGCCGTGGAGCTGCGGCAGGTTGTGCGAGCCGACGACCCGTGACCTGTCGCCCGACACCACACCCGGCAGTCCCACGGCGACCGCGCCGAGCGGGCCATGCTGTCCCGATACCGCGCCGGCCAGCTCGTGGATGCGCTCGGCCATCCAGCCGGCCAGCCGCTCGCCGTCGAGCGCGAGCGGGGTGGGGTGCTTGGCCCGGACCAGCGTGTTGCCCAGCGCGTCGGCGACGGCGAAGCGGCAGTTGGTGCCGCCGAGGTCGATGCAGCCCACCAGGTGCACGGAGCCGTCGAACTGGACGAGCGTCGACGGCCTTCCTCTGCCGCTGGCCGGTTGCACGGCCGCGTCCCGGGCGAAACCGCGTGAACGCAGGTCGTCCACGATGCGGAACACGGTGGCACGACTGAGCCCGGTGCCCTCCACGATCTGTCCACGCTCCAGGGAACGCCCGGAGAGCAGCGTGGACAGGACCGCGCTGCGGTTGGTGGCACGAGGTTCGGTGGCAGAGTGCATTTATTTCTCTCAGCTTGAACAAAAATGTTGGCCGTGAGTGTAACCACACGACCACGCGGTTGTCACCACCCCGCTCTTGCGTCCGGTCCCGCTGGTTTGTAATGCAAAGCACGATGGGTAGCGTGAGCACATGACTTCCGACGCCCTCGTGGACGCCCTCGTCCGCAACACCTTCGAGGTGGTCGGCGTGCTCACCCGCATCGGAGCCGAGCACGACCTCTCGCTCACCCAGCTGCGGGTGCTGGGCATCCTGCGCGACCGCCGCCCGCGCATGACCGAGCTCGCCGCGTTCCTCGGCCTGGACAAGTCCACCCTCTCCGGCCTCATCGACCGCGCCGAGCAGCGAGGGCTGGTGGCCAGGGGCAAGAACGCCCAGGACCGCCGCGTCGTCGACGTGTTCATCACCCCGGCCGGGCTGGAGCTGGCGGAGCAGGTGTACGACGAGGTACGGCGCGCGCTGACGCCGGTGACGAACCGGCTCGACCCGCAGGACGGCGACCAGCTCGCCAAGCTGCTGCACGGCCTCCACTCCCCCGGCCGGGACCTGGCGCCCTGACACCGCGCTCGCCGCGGGTCGCTCAGCCCTCCGCGCGTTCGGCCACCCGGCGTTGCAGCTCGCGGACCCGCTCCAGAGCCGCGTACTCCTCCGCCACCTCCTCGTCGTCCACCGAACCGGCGCCCCAGTTACGCGGGTCGCTCAGCTGCTTCTCCACCCGGCGCACCGCCTGGAGGTGTTCGCGGTGCAGCACCTCCAGCATCGACGCCCCGCAATGCCGCGCCTTCGCGGCGGGAGCCGTCCTGGGGAGCCGGAAGACCGTCGAACGGCCCTCCCGGAGTTCGCTGAGCCGATAGCAGACGACCTGGTCAGGCGTGTCGAACAGGACGGCGGGGATGCCGAAGAGCGGCATCAGGTCAGGATCCTCGGCCAGGAGCCGCAGCTCGGTGCCGTACATGCTGTTGGAGGTCGCCGCCGGGCCTCCCCGGTCCGGCGGGACGGCCGGCTGCCACGGCTGGTTGGTGAAGCGCGCGCGCAGCTCCAGCCGCCACATCCCGCCGTCGACGACGACGAACAGCTCCTCGGGGAACGTGACGCCGTAGCATTCGCGCAGCACCTCGCGCCGGTCGTGCCCGAGCTCGTACAGGGCCCGCGCCAGCCGGGCCATCGACGGATAGTCGTCGCGTGACGCCTCGGCCCGCAGCCGGCCGACGGTCTCAGGGGTCATCGTCACGTCCTCCAAGGTCGCCGCCGGCGCCATGAACCGAGCGGGACGGTCGCTAACGTACGGGGCATGGAACGGCGCGACATCGAAATCTTCCTCACCCTGGCCGAGGAGCTGCACTTCACCCGCACGGCGGAGCGGCTGGGAGTCAGCGCCGCCCGGGTGAGCCAGACGATCAAGCAGTTGGAGCGCCGGTTCGGTGTCGCGCTGTTCCAGCGGACCAGCCGCCAGGTGGCGCTCACCCCGGTCGGCAGCGCGCTGCGCGAGGACGTGGAGGCCGGGCACCGGCGCATCCAGGAGGGCATCGCCAAGGCGGTCGCCGCCGGGCGCGGCTTCACCGGGACGCTGCGGGTCGGCTTCTCCAGCCCGCTCGTGGGCGAGGCCCTGATGGCCGCAGCCGAGGCGTTCCGCGCCCGCCATCCGGGCGGCGAGGTGCGCATCCGCGAGGTGCACCTGTCGGACGCGTTCGGCGCGCTGCGCACCGGCGAGCTCGACCTGCAGATCACCGAGCTGCCCGTACGGGAGCCCGACCTGGCAAGCGGTCCCGCGCTGCTGCGCGATCCCCGCGTGCTGGCCGTCTCCGCCAGGCATCCCTTCGCCCGGCGTGACAGCGTCACGGTGGAGGACCTGGCCAGGGACGCCGTGCTCGTGCCCGCCGACGCGCCCGCGTACCTGCTGGACGCGATCATCCCGGCGCGGACCCCCGGCGGGCGGCCCGTCCGGCGCGAGCGGGTGCTGACCTCGCGGCAGGAACTGCTCACGCTGGTCAGCGGCGGCGCGGGGATGGCCGTGGTGGGGAACCAGGCCACGCGCTATCACGCCCGGCCGGACATCGCCTACGTGCCCATCGCCGGCCTGCCGCCGATCGAGTACGGGCCGGTCTGGCCGGCCGGCGGCCGGACCGGCCGGGTCGGTTCCTTCCTCGCCCTCCTCCAGGCCGAACTGGATCGTTAACCCAAGGGTTGACGGTCGTTGCGGATCTCGTCGTTGTTGCAGGTCGGCGCCGTGGCCAGGATGGAGTCATGACCACGACGAAGGAGCACACCATGACGAACCCCATCCCCGAGGAGTACAAGGGCGGCGTCCCCTACCTCAACGTGCACGACGCCAAGGCGGCCATCGACTTCTACCGGCGGGCCTTCGACGCGGACGTGCGCATCGAGATCCCCCGCCAGGGCGGCAAGATCGCGCACGCCGAGTTCCGGATCGGCGACGCGGTGTTCATGCTGCGTGACGAGTACCCCGAATACCGCTTCCGCAGCCCGAGGACGATCGGCGGCACGCCGGTCAACCTGATGGTCTTCGTGGCGGACGTCGAGACGTTCGCCGAACGCGCCATCGCCGCGGGAGCACGCGTGATCCGGCCGGTGGAGATGCAGTTCCACGGCGATCTGCAGGTCGAGCTGGAGGACCCGTTCGGCCACTCCTGGTTCTTCACCAGCCGGGTCGCCCACATGGACGCCGCCGAGCTGCAGGAGACCGCGTCCGCGGTGAACCTCTGAGCCCGGCCCGGGCCGGCCCTGATCCGAGAGTAACGTCCCGCCTACTTTTCGTGATTCAGAAGGGTCGGCCCACCGCTCCCAGGAGGCTCCAGCCATGCACCTCGCCCGTGCGCTCACCCCCGCCGCGCTCCTGATCGCCGCCACGGCGTCCGCCTGCTCCCCGGCCGCCCCGTCGACCAACACGCCGGCGCCCGCCGTCACCGTCACCGCGACGACCACCACGACCCCGCCACCATCGGGTGACCTAACCACTGACCAACCGGAATCCACCGCCCCCAGCCGCAGGAGCGCCCAGCGCGTCCGCCTGCCGGACGTCGTCGGCATGAACCTCCAGGCCGCCCAGGACCACCTCCAGGCCACCGGCTTCTACATCCTCAACGACAAGGACGCCACCGGCCAGGGCCGCCTCCAGGTCCTCGACCGCAACTGGGTCGTCGTCCGCCAGACCCCGGCCGCCGGCAAGCGCGTCCCCACCTCCACACTGATCACCCTCTACGCCAAGAAGCTCGGCGAATAGCGAGGTCAGCCCGGCTCTCCGCTACTCCATGCATGGCCGAAGTCGCGCAGAGCTATGTGGCTGGCTCCCTGGCCCGAGGCTCGATCCCCAGGCCGCTACCCGTCCGCCGGGCGGGGGGATGGCGTCCGCAGGGCGCCGGCGTGGGCGGCGGCCAGGGTCACCTCCACCGCCCGGTCGGCGGTCGTCTCGTCGACCGGGTCGGCGGTGATGAGCAGGCGCAGGTAGATCGGCGCGGCCAGGGTCTTCAGCAGCTCGGCCGGATCGGTGCCGGCGGGGAGCTCGCGGCGCTCGACGGCGCGGGTGACCACGGGTTCGGCGCGGGCGAGGCGGTCGTCGAAGACGTGGCGCCGCGCTGCGGCGATCTCCGGGAGGTGGGCCGCTCCGGTGAACATCGCGGCGAGGATGGCCTGCCCGGTCGGGGTGGTGAAGGTCTGGACGATCGAGCGCGCCAGCGCCCGCAGGTCGGTCTCGATCGCGCCGGTGTCGGGAACGGGGACGTCCGTCGCCATGTGCTCGGCCAGGGCGTCGGTGAGCAGGCTCTCGCGATCCTTCCAGCGCCGGTAGACCGTCGTCTTGTGGACCCCGGCGCGCTGGGCGACGTTCTCGACGCTGAGCGCGGCGTAGCCCTTGTCCACGAGCTCGGCGAGCGTGGCGGCGTGCACGGCGGCGCGCACCTTGACGCCGCGGCCGACCGGCCGGGCCGGGGGGTGATCAGACTGCATTGCAACTCCAAGTTGCGATATTCGCAGGATGGGTGACAGGATGACTTTATCGCAACTTTGAGTTGCGATACATTCGCCTGCGTCCCCTGAGGTGACACACCATGCGCAACCCTCCCCCTTGGACCTTCCACGCCATCCCCGACCAGAGCGAACGCGTCGCGATGGTGACCGGCGCCAACAGCGGCATCGGCTACGTCACCGCCCGCGAGCTGGCCCGCCGGGGCGCGCACGTCGTCCTGGCCTGCCGTGACCCCGGACGCGGCCGGGCCGCCCTCGCCCGCATGCGGGACGAGACGGGCAGCGCCCGCCTGGAGCTGCGACGGCTGGACCTGGGCAGCCTGGCCGCCATCCGGGAGTTCGCCGCCGGCTGGGACCTCGGCCGCCTGGACCTGCTCGTCAACAACGCCGGGGTGGCGATGGTGCCGTACGCCAGGACCGCCGACGGGTTCGAATCGCAGTTCGGCGTCAACCACCTGGGCGCCTTCGCCCTGACCGGCCTGCTCCTGCCGCACCTGCTCGCCGCGCCCGACCCGCGGGTGGTCACCGTCAGCAGCGAAGGCCAGCGCTTCGCCCGCTTCGACCTGGACAACCTCAACGCCGAACGCCGCTACCGCACGGCGTTCGCCTACGTGCAGTCCAAGCGGGCCAACCTGTACTTCGCCGTCGAGCTGCAACGCCGCGCCGACGCCGCCGGGCGCAAGCTGCGCAGCATGGCCGTCGCCCCCGGCCTCACCCGGACGAACGTGCTCACCGGCGGCGCCAACAGCGGCAGGGGTCGGGTGTACGCGACCCTCACGCGGCTGCTGGTGCGCGCGGCCTTCCGTCCCACCCCGGAAGGCGCAAGGACCTCCCTGTACGCGGCGACCGAGCCAGATCTGCCGGGCGGCTGCTACGTCGTCCCCGACGGCGTGCTGCAACTGTGCGGCGAGCCCACCCGCCGGACCCGCGAACGCGCCGTCCGCGACACCGCCACGGCCGCCCGCCTCTGGCAGCTCTCCGAACGGCTCACGGGCGTCACGTACGCGCTGTCCACCACGGCGACTCCGCTGCCGGGAAATGGTCTGTGACCATCGGGCGTATCGGCTCGTCCTCAATGACGTGACTGTCGTTCAAGCCCGGAGGCCCCCATCATCGAGGAGCTGTACCGCGAGTACTGGCCGCTCGTGTGCGGGTTCCTTCAGCGGCGCACCCGAGACCCCCATCTGGCCGAGGACCTCGCCCAGGAGACGTTCATCAAGGCCACCCGGGCGTTGCTCGGCTGGCGTGGTGAGAACCCCGGCGCGTGGCTGCTCGCCATCGCGCGCAACGTCCTCATCGATCACGCCCGGCGCCGCCGCCTGGAGCTGCCGTTGCCCGATCCCGGCGAGCTGGCGGTGCCCGCGCTCGACGTCGCCGCCGTCGACGTCCGCGAGGCCCTGGACCGGGTGCCCGAGCAGCACCGGAGGCTGCTCCTGCTGGTCTACATCGAGGGGTTCTCGCTCGTGGAGGTGGCCGCGATGACCGGGAAGAGCACATCGGCGGTGAAGACCGCGATCTGGCGGGCCCGCGCCGCCTTCGCCGACAGCTACGGAGACGACGCATGACCGAGCAGCCCGAACCCCTGCTGATCCCCGAGTTCGACCCCAAGGCGACCCGGCGCGCGATACGCCGTGGCATCCGCAGGACCGCCGTGCTCGTGCTGGGCGTCCTCACGGCGCTCGTGCTGGTGGCGACCCTCGGTTCGGCGCTGATCCAGACGCGCGGCGACCGGGAGGGGCGGATGGTCCACGTCCTCGGCACCGCGCTGCAGATCGCCAAGCCCGCCTACACGGTCACGTCCTGGACGTGCTGCCGGACGGAGCCGCTGTCGATGTCCTTCACGGTGACCGCCGCGCCGATGCGCGCGCACGGCGGATTCGCCCTGCAGAGCCGGCCGGATTTCACCGTACGGCAGAACCTGTTCGGCGGGGTCGAGGAACTGCCGTGGGCGCAGCTGGCGAACACCACGCTGACCCAGGCGCTGTTCAACATGGGCACCCAGCTCCAGCGCAAGCCGGACATCCGGCAGGTTCTGGCGAGGTTGCCGCAGGACATGAACGCTCTCGCCGTGGTGGAGTTCGAGCGGCCGCTCACGGCCGACTCGCTGGTCGGCTTCGCCCAGCAGTACGGCGCGTGCCCGGAGAAGGTGGTGTACGAGGCCCGTCCAGGGTCGGCGCCCATCACCTGGGGCAGCGACATGACCACGTTCCTGGGCGTCGCCCCGATGAGCCAGGTGACCAGGTGCAGTGATCTTCCTCCGGAGGACCTGGCGGCCTTCCGGTCCTGGGTGAAGACGCTGAGGCAGCACGATGAGCCCAATCTGCGCCGGTTCGACCTGAACCTGGCGCGGCTGCGCAAGGCGTCGGGCGAAGGGCTCGCGTACGGCTACGTCGATCAGCTGGTGACCGTCAAGCAGCTCAGGAAGATCATCGAGGATCGGCAGGTGCGCGCGGTGCGGCTGGCCGACGTGACCTTCGATCTCGAGCGCCCCTGACGCGTCATGCGGCGAGGTGCTCCGGGCGGACGCCCAGGCCGATGAAACGCCCGAGGAGGTGGCGCAACGGCGGCAGCGTCCGGAACGCCGTGAGGACCGGCGGCACGTGCCGGGTCGTGTCGTCGCCCAGGTCCTTGGGGTAGAGGTCGCGCAGGATGCCGAGCTGGAAGGCCTGGGTGATCCGCGCGGCGCGTGCTCTGCGTGCCTGCACCCGGGCCAGGTCGGCGTCCTGCGGCACGCCGCCCCGGGCGAGAAGCGGGCCGAGCAGGTTGGCGGTGGCCACCGCGTCCTGCACGGCCAGGTTGATGCCCACGCCGCCCGCGGGCGACATGGCGTGGGCGGCGTCCCCGATGCACAGCACTCCTGGCCGGTGCCAGCGCGACAGCCGGTCCACCCGGACGCTCAGGTGGTGCACCGCCTCCCAGTCCTGGATCTCCTCCACGCGCTCGCGCAGGGCGGGGGCCAGGTGCGCCACCCGGTCCCGGAACGCCGGCAGCCCGGCGGCCCTGAGCTCGTCGAAGGCGCCGGCCGGGATCGCGTAGGCGAGCTGCCAGTAGTCGCCACGGTCGATGGAGATCAGCGCCCCCTTGCCGCCCTGGAAGAACGGCACGTCGTCCAGCGGGTGGCGGGGCAGGCGGAACCAGAGCACGTCCATGGGCGGTGAGGCGCTGACCGGGGTGAGGCCGGCGGCGGCCCGTACGGTGGAATGGCGGCCGTCGGCGCCGATCACCAGGTCGGCCCGCACCTCCACGGGACCGTCGGCGGTGTCGGCCAGGACGCCGGTCACCCTCCCCCGCTCGGTGAGCAGTCCCGTGGCCCGGGCCCGGCGCACGAGGCGGAAGGAGGGGTAGGCCGTGGCCTTCCCGGCCAGGAAGTCCAGCACGTCCCACTGCGGCATGAACGCGATGTAGGGGCAGCGCACGTTCAGCCGGCTGAAGTCGGCGAAGGTGATGTCCCGGCCGCCCAGGTTGACCGTGACCTGCGGCATCCTGGTGTGCGGGAGGTCCAGGAACTCCTCGATCCAGCCCAGCTCGGCGATCAGTTGCAGGGTGGAGGGGTGGACGGTGTCGCCGCGGAAGTCGCGCAGGAAGTCCGCGTGCTTCTCCAGCACGATCACCTCCACGCCCTGACGGGCCAGCAGCAGCCCGGCCATCATGCCCGCGGGGCCGCCCCCGACGACGCAGCACTGTGCGCGCATCTCATCCTTCTTCCGGAAAAAGCAGCCCGACCAGGGCCGCGACGTCGACGGGGGTGCCCAGCCGCCGGTTGACGGCGACGGTGGCGAACAGGGTCCTGGCGGCCGTGACCGTGTCGTGCAGGCGCAGCTCGCCGGCCTCGACGCGTTCGAACAGGAAGTCGCCGATGAGCCGCTGGCCCTCGCCCACGAGCGCCGCCAGCGGCACGCGGGCCTGGGCGGAGCTGAAGAACACCGCCATCAGCTCGGCGTTGTCGGCCAGCAGCCGGTCGAACGCCGCCAGCGTCTCGGCCAGCACCACGACGGCCGGCCGCGGGTCGTTCTCCTGCTCGGCCCGCAACTCCCGCAGGCGCGGCAGGAACCCCCGCTCCGACAGGAGCGTCTCCACCATCGCCTCCTTGCTGTCGAAGTAGCGATACAGCAGCCCCGGCGTCACCTCGGCGGCCTGGGCCACGTCCTTGACCGTGGCCCCGTCCACGCCCTTGTCGGCGAACACGCGCAAGGCCGCGTCCAGCAGCCGCTCCCGGCGCCATGCCGCCTGCTCACTTCGTGTCCTGGACACTGCCCCACCTCATTGAGTAAACGTTTATTCAACGTAGCACGCGCACCAAGAAAACGAAAAGGGCGTCCGGTAGGCAAGGGGCAGAGTCCCCGTTCGGGGGCCCCGGGCGCCGATCCCGGGCGGCCTGCCGGCGTACCGGGAGACGATCAAGGTGGTGGTGGTCGGCGGCGAGCGGCTCGGGCCGGCGCTCCTCCGGGCCGCGGGCGGCCTGGAGGTCGCAGGAGAGGCGGCGACCGCCGAGGAGGCGGCGGGCGGGGGCGGCCGGGCTGCTGCCACGCGACACCTCGCCGGCCCGGGTGCTGCCCGCGGTCCGGGCGGCCCGCGGCAGCGAGGGCGTGGTCCAGGTGCGGACACCCTGGGGCGTGCCCGAATCGGGATGTAAGAAAGCCTTCCTTCGGACCACTTGCTCTGTGAACGTTCGTCCCTGACCGAAGGAACCCGGCTTGCCAAACCCACCTGAGCGCTTCACCGCGCTCTACAACACCTACCAAGCGCGGGTGTACGGCTATGCGGCGAGTCGCGCCGGGCACCAACTCGCGGAGGAAGTGGTCAGCGAGACCTTCCTGGTGGCCTGGCGGCGTCTGGACAGCATCCCCGACCAGGCGCCACTGCCCTGGCTGCTCCGCGTCGCTCGCAACATCCTGCGTGACAACTACCGGCAGGCCGCACGGCGCGAATCCCTGGAAGCCGAACTGCGCAGGTGGACCGACGAGGCGGCCACCGACGTGGGCGAGCACGCCACCGAACGCGTCGCCGTACTCCGCGCCCTGGCCGGTTTGTCCGAGGCTGACAAGGAGATCCTGACCCTGACCACCTGGCACGGCCTGTCCACCACGGAAGCGGCCACGGTGCTCGGCTGCACCAAGGCCGCCTTCTTCGTCCGCCTGCACCGGGCGCGCCGCCGGCTCCAGGCGGCGGTCGAAGCCACCGGCACCACCACACCCCGCAAGCCCGTGACCGTTCCAGGAAGGAACCTGCGATGAGCCGCAAGCCCGACGCGATGGACCTGCTCGCCCTGGCCCGCCCGGCCTCGCTGGACCGCGGATCACGCGTCTCCGCTGACGACCTGCTGCTCAGGGCCACCGCCGAGGCGCCACCAGCACTCGCGCGCCCAGGCCGTCCCCCGCGCTCCCGCCTGGTGGTCCTGTGGGCGCCGCTGTCCACGGCCGCGATCGTGGCCCTGGTCCTCGCGGTGGTGACGAACCTGGCGCCGGCCCCAGCCGTGCTCACTCCGCCGAGGACCAACCAGGAACTGTACGACCTGGCCGACAGGATCGAGAAGCTCCCCGCGGCCGGCGGCGCCTACTGGCGGGACGTGCGAATCGACGGCAACAGGCTGTCCGCCCGTGGCTACAGGCTCATCGTGACCGGACGCCGCGAGACCTGGCAGCCGCGCGATCCCGCGGATCCGGTGCTCACGCAGGTCTGGCGGCAGGACAGCGCCCGCCCGGCCACGGCCGCGGACGAGCGCGCCTGGCGGGCGGCGGGCGCTCCCGCCGAGGTCAAGGGGCACTGCGAGACCAGCGGGCCGTGCGAGCCGATTCCGGTCGCCGACGAGCCGGAGGACTGCACGTACAGCCTGAGCCTGAATCCCGCGGGAACCTACCCCGACACCTCGGTCAGCGAGTTCACCATGGCGGACCTCGCCGCGATCCCCACCGATCCGGCCCAGCTCGTGAAGCGGTTCCGCGCCTATCACGAGACCTGGAACGGCCGCGGCTTCACGCAGCCGTTCGAGAAGTTCCTGCCGATCACCGCGAACCTCCTGAGCATGCCGCTCAGCCCCGCCCAGCGCGCCGCGATCATCCGCGTTCTGGCCGGCCTGCCGACCACCAAGGTCGTGGGCACGGTGACGGACCCGCTGGGCAGAAGGGGCATGTCCGTGGACTTCGGCGGCGCGGGAGGCTCCCTGGTGTACTCCGACAAGCCGCGCAAGGAACTGCCGGTCTATGACAGGCACATCCTCGACCCGGCTACGGGGGTGACGCTGGCGCGCGTCTCCCACGCGGCCCGCACCGCCCTGGGAGCGACCAAGGGAGAGGTCATGGGTTACCAGGCCCGCGGCCCCGAATCGGGCTGGACCGGACCGCCCGCGTCCCCGCCGAAGGGGTGCGGGAAGAGCCGCCGGTAAGAACACGGCGGCCCCGCTGACCTCTCGCTCGTGCCACTGGTTGGCCTCGGCTGGCGGGGCACAGCTTCCGGAGCGCCCGCCGGCTCCTGCGGCCTATAGCCACCTCTGCCCGTTTTGACGGGAGGGCCACACGGACGAGGTTCTCGGCGGCGCGGCGTCAGGTTATTTCGGTAGCAGATGCGACACGAGCGAACGCGCCCATTCGGGCGAAAGGGGCTGGTCGGTGAAGACGGCCCGGTAGTAGAGGGGGGCGAGCAGGGTCTCTATGGCGCGTTCGATGCTCGGAACCTCGTTGCCCCGCCCCTGCTCGCGTTCGATGATGGCTTCGAGCTGCCGCTGCCGCTCCATGCGGCACACGCCGGCGCCTTCCCCGCCCGTGCCGACGATGGCCCGTACCAGCGCGAGAGTGTCCGGGTCGCTGAGGTCCCTGGCGAGGTCGTACGCATAGCGTTCCAGGTCCTCGCGGAGGCTGCCGGTGTCGGGGACGACGACATCGCCGGAGAAGCGGCTGGTCGCGACGTCGGCGAGCAGCTCGCCGACGGAGCCCCAGCGGCGGTAGACGGTTGTGGCATGCACCCCCGCGCGCGCGGCGATGACCGGGATCGTCAGCGCGTCGCCGGCCTCGTCGGCGAGCAGTTCCTTGACCGCCTGGTGGACGGCCGCCCGGACCCGGGCTGAGCGACCTCCGGGCCGGCTGTCGGTGCGCGGTGGAGAGCTCTGAGCTGGCATGTCTCCATTATTGCATCGATCGCTGCTTTTAATTCGCAGTAATCACTGCGTTTGTGGTACGTTTCCAGCCACTAACGCAACGATCACTGCGAGGTTCCAGTGTCTGTTGATTCCTACGATACCGCGTCCTCCGGCACCGCACCGCCTGTCGCCGGTCCGCACCGCCGGCCGTGGAGAGGTGCCTTCTCGTCCGTGGCCGCCGTCCTGGTGCTGTTCCTGGCCGCTTCCAGCGCGCCGTCACCGATCTACGTGATCTACCAGCAGCAGTGGCGGTTCACGGCGTGGGTGCTGACCGTGGTCTTCGCTCTCTACGTGTTCGGCCTGCTGGCCTCGTTGCTGGTCGTGGGAGCGCTGTCGGATCATCTCGGTCGCCGGCCGGTGCTCGCGGCGGCGATCGGGCTGGAGGCGGTCGCGCTGGTGCTGTTCCTGGTCGCGGGAGACGTGTGGGTGCTGTCCGCCGCCCGGGTGCTGCAGGGTGTCGCGACCGGGGCGGCGACGACCGCGCTGAGCGCCACTCTGGTCGATCTCGAACCGGAGTCGGCTCGCGGCCGGGCGGGCGTGGTCACGTCGGTGGCGCCGTTGACCGGGCTGGCTCTGGGCGCGGTCGGCAGTGGTGTGCTGGTGGAGTTCGGTCCGGCACCGACCCGGTTGATCTATGCGCTGCTGCTCGGAGGCATGGTTGCGGCGGGGGTGGTCGTCGCCCTGCTGCCGGAGACGTCGCTGCGCAGGCCGGGAGCGCTGGCCTCCCTTCGCCCCCGGGTGGCGATGCCCGCACACCTGCGCGCCGACATCGTCCCGCTGGTGCCGGCGATGATCGCCACCTGGGCGCTGGCCGGCATGTATCTGTCCCTCGGCCCGTCGGTCGCCGCGGAGCTGCTGGGGCTGCGCAGCCATCTCATCGGCGGTGTCGTCGTGACGCTGCTTGCGGGCACCGCGGCGCTCGCGGTCGCCCTGCTCCGCTCCCGCCCGGCGTCCTCGCTGCTGGCCCCCGCCGCGGCGCTGCTCGGGCTCGGCACGTTGATCTCGCTCGCCGGCGTGGCGGGCGATCTCGTCTGGCTCGCCGCGGCCGGCACCGTCGTCGCGGGCATCGGCTTCGGCGGGTCGGTGCTGGCCACGTTCGGCACCTTCGCCCGGATCGCCAGGCCACACGAGCGCGGCGCGGTCTTCGCGCTGGCGAACGTCATCAACTATCTGGGCAACAGCGTGCCCGCCGTGCTGGGCGGCATCGCCGTCACCGCCCTGGGACTGAGGTCCGCCACCGTGATCTACGCGCTGGCGATCGCGCTGATCACCTTCTCCGCCTTCGCCCTGCGCCTGAACCAGCTACGGCTCCAGTCCCGCATGGCCACGGTTCCCTGCGACTGAGGCCCCGACGAAGACATCCCTGCCAATTTCGCGAAATGAGGACGAATCATGACAACTACGCACAGGATCAGGCAGGACCGGGAGGTACGGCGGCCCGGTGGCACGACGATCCGCTACACGGCCAGCGGTCCGGCGGAAGGGCCGGCCCTGGCTCTCATTCATGGCTGGGCGTGCGACCGCGGCGACTTCGACGCGGTGACCGACCATCTGCCCGACGACCACCGCGTGCTGGCGATCGACCTCGCCGAGCACGGCGAGTCGCGGTCGGCGCGGGAGGTCTGGACGATCGAAGAGTTCGCCCGCGACGTGGCCGCGGTGCTGGAGGCTGAGTCGGTGGACAAGGTGGTCGTGGCCGGGCACTCCCTCGGCGGGGCGGTCGCCGTCGAGGTGGGCCGGCTGCTGCCCGGCAGGGTCTCGCACGTGGTCGCGCTCGACGCCTTGCACTATCTGTCCCTGTTCCCGGCGATGAGCGAGCAGCAGGCCGAGGCGATGCTGCGCGTGTTCAGGGAGGACTTCGCCGCGGGCGTACGGGGCCTGGTGGAGGGAGGCTCGCCGGCCGGGACCGACCCGGCTCTCAAGGACGCGTACTTCGAGAAGATGGCCGCCGTGCGTCAGCCCGCCGGGCTGCGTTCCATCGAGGGCCTCGTGCGCTGGGACATGGACGCGGCGCTGCGCGAGACGGAGCAGCCGATCACCGTGTTCGCGATCCGTGACCTCATCACGCAGGATGCGATCGACCGCTACGGTGACCGGCTCGACATCGTGCTCGTCGACCTGGGCAGCCACCACTTCCCGGTGGAGTCGCCGGCAGACACGGCGAAGCTCCTGGCCGGTGTGACGCCCTCCCCTGCCTGACCCCTGCCGAAACCCGCCCCGCCTGCACGCCTTCACCCGCGCGACTCGTTCCGGTGGCGCCCCGAGGCGTTCCTGCCGAGGAGGGGGCGCGTCGGGGGGCCGCAGCAGCCGGTCGGCGTGGCGGAGGACGGCCCGCAGGTACTGGCGGGTGGCGGCGGGGCCGGGTCGATGAGCATGCGGTACATGGCCGCCCCGACGATCATGTCGATCACGGTGTCGAGGTCGGCGTCGTCCGCGTGGAGGTCATCGGAACTCCACCCGCCCCAGGTCGGCACCGGACGGGGGCGGCACGAAGTGGGGGGTGTGCCCGGGCCGCAGCCGCCAGCCGGGGGTGAGGACGGTCTCCATGTACCGGCGCAGCTCCCGTACCCCTTCCTCGCCGGGCGTCCCGTGGGCGAACGCGGAGGCGACCGGGCCGGACTGGTAGCGGGTGTTGTCGTGGGCGAACAACGGCACGGTGGCGGGGTCGGCGGCCAGCAGGCTCTGGATGCGCCGGGCGGCCTCGAGCTGGCGGTTCGTGTCGGCGCCGCCGATGGTCATCTGGCGGACCTGGTCCGTGGCCAGGTGGGGCAGGGTGTAGAGGGTGTCGCCCATGAACAGCACGCTGCCGGAGTCCAGGCGCAGCAGCACGCACATGTGGCCCGGCGAGTGGCCGGGGGTGGGGAGCAGGACGAGGCTGCCGTCGCCGAAGTGGTCCTGGGCGGCGGGGAACGGGCCGAAGGCGCCGGAGTCGAAGGCGGGGAAGGACAGGTTGTCCTTGACCAGGTCGAAGGAGTACGGGTAGACCGCACCGTGCTCCCAGTCGCGGCGGTCCAGCACCACCGTCGCCTGGGGCAGGCCGCGCAGCCCGCCGGCGTGGTCGTCGTGGACGTGGGTGAGGAACACGGTGGTGATCTCCCTGGCGTCGTAGCCGAGCCGGGCCAGGCGTACCCGCAGGTCCTGATCGGGGGTCAGCCTGTACTCGTCGCGCTGGGTCAGCAGGCGCGAGACCATCTGGTTGTGGTTGTAGTACCCGTCGTGATCGTGGGCCTGTTCCCAGTTGACGCCGCTGTCGACCAGCAGGAGGCCGTGCCGGGGGTGGTCGATGAGGTAGGCGAACACCGGCACCGCGATCTGCGCCTTGTCCACCAGGGTGCGCAGGTAGCCGTTCAGCCCTTCCCAGCCGTCCAGACCGCCGTAGAACTGGCCGTACGTGACGATGGTGTCGCCGGTGTGAATCGGGAACACCCGTACGGCGCCGTCGTCGATCCGCCGCCGCGCGCCCGGGGCGCGCACGGCCGCCCGCCGCTCCTGCTCCCCCCTCGCCAGCACCTCGCGTCGCTGCCGTTCCACCCGATCGACGGACAGTACGCCCAGCGCTCCCAGCACCAGCCCGGCGCCGCCTGACAGGAAGGCGCGCCTGGTGCTCCGCTCCTCCCGGCCGCCCGCCGCCCGGCGCCCGCGCAGGTAGGCGACCACCGCCCACGCCAGGCAGGCGACGGCGGCCAGGGCGAGCAGCACCGGCAGGTCCGTGACGTAGTAGACGACCGCGAGGTAGAGCCCGAAGGTGGCCAGGCCGGCCAGGACCCCGAGGTACGCCGGCACCCGGCGCCGTGCCGCCGACCGGCCGAACACGCCGGGCCACAACAGCCCGACCACCGCCCCGGCCAGCAGCAGTCCATAGACCACCAGCAGCGGCACCGGCACGTCCTTCATCCGCAGCACGACCAGCCAGGCGGTGCCGACTGCGAACGCGGGCACGAGTAACCCGATCTTGCCCAGAACCTTCAGCATCCCGGCCACCCCAATTCGTATACGCATACGGATGCGTTTACATAATAGGACTGCCGTAAGCCCTGGTGCGCCCAGCAGGGACAATCAGGGCATGGGCGATTCGATCGAGGTCGTGGACCATGACCCGGCCTGGCAGGCGGAGTTCGCCGCGATCGGGAAGACGTTGCGCGGGGCACTCGGCGACGGCGCCCTACGGGTGGACCACATCGGCTCGACGTCGGTGCCCGGCCTCGCCGCCAAACCGGTCATCGACATCCAGATCTCGGTACGCTCGCTGGAACCGCTGGACGCGTACAGGGTCCCGCTGGAGCGGCTCGGCCTGACGCATCGGGCGGACAACCCCGAGCTGACCAAGCGCTACTTCCGCGAGGCCCCGGGCAGCCGCCGCACCCACGTTCACGTACGCGAGCTCGGCAGCTTCTCCCAGCAGCTGCCCCTGCTGTTCCGCGACTACCTGCGCGCCCATCCTGACGCCGCGGCCGAGTTCGCCGAGGTGAAGCGGCGGTGCGCGCGGCAGTTCCGTGATGACCGGCAACGGTATGTCTCCGCCAAGGAGCCCTTCGTCTGGGACATCGTGCGCCGCGCCGACACGTGGGCCCAGCGCGTCGGCTGGCGACCGGGCCCCAGCGACGCCTGACCCGACCGACGCCACCACCCCGCGGGGCATGGACGGGCACCCGTGACGCCGGCTCACTGCTTCTGACCAGGTAAGACCGGTCCGACCTGGCGGGTGCGGAGCCTGGTGAGCGCGACGATCAAGAGCCCGATCGAGGACCAGGCGGCCCAGTCGCCCAGGCTGGTGTAGACGGTGGAGGCGCCCTGCCGCGGCAGCGCCGCGTACACCGTGTTGACCGTGTTCGCCGTGTTCGCCGTGTTCACCCCGGGCTCGCCGCTGCGGCCCTCGGCCAGCACCCGCCCACGGGTGTCGCTCACCGTGAGGAACCCCTGGCGGGCCGCGCGAGCCACCGACAGCCCGCTCTCCACGCCGCGGACCATCGCCATCCGGCTGTGCAGCCAGGCGTCGTCGTCGAAGTCCCACGCGGGCGCGAGCAGCGCGGTGGCGCCGGCCTGGCGGTACTGCCGCACCAGCCACGGGAAGTCGAGGTCCTTGCAGATGATCAGCCCCAGGGTGGTCCGGTCGAGGAAGGCCAGCGCCCGTCCAGGGGTGAACCCCGACTCCAGCCCGGGTATCAGGTGGTGTTTGTCGTAGCGGACGCCGGTCGGAGTGGCCAGCGCGGTGTTCGTCCACGTCGCGCCGGCGCCGAGCGCGACGCCGGTGACGACCTCGACCCCCGGCCCGGCCGGCGGCAGCCGAGGGGTGTCGGCCTCGAACGTCTTTTCCGGCAGCACCACGATCTCGGCCCCGCGGGCGGCGGCCGCGTCGACGGCCTGGCCGTAGCGCCGGAGCAGGTCGCGCCCCTGCGGGGAGTCCAGCTCCGCGGTGTCGCGCGGGTGGTCGGTGGAGATCAGCGCGACCGTACGGCGCCCCTCGCCGTCCTGGCCGGCGCCGAGCCGGGTGAAGCCGTACGCCGCCACCAGCGCCGCCAGCGCGCCCGCGGTCACCGCGACGTGGAGCCGGTGCGTCGCGCCGGGCGCGAGCAGCGCGGCCACGGCGGCGGGCGCGAACAGGAGCAGGAAGGTGATCCCCCACACTCCCGTGACGGACGCCGTCTGCAGGACGGGCAACACGTCGGCCTGGGTGTAGGCCTGGCTCCACCAGGCGCCGTGCGGACCGGCCCGCGCCATCAGGTATTCGACGCCGACCCACAGCGCCGGCACGGCGAGCGCGGCCGTCAACGGCCGCCGCCGCGCCAGCAGCGAGCGGTGCAGCAGCACGCCGAGGCCGTACAGCAGCGCCGGCCCGCCGAGGAGACCGGCCGCCACCAGGGCGGGCATCTCGAGCGTCCCGGCGAAGTACGGCCACAGCTGAAGCTGCCCGCCCAGCCAGGCCAGAACGCCCGAGGCGAACGCGAGCCCGGCCCCCACGCGGGGAGCGGCGACCAGCACGGGCAAGGGAGCGAGCCAGGTCAGCCAGGCCACGGGGTGCAGGCCGGTGCCGAAGTGCAGCAGGACAGCCGAGGCCAGAGCCGCGACGAGCGGGATCAGGGCACGTCTCATGACGACGATGTTGCTGGAGGCGACCCCGGTGGCGCGTCAGTCCTGAGTATGATCCCCGAGGTCACTCTCACCGGCGACCACCAGGCCGCATTCGTAGGCGAACACCGCCGCCTGCACCCGGTCCCGCAGGCCCAGCTTCGTCAGGATGCGGCTGACGTGCGTCTTGACCGTGTGCTCGGTGACCACGAGCGTGGCGGCGACCTCGGCGTTCGACAGGCCGCGGGCGACCAGCCTGAGCGTTTCGCGCTCCCGCTCGGTGAGCGCCTCCAGCCGTCCCGCCAGGCGCGGCATCGGGTCGTGGGCCGGCCGTCTGACCAGGCTCTCCAGCAGCCTGCGGGTGGCGGCGGGAGCCAGCAGCGCCTCACCGGCGGCGACGGTGCGCACCGCGTGCGCCAGCTCGTCGCGGCGGATGTCCTTGAGCAGGAAGCCGCTCGCGCCCGCGCGTACGGCGTCGTACACGTACTCGTCCAGGTCGAACATCGTCAGCACCAGCACCTTCGCGGAGGTGGTCGCGCAGATCTCACGGGTGGCCTCGATGCCGTTCCTGCCCGGCATCCGCACGTCCATCAGGACGACGTCCGGACGCAGCCGCCCGGCCAGCGCGATCGCCTCGTCGCCGTCCGCCGCCTCCCCCACCACCAGCATGTCCGGTTGAGCGCCGAGGATCAGGCCGAACCCGGCCCGGAAGAGATCCTGGTCGTCGGCGATGAGCACGCGCAGCATGTGCGCTATTCAAGCGGAAAGACGGCCCTGACCACGTATCCGCCGGCTGGTCCCGGTCCGGCGGTGAGGGTCCCGCCGCACGCCGCCGCGCGTTCCCGCATGCCGATCAGGCCGTAGCCGCTGCCGCCTCGGGCCGGGCCGCCGCCCTCGTCGGCGAGCTCGACGACCAGGTCCTGCGCGGTCCATCGCAGTCGCAGCCGTACGGCGTCCACCCCGGCGTGCTTGCGCACGTTGGTGAGGGCTTCCTGGACGATCCGGTAGACGGCGGCTTCGAGGCCGGCGGGCACCGGCCGCCGCTCGCCCTCCACGGTGATGTCCACATCCAGGCCGCTCCGCCCGGCCAGCGAGGCGAGCCCGTCCAGGCGCGGTTGCACCGGCCCGAGGTCCTCCCCCACCGGGACGGCCGAGGTGCGCAGGGCCGCGAGCAGGCCGCGCAGCTCGGTGAGCGCGCCTCTGCCGGTGTCGGCGATCGCGTCGAAGACGGCCTCGGCCCTGGGCGCGTCGCTCCGGACGACCACGGGCCCGGCCTCGGCCTGCACGACCATCAGCCCGACGGCGTGCGTGATGATGTCGTGCATGTCGCGGGCGATCCGCGCCCGCTCCTCGGCGACCGCGGCGACGTGCTCCTGTTCGAGGCGGCGTGCCCGTTCGGTCAGTTCCGCGGTACGTGACCGGCTCGCCCGCGCGCTGGTGCCGAGCGCGTACGCGGCCACGAAAGCGATACCGACCAGGCGGAACGTCTCGCTGT